>CAKSZX010000004.1 GCA_934526065.1 uncultured Oscillospiraceae bacterium
CATTTCTTGATTTCTTCCAAGAGGGCAGGGAACTTATCCGGGTCGCAGTCGAACATCAATTTTTCCTGCATAAAGTTAATAGAAACGTTGCTGAGACCCTCGATTTTTGCAATGTGTCTTTCAAGATTGCCTGCACAGTTAGCACAGTCAATTCCTGTGATGCTCATTTTGTGGCTTCTGCCGGAAATTTCTTTATGTTCATGGTGGTGATCGTGACCGCAAGAACAGCTTTCACCGTGATCGTGGTGGTGTTCGTGACCGCAACCGCATTCTTCGCCGTGTTCGTGGTGGTGATCGTGACCACAACCACATTCTTCGCCGTGATCGTGGTGGTGATCGTGACCGCAACCGCATTCTTCGCCATGTTCATGGTGATGTATTTCCGGTCTTTCGGTTTCTTCTTTTGAAAGAATTTCACCTACATTTGCCTCAGGTAAGGCGTCCTCAGCAACCTTTTTGATTTCGTCAATCAACTTTTCGGCTTTTTCACTTTCGCAAACAAAAATCAAACGCTCCCGAATATGATTTACCGAGACATTGTAAATGCCATCAATTTCACTGATTGCATTTTTTAATTTTTCAGCACAGTTCGGACAGTCAACATCTGTAAGTTCTGTTTTACACTTAACAAATTTGGCATTTTCGTCCGGTTCATCGTGGTGTTGTTCGTGACCGCAACCGCATTCTTCACCGTGTTCGTGATGCTGATCGTGGCCGCAACTGCATTCTTCACCATGTTCATGATGCTGATCGTGGCCGCAACTACATTCCTCACCGTGATCGTGGTGATGATCGTGACCACAACCGCATTCTTCGCCGTGATCGTGATGATGTTCGTGACCACAACCGCATTCTTCGCCGTGATCGTGATGATGTTCGTGACCACAACCGCATTCTTCGCCATGTTCGTGGTGATGATCGTGACCACAACCACATTCTTCGCCATGTTCGTGGTGATGATCATGACCGCAACCGCATTCCTCACCGTGTTCGTGATGATGATCGTGGCCGCAACCACATTCTTCACCGTGATCGTGGTGGTGTTTGTGACCGCAACCACATTCCTCGCCGTGTTCGTGGTTGTGTTCGTGATGATGTTCTTTTGTCTGCCGAGGTTTGTTATCACCGCCCAAAACAGCGTCAGGCTCAACCTTGTCGATAACAGCCTTTATCTCGCCTATCATCTCGTCATATTTTGCATCATCACAGTCAAATATAAGTTTTTCTCCCATAAAATTGATGGAAACATTGCTGAGACCGTCAATTTTTGCAATGTGCCTTTCAAGATTCGCGGCACAGTTTGCACAGTCAATGCCTGTGATAGATAACTTGTGTGTGCTCATAATATGTATCCTTTCTTATAATTATTTCATTTTTGAAAATTGGTCAACAACTTCCGAAATATCTTTTAAAGCCCGGTCAAGGTCTATATCACCGTCTTGGATATTTTCCACAACGCAGTGTTCCAAGTGGTCAAGCATTACAAGCTTTGCAACCTGTTTAACAGCGCTTTGCACGGCGGACAGCTGTGTTAGAATTTCTTTACAGGAACGGCCGCTTTCGCCCATATCCTTTATTCCTCTTACTTGCCCTTCAATCCTTGAAAGTCTTTTGATAATGTCGTCGTTGACATGGTTTTTTCTTTCAATATTACCCATCAGTTCACCATACCCCATAGGGTATTTCCTTTCATAATCACATTATATACCCCCTGGGGTATATTTGTCAATAAAAAAATGACAAATTTTCAAGATTTGTCATTTAAAACAATAAGTTATACTAACTTATTATATCAAGTTGCAAAATACCCTAATAGGGGTATCAAACTTATTTTGCTTTTGCGGTTTTAAGATTGACTACACCTGTGTATGGGTCGGCATAAATATCGCTGAAAGATGATCTGTAAACAAGTGTGGTTTTATCACTGCCCATAGGCACCGCCAATGCTGAATTGATTATTGTATTTTCGCTGTCGATTATATAATTTAAACTGAGGTTTGCACTGTCCGCTTTAGCCAGGGCTACCGAGTTTGCCACCCGGCCGGAGTATGGTGTAAATATATCCAATATACCGTATGGGGTATCGTTTTCACCGCTTAACGGCAAAAAGGCTATGTCGAAATCTCCCCGGCTCACTCTTGCCTTTATTTGATTGGAAGGCAGGTATTCGATCTTAAAAAATACACCCAAATTTTTTTGCCACAGCTGATTTATATTTTCATATATTATTGAATATGCGCTGTCACCGGGTACAAGCACCGTAAGGTTTTCGATTTTTCCAAGACCTGTCTCCGAAAGCCCTGTTTGAAAAAGCTCTTTCGGTTCTGCGCTTAGGTACTCCCGCTTTTGTACGGTGTACTGTGTATTTATCAAACTGCCGTTAAGAACGGTTGTACCCGGAAAAATCGAATAGGCAGGGGATACCGCCTGCGGGTTTGCACCGGAATTTTCAAATCCGTAAGCATACCAGCCTAAGGCTTTTCTTATATTTTCATTATTTAACTCTGTTTTATTTGCATTAAAAACAAGTGTGTTTACTATGCTGTCAAATTCCGTTACCGAAGTGCCGGAGGCAGGGTTTTTAACTTCGGAAAGGGAATAATAGCAGCTTATATCCTCATTTTCGTAAGACGCAGCAAGTTCATCGGACGAAACCTTTTCTATCCTTATTCTTTGCAGATATGTTTTGTCATCATCAACTCTTACCAAGGTTGCGGCGGCATCGTCTATGTAACTGAGCTTAAAGGGGCCGTTGCCCAAAATTTTATCGGCGCTCAATCCGTAAGTACCGCCGGAACTTTCGAAAAATTCCTTGTTGCATGGGTATGCGGCGGTAAGGCATAGCTTTTCGATAAAGTTGTAGTCCGAGTTTTCAAGTTGAATAACAACAGTGTGCCGATCCTTTGCATAAACGCCCAAAGAATTTACATCTCCGCCGTTTATAATCGACTGTGCGTTTTTAATATTTGAAAAATCGGAGGCGTAAGGAGAGTGCATTTTTGGATTTACCACTCTTTGCAATGCAAATACAAAATCATCTGCAGTTACGGCTTTTCCCTCAAATTCGCTTTTTGAGCTTTTGGCGTGATATACGCTACCTTGCTTTATTTTTATTGTGTAGGTTTTGCCATCGGATGAAATATCACAGCTTTCAGCCAGGTTATATACAATTTCGCCGTTGCGCTTTTCAAACAATCCGTCAAATATATTGGCTATGACAAGTAAATCTTCCGGGTTTGACGCTATTTGCGGGTCAAAATTTGTAGGCATAGTTTCCCGCGGCAGGGTAAAGGTGGTTATTTTGCCGGATGAACAACCGGAAAATACAAATATTATTAAAAAAAGTAAAGCAGAAAATTTTCTTTTCAATTTGTGCCTCCGAACCGAATAATAAATATATCGTTTAAAGTATATCACAAAATTTTATTATAATAAACACAATAATATGAATATTTAATAAAAATTTAATGAAAAGGCAAGAAAAAGGGCACCGCTTAACAGTGACGCCCTTAAATATTGTTTTTTATTATAAGTCAAAGAACAAATCTGTGTATGTCGGCATAGGCCATTTATCCTTAGGCATTACGGTTTCAAGATAATCAACCTTTTCTCTCAAAGCCGGCAAGTCTTTTGAACAAACTTCATACAAAGCGTTTGCCTGTTGTTCCTGCGTAGGCATTTCCATTGCCTCTTTGTGATTTTTAACAAGTGTTTCACACAAAGCGTCAATTTCGTCTGCAAGTTCTGAGATAACTCTCTGGGATTTAACCGTTACACCGTTGAGAATACCTACCTTTTCGCCATAGTAGTTGGCTTTTGCAAGATCGCCGCAGTATTCGATAGCCGCAGGCAAAATCTGTTTGTTTACCATTTCCCGGGCAACGTTTAATTCAATGTTGCTCTTTTGAATATATCTTGTAAACATTACATTGTATCTTGATTCGACTTCTTCCTCGGTCAAAGCCTTGGCTCTCTTCAAAAATTCAATGTTTTCAGGCTTTTTCAAAACAGGTATTGCCTTTACCGTACAGTTAAGGTTCGGCAAACCTCTTCTTGCGGCTTCTTCAACCCATTCGTCTGAATAACCGTTGCCGTTGAAAAGAATTCTCTTGTGTGCAAAATATTCTCTTGAAACGATTTCGTATGCCTTTTTAATCTTATCGCCGTCATAGTTTTCAATTTCCTTAGCAAATTCTCTGAAAGAAATCGTAACAAGTGCGTTGATAATTGTGTTTACAAATCCCAAAGGCTGTGAAGAACCAACCATACGGAACTCAAATTTATAACCTGTAAATGCAAATGGGGAAGTTCTGTTTCTGTCGCCCTCGTCAACTGTCAAAAGCGGCAAAACCTTTGCGCCCAAAAGAATATCCTTTTTGTATTTATCGTGGTCAATCGCATGACCCATGGCTATGTCTTCTATAACTGTTTGCAACGGGCCGCCCAAGTACATTGAAACTATTGCAGGCGGTGCCTCGGATGCACCGAGACGGAAGTCATTGCCCTGTGTAGTGGCGGAAAGACGAAGCAAATCGGCATGTTCGTCAACGCCTTTCATAAATGCGGCAACGGTGATAAGGAACTTGATGTTCTTTTCAGGTGTTTTTGTAGGGGCAAGCAAGTTCTCACCTGTGTTTGTAACAAGGGAGTAGTTGTTGTGTTTGCCGGAACCGTTAACGCCTGCAAAAGGTTTTTCGTACAAAAGACAAACCATATCATGTCTGAGTGCTGTCTTTCTCATTATATCCATAACCAACTGGTTGTGATCGCAGCTGATGTTGGCGTAATCGTAAACGCAGGCAAGTTCAAACTGACCCGGAGCAACTTCGTTATGCTCTGTTTTTGCGGCAATGCCCAATCTCCAAAGCTGATCGTCAATATCACGCATAAATTCTCTTACACGTTCCATTGTGCTGCCGTAGTAGTGATCGCCCAATTCCTGGCCTTTGGCACTCATTGCACCGAAGATGGTTCTGCCTGTTTCCCTAAGGTCAAGTCTTTTGTCAAACAATTCTTTGTCAACAAGGAAGTATTCCTGCTCGGCACCTACGGTAGGTTTTACATATGTAATGTCATCAAAGCCCATGGCTTTAAAAAGTCTTACGCCCTGTTTGTTCAAAGCCTGTGTGGTTCTCAAAAGTGGGGTTTTGTAGTCAAGCGCCTCACCTGTGAAAGCCGCAAATGCCGTAGGAATGTAAAGGGTAGTACCCATTACAAAACATGGACTTGTTGTATCCCAAACGGTGTAACCTCTCGCCTCAAATGTGGAACGCAAACCGCCGGACGGAAAACTTGAACCGTCGCTTTCTGCTTTTGTAAGCTGTTTGCCGGAGAAATTTACGATAGGTTTACCCTCCTTATCAGTTCCGTCAAGGAATGAGTCATGTCTGCCGCTGTTTGTGCCGGTCAGCGGTGAATGCCAGTGCAAGAAATGTGTCGCACCTTGTTCCATGGCCCAAACTTTGATAGCTTCCGCAATTTCATCCGCATAAGATGTATCCCAAATCTGGGCTTCGTCTCTTGCAACTCTGATAGACTCGTAAGCATTATTAGAAAGTCGCTCCTTCATAACGCTGTCATTAAAAACTTTTGCTCCAAAAATGCTGTCAAAATCAACCTTCATAAATATCCCTCCTATATAAGTTATTTTCTATCGGCGTAAGGTTAGAAAAACCGATAAAATTAAAAAAATAAAAAGCGCCCTCCAATATACCGTAACATATAAATTGTAAAAACGCCCTAAAATTTTTTCTTCGGATTACAGAGTTTTAAATAATCCTTGAAAAATTATTGAGAATATTTTATCACTAACATAAATGAATTTCAATAAAAATTTATGCCTGTGTATAATTTTGTAAGTTTTTACAAAACAGTTGCCATAAACGGAAAATCGGTTTATAATACTGTCACAAGTGAGTTTTAACTGACTTTTGTTTGATTATTAACAAATTGTAAACAACGGAGGAAACGGTTTTATGGAAAACAAAGCTGTGGAGTTTTACAACGGTTTAAAGGGTAAAAAAGTTGCCTTTATAGGCGCAGGCGTAAGCCACAAAACCCTTATAAAAATGTTTACGGAATACGGTGCCAAGGTCACTTTATGCGACAAAAAGGAGTTTTCAAAGTTCGGCGATTATGGAGATGAACTTAAAAAATTAGGTGTGAATCTTTCTTTGGGTGAAAATTATCTTGATGGGCTTAAAAATCAAGATATGATATTGCGCACACCGGGCTTTGAATTTTATACAAAAGAACTTCAAGATCGGATAAAAGAGGGCATAACCGTAACAAGTGAAATGGAGTTGTTTTTTTCACTTTGTCCATGCAAAATCTATGCCGTAACAGGGTCCGACGGCAAGACAACCACTACAACCCTTATAAGCGAAATGCTGAAAGCCTCAGGTAAAAATGTTCACCTTGGCGGTAATATAGGCAAGGCGCTTTTACCTGTTGCAATGGATGTAAAAGAAAATGATGTGGCGGTTGTGGAGCTTTCAAGTTTTCAGCTTATTTCAATGCGCCAATCTCCCGATGTGGCGGTTGTCACAAATGTTACTCCTAACCACCTTGATCACCACAAGGATATGCAGGAGTATATCGACGCTAAGAGAAATATTCTTTTGTATCAAAAGCCGAACTCAAAAGCGGTTTTGGGCTATGAAAATGAAATCAGCCGCAATATGTATAAAGATGTAAAAGGGGAATGCCGGTATTTTTCTCGTCTGAGTGACTTGTCGGATAAGAAGAACAGCGGTTATATTGACGGCGACGGTTATCTTGTTGTTTCCGGCAGAAGAATAGTTCACCAAGATGAAGTGGCACTTCGTGGTAAGCATAACCTTGAAAATCTGTTGGCTGCATTTTGCGCCGTTGACGGCCGGGTAAGCGACGATGTAATGACAAAGGTCGCCCGTGAATTTAAGGGGGTTGAACACAGAATAGAACCTGTGAGAACCTTAAACGGCGTCTGGTGGTTTAACGATTCAATCGCCACAAGCCCTACAAGAACCATTGCAGGATTAAACAGCTTTCCGCAAAAAATATGTATCATAGCCGGCGGTTATGATAAAAAGATACCTTACGAACCTTTGGCACAGCCGATTATAGACCATGTTAAGATTTTGGTTGTTATGGGTCAAACAGGCCCTAAGATTGAAAAAGTTGTAAGGGAGCACCCGGACTTTGAAAAATCCGGCATTAAAATTCTCCATGCGGAAAATATGGAGCAGGCGGTTAAACTTATGTATGAAAATACCTCTGCCGGGGATATAGTAAGCTTCAGCCCTGCCTCCGCAAGTTTTGATTTGTATCGGAACTTTGAAGAAAGAGGTCGCCACTTTAAGAGATTGGTAAATGAATTATGATAAAAAACGCCCGTGACTGCATTGGGCGGTTTACCGAGAATTTAAAAAAGAATTATTTTATTTCGGATAAAATAAAATTTGAGTATGAAAACTTCGGTTTTTGTCGCAACAGCGCATTTTATGTGTTGGGCGACAAATGTCTTATGGCAAAAGGGGAAAACCTGTCGGTAGGCGGCAATTTATCGCCGGAAGAGCTTGAAAACGTTAAAATTTTTTGCCGTTTTACCGGGCTAAAAACGATAGAAAGCCGGCAGGGACAACTGTCTTTGCCTGTATCGGAAAGGCTGACTGTGATGGAGGGGTTTTCCGCCGTTACAGGTGTCAACCCTGTTGCGGAAGTCTGCAAAAATAAAAATATTTATGATTTTGCAGGGTTTTGCGGCGAAAATTTTCCCGGTATCGACAGAGATTTTGTCTACCCATATTTTACTTTGCCCATAAATCAGGGAACAGGTAATCTTTATACAATAAGCGAAGATAATAAAATTTTATCCGGAGCATTTGTTGCCGATTACAGCGGTTACGGGTATATATCATTTGTTTCCACTGCCGCACAGGCAAGAGGCAAGGGCTGTGCCGGCACAATAATAAAAACAATCTTGGCAGATTTGCAAAATAAGCCTGCAAGGCTTGTTTGCCGCAACGAACTTGTAAATTTTTACGAAAACTTAGGTTTTAAAAAAACAGATAAACTGTATTTGTACAAAATATCGGAATAGGAAAAGTATATGATCGAAAAATTTTTTGACATCAGCGATGAATTTATTAAACTTGACCGGGAGGTTATGACTCTTTGCAAACCTTATTTTGACAAGGTGGACGAAGTCAGCACCTACAACCAGCTCAAGGTTTTAAAGGCTTTTATCAACAACGGAATTTCCTCCGCACATTTGGTAGGCACAACAGGATACGGCTACGATGATAAGGGCCGTGACGGATTGGACAGACTTTTTGCGGATATAGTAGGGGCCGAGGACGCTCTTTGCCGCCATAATTTTATGTCCGGCACTCATACATTGACAGTTGCCTTGTTCGGCGTTTTGAGGACAGGTGACAAAATGGTTTGCGTTACCGGCACACCTTACGATACTTTACACGGAGTAATAGGAATAGACGGTTCACACTATGGCAGCCTTATGGACTACGGCGTTATTTACGACCAGTGCGATTTGTTGCCGGGTTCAAAGCCGGATATTGAAAAAATTAAAGAAAAATGCGCCGATGCAAAAGTTTGCTATATACAGCGCAGCAGAGGCTATGCAGACAGAAAGGCTCTGTCACTTGAAACCATCAAGGAAATTCGGGACGCCGCAAAATCCGTAAACAAAGATATAATCGTTATGGTGGACAACTGCTACGGTGAGTACACCCACAAAGAAGAGCCTTTGCGGTACGGTGCGGATTTAATGATGGGTTCTCTTATCAAAAACCCGGGCGGCGGAATTGCGCCTACCGGCGGTTACATTGCCGGCAGAGCCGACCTTGTGGAACTTTGCGGTCACCGCCTTACAGCCCCGGGCACAGGCAGGGAAATCGGCTGTACAAACGATGTTTTAAGAGATATGTATCTGGGTGTTTATTTTGCCCCTATGGTTACCGCAAATGCACTTAAAACAAGCATTTACACATCTTGCCTTTACGAAAAAATGGGCTTTGTAACCGAACCGCCTTATCAAGAGGACAGAAACGACATTATTACAATAATCAACTGCCGCAACGGTGAGAATATAATAGAAATATGCCGTGCCATTCAGTCGGCATCACCGATAGACAGTTTTGCCGCCCCGGAACCGGGGGATATGCCGGGCTATGACAGCCAGATTATAATGGCGGCAGGCGCTTTTACAATGGGTTCATCTATCGAGCTTTCATGCGACGCACCGCTTCGTGAGCCTTACCAGCTCTATATGCAGGGCGGTATCAGCTTTGAGGCATCAAGAGCCGCTGTTCTTCTCTCCGCACAAAAAATGCACAATGCTATGAAAAAGTAACATTTATAGTAAAGTTACCCAAACTTTATGCAAAATACCAAAGCCCTCCGAATTTTCGGTGGGCTTTTTGTTTCTTAAAACAAAGTTTACATTTTGTATTGCTAAAACAAAAATAAAATTGTATAATATGAACAATAGCTCAGAAAGCTATTAGGAAAAAGAAAAATACTATTGAAAAAAGAAAAAGGAGATTGGACTATGTGGGATCCGATAGAACAAAAGATTATTGACATCATTGATTCAAAAAAGGACAAAATCATAGCATTTGGCGATGACATTTGGCATCATGCCGAACTTGGTTACAAAGAAGTGAGAACCGCAGGTAAATACTGCGAATGGATGAAAAAACTGGGCCTTGAAAATGAAGAGGGCTGGGCTATCACCGGCGTTAAAACTTATTTGAACCCTAAGGGTTCAACCGAAGGACCTACCCTTGCGGTTATGGGGGAAATGGACGCTTTGCCTATTCCGAACAACAAGGACGCTTGGAACGGCAATTCGCACTGTTGCGGACATAACGCACAGCTTACAGGCGTTGTAGGTGCCGCATTGGCTTTGACAGATCCGGAGGTAAAGGCCGCCTTAGGCGGAAATATCTGCTTTATGGCTGTACCTGCCGAGGAATTTGTTGATATTACTTTTAAAAATCAGCTTATGAAGGAAGGCAAACTCCATTACGGCGGCGGTAAGTGCGAACTTATCAGAGTGGGTGCAATGGACGATATAGATATTGCCCTGGGTCACCACACACAGGCCGGCTGTGATATGTCAATTATGAACGGCACATCAAACGGCTTTATCAATAAAACCGTAACATTCACAGGCCGTTCGGCACATGCCGCAGGTATGCCACACCACGGTGTTGACGCTTTGAATGCCGCAACATCCGCAATGGTAAATATGGCTCTCCAACAGGAAAGCTACCGTGATGAGGACACAGTTCGTGTTCACTACTTCATTCAGGACGGCGGCACTGCCGTTAATGTTATTGCCGACCATGTTACAATGCAGGTTTGCGCAAGAGCTAAAACCCCTGAGGCATACAAAGACGCATCAATGAAGGTTGACCGTTCTCTCCGTGCCGCTGCCATGGCAACAGGTTGCGGTTTGCATATTGAATCTATGGCAGGCTATATGTCAGAAATGGCTAACCCACATATCGAAGTGTTGAAGAGTGTTCTTGACGACATCGCCGCAGAGGGCAAATATACAAATGTTAAAGTTGACGAGGCACACAGCACAGGTTCCGATGACTACGGCGATATTTCTTGCCTTATGCCTTTGGTACACTTTGGCACAGGCGGACAGGTCGGCGGTTTCCACAACCCGGATTTCGAGTTTGTTGACCCGTATCTTGCTTATGTTGTTACGGCTAAAATTTACGCCCTTACAACATACAGACTTATGAAGGACGGCGCAAAGGCGGCAAAAGAAAATATTGCCGATTACAAACCGATTATGACAAAGGAAGAATACATCGCTTTCCAGGACAGCATGCAGACAAGCGAAGATATTCCTATGACGGATCTTCCTATTGTAGGTTTACATAAATAAAAGCTTTAATTGAATTATTACTTATATATTTCTTTTTGACATTGACCCCCGAAAAATCGGGGGTCATTTCTTTTTGGTGGACAAATTCACCTGCAAATTGTATAATAAATTATATCAAATATTTAAAGAGGCATTTAATGAATAAATTAGAGATAAATGAAATTAAAAAAAGATTTAAGCCGGATTACAACAACATAAATCATATATACGGAGTTTTTGTAAACAGCAGTAAAAATATTGTATCTTCTTTTGATGCTTCCTTAACCCTTATGGAACAGGAAGAAAAAGAAATGTACCTTGCACTGCTTAAAAAGAGCCTTTCCGGCACTTTGGGCAGAAATTTGCTGAATATCGAATTTTCTTCAAAGCAGGTTATTGAGGGCAGCGAGCACACCCTGCTTATGAACCTTAACGACACTGCACTGAAAGACGAAGAATATCGCAAAAAATTGATTGAAAATATCATTCAATGTACCGATTTGGGGGATAATGATTTCCTTATTCTTCTTGCAAGCGACAGATACGATGTGCCGTACAAGGACAAAAACGACGAGCTTTTGCCGGATAGTTCCGGACAAATTTTCGATTATTTTATATGCGCAGTTTGCCCTGTAAAACCGGCAAAGTCGGAACTTAAATATGACAGCGAAAATATGGATTTTCGCAGTATTTCCTCCGGTCACATCGCCCAAAACCCGGAAATGGCATTTATGTTCCCCTCTTTTGACGACAGAGCAACAAATATTTACAGCGCCCTGTACTATGTTAAAAATCCGGACAATATCCACCAGGCTTTTATAGACACGATTTTCCAAGCGGATATACCCATGAGCGCCGAGGAACAGAAAAACAGTTTTGCCGCCATGATAGAGGACACACTGGGGGAAGATTGCAGTTTTCAGGTGGTGCAACAGGTAAATGATGAAATTATAAGGCGTGTTGAAGAACACAAAGGGGCTAAAATTCCCACCGCTTTGGAACTTTCTCGGGCGGATATGGGGGATATACTCCAAAGCACAGGGGTAAAAGAAGAAAACATTGAAGATTTCAGAGAAAAATATGCCGACCGGTACGGGGATAACGGCACGGTTAAACCTGACAATGTTATAAGCACCAAAAAGTTTACGGTGGAAACACCGGAGGTTAAAATTTCCGTTTCACAGGAAAACAGCCACTATGTAACCGCAAGAGTAATAGACGGCAGAAAATATATTTTAATTCCCGCCGGCGGCGAAGTTAAAGTAAACGGCATACTTGTAAATATCTCCGATTTGGAGGAACAATAAACAATTAAACTTAAAGAACCTGCTGAAATCGGCAGGTTCTTTTTCGTTAAATTTGACAAATAAAATACACAAAATCGGGGTTGACATTACAATTATATATATGATACACTAAAAATATAAATAAAAGTTTAAAAAAATAGTGATTATACACAATTTGGTTTTGAGGTGAAATTGTGGATTAAAAGGAATATTCCGCTTTGGTTCATTTGTAATATTAGACATATTATCTTGTTGTTATGGGAGAAATTATATGGCATTCAAAAAAGTTATGAAAAAGATATATTTACTTGTATTGATAATGCTTTTGTTCTCATCATGCGCTAAAACAGATGACAACCATTTTGAAACCGGTATTGACAACAAAAACAATCATCACGACCTGTATATGGTAACTGATGATTACGGACTTATGACAAATACATATGCCGGAACAGAAAACGGTTGTTATGAGTTGCTTAGTGGTCTTGGCTTTCATTCAAATGTAATTTATACCGACTATCAAAGCAGAAGCAAAATTTTTTTATCAAGCGATGCGGCGTCGGATCATATGTCAGACAGCAGTACAAGCTATATAAGCGACACATACAGCATGGTCAGACCTGTGGCTACAAAAAATAAACTGCTTGTTTTTGATACCGGCTCCGGCAGTATTATGGTGAAAAAATACGGAGAAAAGGCTCTTTCAAAGATAATCTCTATGGATTTTAATGGGGAGAACAAGAACAAATTTTATACCTTTGCCGCCAACGAATGGATGCATGACACAAGCGGTATTGCCTGTGATAAGGAAGATAATTTATACTTTATCGAGAGCTACTTAGATGAAGAAGGCTATTCTGAAAAAAAGAATATAGTAACCGTAAATATAAACACAGGTGAAAAGACAGAGTTATTGACCTTAGATAATACAGACAGGTATTTTATTATAGGCGCATACGGTGATGAGTTAGTGCTTAAAAAAGCAACCGTACCGGATAGAAGTAAACCTTTTTACCAACAGCTTGACAGCCAGAAATTTGAGATAATACTCTTAAATGTAGATACGCTGAAAACAGAAAAAATAACAGAGTTCGGTCGTGAGGAAAAGGGCGTTTTGTGCCATGACAATATGCTGTACACGCTGAATGCCGGCAACGGTAATATAAACGCCATAAATTTATCCACAGGTGAAGAAGAGGTTGTATATACAATAAAGGACAGCACCGTAAACGGTGTGAAATATGACGGTTTCAGTTTGAGATACGATTTCTACGATGGGCATATTTTGATTGAGGGAATAAAATCCGACGGATATAAGGATTTTTTGGCTGTGGATGTAAATGAGAAAACAGTTACAAAACTTGAATTGTATTCCGGTGATAACTTTTGCGGTATATTTGCGGAAAACAGCGAATATTTTTATGTGCAAACAGGCGAATTTACATACAAAATTGAAATTCCGGACCCGGCGGGCAACACATACACTGGTGATATGCGTATGATGAAAATGTCCCTTATAAAAAAGGCGGATTATTGGAATAATATCCCTAATTTTATAGAAATCACCGATTATGCTTACGGTTCATAAACGCAGTTTGGTTTTAACGGTTTGTTGATTACCCACTAACGCTGGTCTGCCGGGGGTGATTTTAGGCTGTGTTGCGGTTATCTCCACAGAATTGGTTATTTCTTACTGCCTGTACGGCTTAGTCTGCAAAAAGTAAAGCGGATTGTAAATTTTAAAAGCTCTGTCGGCTTAAAAAACGGCGGAGCTTTAATAATTTTTTTAAAAATTTTTTAAAATTCAAGTGAAAAAGCAAATTCACGGTTTACAATAATCGGCAAAAAGTGATTTGATTATATATTTTTATATGCACATACAAAATAAAGGTTTATAATATAAAATAAAATATGCAAAAACTATAAATTTTAACTTTTTGATGTTTTTTTATAGACAAATTTGTCATTTGTGGTATAATATAATCCCGGGTGTGTAAGTTACACTCCACCGAAAACTGTTTCGGTGAAGCAAATTTAAACATTACGGGGAGAGAAAATTATGGATAAACAGAAATCTAAACAGTCAAAGTTTGTTCGCAATATGTTCATCGCATTGGTTGCAGGTATTCTCTGCGGCCTTGCGGTTGTTTTTTTAAGGGAGAATTTAATCGCCAACGGCGGCCGGGAAAAATGGGCTAAAATTAACAGCCTTTTGTTCCGGGATATTACCGCACGGGGCAACGAAAGAGCCTTGGGTCTTTTCTACATCGGCGGTCAGCTCTTTATCAGGGCTTTGCAGCTTATTATCGTGCCTATGGTATTTACATCAATTATCATGGCTATAAACAGAATTTCCGATATGAGCCAGTTGCGCAGAATTTCGCTTAAAACATTGGGCTTGTTCCTTTTCACATCTGTATTGGGACTTGCTGTTGCTTGCGTATTCGGTTATATTGTATATTCCGCAGGCCTTTTCAATATCGCTATCACAGGTCTTGAAGGCCGGGCAGGTTCAACAAGTTCAAACCCGATGGCGATTATCTTGAACGTTATTCCGTCAAATATTGCCGCTGTATTCTCAACAAACAGCTCGGTTCTTTCAATCGTTTTCCTTGCTGTTGTTGTAGGTGTTTCATCAAATATTTTGGGCGAAAAAGTTACAGCCATTAAAAAGCTTGTGCAGGAAGTAAACGATATTATCGTTGTTTTCCTTAACTATGTTGTTACAACATTCGGCCCTGCCGCAATCTTTATGCTTCTTACAAGAGCATTTGCCGCTTACGGTATCACATATATCAAGCCGGCTGTTACGTATATGGTTGTTACAACAGTTCTTTTGTTCGCATTTTTGCTTATCGTTTATCCGATTTTGGTTGCGGTTATCGCAAAACTCAACCCTTCAAAGTTCGTTAAGAAAATTTCAAAAGTTGCCATATTCGGCTTCTCAACATCTTCATCTGCGGCGGTTTTGCCGTTGAACCTTTCAACAAACGTTGAGGATTTCGGCGTAAACGAAGAAGTAGCTTCATTCGTCCTTCCTTTGGGTATGACAATCAATATGGACGGCACAGCTATTATGCAGGTTATTGCCACATTGTTTGTAGCAGGTTGTGCAGGCGTACAGATTACAATTCCACAGCTTATCACAATAGCTGTTTTGGCACTGGTTGCCTCTGTGGGCACACCGGCGGCACCGGGTGCAGGCGGCGTTATCCTGTTTACAATTCTTTCGGGCATCGGCCTTGTAACCGAACCTGCTTTGGCAGCATACGCACTTATCCTTGCAATCAACAGACCTATCGAAATGCTTGTTACATCACTTAATGTTGTAGGTGATGCGGTTGCTTCAATCTGTGTTGCAAAGAGCGAAAATATGCTTGACGAAGATAAATTTAACGCTTAATTCAATATTGTGCAAATTTAAAGAGGTCGTTTTACGGCCTCTTTTTTACATATAATCAAAAGTGTTTAAAATTTAAATATAGTGCTTGAAAAAACATCGGGTTAGGCTTTATAATGTAATAAAAAGTAAAAGGGGAAGTAGCTATGAAATATGCTTTTATAAACGGAATTATCCTTGACGGTACAAAGGATATGCAGCCTGTTCGGGATAAAGTTATTATCATCGACGGAGATAAAATAGTAGATATTGCAGACAAGGGTGCCGATGTTTCCGATTGCAAAGTTATAGACTTGGCCGGCAAGTATATAATGCCGGGACTTATAAATATGCACGTGCATTTACCGGCAACAGGCAAGCCGGAAAAGAAACCGAAGGACACAAAGAAAACCGTTAAAATGATTACAAGCAACGGCCTTATGCGCAAGATTGGCATAAATATGTGCAAAGGCTATGCCAAAACCGAACTTTACAGCGGCGTTACAACCATAAGAACAGTAGGCGGCGTTGCGGATTTTGATACAAAGGTAAGAGATTTAATCGAAGCCGGTAAAACACCGGGGCCGAGAATTTTGGCAGGTAATATGGCGGTTTCTGTTCCGGGCGGACACATGGCCGGCTCTCTCGCCTACGAGGCACACAATGTTGAAGAGGGCAAATATTTTACCGAAACAATAATAAAAGAACACCCGGATTTGATAAAACTTATGATTACCGGCGGAGTGCTTGACGCAAAGGCAAAAGGCGAACCGGGTGAACTTAAAATGTCCCCTGAAATTGTAAAAGCCTGCTGTGATGTGGCGCATAAAAACAGTTTGGCAGTTGCCGCCCATGTGGAAAGCCCGGAGGGGGTAAGAGTTGCCCTTGAAAACGGCGTTGACACAATAGAACACGGCGCAAAACCCGATGAAGAAATCATAAAACTGTTTAAAGACAGAAAAGCCGCACACATTTGCACAATATCACCGGCTTTGCCATTTGCTCTGTTTGACAGAGAAATAAGCGGTGCCAGCGAAATGGCACAGTACAACGGCAATATTGTGTTTGAGGGCGTAATCGACTGTGCAAAGGCCTGCCTTGAAAACGGTATTCCCGTTGGTTTAGGTACAGATGTAGGTTGCCCATATATCACCCATTACGATATGTGGCGTGAACTTAACTATTTTGTTAAGTACTGCGGTGTTACAAATTCTTTTGCACTGCACACCGCAACACTTATCAACGCACAGATAGCCGGCATAGACAATATTACAGGCAGCATTGAAAAAGGCAAGTGCGCCGATTTGATTGTAACCGCAGGCAACCCTATTAAAGACATTCAGGCTTTGAGAAATGTGAATATGGTTATGTCCCACGGCGTTTTGACGGAGAATCCGGTGGTTAAAAAGATGCCGGAAGTTGAAACAGAACTTGACAAATTCCTTTAATCACAAGTAATTGCATAGTATATGTGAAAAAGCAACCTGCACAAACAGGTTGCTTTTAAAATGGCAACAAAAAAGACGATACCCAAAAAGGTATCGTCTTTAAGTTGGTGCCGCTAACCGGACTTGAACCGGTACGATATTTCTATCGAGGGATTTTAAGTCCCTTGTGTCTGCCTATTTCACCATAGCGGCAAATCAACTACCTTAATATAATACAACAATAATGTGTAAAAGTCAATAAAATTTTGCGGTGTAAACCACGGTGCCGGTAAAAAAACGAATTTTATTTGCAAAACATTAGATTTTATGCTAAAAAACTATTGCAATTTTTGTTTAAATGTGGTATTATCATTCAGTAATCAGTTTAGTAAAGGAGAGAAGGGCAACCTTCTCTTTTGTTTTTAAATTTTTTAAGGAGGTAATCTGCTTGGCTAAGGGCAAAAAGGCAACGGAAATCGTTGAGGAAATCGTAAAACCGGTTTGTGACGAAATGGGGCTCATTCTTTGGGATGTCAGATTTGAAAAAGAAGGCCCGGATTGGTATTTGAGAGTATTTATTGATAAGGATAACGACAGAATAAACATTGATGAATGTGAAAATCTGTCAAGGGCTGTTGACCCGCTTATTGATGCGGCTGATCCGATTGAACAAAATTATTATTTTGAAGTTTCTTCACGGGGGCTGGGCAGAAAACTTACAAGGCCGTTTCATTTTGAAAAGAAAATGGGAGAAGTTGTTTCGGCTCGCCTTATCCGTGCAAAAGACGGTGTAAAGGAAATCAAAGGCGTTCTCAAAGACTACGACAACGGCTATGTAACGATAGAAAGAGATGACGGCGCACAGTTTGTTATTGACACAAAGGAAACATCGTATATAAAGCTGTGTGACGACGAAGACTTATTTTAGGAGAAAGACAGAAAATGAATAAGGAATTTTTTGACGCTCTCGATGTAATCGAGAAAGAGAGAAATATTAAAAAAGAAGTTTTGCTTGAAAAAATCACAAAGGCAATGGAAGTTGCTGTTTCAAAAGACCTTGGTATCGAGGGAAATGTGAGAGTTGAAGCAGACGAGAAAAAGAAAAACTTTACGGTTTCAATTGTTAAAACCGTTGTAAATGAAGTTGAGGACCCGGATTGCGAAATCAGCCTTGAAGAGGCAAGAGAAATCAACGCAAGAGCCACAATAGGTACAGAGCTTGCAATTCCTCTTAAAACAAAAGATTTCGGCTACATTGCGGTAGGCGCAGCTAAAAACGTTATCCGCCAGGGTATCAAGGAGGCAGAAAAAGAACAGCTTTTCGCCGATATGCAGGGTAAAATTCACGAGCTTGTAACAGGCACTGTGCTGAGAATAAGCGAAAAAAGCGGCGCCGCAATTCTTCAAATCGGTTCAAACGAATTTGTACTTCCGAAAGAAGAACAAATTCCCGGTGAGGTTATCGAAGTGGGCGACAGTGTAAAAGTTTATGTTGCCGATGTGGTTTCCACCGAAAGAGGCCCGAAGATAATGCTTTCAAGAACTCATTCAAACTTTGTGGCAAGACTTTTTGAACTTGAAGTACCTGAAATTTTTGACGGTACAGTAGAAATTAAATCAATCAGCCGTGAGGCCGGCCGGAGAACAAAAATGGCAGTTTGGTCAAAAGACGAAAATGTTGATCCTATCGGCGCTTGCATAGGTTCAAGAAGAGCCAGAATCGAAAGTGTTTTGAGCCAGCTTAACGGCGAAAAGATAGATATTATCAAGTACAGCGAGGATCCGGCAGAATTTATCAAAGCCGCACTTTCACCGTCACGGGTGACTTCCGTTGAAATCATTTCACAGCAGCCCAAAGCTTGCAGAGTTACCGTTCCGGACGAACAGCTTTCACTTGCAATCGGCAACAAAGGCCAAAATGCAAGACTTGCCGCACATCTTACAGGCTATAAGATTGATATTCACCCTGAAAGCGGTTACTTCGGCGAATAATCGGGAGGCGTTTTTATGGCAATAAGAAAAATTCCTCAAAGAAGATGCGTAGGCTGCGGGCAGTCAAAAGACAAGCGAGAGCTGTTGCGTGTGGTAAGAAGCGCAGACGGTGACATCTCCATTGATATCACAGGTAAAAAGCGGGGCAGAGGGGCTTATATTTGTAAGGATGTAAACTGTCTTGCCCTTGCCAAGAAAGGCAAAAAACTTGAAAGAGCCTTTGAAACCGAAATCAGTGATGAAATATACGAAAAACTTGCACGGGAGATAAACGTTGAATAAAATATTATTTGCAATATCTCTTGCAAGAAAATCCGGCAAGGTGTCAATGGGTTTTGACATGGTAAAAGAACGGATCGAAAAAAACAGAGCAAAAGCAGTTGTGCTGGCAGCGGACACCAGCCGGCGCACAGGCGAAAATATAAAAAGATTGACAGGCAGTAAAGTGCCGTTATATACAGTCGGCTTAACACAGTACGATTTATCAACTGTATGCGGCAGGCTTACCGGGGTGATTTCCGTCAATGATGAAAATTTGGCGGTTCTTTTGTCCGGTTCAATCAAACAAACAGAAGGAGAGTAACAGATGGTTATAAAATACAAAGCAAGCAATCTTATTGCGGACTTTAACCTCAATGCCAAAACAGCTCTTACAACTTTAAGCGAACTCCTTGGCACTGAAATTAAAAAGTCGACTGTCCTCACGGAAGAACAGGCTAATGTAGCTTTCGAGGCCTTGTCAAATAAGGCTAAAATAGAAAACGCTGCCGAATATCTGTCAAGTGCGGCTAAAAAGCAGCAGGAAAAACAGGCAGAAAAACCTGCACGGGATGTTAAAAAAGAACAGCCACAAAAATCCGAACGCCCAAAAGACGGCAAAAAGGACAATAAAGATAACAAAAATAAAAAGGACGCCAAGGAAAACAAAACCGCTAAACCACAGGATAATAAAAAACCGGCTGAAAATAAAGAGGTTAAAAAGGAAAATAAACCTCAAAACGGTAAAAGCAATAATTCCGGCAACAACAAGGGAAACGGCAACAGCAAACCCCAGGCAGATAAAGCGTCCTCAAACGAGCCTTTGAAGAGAGCAGACGGCACAATAGTTGAGAACGCTCATAAACAGAAAAAGGCCGAAAAGCAGAACACGGTAAAACAGGAAAGAGTTACAATCACTGTTGACACACGCCAGACAGGTTTTGTGGATATGAACAAGTTTGACGAAAAGTACGATCGGCTTGCACAGACAAAATCTTTCGGCGGCGGACAGAGAAAAAACCAGTCCGGCGGCAAACAGAAAATTAAAAATAAAAACAACAACAGACAGCAGAACAACTTTGGCAAAAAGAAAGTTGAAACCGAAGCACAGCGCCTTGAAAGACTTCAGCTTGAAAAGGCAAGACACGCTCAGCTTAAAGTGCAAATTCCTGACGAAATCACAGTCGGCGAACTTGCCACAAGGCTTAAAGCAACAGCCAGCGATGTAATTAAAAAACTTATGACTTTGGGTGTAATGGCATCTGTAAGCCAGGTTATCGACTTTGATACGGCCAGCGTTGTAGCCGAGGAAATGGGTGCAAAGGTTGAAAAAGAAGTTGTTGTAACTATCGAGGAGAGACTTTTTGACGAGGTTGAGGACACACGGGAAAACACCCGGGAACGCCCTCCGGTAGTTGTTGTTATGGGTCACGTTGACCACGGCAAAACTTCCCTTTTGGACGCTATCAGAAAAACTCATGTAACACAGGGCGAAGCCGGCGGCATTACACAGCACATCGGCGCTTACCAGGTAGTTGCAGGCGGTAAGAAGATTACTTTCTTGGATACTCCGGGTCACGAGGCATTTACTTCTATGCGTCAGCGCGGTGCCATGATTACCGATATAGCTATTTTGGTTGTTGCCGCAGACGACGGTATCATGCCACAGACTATCGAATCAATCAACCATGCCAAGGCGGCAAATATCCCGATTATCGTTGCCATCAACAAAATGGATAAACCGACGGCCAACCCGGAAAAAGTAAAGCAGGGTCTTACGGAATACGGCCTTGTACCGGAAGAATGGGGCGGCGATACAATCTGCGTGCCTATTTCGGCTCACACAGGTATGGGCATTGACGAATTGCTTGAAATGGTAAATCTTACAAGCGAAGTAAGTGAACTTAAAGCCAACCCTAACCGCCGTGCAAAAGGTGCGGTTATCGAGGCAAGACTTGATAAAGGTCTCGGCCCGGTTGCCACAATTTTGGTGCAGAACGGTACACTTCACAAAGGTGATGTCCTCATTGCAGGCACAGCCGTAGGTCGTGTAAGAGTTATGAAGAACGATAAGGGACAGCGTGTTGAAGAGGCAGGTCCGTCAACACCTGTTGAAATCACAGGTCTTACGGAAGTTCCGGCAGCGGGAGATTTGTTTGATGCAGTCGAGGACGAAAAACTTGCAAGAGAACTGGCGGAAAAGAGAGCAACAGCTATTAAAGAAGAAAGATTTAACAGCTATCAGAAGGTTACTTTGGACAACTTGTTCAGCCAGATTGCCCAGGGCGAGATGAAGGAATTGCCGATTATTGTTAAAGCGGACGTTCAGGGTTCTGCCGAGGCAGTTAAGCAGTCACTTGAAAAAATATCAAATGATGAGGTTCGTGTAAAGGTAATTCACGCCGCAGTAGGCGCTATCAACAAGAGCGATGTTATGCTTGCTTCTGCATCTAATGCCATTATCATCGGCTTTAACGTTCGCCCGGATGCAACCGCAAAGCGGGACGCCGAGCAAAACAATGTTGAACTTCGTCTTTATCGTGTTATCTATGACGCTATTAATGATGTTAAGGATGCTATGAAGGGTATGCTTGCGCCTAAGTTCAGAGAAGTTGAACTGGGCCAGGCAGAAGTAAGAAGTGTCTACAAGATTTCTTCCGTTGGCACAATCGCCGGCTGTTATGTAAAATCAGGTAAGGTTGCAAGAAACGCAAAGATCAGATTGGTTCGTGACGGCATCGTTATCACAGAGGATGAAATCGCATCACTCCGTCGTTTCAAAGACGATGTAAAGGAAGTTGCACAAAACTTTGAGTGCGGCATCGGTCTTGAAAAGTATCAGGACATTAAAGAGGGAGATATTTTTGAATCCTTCATCATCGAAGAATATCGTGAAGAATAATATAAATAACATAACAAGGCGGCGTAACTGCCGCTTTGTTTAAATGAAAGGGGTAATTTTTAATGAACTCAACAAAAGTTGAAAGACTTAACGAAGATATAAAAAAAGAGTTGATTTCTATCGTATCTCAAATGAAAGATCCGCGTCTTGATTGCTTTTGGACAATTATGCGTGTTGAAACAAGCCCGGACTTGACAAACGCCAAAGTTCATATCAGCGTTTTGGACGGCGATGAGGCATGCGAAAACGCAATTAAAGCCCTTACAAAGGCTCAAGGGTTTATCAGAGGCGAACTTTCAAAGCGTTTGCACATAAGACGTAGCCCGGAATTTACATTTGTAAAAGACGAAGGCGCCGCATACGCACAGAAGATAGATGATATTTTAAGGGAAATCAAGGAAAATGGCAAATAATATAACCGTTGAACAGACGGCGCAAATGCTGCTTGATAATGACAATATATTGCTTATGTGTCATAAAAGCCCGGACGGTGATACCTTGGGCAGTGCCGCAGCCTTGTGTTACGGCCTTAAACAGGCAGGCAAAACCTGCGCTGTTGTCTGCGCCGATAAAATACCCGCAAAGTATGATTATCTGAATTTACCTGTTTACGCCGGAGAATTTGATATAAAATTCAAGGTTGCCGTCGATGTGGCAAGTTTGCCCTTGCTTGGGGATATACCGGCGCAATATAAAGAAAATATAGAGCTTTGTATAGACCACCATGGCTCAAATCAGCTGTACAGCGAAAATGTTTGTCTTAAAGGCGATTATCCTGCGGCGGCACAGCTTGTATATGAAATTTTGCAGGCAATGGGCACGGAAATAACCAAAGACATTGCCAATGCTCTTTATACCGGAATAATAACCGACACAGGATGTTTTATGTATTCGTCCACATCGGCCTATACTCATATTGTGGCGGCACAACTTATGGAAAAGGGTGCGGAGCATGCAAAGTTAAACGAAAAATTCTTTATGGAAAAAAGTGCCAAAACTGTGGAACTTGAAAAATTCGCCCTCAACAATTATGAATACTATTTCGGCGGTAAATGTGTTATTTTGTCATTGTCGGCAGAAGATTTACAAAGAATAAACCCGGAGCCTACGGATTTAGACGGTCTTGTTTCAATGGCAAGAGGCTTTGAGGGGGTTGAGTGTTCGGTTATGTTTAAGCAGACAGAGGAAAACACTTTTAAATGCTCTGTCAGAACCGGCGAAAGTATGAATGCATCGAAAATTGCTGCGGCTTTCGGCGGCGGCGGACACATAAGGGCGGCGGGGTGCGTTATAAATGGCAACCTGACGGATATAAAAAGTGATATGTTAAAGGAAATCGGTAAACAATGTCAATAGAGAAAATCGACCGCAACGGAATAATAATTCTATATAAAGAACAGGACTGGACGAGTTTTGATGTGGTTGCAAAACGGAGGGGCATCTTAGGCACAAGAAAAGTGGGACACTCCGGCACATTGGACCCTATGGCTACCGGGGTTTTGCCCCTTTTTATGGGCAGAGCCACAAAGGCCGTTGATATGCAGGTTATCAAAGATAAAGAATATGTTGCCACATTCAAACTCGGAATAAAGACAGACTCCGGGGATATTTTGGGCACTGTCATCGAAGAAAAACCGGTAGATGTTACCGATGAGCAGGTAAAAAGCGCCGTTATGTCATTTAAAGGAGAAATTTCTCAGATACCGCCTATGTTTTCTGCAATAAAGGTAAACGGACAGCCTTTATATAAACTTGCAAGAAAAGGCATTACCGTTGACAGAAACCGGAGATGCGTAACCATAAAAGAAATAGAGATGCTTGACGATGGAAATTTGCCGGAAAACGAATATAAAATTCGTGTTAAATGCACCGAGGGAACATATATCAGAACTCTTATTGACGACATAGGGGAAAAACTCGGCTGCGGCGGCGTGATGACAAGCCTTTGCCGCACCATGGCCTGCGGATACACGGCGGAACAGGCGGTTACCATTTCTCAGTTGCAAAAGGCGAGAAAGGAAGGCACAATCGACAGCCTTGTTTTAAGCACCGACACCGTGTTTATGCACTTGCCAAGAATAGACCTTTCAAAAGAACTTGCCATGAGAACTTTAAACGGAGCCGAGAGCAGAATATCAAAACCTGACGGAGATTACAGGGTTTATTATCACGACAGATTTTTTGCCGTTTCAAATATCACCGATAAAAAATTAAAAGTGATTAAATTGTTTACTGAAAAAGAAAAGGAAAATTTAGATGCTTGAAGTATATGATATAGGTTGGAAAAACGAAAAAAATTCCGCCGTGGCTCTGGGGTATTTTGACGGCGTTCATATAGCTCACCAATATCTTATTAAACTTATGGACGACTACGCCGGCAAACACGGTTTGCAAAGGGCAATTTTTACATTTACAAAAACGGTAAAATTAGGTCATAAAGGCAAGGATATATATACTCAAAATCAAAAACTTGACTGTATGGAAAAACTTGGCGTAGAGCTTTTTTACTCACCGGATTTTGCTGTGTTCTCACGGCTTACACCGGAAGAATTCGTAACCGATGTACTTATAAAGTCTATGGGGGCAAAGGCTGTATTCTGCGGTGAAAACTTTTTCTTCGGAAAAAACAGACGGGGAAATGTGGAGGTTCTGAAAGAACTTTGCCAAAAGTACGGCATAGATTTTGTAGAGGCGGATACGGTTAAAATAGGCGATACCGTAGTAAGCAGTACCGCCATAAGAAACGCCATCGGGGCAGGTGACATAGAGTTTGCCAATAAAATGCTTGGCAGACCGTATTCCGTTGAGTTTGTTGTTGTCCACGGCAAGGAAAACGGCAGAAAAATGGGCACTCCTACAATAAACCAAATTTACCCGGAAAGCATGTGCTCGCCTTTGCCGGGAGTGTATATAACAAGAACTTTGGTTGATGGGGTTTATTATCCCTCTGCCACCGGTTTCGGCCCACGCCCCACATTTAACGGCACAAACCTCACTTGCGAAACCTATATAAAGGGCTATGACGGAAATTTGTACGACAGAGAGATAAAAGTTGAATTTTTTAAATACCTTTTCGGTGCAAGAAAATTTGACACAATGGACGAGCTTGGCAAAATGATAAGAGATGCCGCCGCCTCTGCCGAAGAATACTTGGCGGAAATCAATATATAAATTCTGCTTTACAAACCGCCGTTTTGGTGATATAATCTTACAGTAACCTATGAATCGGCATAAGGAGAAAGCCCAAGGGCGTTCACCGACCTTTTGCTGAGTTATGGGCAAATAACAGAAAGGTGAAAATAATTATGATTAACAAACAGGAAATTATCGCATCTTACCGGATGCACGAAGGCGACACAGGTTCACCTGAGGTTCAGATTGCTTTGCTCACAGCAAGAATCAACCACCTCACTGAACACCTCAAAACAAACAAGCAGGATAACCACTCACGCCGCGGTCTTTTTAAGATGGTTGGTCGTCGTAGAAACTTGCTTGCTTACTTGCAGAAAACAGATATCGAAAGATACCGTGCTATCGTTGCAAAACTTGGTTTGCGTAAGTAATTTACAGATGATTATAAGGCAGGTGGTAACATCTGCCTTTCCGTCTGTAAAAATGTAATTATTTCCGGGCAAGAGAAGATATTATATTTAGCATTTTATTGAGCTTTTATTTGTGTGATAAAGGCTGAACTTATTGCTAAAAATATAATCTCTCTTGCCAGACAATCCCAAATACATTAAAAGGAGATTTACAATGAGTTACAGAGTATTTGAAACCACATTTGCCGGCAGAAAACTCACTGTTGAAATGGGCAAAATGTGCGTTCTTTCAAACGGTTCATGCCTTGTAAGATACGGCGAAACAGTTGTTCTTGCAAATGTTACCATGAGCGCTGCACCGAGAGAGGGCATTGATTTCTTCCCTCTTTCAGTTGATTTTGAAGAAAAGATTTATTCAGTAGGCAGAATACCGGGTTCATTCCTCAGAAGAGAAGGCCGTCCAGGCGAGAGCGCTATTTTGTCATCAAGAGTTGTTGACAGACCTATGCGTCCTTTGTTCCCTAAGGATATGAGAAACGATGTTTCAATCGTTATGACCGTTATGTCTGTTGACCCGGATTGTGACCCGCAGATTGTAGGCATGCTTGGTGCTATTATCGCAACTTGCGCTTCTGATGTTCCGTTTAACGGCCCTATCGGTGGCATTTCCGTAGGCTTGGTTGACGGCGAAATCGTTCTTATGCCTAATGCCGAACAGCAGAAAAAAAATAAACTTGACCTCACCCTTGTTTGCTCAAAGGAAAAGGTTGTTATGATTGAAGCCGGCGCACAGGAAGTTCCTGAGGACACAATGCTTCAAGCTATCAAGACAGGCCACGAGGAAATCAAGAAGTTTATTGATTTTGTTGACGAGATTGTTGCCGAAGTCGGCAAACCTAAGTACGACTTCCAGCATATCGAAGTTGACCACGATATGTTCGAGTCAATCAAGGAATTTGCCATTGACAAGGTTAAGGCTGCCCTTGACACAGATGATAAGGTTGAAAGAGACAATCGCTTACAGCCTATCTATGAAGAGGTTCACGCAAAATTTGACGAGCTTTACCCGGAGCAGACAGCTATGATCGACGAATGTATGTACAAATTACAGAAATTTGTTGTTCGCCGTTGGCTTTTAGACGAGGGTAAACGTGTTGACGGCCGTGGCATAAATGAAATCCGTCCTCTTTCCGCAGAAGTAGGTCTTTTGCCGAGAGTTCACGGTTCCGGTATGTTTACAAGAGGTCAGACACAGGTGCTTTCTATCTGTACATTGGGCACACAGAAAGACGCTATGCTTATTGACGGCTTGCAGGATATATATGAAAAGAAATACTTCCACCAGTACAATATGCCTCCGTATTCAACAGGCGAGGCAAGAAGCCTGAGAAGCCCGGGCAGAAGAGAAATCGGTCACGGTGCTCTTGCAGAGAGGGCGTTGGTTCCTGTTCTTCCAAGTCAGGAAGAATTCCCTTATGTAATAAGAGTTGTTTCAGAGGTTTTGTCATCAAACGGCTCAACAAGCCAGGCATCAATCTGCGGTTCAACACTTGCTCTTATGGATGCTGGTGTTCCGATTAAAGAGCCTGTTGCAGGTATCTCCTGCGGTCTTATCACAGAGGGCGACCGCTGGATGACAATGGTTGACATTCAGGGTATCGAAGACTTCTTCGGCGATATGGACTTTAAGGTTGGCGGTACACGCAACGGCATCACAGCAATTCAGGTTGATATTAAGGTTGACGGATTGACTTACGAAATCATCGCCGAAGCATTTGAAAAATGCCGCAAGGCAAGATTGCACATTTTGGATGACATTATGAAGCCTGTTATCGCAGAGCCGAGAGCAGAGCTTTCCAAGTATGCTCCTAAGATGAAGAGCCTTGTTATTGACACAGATAAGATTAAGGATGTTATCGGCAAGGGCGGCAAGGTTATCCAGAAGATTTGCGCAGAATGCAATGTTACAATTGACATTGACGATGACGGCAATGTATTTATCAGCGGTCTTGATTCCGAGGGTATCGAAAAGGCATACCAGATAGTTAAAACTATCGTTGAAGATCCGGAAGTTGGCGCAATCTACAAGGGCGTTGTAACAAGACTTATGAACTTCGGCGCATTTGTTGAAATCGCACCGGGTAAAGAGGGCCTTGTTCACATTTCAAAACTTGACGACAAACGTGTTGCCAAGGTTGAAGATGTTGTAAATGTAGGCGACGAAATTCTTGTTATGGTAACCGAAATTGATGACCAGAACAGAATTAACCTTTCACGCAAGGATGCAATAGCAAAAATCAACGAAAAGAAAAATAACGGCTGATTTTAGATTATATAAGGAGTAATGTTTGCACATTACTCCTATTTTTGTTATAATAGTAAAAACGGAAAAGGCGGTGAAATATGGATTTTACAAATGTAGATTTGCACCTGCACTCTACGGCATCCGACGGAACTGACAGCCCTGTTGAAATAGTGGAAAAGATAAGAGAAAAAGGAATAAAAACTTTTGCTCTTACCGATCATGACACTGTCCGGGGTGTGGAGGAAATTCTGTCGAAAGCTGATTTGACCGGGCTTAGGTTTATAAAAGGTGTGGAATTTTCCTGCCGTTCATCAAAATTATGCCATATTTTGGGATATGGATACGATATAAAATCAAGCTGTATTCGGCAAATGTGCCGGCGGCAAATGGAAAGCCACCGTGAAAAAATGGTTGCAAGAATTGCATTTTTAAAGGATAATTTCAATATAACTTTCACCGATGAGGAACTGGATCAATTAAACAGAATGAACCGACGGGGTAAACCTCATTTGGCTCAGCTTATGGTGCAAAAGGGGATTGCGGATAATAAAACTGACGCATTTGAAAATTATCTTAATAAAATAAAAACAAATGTTACAGATCCATCCCCTGCACCGGCTATAAAAGCTATACAAAAAGCCGGCGGAGTTGCAATTTGGGCACACCCGTTAGGCGGTGAGGGGGAGAAGCGTCTTTCCCCGGAACGCTTTCAAAAAGAACTTTTTGACCTTTTGGAAATGGGTATTCAGGGATTGGAATGTTATTACAGTCGCTATACCGAAAAAGAAGTCAGGTTTTTGCTTGACACCGCCCAAAAATATGATTTGCTTGTAAGCGGCGGCAGCGACTATCACGGAAAAATAAAAACCGTTAAACTGGGACAATTAAACCGGGACAATCTCCGTATTTTTGATAATCAATTAACGGTTTTGGAAAGATTATAATATAAATTTTATGGAGTTAATATGAGTTTTATAGAATTTAGAGATGTTAAAAAAATCTATAAAATGGGTGAGGTGGAAATACCTGCTCTTGCAGGAGTTGATTTTACCATAGAAAAAGGCGAATTTGTTGTAATCGCCGGCGCTTCCGGTGCGGGAAAAAGCACTATATTAAATTTGCTTGGCGGTATGGACACTTGCACAAGCGGCGATATTTCCGTTGACGGACGGCTTGTAAGTAAGATGAATTCAAGGCAACTTACAGACTACCGCAGGTATGATATAGGGTTTGTTTTCCAGTTTTACAACCTTGTGCAAAACCTTACCGCAAAGGAAAATGTGGAATTGGCGGTTCAAATTTGCAAAGACCCTTTGGATATAGATGAAACAATAGAGGCGGTAGGCCTTAAAGAGAGAAAGGATAATTTCCCGGCGCAGCTTTCCGGCGGCGAACAACAGCGTGTTGCCATAGCCAGGGCTTTGGCAAAAAATCCAAAATTGCTTTTGTGCGACGAGCCAACCGGTGCGTTGGATTACAAAACCGGCAAAGCAATTTTAAAACTTTTACAGGACACCTGCCGCCGGCACAACATGACGGTTGTGGTAATTACACATAACTTGGCTCTTTGTCCCATGGGGGATAAGGTCATCCATGTAAAAAGCGGCAGGATAGAATCAATAGAAATAAATGAAAACCCTATGCCGGTAGAAGATATTGAGTGGTAATATGAATAATTCGCTTATTAAAGATACTTTCAGAGAAATACGAAAAACCAAAGGCAGATTTTTTTCAATATTTGCAATAGTGGCCATCGGCACGGCTTTTTTTGCCGGGGTGTGTGCCACCGGTGATGTTATGCGCCTTAATGCAGACAAATATTTTGACGATGAAAACCTTATGGACTACCGCATTATGTCAAATTTCGGCATAACAGATGAGGATGTAAAGGCGATAGAAAAGGTTGACGGTGTAAAGGCTGTTATGCCGGCCTACGAGGCTGATGTTTTCGTAAGCATAGATACCACCCAAACGGTTATGCGCATCCACTCACTTGATTTAAATCATTTGGGTGACGATGACGATGAATATATGAACCACCTTATAGTAGTCGAGGGCAGATTGCCCCAAAAAAGCGGTGAAATTGTTGTTGAAGAGGGCAAGCTTGTTTCAAACTCTTTATCGGTGGGGCAGGAGATAACAATTTCTTCCGGCACCGGCGATGATATATTAGACACATTTAAAAAGAATAAATACACCATTGTGGGCAAGGTTAAAAGCTCTTATTATCTTTCCTATCAAAAGGGGTCAAGCAGTATAGGCAGCGGCTCGGTATCTGTTTTTGCGTATATCCCAAAAGAAGATTTTGCTTTGGACATATTCACCGAGGCTTTTGTCACAGTTGACGGTGCCAAAGATTTTAACAGCTTTAAGGGCGAATATTTTGATTATATAGAGCCTGTAACAGACAAATTGGAAGAACTTGGGGTTCGGCGCAGCGATATAAGACGACGGGAAATTTTAGACCGGGCACAGGAAAAATATGACGATGCCTATCGGGAGTACGAAAAAGGTAAAGAAGAATTTGAAAGCCAAATTGCCGCCGCAGAGAAGAAGTTAGATGACGGAGAAAAGGAGATTTTCCAAAACGAAATCAAACTTTCCACAAGTAAAAGTATGGCTGAAATGCAGTTTACATCTGCACAACAGCAGATAGACACAAATAAGGCCACCTTGCAAACTTATAAGGAACAGCTTAAAACACGGCAGGAAGCCTACGATAAGGCATTGGAGTCCGTTGCCCCATACAGGCAGGAGGCACAGGATAATTTGAACTCTGCCAAAGCCCATCAGCGGGAAAAACAGCAAACTTACAATGAAAAAAAGGCTGTTTACGATGATTTATACAATAAAAACGAAATATATGTAAAGCGGAAAAATGACAATGTAGAATTAAATCGGAAGATTTCAGCAGATCAAATCTTGTTGAACATTACAACAGACGAGGCGCAAAAGGCTGAAATTCAGCGGCGTATTGCGGAAAATCAGGAAAAAGTAAATGCCAATAACGAAATAATAGCACGAATAGAAAGCGAAAATCCAAATTTGTCCGCTGATTTATCCACAGCGCAAACGGAACTTGCCTTGGCACAAGCAGAACTTGAACAGGCAAATCAATCGGTTGACAATTATCAAAAGGCTCTTGACACTATCGACCGGGGTCTTAGCGGCTCAAAGTCTGCTCTTGACCAAATAAATAAACAAATAGCTGACCGGGAAAAGCAAATATCCGACGGTGAAACTCAGCTTGCAAATGCAAAACGGCAGGCAAACGCCCAATTTGCCGACGGTGAAAAGCAGATTGCCGCCGCAAAAGTCGCCCTTGAAAAGGGTAAAAAAGAGTTAGAGGAGAAAAAAGCAGACGGACAACAGCAGCTTGACGACGCTTACAATCAACTTGTGGAAGCTCAGGCACAGATTGACGGAATAGCACAGGCAAAATGGTATATTCTTGACCGCAACTCTCATTACAGCTATGTTGATTACAACGGAGCTTCAGAGAGAATAGACGCTATTTCAAAGGTATTCCCGGTGTTCTTTTTACTTGTGGCCATGCTTGTTTGCCTTACAACAATGACAAGAATGGTTGACGAGGAGCGCACACAAATCGGCACATTAAAGGCATTGGGTTACAGGACAAGTCAGATAGCGTTTAAGTATGTGTTTTACGCAGCCTCTGCGTCTTTTGTAGGCAGTATAGCCGGCTTGCGGTTTGGCACGGTGGCATTTCCTTTTATCATATATACTGCCTGGAATATGATGTACACCTTGCCGGCTATGAAAATTTACTTTGTACCGGGGCTTATGGTTCTCAGCGCCATTGTTTCCGTGGCGGTTACAACCGGTGCGGCTTTTGCGGCCTGTTATAAAGAACTTGTGGAAACACCGTCTGTTCTTATGCGTCCTAAAACCCCGAAAATGGGTAAAAAAATTCTTCTGGAACACATCGGCTTTATTTGGAATAAAATGTCGTTTACATCTAAGGTCACCGCAAGAAACATTTTTAGGTACAAAAAGCGTTTTCTTATGACGGTTATAGGCATACGGGGATGTACCGCCTTGCTAATCGCTGGTTTTGGCATAAAGGACTCTATAAGCCAGTTGGTATCAACTCAGTTTGAAGAAATTTTCCGCTATCAGGGTGTTGCATCTTTAAGTGACGATTTGACCCGGAGCGAAAAAGAAGCTCTTGTGGAAAAATTGCAAAATTCAGCGGAACTTGAGGGGGTTTATGAGGTAAATCATCAATCTGCCACTGCCACAAACAACGATGACAGCATAGACATAACCCTTTGTGTTATAACCGACAGCGACAATTTTGAAGATTATGTGGATTTACACAATCGCAAAACAGGTGAAAAAATAGCCGTAAAAACTTCCGGTGCGGTAATCTCGGAACACACGGCAAACAAACTGGGCATATCGGTGGGAGATGAAATTGATATTACAAATTCCTCAGGTATGACAAGAAAGGTGAAAATAAGCGATATTTGCGAAAACTATGTGGGACATTATATTTATATGACAACTGCCGGTTATCGCAACGCCTTTGATTTACAGGTAAAAAGCAACAGCTTACTTATAAAAGTTGCGGATGAATATAAACACGACGATTCCAAGGCCGCAAAACTTTTAACGGAACAAAAGGGAGTGGATACAGTTTCTTTCTACACCGCTACCGTTGATAATTTTGACAGTATGATATCCTCGCTTAACTATATAGTAATCGTACTTGTAATTTCCGCCGGTGCATTGGCCTTTGTGGTGCTTTACAATCTCACAAATGTAAATATAAGCGAAAGATTGAGAGAAATTGCCACATTAAAGGTTCTCGGTTTCCGTGAAAAAGAGGTAAATTCTTATGTTTACCGTGAAAATATAATTCTTACATTTATAGGTTCTCTTGCAGGCTTGCTACTTGGCAAGGTGTTGCATCTGGCAATAATGGTTATGGTGGAACTTGATACGGTTATGTTCGGCAGGGTTATACAACCATACAGCTATGTAGTATCTCTTGTTATAACAATGCTGTTTGCCTTTATCGTAAATTTTGCCATGAAAAATAAACTGAGAGATATACCTATGGTAGAATCATTAAAATCAGTAGAATAAAACAATAAAGCCGTAACCCTTGTATAATATGAGGGTTACGGCGTTGTTGTACAAGTAAAATTTATTGCATAATACATTAAAATTGTTTACATAAGTTTAAAATTTTGCTTGACTTTGCACAAACAGATTGATACAATTAAATTGTAAAACGATTTACCACTCGGAGGTGTCACTATGGGATTTATTTCGGATTTTTTCTGGTGGGAGTACAGTATGCTTGTGCTGAATTTTATTCCAAATGCAATTATAACAGTAATTGTCGGTTTTGGAGTTACGGCATACATAATTTCACAAAATTTTGATGTGTATAAATGGGTTGCGATGATAGCGCTTGTTTTGTTTGCAATAGGTCACCTGGTGACAATCAGCGTATGTCTGATTTCCGACGGAATGCTGTTGGCCGTATTATGTATGGGCGTTTACAAATATATCTTGAAAAGAGGTTAGATATGAAGAAATTATTATCGGTATTATTGGCTTTCTGTTTAATTTTGTTGCCGGCTTGTTCTTCCGGCTCTTCAAAGCCGGATCAAACGGCTACGGCAGGGGATTTGACATTTACCGTTCCCGGTGAATACAGAATAAATGAATATGACATCATCACAGAGGTAACTACAAAAAAATTTACCCAGGAGGTACTTTTGTTTAATGTTCTTCATAAACAAGAAGCTTCTCTCGAAGAGGCAAACGGGACTATACAAAACAGTTTAGAGTCTTATCGCAATGGCGGTTATGAAATATCAGAATGTGAAATTGCCGGTGTGGCAGGGTATCGTGCAGATAAAGAAGGGGAATTTCCCGTGTACTTCTTTGTGGACGAAAATACGAATACAAGATATATAATGTATTTTGCCAACGATCCGCCACAGGAACTTATTGATAAAATAACGGAAACTGTAAAATTAAATAAGTAGAACAATAAAAAGACTGCAATTACCACTATATGTGGGATTGCAGTCTTTCTCTGTTTATAATTGTTAAAATTTTATTCTTCTTTTAATTTGCAAACATCAACCCACCGGTCGGCGTTGCTGTATTTGAATAATTCCTCCGGGGTAAGCTCAATAGCACTGTTCCGTGAACCGCAAGCCGGAAAAATCGTTTCAAATCTCTTTACGCTCTCGTCAATGTAAATGCCTTTTACGCCATCTTTTACCGCAAAAGGGCAAACACCGCCAATGGCATGGCCTACATATTCCATAACCTCATCCGGGGTAAGCATTTTTGCTTTTAAGCCAAATGTATGTCTGTACTTTGCATTGTCAATTTTTACATCACCTGCGGTTACAACCAAAATACAACCGTCGTCCTTTTTAAATGACATGGTCTTGGCAATTCGTGCCTCTTGCGTGCCCAGAGCAACGGCCGCAAGCCGCACCGTCCGGCTGGAAACAGGAAATTCCAAAATCTTGTTGTCCATATCAAATTTTTTAAAATAATCTCTCACAATTTCAATAGCCATAATCTTTGCACCTGCCAAAATTTTCTTATAAGCTTAATTATAACACAATAACAGACTTATTTCTATTAAATTTTTGATAAAATATACAATTTTATTTTGTAAAATGATTGAAATAACAACTGATAGATGTTATAATATTTACCGGGTGATATTATGACTGTTTACGAAAAATTATCAATACTTACGGATGCGGCAAAATACGATGTGGCCTGCACATCAAGCGGCAGTAGTCGAGGTGCAGGGGGCAGTGTGGGTTCTGCAAGGGCGTCAGGGATATGTCATACCTGGTCAGCAGACGGCAGGTGCGTCTCTCTTTTAAAAGTGCTTTTCAGCAATTACTGTGAATATGATTGCGCTTTTTGTATAAACAGAAAGTCAAATGACAGACCGAGAACCGCCTTTACTCCAAGGGAACTTGCGGATCTTACAATGGACTTTTACAGGCGTAATTTTATAGAAGGCCTTTTTGTGTCCTCCGGCGTTATCAAAAATCCGGATCATACAATGGAACTAATGATAAAATGTATCAGAATTTTAAGAGAAGAATACCGATTTAACGGCTACATTCACGCCAAGGTTATACCCGGGGCTTCAAAGCCGCTTATTGACATTATGGGCAGCCTTGTTGACAGGGTAAGCGTAAATATAGAATTGCCCAGTGAGGCAAGTTTAAAGGCTCTTGCGCCGGAAAAAAGCCGAAACGGAATACTGCGGCCTATGAAAGCTATAGCAGAAAACCGTCGGCAGGCACAGCAGGATATGGTGCTTTACAAATCGGCACCGAAATTTGCCCCGGCAGGTCGGTCAACACAGATGATAGTGGGGGTAAGTGCGGAAAGCGATTATCAAATACTTAGGCTGACCCAAGGACTTTATGATAAATATAAATTGAAAAGAGTGTTCTTTTCTGCGTATATACCTATAAATCGGGACAACCGTTTGCCCTCACAAGACACAAAACCGCCCCTTATGCGTGAACATCGTCTTTATCAAGCAGATTGGCTTTTGCGTTTTTACGGCTTTAAAGCGGAAGAAATTTTAAGTGAAAAGGACAATATGTTTAACAGTGAGATAGACCCTAAATGCAACTGGGCGCTGCACAATTTGCAATATTTCCCGGTGGAGGTAAACACCTGTCCTTATGAAATGCTGTTGCGTGTTCCGGGTATAGGGGTTACAAGCGCCCTTAGAATTGTAAAGGCCAGGAGGGCGGCTTATTTGGATTTTGACGGTCTTAAACGCCTTGGTGTGGTAATGAAAAGAGCAAAATATTTTATAACCTGCAAAGGGAAAATGATGCGGTATGTGCCTTTTGAAGAAAATAAAATTCTCCTTGGGCTTACATCACGGCGGTCAAAAGAAAATTTTAGGATAGAAAACCGGCCGGAACAGCTAAGTATGTTTGATCGGATGGCAAATCAAGGCCGGGGGATGAGTATAAATGTTTGAAAATTCAACGGAAAAAGTGATATATGTTTATGACGGCACGTTTGACGGCTTTCTTTCCTGCGTGTATAATTTTTATTACAACAGACTAAAGCCTGAGGATATAGTAAGACATGACATGGCAGAACCATCTTTCTATCGGCTTTACACTATCGAAAATGACCCACAGCAAATACGCAGGGTAAAATATGCTTTAATAGATAAGATGGGCAGGTATAACTGTGAGTTTTTGCAGAAGGTATTTTTAACAAATATCCCGGGAAAAGAAATGCTTATGCTGAATTACATTGTTGCAGGCTTTAAAGAGGGGAAAATTATCTATAACCTTGTAAAGTATGATTGTGTTTATCGCCTGCGCAAAGCCTATGTTGCCCTTTACCGTGAAAGAGAAAAGTTTTTGGGCTTTGTAAGATTTTATAAGGCAGGCCGGGTGTATGTGGCTAAAATTCATCGGGATAATAATGTATTGCCCTTGCTTGCAAACCACTTTGCACAAAGATTTCACAAACAATCTTTTGTGATATTTGATGAAAATAACAAACAGGTCTTGATTTATTCGCAAAATCGTTATAAAATAGTGTTTGTTGATAATATTGATTTACCACAGCCGGATGAGGAAGAATTAAAAATAAGGCGGCTTTGGAAAAACTTTTATGACACCATAGCCATAAAAGAGAGAGAAAATCCAAAGTGTCGTTTGTCCTTTATGCCAAAGCGTTACTGGCAGGATTTGCCGGAAACAGGGGCTTTTGCACCGGCAGCGGAAAATAGGGCATTGCCCGATTAGTTCCGTGGTTTTATATATTTGCTATTCCACTAATTCATAGTATTTTTCCAAAAGAAGACACCCTTGCAAAAATGCAAGGGTGGTTTTCTTTTTTAGGATATTTTATTTTACCATTTTGTTGTCGTCTCAACAACTTTGCCGGCAATATAAACATTATTTAAATCATCACCGGTGATTATTTTGGCCTCGTACTCCGGGTTAAAGGGCTGTAAAATGATCATATTATCGCTTTTCACAAACCTTTTTAACGTGCCCTCATTGTCACCGTAAACAATAACACCTAAGTCGCCGTTTTCAAGAGTGTTTTGTTTGTGAACCAAAGCCAGGTCGCCGTCTTTTATTCTCGGCTCCATACTATCGCCTTTTACAATAAGGTAAAAATAATCTTTCGGATTATGCACATTGGCATACTCAACGCCGAAATCCTCGTTGTAAGCAAGGGAATTGTACCCGGCTTTTACCGTGCCTATTATCGGAATGGCAAAGTCATTGCCTGCCGTTGTAAAAGCATTGTCCAATGATTTTTCAACGCCCAGCAAATTATCTATACTTACTTTAAATATTGAAGATAGTTTTTGCAATGTGTCGGTGTCCGGGGTGCTCCTGCCGGTTTCCCATTTTGCCACTGCCTGCTGTGTTATGCCCAACATATCGGCAAGTGTGCGCTGGCTTATTTTATTTTCCTTGCGAAGTTCTTTTAATTTTTTATAAAACATGCTCAATACCACCTTGGGTTGTTATCTTAGGTGTATTATACACCAATTTTTGAATTTTGTAAACAACCGATAGTGGTATTTTTTGACAAAAAACAACAAAAACAACAAATAAGTGTTGACAACAACAAAAAGTTGTAGTATTATCAAGTTATAAAAACAACGAACGGTTGTTGAGGTGATATTATGAATGCTAAAATCAAATCTTATTTGTATAATGTTTTAACTGTTGTTTTTGCAGTGCTTGCTTTTGCAAGCGTAGGTTCATTTGACATGGGGGAGAGTTTTCGGGCTGTTGCGTCCAAAACCGCTATATTCGTATTTTTGGCATATAAATCATATGTAAAATATGATATTTATTATGAGGCGGCTCAAAAATGCAAAAGAAAATCCGGCGGAAAAATCAAAGTATATCATTCAAAGGGTGATTGTAAAGCGGCTTAAATCGTTATAATAACAACTTTTGGTGCTTCTTTTCCCATCAATCAGGCATTTTCTACAAAACATATAAATTATATTGCCAAAATTTTTTCTTTATGATATTATTTTAACATAAATGGAAAGGAAGTATTGATTATGAATTTTAAAGAAGCTGCACAGCAGACAGAAAATTACATCATCAGAAACAGAAGATATCTTCACGAACACCCGGAACTCTCTGAAAAAGAGGAGAAAACAACGGAATATATCGTGAAAGAGCTTAAAGACTTAGGGCTTGAACCACACAGATTTGAAAATTGCTACGGTTGTTATGTAGATATTAAAGGAGATAAACCCGGTAAAATTGTTGCTTTGAGAGCTGATATTGATGCTTTGCCTATCAAAGAGGAAACAGGCCTTGAATTTGCTTCTCAAAACGGTTGCATGCATGCCTGCGGTCACGATACCCATATGGCCATGCTTTTGGGTGCTGTAAAAATGCTCAACGATGTTAAATCCGAAATCAACGGCACCGTAAGGGCAATTTTCCAACCGTCGGAAGAAACCGCAACAGGCGCACAGGCTGTAATAAAAGAAGGGGTTTTGGAGGGTGTGTCCGCAATTTACGGTTCACACATTTGGGGCAATTTTGACGCTCCTCTCGTAAGTGTTGAAAGCGGTAAGAGAATGGCATCATGCTCATCTTTCAAAATTGAAATTGATGGCAGAACAGCCCACGGCAGCGCCCCGAACCTTGGTGTTGACGCAATAGTTGTAGCTGCATCAGTAATTATGAACTTGCAGACATATGTTTCAAGAAACAACGACCCGCTTAATCCATTGGTTTTGACTATCGGAACAATTGAGGGCGGCTCAAGATTTAATGTTATCCCGGGCAAAGTTACCATGGAAGGTACCGTAAGAGCTTTTGATTCCGATCTTGACAGAATACCGAATGCCATGAGAAGAATTATTGACGGCACAGCCGAAACTTTTGGCGCAAAGGCAAAACTTGACTTTAAGTGGATGACAATTCCCGTTATAAACGATAACGAAAAACTTAATACAATAGCTCAAAATGCAGTTAAGAAGCTGTATGGGGAAGATGGCTTAGGTCACCTTGATACAATGATGGGCAGCGAGGATTTTTCATTCTATATGGGTGAAGTACCGGGCGTGTTCTCATTCCTTGGCAGCCGTGATACAGAAAAGGGCTATATTTATACAAATCATCAGGAGCAGTACACAGTTGACGAAGGCTTGCTTAAAAGAGGTGCCGCTGTTTACGCACAGTTTGCTTTTGACTATTTGGAAGAAAATAAGTAAATATATAATAATGTTGGCTGTACTCCGCAAAAGTCGGGATACAGCCATTTTATTTGGTAATATTTAAAATTAAAACCGAGATTAAAATAAATCTCGGTTTATATCATATAATATTATAGTACGGTTTAAATAAACATCTCGTTTTATCTCAATTTAAAGTCTTTAATGTCGGAAAGTTGAACGTGTAATTCACCAAACCTGGAATCGAAAGTTTCCTGCACAAAACTGCGGAAAACACATCCGTCGTCCTGGGCAAGTGGGATAGACACGGTGTATGTTACCCCTGTGTCGTCACCGAATTTACTGCTTACAAGCATATTGCCGCCGGCCATATCAAAGGCAGATTTTGCGATAAAAAGCCCCAAGCCGAGAGACGGGTCTTTTTCACCGTCATTATACGGATCTTTTGAAAAATACGGCTTAAAAATATGGGGTAAAAATTCGTCTTTGATACCCTTGCTGTTATCGGAATAAATAAACAGGGCGTTGTTGCCGGTTTTTTTCAACTTTATTTTTATTGCCACATTAGCATCGCCACGGTAGACAATGCTGTTCAAAATAATATTGGCTATGCCGCTTATCATAATGCGAGGATCGCTTTTAATTAAAATGTTGTCCTCAATTTCCATATCCAAATGGGATATATCTTCATAGAAACTTAAAGCGTGTTCGGTTTCTTTTAACATTTCGGAAAGATCAATGGTGATAGGCTCATCTATGTTACCGGACAAAATATTTGTGGCGGTTGTAACATTATCCATCTGTCTGTACATTTGATATGTGTATTTATACATATCTTCAACATGGCGGGTGGCACGCCGATAATCCATAGCCGGTTTTGACAAATCATCGGCAAAACTGTTAAGGCCGGCAAATATGCTTGTCACAGGCTTCCAAATAAGATACTCACTGTTATCGTGCCAATCGGTACAGCCGTAATCGCTTACTTTTACAGGAATACAGTCCAAATTTTCATCGTTTTTGCAGAAAACAAACTGTATCATTTCATCTCCGAATGGGGCATACTTAAATTCAAAAGGTCCTTCTTGCCGTGCAAAATCATAACCCAACAGAATATTTTTAAAAAAATTCTTATTTAAATAGCAAGGGTTGTCCTTTTCAATGGCGGGGTCGATATATATGATGTTAAAATCCTTATCAAGGGTTAAGTGCGGAAGATTTAATTTTTCTGACATTGTAATACCTCGTATAAATTTCTCCTTAAATTTCCCTAATTATACAACAATTTTTTCATAATGTAAACCAATCGAGGATTATTATAATCAAAATTTTAGTTTTGATGTACGAAAAAATTATACTTTAACATATTTATTTTGTTGCAATCTGTCGATATTTAGGGTATAATCAAAGTATATACCTATTTTGAAGAAAAATAAAAGCGAGATTTGTCGAATTTCAAAAAGACAGTGTTGACAAAATGTCGATTTTGATATAAGATATATGTAAGTTAAATTTTTAACAAGTTTATTAAGCAATTTTATTATATTTTACGGAGGAATTTTATTATGGCAGTAAAAGTTGCTATTAACGGTTTCGGTCGTATAGGCCGTCTTGCATTCAGACAGATGTTCGGTGCCGATGGCTACGAAATTGTGGCTATCAATGACTTGACAAAGCCGTCGATGCTTGCACATCTTCTCAAATACGATACGGCACAGGGCAGTTATTGCGGTAAAATCGGTGAAAATCTTCACACTGTTTCCGCAGATGACGAAGCCGGCACAATCACAGTTGACGGCAAAACTCTTAAAATTTATAAAGAGGCTGACGCCAATAATTTGCCTTGGGGTGAACTTGGCGTAGATGTTGTTTTGGAATGTACAGGTTTTTACACATCTAAGGCAAAATCACAGGCTCACATTAACGCAGGTGCTAAAAAGGTTGTTATTTCCGCACCGGCAGGCAATGATTTGCCGACAGTTGTATTCGGCGTAAACGAAGACATTCTTACAAAGGACGACACAATTATTTCCGCCGCATCATGTACAACAAACTGCCTTGCACCTATGGCTAAGGCTCTTAACGATTACGCACCTATTCAGTCCGGTATTATGAGTACAATTCACGCATATACAGGCGATCAGATGATTTTGGACGGCCCCCACAGAAAAGGTGATTTAAGAAGAGCAAGAGCCGGCGCTGCAAATATTGTGCCTAACTCAACAGGTGCTGCAAAGGCTATCGGTCTTGTTATCCCGGAACTCAACGGTAAACTTATCGGTTCCGCACAGCGTGTTCCTGTTCCAACAGGTTCAACAACAATTCTTGTTGCTGTTGTTAAAGGCAAGGATATTACAAAAGAGGGCATTAACGCCGCTATGAAAGCCGCCGCAAGCGAGACATACGGCTACAATGAAGACCCGATTGTTTCCAGCGATGTAATTGGTATGAGATACGGTTCATTGTTTGACGCAACACAGACAATGGTTGCAAAATTGGATGAAGATTTGTACCAGGTACAGGTTGTTTCTTGGTATGATAACGAAAATTCTTACACATCACAGATGGTAAGAACTATCAAATATTTTGCAGAACTTTAATTGAATTAAATTAAAATACGGCTCAATTTGAGCCGTATTTTTTTATGTTGCTTTTACTTACAATTTCAAAATATACATTTGATGTGATTTTATAAACAGTTATATAAAACACCCGGAAAATTGCCACAATAACCGCCATTGTAATTAAGATTAGACTTGTGTTTTCTACTGAGAACAGGGTGAGCATTCTCATTATAATCGGTGCCGCAAAGCAAAGATGAAGTATCGCAAAGGCGAGAGGCAGAATGAAAACTGTTTTCATCTGTGAATTTACATTCTTTTGTATTTCCCGATTTGTCATACCGATTTTTTTCATCACCGCAAAACGACTTTCGTCCTCGTAGCCCTCGGCAATTTGTTTAAAGTAGATTATTAAAACTGTGGCTACAAGGAACAGTGCGGACAAAATTATGCCCAAGAAGAATATACCGCCGTATATGCCATAAAAATCTGCTCTGTCAAATGCAAGGCTTTCGATGGCCCAGGATGTGCCGGAGCCGTACTTGCCCCGGTTATTGTTAGCAACCATATTGTTATATAAGTCATTAAACATCCGACACTGCTTATCCTGTGAAAGGCTTGAATTAAATCTGTATATAAATTTTGTGTGGTGAGTGATTTCGTTGTCGAAACCGCTTATAATTTTGTTTATATCATTTGCAATAATGTAAATTTTAGGCGTTAAATAGGCTTTATCTCTGTTTGGAAACAAATCGTCTGTCGGCACAAATTCTCTTATGTCATAGCTTTCTCCGCCTATTATAAGGTTTGAATGGCTGTACTGAGTGTATATCGTGTTTATAAGTACCTGGTTGTCCTCAAGAACCTTATTTTCTCCGCAGTATTTGTTGTAGTCTGCAAGGGAGATAAAATAAACTTCCGCATATTTATCCGCCGTTTTATCAAAACCCCGGTCAAAAACATTGTCGGTTACATTCATATTGTAGTGGGCATAGGTATATTTCTGTATATCTTTACGATTGTCATTATGGTTTATAAAAAATTCGTCTATGTCGTTACAAAATACATTAAAGTTTTCATTGGCTGTTTCCTGGTCGCCGCCTGCATACATTACAAATGTAAAATCACGGGGATATGTGGTGTGCAAGCTGTCCTCTGCGCCAATGTACAAGCTGCCTGCGCCGAACATCATAACCAAAACCATTGTGATTAAAATGCAGACAGAGGCAAGCCCTGCACCGTTACGCTTCATTCTGTACGCCATTGACGAAACCGCCACAAAGTGGTCTTTTTGATAATAGTACTTTTGGTTTTTCTGTAATATTTTACACATTGTAACAGAGCCGGCAATAAAAATCATGTATGTGCCGATTACAACCAAAATTACTGCCACAAAAAACATCACAAGGGCGTCCAAGGGCTTTTCTGTGGTTAACGCTATATAGTAGGCGACGCAGAGCATTAAAACACCGATAACGGCTATCAAATAATTTGCTTTCGGCGGTTTTTCGCCGAAATTTTCGCTTTTCATCAGCGAAAGGGTGTTCAATTTCCAAAGGGCTATTACTCCTCTTACAAAAAGCAAAAGGAACACAAAAGCTGATACAGCGGCACATACAAGGATCAAGTCTTTGTTTATGGTAAAGTCGTAAGAAATGTTGTCCTTTATAAGGCGTGCAAGAAGTAACTCCGCCAATTTTGAAAAGGCAATTCCCATGGTAATGCCGGAAACCGTTGATATAAGATATATAATTATGTTCTCCCAAAGGTATATATGAGTGATATTTTTCTTGCTCATACCTAAAATATTATAAATACCGAACTCTTTTTGCCTTCTTCTCAAAAGAAAAGAATTGGAGTAATTTAAAAATATGATTGAAAATATTACTATTACGATTATGCCGTAATTAAGGGTTGTGGTTATAATTCTTCCGCCGGTCATACCGGAGTTTTCGGTATAATACGACAGATAAAACATTATATACTGCATGGCAGAAATGCCGCAGCAGGTTAAAATGTAGGGCAGATATAATTTTTTGTTTTTCTTTATACTGTCGGCGGCAAGCTTGGGGTAAAAACCTAACTTCATTTTTCTTCACCGCCTGTCATAAGCAAAGTAAGAGTGTCGGATATAACGGTGTAGAATTGGCTGTCGGTTTTGTCGCCCTTATAAATTTGATGGAATACCCGGCCGTCCTTTATAAACAAAACTCTTGAAGCATGGCTTGCGGCTTTTACCGAGTGGGTAACCATAAAAATTGTCTGTCCGTATTCGTTTATATCGGAAAAGAGGTTTAGCAACTCGTCTGTGGCTTTGCTGTCCAAAGCGCCGGTAGGCTCGTCTGCCAAAATAAGTTTTGGGTTTGTTATCAATGCCCTTGCAACTGCCCGGCGCTGTTTTTGTCCGCCGGAAATTTCATAAGGATATTTTTTTAAAAGGTGAGTGATACCCAGTTGTTCCGCAATGGGTTCAAGCCTGAATTCCATCTCTTCATGGGATTTACCTGCCAAAACAAGAGGTAAAAATATGTTGTCCTCTATGGTAAAGGTATCAAGAAGATTGAACTCTTGGAACACAAATCCCAAATTATCTCTGCGATAGGCTGCCGCCTGAGATTCGCTGCTTTTTGAAAATTCTTTTCCGTCGATTAAAACCTTGCCTGCGGTAGGGCTGTCAATGCCGGCTATTATGTTAAGCAGTGTTGTTTTACCGGAGCCGGACTCACCCATAACCGCCACATATTCCCCTTTTTCAACGGTAAAATTAACATTTTTTAAAACTTCTGTTTTGTTTTTTCCAAAACGGCCCACATAAGTTTTTTGCAGGCCTTGTACATCTAAAATACTCATTACAAAAATCCTCCTTGTGATTTCTGACTATATTGTAACAAAACAGGGGATTGTAAAACCATAGAATTGTCTTACAAATCCCCCTGTAAATCTAACACTTTTGTAAGAATTACTCAAAATCGGATTTTTGGTTGCCAAAATCTATTGTTATGCAGGTGCCACGCCCAAGAGTAGATTTTGCATATATTTTATGCCCCAGCTTATTGCAAATTGTTTTACACAGGTATAACCCCAAACCGCTGGATGTCCTGTTTGTTCTGCCGTTTTGCCCTGTGTAGCTTTTTTCAAAAATTCTTGGCAAATCCTCCGGGACAATGCCCATACCCGTATCCTCGATGCAAAGTTTATTTTTATCACTCATGTATATTGATATACTGCCCTCATGGGTGTATTTTAAAGCGTTGGAAAGAACCTGCTCCACAACAAACATCAGCCATTTTTCATCGGTGACAATCAGGGTATTAAGGGGTGAGTACACAAGTTTAATTTTGCGCAGTATAAATTCTCCGGAATATTTTTTAATGGCACAGGTGATGATTTTATCAAGATCCTGTTGTTTTATGACATAGTCGTTGTAGTCTGAATGTACCCTTAAAAATGTAAGTACCATGTCGGCATACTGTTCTATCCTGAATAAATCGTTTGAAAGGCCGCCGGAAAATTCCCCGTCCCGATTTTGCAACTGCAATTTCATTGAAGCGATAGGTGTTTTAATTTGGTGTACCCACATGGTGTACCAATCTATCATGTCATTATACCGCCGCCGGCTGTCGGCTTTAAAATCGTTGTATTTTTCCGTTAATGCGGCGATAATGTTGTACAAATCCCGGCTTTCTATACTGTGCCGGGCAGGCAAAAGCTCCGGGTTCATATCCGGTGAATTCGCAATATTTTTTAATATATTATGCTTGTTTTTTACACTTATAAAATCAACGGCAATATATCCAAAGTACAAAAACACCGACAGTAAAACCGGGTAAACTATGGCTTTAAAAGGCAGTAAATAAAGACCCATAAACATGGCGAATATGCCGATTATCAAAATGAATATAAGTATATCATTTCTTTTTTCTTTTAAATATCTTTTTATAAGAGCCATAATTTAATCCTCTATAATATACCCCATACCGAATTTCGTCGTTATAAAATCATGCAGACCCGCCCGGTCAAGGCGTTTGCGCAGGCGGTTTACATTTACCGAAAGAGTGTTTTCGTCCACAAAATAGTCGGTTTCCCACAGGGCTTTCATCATTTTTTCTCTGCTTACGGTTTTGCCCTTGTTTTCCATCAGAATAAGCAGTATGCGAAATTCATTTTTGGAAAGGGAAATTTTCTCCCCGTTGTAAATAAATGTACTGTCCGCCGGGTTTAGTATTGCTCCTCGGTGCCGATAAATTTTTGCGGCAGGGGAAAAATCGTAAGTTCTGCGCAGCAATGCACCGATTTTGGTCATTAAAAGGCTTATGTCAAAGGGCTTTGCTATAAAATCATCGGCGCCCATATTCATTGCCATTATCATATTCATTTTTTCAGCTGTGGAGGATATAAAGATTATCGGTACTTTTGACGATTTTCTTATTTCACCACACCAATGGTAGCCGTCAAAAAAGGGTAGAGAAATATCAAGCAAAACCAAGTGGGGATTAAAACTTGCGAATTCTTCTCGTATATCATGTAAATTTTGCCGGGTGTAAACATCAAAATCCCATGCTTTTGCCCGCTGTGTAATTGCGCCGGCTATGCCGCTGTCATCTTCGACCAAAAATATTTTGTACATATACTTCACACTCCTTTTGCATTATTTAATTATAAGCTATAATCGGCATATTTTCTATAAGGTTAATAAAAAAATAAGAAAATTAAAAGACAAAGAACTTTTTAAAAGCTCTTTGTCTTTTCTGTAAATATTTTAGAAATTTTTGATTATTGATTTTCCGTCCATTTCTTCCGGCCGGGCAACGCCCATAATTTCAAGCATTGTAGGGGCAATGTCTGCCAAAACTCCGTCCCCTCGCAAATCACAGGGATAATTTACAACGCAGAAAGGCACCCTGTTTGTTGTGTGTTGTGTAAATGGTGTGCCGTCGTCCGCAACCATTTGGTCCGCATTGCCGTGGTCGGCGGTTATAAGCAGCACACCGTCTTTTTCAATCATCTTGTCATACAGTTTGCCTATGCACCGGTCAACGGTTTCCACAGCCTTTACGGCGGCTTCAAATACACCTGTGTGGCCTACCATATCGCAGTTTGCAAAGTTTAAAATTATAACATCGTACTTGTCGCTGTCAATGCGCTTTAAAAGTTCATCTGTGATAAGATATGCGCTCATTTCAGGCTGTAAATCATAGGTTGCAACCTTAGGAGACGGGATAAGGGCTCTGTCCTCGTTTTTGTAAGGAGCCTCAACACCGCCGTTAAAGAAAAATGTAACATGGGCATATTTTTCTGTTTCGGCAATTCTAAGCTGAGTAAAGCCTTTATCGCTGATATATTCGCCGAATGTGTTTTTAAGGCTCTGAGGCTTAAATGCAACATCAACATTTGGCATAGATGCATCATACTGTGTAAAACACACATAATTTAAGTGTAAATTATCGGTTTTGCGTTCAAACCCGGTAAATTCGGTGTCAACAAGGGCTCTTGTTATCTCTCTTGCACGGTCGGGGCGGAAATTAAAGAATATAACGCTGTCTCCGTCTTTGATTGTGCAGTCCTTGTTTGCAATAAAAGGAACGGTAAACTCGTCCGTAACATTGTTTTTATAACATTCTTCAAGGTGTTTCACCGGGTCGTGGCAATATTCACCCTCACCGTTTACAATGGCATTGTAGGCTTTTTCAACACGATCCCAGCGGTTGTCTCTGTCCATTGCATAAAATCTGCCGCAGACAGCGCCTATTTTGCCGATACCGGCGGCATTTAATTTATTTTGAAGTTCCGTTAAAAATTCAACGCCGCTTGTTGGGCTTACATCTCTGCCATCCATAAACGGGTGAACCACAACATTATCAATGCCGTATTTTTTGCACATATCAATCAGGGCAAAGCAGTGTTCAATATGACTGTGTACACCTCCGGAAGACATAAGCCCCATAATATGCACTGTTTTGTTTTGCTCTTTTGCCTTTAAAATCGCATTTTTAAGAGTCTCGTTTTCAAAAAAATCCCCGTCTTTTATGGATTTTGAAATTCTTGTCAATTCCTGATAGACAATTCTTCCTGCACCCATATTTGTGTGTCCGACTTCGCTGTTGCCCATCTGGTCATCCGGCAAGCCTACGCTTAAACCGCTGGCACCTAATGTGGTTATTGGGTATGTGCCGAATATTCTGTCTAAATTCGGTTTTTTGGCTGCCTTTATGGCGTTGCCATCGGCGCTTTCTCTGAAAGCGAAACCGTCAATTATACATAGAACCAATGGCTTTTTCATATAAATCACTCCTTATTCAACCCGGGAAACTATCTGTGCAAAGTCATCTGCCTTTAAAGATGCGCCGCCGATAAGTCCGCCGTCGATATTTTCCATTGAAAGCAATTCCTTTGCGTTTTTGGCATTCATAGAGCCGCCGTATTGGATTGTAACGGCTTCTGCGGTTTGATTTCCGAACAAATTGGCAATTATACTGCGGATGTATCCGCAAACTTCTTCCGCTTGCTGTGCAGTGGCGGTTTTACCTGTGCCTATGGCCCAAATAGGCTCGTAGGCAATAATTGCGTTAAGCATATCTTCTTCGGTGAAACCTGCCAAATCTTTTTCAATTTGCGCCTTTATTACTTCTTTTGTAATATCTTTTTCACGCTGTTCAAGGTTTTCGCCTACGCATATAATAGGGTGTATGCCGTGTTTTAAACAGGTTTTCCGGCGCAAATTTACCGTTTCGTCTGTTTCGCCGAAATATTGCCTTCTTTCGCTGTGACCGATTATACAGTATTTCACATCATAACTGTCCAACATATCGGCACTGATTTCACCGGTGTAGGCGCCGCTTTCAGCCCAGTGGCAATTTTCCGCACCTATATTTATAATGCTGTTTTCTGCCGCCTGCTTTGCAACCCGTATGTTTATTGCCGGAACACACAACAAAACGGTTGCCTTGCTGTCTGTGATTTTAGCCGACATTTGGGATATAAGCTCCTTTGTTTGCCGGGCGTTGTTGTTCATTTTCCAGTTGCCGGCTATGATTACTTTTCTTTTGCTTAAATTCATGATTTACTCCTTAAACCGAACAAAGCGGCAGGAGGTCTGCCGCTTGTTGCGATGATAATTATTTGTCGTTTAATGCGGCGATACCGGGCAAAGTTTTACCCTCTAAAAATTCAAGTGAAGCGCCGCCGCCTGTTGAAATGTGCGTCATCTTATCCGCAAAGCCAAGCTGTTCCACTGCCGCAGCACTGTCGCCGCCGCCGATGATTGAGATAGCTCCGCTTTCTGCAACGGCTTTTGCAATTTCTTTTGTGCCGTAAGCAAATGCTTCAAACTCAAACACACCCATAGGACCGTTCCAAACAACTGTGCCGGCATTTTTAATTGCCTGGCTGAAAAGTTTTACCGTTGCAGGGCCTATGTCAAGACCCATGTATCCATCCGGCATATTGTGTACGTCCACAACTGTGAATTTATCGGTATTTTCAAATTTGTCGTTTATTGCCGTGTCAACAGGCAAAAGGAACATAACTCCTTTGTCTGCCGCTTTTTTCATAAGTGATTTGGCAAGCTCGATTTTGTCCTCTTCCAAAAGGGAAGTACCAACATTATAGCCCATGGCTTTGATAAATGTGTAAGCCATACCGCCGCCGATAATAAGAGTGTCAACCTTGTCTATAAGATTTTCGATTACGCCTATCTTATCGCTTACCTTTGCACCGCCTAAGATTGCCACAAAGGGGCGTTTTGGGTCTTCAAGAGCCTTGCCCATGATCTCGATTTCTTTCTGAATAAGGTAGCCGCAAACAGCAGGCAGGTAATCTGCAACACCGGCTGTTGAAGCGTGGGCTCTGTGGGCTGTACCGAAAGCATCATTTACATAAATGTCTGCCATTGACGCAAGTTCTTTTGCAAATTCCGGGTCATTTTTTTCTTCTTCTTTGTGGAAACGCAGGTTTTCCAAAAGCATAACTTCACCGTCTTTAAGGGCGGCGGCTTTTGCTTTGGCATCTTCGCCGATAACATCTTTTGCCATTACAACATCACAACCCAAAAGCCGGGAAAGTCTCTCTCTAACCGGAGCAAGTGAGTATTCCGGCTTAAATTCTCCCTTGGGTCTGCCAAGGTGAGAGCAGAGTATAACCCTTGCACCGTTGTCTTTAAGGTACTTAATTGTTTTAAGGGCTTCTCTTATTCTTTTATCGTCGCCGATAACCCCGTCTTTAACAGGAACATTAAAATCGCATCTTACAAGGCATCTTTTGCCTTTAACATCAATATCCTCAATGGTTTTTTTGCCTAAATTGCTCATAGTGACACTCCTTTGATTTTAAGTGAACCGCAAGAACAAAATTGTGCGGTATTGTATTTATTACCCATATTATAGTATATAAAGCCCAAGGCTTCAAGTGATTATTGTATTTTTGTATTTTGTTACAAATTTAGCGGCTTCATTTTATCAATATCGTTAATTTTTTAACAATAAAGTTCAAGGTAACAAAAAGAATAGGGAGAAAATAGAATAGATTAAGCCCTATCGGGCAAATTTGACACTTATAAAATTGTAACTGTTTATTGGTTTTATTGACAGGTGATTTATATGGCAAAAGTTATTGTTTATAATACCGCCACATCGGCGAGAGAAATTTTTTATTTGGGAGAAAATGACCCGATGCCCTATGTGTGGAATAACACCATGAGGGTGAGAGAATTCAGGGGTTCTTCAAACAGCCCCACACTTTGGACCACTGTACAGGCCATGGAGGCATGGAACAGCACAAGGCGCAGTTACGGCGCCGCAATACCTGTGGGCTACGCTTTTAAGCGCATATGGGAAGGCGGACACGGTTTAATGAGCCAGCACTATGCCGGTGTATCCTTTGATGTTGGCCAGAGATTAACAGCCTCACAGAGAAGAACCATACACTCCATAGCAAGCGGTTTGGGCGTATGGGGTTATGTGGAACCGCTGTCTTTAACACCCACATGGGTACATATTGACAGGCGATACGGCACCGCTGCTTGCAGCACAGGTTATATGAAATTACAGCTTAATTCAAGAGGCGTTTATGTGCTTGTTTTACAGGACTGCCTTAATACTTTGGGCTATGCCACCGCAGGCCTTGACGGCATTTTCGGAGCAGCTACGAAGCGACGGGTGATAAATTTCCAAGGTGATTACAACCTTGCCAGAGACGGCATTTGCGGCTGTCAAACATGGACGAAAATCTCATCTCTTGTAAAGGGCAACGGACGGAGCACCACAACGGTAAATTAAGAATAAGAAAGTTAAATAAGAAGAAAGGCGGCGAATTACTCGCCGTCTTTTACTTCTTCCAATATATAACTTTGTTTTTCGATTTTGTATAATCTGTTTTTGTAATTAAATTCAACCGGTTCTATTCCTCGGTTTACGGCAGTTAAAACTTCGCCGTTTTCATCAAAACGAACAAAGGCGGCGGCATTGTCATTCAGAAACACAAAAAATATTTTTCCGCCGGCATATTGGCTGTGATTGTTCCTGAAATTTGCCATTTCCCTTATTTCACTAACGTTTTGACAATCTGTTTTTGACCAGTCGAAGAAGCTGCGGTTAAACGGGTCTTTGTAGCCCTGGGTGCAAATTTCATCACTGTAATAAACACAGGGTACCCCCGGCAATGTAAACGCAAGGGCATATGCACACATTAAAAGTTTAGATGCGGTTTGTAATTTATCACTGGGAATAAAGTGCTGTGCCTGCCAGGCTCTGTCATGGTTTGCCACATCATCGCCGGCAATTTCGGTTAAGCCCCTTACGGTGTCGTGAGTGGAAATCATATTCCAGGCAACATCCATAGCTTCTTTGGGGTATCTTTCATATATGGAATAAATGCTCTCGCAGAATTTAAAGCCGTTGCCGTATTTTATAAAATCCAATATGGCCGCCCTGAAAGGATAGTTCATTGTCCCGTCAAGACCTTTGCCAAGCAGGTATGTTCTGCGTTTGCCGTAACTTTCTTTTGTCACGGCATCCTCCCAAACTTCTCCTATAAGCAGCTTGTCTTGCCCCCGGCTTTTGACTGTTTGCCTTATTTTTTCAATAAATTCGTCAGGTAATTCGTCTGCCACATCAAGCCTGAAACCATCGGCTCCAAGCCCCAGCCAGTGTTTTATAACGCCCTTTTCACCGCAGATAAAATCTATATAACCCGGGTCGTTTTCGTTTACTTCCGGCAAAGCAGGGAAATCCCACCAACTGCGGTAGCCGTTTTTATATCTGTCGTCAAAAACATACCAACTTCTGTAAGGACTGTTCGGGTTGTTAAAAGCGCCGTCGTCGCCGTATCTTTTTTCCTTGTTAAAGTAAAGACTGTCGCTGCCGGTGTGACTGAAAACACCGTCCAAAACTATTAAAATTCCGTTTTCGTGGGCAGTTTTACACAGATTTATAAAATCTTCGGTTGTTCCTAAGTCCGGGTCGATTTTCATATAATCGGCGGTGTTGTACCTGTGATTTTCGTGAGATTCAAATATCGGGTTAAGATAAATGTATTTTACCCCAAGGTTTTTAAGGTAGCCGATTTTATCGCAAATACCTTTTAAATCTCCGCCGTAATAATCTTTGGTTATAGGTTGCGTTTCTTCTTTGCCGTATTTGTAAAAAGGTGTGGCGGATTTATCACGGATATAAAATCTGTCCGGGTAGGCGAGTTTTTCTTTCGGTCGGCTCTCGTAAAATCTGTCCGGGAAAATTTGATAAAATACGCCGTTTTTAAATCTGTTCGGAGTTGTAAAATCTTTTTCGTAAACAGTTTGAGTAAACCAAACGCCCTCTTTTGCAAAAAGAGATTGTCCCTTGCCATCATTAAAAATTGAATAATCCGAATTGGGCAACATAAATTTGTAAAAATACAGCCCCACTTGTCGGAATGTGTAGTTTATTTCAAAATAAGCGTCGCTGTTTTGGTCACGAAAAGAGGAGAGAGGAAAATAATTTTCCTCTCCGCCGTCTTTTTTTATACACAGAACAGGCGGTGTGCTTTCGCTGTTGCCGTAGACCTTAAAACTTATCTGACACCCTTGTTTTACCGCCCCGAAAGGTTTTTTAAAAAATTCGTCTCTGCTGTTAAAATAATACATATTACTTTATTTTGCTTATGTGCCAGATATTTTGTGCGTAATCGTCAATAGCCCTGTCGGCAGAGAATTTGCCGGCGTTGGCAATGTTCATAAGGCACATTTTACCCCATCTTTCACGATTGTTATAAATTCTTTGCAACCGAACCTGAGCCGAGCGATAAGAATCAAAATCAGCCAAAACCATAAACGGGTCAACATTTAAAAGATTATCAACAATTTCGTTAAAGTATTCGCCGTTTATACCGTGACCCAAAAAGTCAAACACCTTTTGTAATTCGCCGCTCTTAGCTAAAAATTCTCTCGGATTGTACCCGTTTTGCTTTAATCTTTCCGCCTCGTGGCTGAGCATGCCGAATTGTATAAAATTGTCTCCGCCGCACTCTGCTTTTATCTCAACATTTGCGCCGTCATATGTGCCGATTGTAACTGCGCCGTTGATCATAAATTTCATGCAACCTGTGCCGGAAGCCTCCTTGCCTGCAAGTGAAATTTGTTCGCTCACTTCGCTGGCCGGCATAAGTTTTTCGCTGAGCGATACAGAATAGTTTTCAAGGTACACCACATGGAGTTTATCTTTTGTGTCCGGGTCGTTTTCAACAAGTTTTTTAATGGCAAAAATAAGGCGTATAATCTGCTTTGCCATATAGTAGCCCGGTGCGGCCTTTGCGCCGAAGATGTATGTCTTAGGGGTAAATTGTGCATTTGGATTTTCCTTGATATACAAGTATTCGGCAATTATATTAAGTGCGTTTAAGTGCTGGCGTTTGTATTCGTGTAAGCGCTTAACCTGAACATCAAAAATAGAATCAGGGTTAATTTCCTCGCCGTATTTATCCTTTAAAAATTGGGCAAAATCAACTTTGTTTTCGTGTTTTATCTTCAAAAGTTCTTCAATAACCCGACTGTCGTCTTTGTATGCCTCTAATTTTTTAAGGCCGTAGGCGTTTTTCTTATACTCGGTGCCGATTTTTTTGTCCAAAAATTCACACAATCTGGGATTTGATTGCAAAAGCCAACGACGATAAGCTATACCGTTTGTGACATTTTTAAATTTTTCCGGTGTGAAAAGATAGAAGTCATGGAACACCGTGTCTTTGATGATTTGGCTGTGAAGTTCCGATACGCCGTTTATGGCGCTGCAAACATAACAGCAGATATTTGCGGTTCTCACTTCACCGCCGGCAATAAGGCTCATGTAATCGACTTTGCCCACATCACCGGGGAAAGCCTCAAACATTTCTATTCTCCGGCGTCTGTTCATCTCTGCTACGATTTCGTAAATTCGCGGCAGAACTTCCTTAAACATATTTTCATTCCACTTTTCCAAAGCCTCCGGTAAAACCGTGTGGTTTGTGTAGGTGAATGTGTTCTTTACAATGTTAAATGCCTTATCCCAGCCGTAGCCGCATTCGTCAAGCAAAACTCTCATAAGTTCCGGAATTGCAAGGGTGGGGTGGGTGTCGTTTATATGAATGGCAACTTTTTCCGCCAAATTGTCGAGAGTGCCGTATTTTGCCATGTGCAAATTTACAATGTCGTTTATACTTGCACAGCACATAAAATACTGCTGTTTAAGGCGAAGGATTTTGCCTTCCAGATGGTTGTCGTTAGGGTAGAGAACCTTTGAGATAAGTTCTGCGTCACTGCCGGATTTTATCGCCCGCAGATAGTCGCCCCTGTTAAAGCTCTCCATGTCGATAGTAGGACTTTTTGCCTGCCAAAGTCTTAATTTTGAAACGGCGTCGGAACCGTATCCGGATATATACATATCATAAGGCACCGCCAAGACACTGGTGTAGTCCTTGTGAACGGTGTGATGATAATTGTCATACCACATATCTTCCACATGGCCGCCGAATTTTACCTCAACAGACTGGCTCGGATGGGATTTAAGCCAAACTTCGCCGCCGGGCAGCCAGTTGTCCGGCTCTTCAAGCTGCCAACCGTTTACTATTTTTTGTTTAAATATGCCGTATTCGTACAAAATCGAATATCCGCCGCCTACATATCCGTCTGCGGCCAAAGCGTCCATAAAACAGGCCGCCAATCTGCCTAAGCCGCCGTTGCCAAGGCCCGCATCAGGTTCACATTCATAAATGTCCTCGGCATTAACACCAAGGTTTTTAAAGGTCTGTTCTGCAACTTTATCAAGGCCCAAGTTAAAAAGGTTGGTTTTAAGACTGCGACCCATCAAGAACTCTATGCACAGATAGTAAACTTGTTTGGTTCCGTTTCCGTTTGCCCTTGCTATAAAATCTTTCTGTCTGTCGCTTAAAATTTTTCTGATATTCAGCGCAGCGGCTTTGTAAATATCGCTGTAATTTGCACGCTTTAAATCCGTTGAAAATTCACGTACAAGTGTATCAACAATCATATTTTCAAATTCTTTGGCTGTTATGTTTACATGCATAATATGCTGTCCTTTCGGTAACAAATTTTAAAACTGTATAAATCTATAATTATTATATAAAGAATATTGGCAACTTTCAACTGAATTTTGAAAAATTTTACTAAAATGTTGCAGAATTCTTTTTAATATAGTATTATAATAACAGTAACAAATATATCTTTGGCGCCGGTGCGCCTTATAGACTGGAGATGTTGATATGCCTTATAACAAAGTTAAAATAAATGTTGCCGGTACAAGCTATGTTGTAAACACACAGGACAGTGAAGAACAGGTTTTGTCATTGGCAAAAAAACTTGATGACGATATGAACGAGATACTGGAAAAAACTCCGTCAGCTTCAATCACCGCACGGGCGGTTTTATGTGCCTTGACATATCTTGACGATTTGGACAAGGCCAACAAAGGTGCGGACAATATGCGTTTGCAGGTTAAGCAGTATCTTGAAGACGCAATGAGTGCCAGGAGCGAGGCTGAAAAAGTTAAAGTTGAGCTTGAAAAATTAAAAGTTGACATTGAATATTTAAAAGCACAAAGAGAGAATAATGGCAAATAAATGTGAAATTCTTGCTCCGGCAGGAAATATGGAAAATCTTATCGCCGCTGTTTACAGCGGTGCAAATGCGGTGTACTTAGGGGTGCAAAGTTTTAATGCAAGGGCTTCGGCGGCAAATTTCAGCTTTGAAGAGTTGAAAAAAGCCGTCGCTTTTTGCCACGGCAGAAATGTCAAAGTAAATGTCACCCTTAACACCATTTTATATGACAGAGAACTTGAAAGTTTTAAAGAAACCGTAAAACAGGTTGCCGCTTGCGGCGTCGATGCGGTTATAGCACAGGATTTGGCACGGGCAAAAATTATAAAAGAAGTTGCTCCGGGCATCGCTTTGCACGGTTCAACCCAAATGGCGGTGCACAATTTGGCAGGTGCCGTTTTGCTCAAAGAAATGGGATATTCGAGAGTAATTTTGGCAAGGGAATGCACTTTTGAGCAGGTGCGAGAAATAACTGAAAAATGCGGTATAGAAACAGAAATTTTTATACACGGCGCATTATGTATGTCGCTTTCCGGCCAGTGCTACGCCAGCGCATTTTTAGGGGGCAGAAGCGGCAACCGTGGCAGATGCCGGGGCACTTGCCGTTTGCCTATGTCCGCAAGAGGCAATCTTGATGACAATCATTTGAGCCTTAAAGATTTGTGCGCCATGGATATGCTTAAAGAAATTGCCGATATGGGGGTAGCCTGCGTAAAAATCGAAGGCAGACTCAGAACTCCGGAATATGTTGCGGCAGCCGTAAACAGCGCAAGAAAAGCCGTAAAAGGCGAAGAATATGACAAACAACTTTTAGCCGATACATTCAGCCGCTCCGGCTTTACAAACGGCTATTTGGAAAATAAAATTGATAAATCGGTTTTCGGCGTGCGAACAAAAGAGGACAGCGAAAAAACAAAGCTCACTTTGCCAAAACTTCGTGAATTATACCGCCGTGAGGGCCAGTATGTCCCTGTTGAATTCGAGTTTACAATGGGCGGGGCAAAGAGTAAATTGTCTGTAACCGACGGAAAAAATACATTTACCTCGGAATTTGAAAACACATTACAAGATACCGATAAGGACTTTGAAAAATCGGTAAGGACAAGTCTTGAAAAATTAGGCGGCACGCCTTTTTATGCCCAAAATGTTAAATGTAATCTCATCCCCGGTAAATATATACCACTGTCCCTTTTAAACGGCGCAAGACGAGAGGTCACGGCTCAGCTTTTGGCAAAAAGGGAAGAAGTAGAGCCACATAAAATTTTCGATTACGAAATTCCTGCTTTCCCGGCAAGAAAGCAGAGAAATTTGCAGTACATCGCAAGATTTGAAAAGCCGGAACAAATCCCCTATGAGTTCACAGATATATTTACATACATCGTTCTTCCTTTGGAGTATGCCGACAGTGTGCCGGAGAATATAAAAAACAAAATATATCTTGAATTGCCCCGTGATATTTTCGGCAAGGAAAACAAAATTCGCCGGGCTGTTGAAAAGGCAAAATCAGCGGGATACAATAAATTCTGCGTACAAAACATCGGGCATATTCCCCTTGTAAAGGGATGTGAAATTATGTCGTCATTCACCTTAAATATTTCAAACAGCCTGTCTGCAACGGAATATAAAAATCTCGGTGTTGAGATAGAGACAATCAGCCCGGAAATCACCCTTGAACAGATAGGGCACATCACGCCGGAAGTTAAGACGGCGGTTATCGGTTACGGTCACATACCGGTTATGCTTGTAAAGGCCTGTCCTTTGCAAAATGTCCGCACCTGCGGAGAGTGTAACGGCAAGGGATTTTTGACCGACAGAAAAGGCATGAAGTTGCCGGTGCTGTGCCATGGAAAAATAGCAGGTTACAGGGAAATATTCAACCCTGTTCCGCTGTACTTGGGGGATAGGATAAAGGAGATAAAAGCCGACTTTGTATCCCTTAATTTCACTGTGGAGAACAAAGCCCGGGTTGCTTTGATAATTAAAAAGTTCTTAGCCGGAGAAAAATTCGGCGGTGATTTCACAAGAGGTCTTTATTACAAGGCATCTCTTTAAAAAGACAGGAGGAGTAAAAATGGCAATTTATTTGGCCTCAAATTCCCCAAGAAGGATAGAGCTTTTGTCCAAAAAAGTCCCGAAGTTTGAACATTTTTCTCGGGGTAATAAAGAAAAGGAATACCCAAATTTAAATCCAAGGGAAAAGGCAATAAGAAGAAGTAAGGACAAGTGCCTGCGGGCCATATCCAAAATAAAAGAGGAAGATATGGTTATAATATCCGGCGACACTGTTGTTGACATAAACGGCATTGATTTGGGCAAGCCGAAAGACGAGGCGGACGCTTACAGAATGATAAAAATGCTGTCCGGAGAAAGCCATTATGTGCACACGGCAATGTCTGTTTACAAGGATGGGATAATGTACACATTTTGCGATGACACCATGGTGTTTTTTGATGTTGTGCCGGAAGATGTCATAAGAGAATATATCAAAACAAATGAGCCTTATGACAAAGCCGGCGGCTATGCAATTCAGGGATTTATGGCAAAATATATACTGAATATTCGGGGCGATTACAATACCGTTGTCGGTATGCCGGTTGACAGAGTATATAATTTATTAAGATTTTTGAAAGTTATATGAATAATTTTTGAATTTTGTAGAAAACAGTAAAAAAATCATTGCAAAATGTATGCAATGTGTGATAAACTATTTAGGCAAAATAAATAAGAAATTATAATATGGCATAAATGGCAAAAAGGAGAGTTGAAAATGGCTTTTAATAAAAGCATTGGTATAGATTTGGGCACTGCCAACACATTGGTATTTATGAAGGGTAAGGGCGTTATAATGCGTGAACCTTCTGTTGTTGCCGTTGACACAAAAAATGACACTGTAAAATATGTAGGTGTTGAAGCTAAGGAAGTTATAGGTAAAACACCGGGTTCGATTTCTGTTGTAAGACCTCTTAAAGACGGCGTTATCGCAGACTTTGATGTTACAGCCGCAATGTTGAGAATATTTATAAAGAGAGCTTGCGGTTCCTCACTTTTGTTTAAACCGACAGTTATCATCTGTATTCCGTCCGGTGTAACCGAAGTTGAAAGAAGAGCCGTAAGAGATGCCAGCACAAACGCAGGTGCCGGCACGGTTATGATTATTGAAGAACCTATGGCAGCTGCTATCGGTGCCGGCTTGCCTATTCAGGAAGCAACAGGTTCAATGGTTGTTGATATAGGCGGCGGCACAAGTGATGTTGCTGTTATCTCCCTTAACGGTATAGTTGCGTCAAAAAATGTTCGCACAGGCGGCGATGAATTTGACCGGAATATTATCAACTACATCAAGAGAAAGTTCAATCTTCTCATAGGTGAAAGAACAGCCGAAAACATTAAAATCGAAATCGGCACAGCATATAAGCTGGACGAAGAATTGACACTTGAAGTAAAGGGCAGAAACCTTATAAACGGTTTGCCTAAAAACGCGGTTATTTCTTCCGAAGACATCAGAGAGGCTCTTTCCGAAAGCCTTGATAAAATTGTTGAGGCCATTAAGGAAACATTGGAGAGAACACCTCCGGAACTTGCCGCAGATATTATCGACAGAGGTATTACCCTTACAGGCGGCGGTGCTTTGCTGAGAGGTATGGACAAATTGGTAAGCAGTGAAACAGGCATTGATGTTCACATTGCCGAAACACCTCTTGACTGTGTTGCAAATGGCACAGGTTATGTGCTTGACCATATGGACGTTCTTAAAGATGTCCTTGAAGAAAACAACAAGACATTATAAGTACAACATTTACATTTGCAAGCTCTTAACAGGGCTTGCAAATTTTAATTAAAATGTAATTTTATAAAATATTTACAGTGAGGTAGGTTAAGTGAACCTTAATTCTAAAATTATAAGAATAGTTCTTGCGGTTATAGTGGTACTTGCAGGTATGATGGCCTACTATGCCTCTAACGGCAAAACCATAAACGGTCTGCAAAATGCCGCAGGTACCGCCGCAAAGCCGGCGCAGGAGGCCACATCAACCGTTTCGGCCGGCATATCAAATTTATTTGAAAATGTTTTCGGCGAAAGCGCAACTCAACGGGAAAACGATAAACTTCGCCGGGAGATAAACGAGCTGAGAAAAAAACAGGTTTCCTATGACAGAATTTTGCAGGAAAACGAAGAATACAAAAAAATGCTCAATATTAAAGACCGGGTGGCGGACTACGATATTATCAACGCCATGGTTATTGGCCGTGACGGCGTTGAAAATGCCTATTCATTTACCATAGACAAGGGTACGGGAGACGGCATAGAAGTCGATGATGTGGTAATATCTTCAGACGGCGTTGTCGGAGTGGTTGTGGAAACAGGCGCAGGCTTTTCAAAGGTGTCCACAATTTTAAATTCTTCCGTAAGCGCAGGCTGTTATGTAGGCGAAAACATGGATGTTGGTATTGCCGGCGGCAGCTATGATTTAAGTAAAAGTGATATGTGCGCCGTGCAGTATTTGCCAAAAACCAGCCGGGCAAAAGAAGGGGACTTGGTAAGCACATCCGGCTACGGCACTGTGTTTCCCAGCGGACTTATAATAGGCAAGGTTAAGGAAGTTACCGTTGATGTGTCCGGCAATTATTTAACCGCCTGGACAGAGCCGGCTGCGGACATAGAAAATGTAAAAATAGTTTTTGTATTGAAAAATAAAGTGTAAATTATGGATAAAAGAAAAGTGTTAATTCGCAAAGCGGCGAAATATTTAATATATGCTTTTGCGGTGTTTTTGCTGTATATTTTGCAATCCGTGCCGGGCTTTTTAAAAATCTTTGGAGTAAAGCCGGTGTTTATAATACCTTTTTGTGTTGCTTTAAGCGTTTACGACGAGGATTGGCGGGCAGGGTTTGTTTATGTTTTCGGCGGTTTACTTGCGGATCTGTCATCCGGCAGGGTGGCCGGCTACATAACAATCATACTTTTGATATGTTGTGTTGTTTGTGTTGTGGCAGTAAAATTCTTGGTAAAACCATCTAATCGCAATGTTTTTATGCTTTCTTTTGCGGTTATGTTCATTATTTTTACTTATGACTTTTTGCTAACATATATAATGCGTGGCTATAAAAACTTTGCCCTGTTTTACATTAAAAATGTTTTGTTGTTCGGTTTGTACAGTTCTGTTTTTGCGGTACCGTTTTACATGCTTATCGGTAAAATTTCTAATTATAAATTCTTGCGCACGGAGACAAGGTAAAAATGAAAAAAATATTGGAATCAAGGCTGAATATACTCATAGCTGCGGTGGTATGCATATTCGGGATTTTTGTGTTCAGACTTATTGATTTACAAATTATAAACGGTGACGATTATTATTCCCAGTCAAATCGGACTACCAGAATAAATCAGAGTATAACTGCTTCAAGAGGAGATATAAGCGATGCGAACGGCGTTCCCCTTGCAAGCAGCAAAACTGTTTTTAATGTCAGCATAAACAAGGCATATATGCCAAATGGAAAATTGAACGAGAGAATAATAGCCGTACTTGATATTTTGGATCAATACGGCCGGCAAGTAAACGATATTTTACCTATGTCCACAACTCGGCCGTACACATTTGACGAAAGTAAAGACAGCGAATTAAACCGCCTGCGTACAACCATAAAGGTGGCGGTTTACGCCACAGAAAAAGATGTTCTTGCCAAGTTGGTTGACAGGTACTCTCTTGAAGATGTGCCGGAAAGCTATCAACGCCGTGTTGCCGGTGTCAGGTACACCATGGAAAGACTTGGATATTCTGATTCTTTCCCGTTTAACATAGCGGAAGATGTATCTGTCGAATTGGCTACTGTCATCAAAGAAAAATCAAGAGAACTCACCGGTATTGAGATAACCACCGGAAGTAAAAGGTATTACGGAAACGGCAGTTTGTTGCCGCATATTTTAGGCTCCGTAGGCCCTATTTACGCCGAAGAATACGAAGAACTTAAATCCCAGGGGTACGGTTTAAATGACATTTTGGGCAAGTCCGGTCTTGAAAAATCTTATGAGAGCTTTTTAAAAGGTACAGATGGCATTGTACAGATAGAAAAGGATATTTACGGCGGAATTACCGACACCGACATTATTAAAGAACCTGTGCCAGGCAATACCGTTCAGCTTACCGTAGACAGCGATTTACAGGAACAGTCTAACGCTATCTTGCGGGATTTGGTAACATTTTTGCAAGGCAGATCCGCCGGCTGGGGTAAAGAGTGTGACGGTGCGTCAATGGTTGTTTTGGACACCAAGACAGGCGGTGTTTTGGCTATGAGCAACTATCCCAGTTACGATTTGAATTCGTATTCTTCAAATTACCAAGAATATTCGGAAAATCCAAGTACGCCGCTGTTTAACCGTGCTTTCCAGGGCTTGTACAGACCGGGTTCGGTATTTAAATTAAGTGTTGCGGCAGCCGCTTTAAGCTCAGGTCTTATTGATGAAACATATACATTCACCTGTCATGGTGTATATACCTACTACACTCAGCGGGAATGGGGCGGAGCTTTGCCGGGTTGTGCAAACAACACTGCCCACGGAACTATAAATATAAAGCAAGCCATTGAAGTCAGCTGTAACTGTTTCTTCTACGATTTAGGCCGTCGCTTGGGTATTGACGCAATAAACGAAAGTGCAAAAAAACTGGGATTAGGCGTTACAACCGGCTTGGAACTTTTTGAGCAAGAGGGCAGACTTTCCAGCCCGGAACTTGCGGAAGTTTTAGGTACAGACTGGTATGTGGGTAACGTTATTCAGGCATCTATCGGTCAGCTTGATACAGCGGTTACAACGGTTCAGCTTGCAACTTACGCCAATACAATAGCAAACAAGGGCAGAAGGTATCAAACTCATCTTGTTAAATCTATTGTAAACTATGACGGAAGCGAGACCGTGTACGAAACACCTGTAAATGTTGTATCGGAATACGGAAACACCAACGGCACCTTTGATATAATAGAGCAGGGTATGATTATGGCCTCTACCGAGGGCAATGCGAAAATTTATCTTTCAAACTTACCTTACACGGTAGCAAGTAAAACAGGTACGGCTCAGGTGGCCAACGATTTGTACAATTCTACCATGGTGGCCTACGGGCCTGTGGGCAACCCGGAAATTGCCGTTGCCATAGTGGCAGAGAAAGGCGGCAACGGTTACAACCTTGCCTATGCGGTACAAAAAGTCTTTGAGACTTATTATAATATTAAGCGGGCAAGGGAAAACGGCGTTGAATACGGCAAGTATGCGGAATATTTGGCAAGTCAAAATGCAGCCGAACAGCCGGTTGACGAAAACGCCCAAAACCGGGAAAACACCGTAAATGCGGAAAACAACACGGTTGATAACACCCTGCAAAACAGCACTCAGAGCAGTGAAATTGCACAATAAACTTAATAAAAAAATATATAAACCTACAATTTTTGTGTGGGTTTGTTAGGTGATGAAAAAATTTAATTGTGTATTTTGTAATTTTGTGTTATAATACATGATGTAACACTATTGATTTGGAGATGTAATGGCTCAGGTATTTATGATTGCCTCCGGTAAAGGGGGAACAGGCAAAAGCACGGTTGCCGCATATATTTCTCTTGAAATGGCTTTAAGCGGCAAAAAAACTTTGCTTATAGAACTTGATGCTGGTTTGCGCAGTATAGACGTTATCACCGGGGTAGAAGGTAAAACCGTCTATGACATAGGTGATGTTTTACAGGGCAGATGCGATGCCGAAAAGGCTTGGGTGCAAAGCCCAAACAGCAATAATTTATTTATTATTGCCGCACCTTATAAAAATACCAATGACGATTTCAGCGGCTTCGGCAAATTGGTAAACTCTTTTGTTGACGAGTATGATTGTATTGTTATTGACACTGCGGCAGGCTTTCCAAAAGCCTTTTATCGGGCGGCAAAAACAGCGGACACAGGAATTGTTGTCACAACGCCGGATGTTGTCAGCGTAAGGGATGCAAAGCTTACCTGCGACGAGATGTACGCCGGCGGTGTGCGAAGGGTCAGACTTATAATAAATAAATTTTCGAGGGAAACTTTTACCTATTCCGGCTTTGAAAATGTGGATAAAATAATCGACTTCGTAGGGGCAAGGCTTTTGGGTGTAGTACCTTTTTCAGGGGCTATTGCTCAGTGCGGGGCAAACGGTTCTCCGTTAGACGGACAAAGTAAAGAAAAAAGTATATTCAATGCTATCTGCCAAAGAATTTTTGGCAATGACATTCAAATAATTATTTAATTTCGGGAGGTTATGTGATGAATATAGCACTTATAGCTCATGATAAGAAAAAAGAGCTTATGGTTCAATTTTGTATTGCTTACAGCGGTATTTTGTCAAAACACAATCTTGCCGCAACAGGCGTTACAGGTAAAATGGTGGCAGAGGCAACGGGGTTGAAAGTACATCGTTTTTATGCCGGTGCCCAAGGCGGTGACCAGCAGATAGCCGCAAGATTACAGTATAATGAAATTGATATGCTGCTGTTCTTCCGTGACCCTCTTGCTACAAAGAACGGTGAAACAAATGACAGAAATCTTCTTCGCCTTTGTGACGAAAACAATATTCCGGTTGCAACAAACATAGCAACTGCGGAAGTTTTAATTCACGGTCTTGAACGCGGGGATCTCGATTGGAGAAATATAGTAAATCCGAAAAATAATATGAAGTAAATTTACTCATTTTAATATTCTTCTTTATGAACAACAGCCACAGCGAAAATCCGCTGTGGCTGTTGTTTTGTTTATATGATATTAAAGAATTATTCTATAAGTCCGCTTTCTTTAAGCAAGATTTCCACATCTGTGCCCTTAACCGCTTTCAAAACAGCTTTCAGGAGCCATTTTTCCTTAAATGTGAGAGGCACTTCTGAGATAGGCTTCTTGTCTATTGCGTAATAGCAAGCACGCAAAAGTTCTCTTACATCATATTTGCTGCCCCAAACTTCCGGCACGCCTCTGTCGATATTAAGCAGGGTGTAAACACTCTCCATACCTGTTCTCATAGAATACTCTGTTGTAAAGATAGTGTCTCTCGGTGTCTCTGCAAACTGACCGATAAATGCAAAGTTTACTGCGCCATCCGGCACAACCTTAGGTCTGTCCTCATTCTTTCTCGGCTGGAAGAATGCGTTAATATACGGCATAAAGCAAGTTGTTGTGTTACATGCCTCGGCTGCCAATTTATCAATCTTATCGTCCTCAATGCCGATGTGGTAAAGCCATTCACGGCAAACCTCCTCACCTGTGCAGTCACGCATAGCCTTTTTAACATACTGACCGGGCTTGTTTGTGTTAAGTGAATAAAGCCAAATCAAAACAGAGTTCTTGTCCTGTGATTTAAACTGTGGCTGACGGTTGATTGTCCATGAAAGATACCAGTTTTCTGTGCTGTCCTTAACCGTTACGATACCGCCTGTTGTAACCTTGCCGTCTCTTGGGTCACGCTTACATACCTTTATAATGTGCTGAATGATCTCTTCGTTTGATGTTTCAACCGTTGCGCTCATCCAGTTTGTAGCGTTTATATCACTGCAAAATACATCAGGGTTGCCGAATTCGCCGTGCTTTGCCTGCCGTGCAATATTCTTCCACATATCCCATGATTCGCCCTTGCCGTTTTCAATACCGGAGAGGTCAGGTGCATGAGTCTGATCGCCGTAGCAAGATGTATCGGTGCAACAACCGTTTGTTATAAATACAAGGTCGTCTTCAATCAAATCTATTGTCTGTTCTTTGCCGTCTTTTACATATACGATTTGTTTTGCAATCTGCTTGTCACCTTTTGTTTCGATAACAACATTTTTAACATCCATGCCGTATTCTATCTTAACGCCGTGGGCTTCAAGATATTTAACAAGGGGCAGAATCATACTTTCAAACTGGTTGTACTTTGTAAAACGCAAAGCGCTGAAATCCGGCAAGCCGTCAATATGGTGTACATAACGGCATAGATAACGCTTCATTTCAAGAGCACTTGACCAACGCTGGAAAGCAAACATCGTCTGCCAGTAGAGCCAGAAATTTGTCTGCCAGAAAGAATCCGGCAAAACATCGGAAATCTTTTTATCTTCAAGGTCTTTTTCCGGGGTGATAAACAGCTTTGAAAGAGCCATTGCGGATTTTTTGTCCAATTTGAATTGCTTGTCGGTGTGTGCGTCAAGACCTCTGCTTGTACTTGCTCTGCAAAGTGAGTAGTTAGGGTCATGTTTGTTAAGCCAGTAGTATTCGTCAAGAACTGTAACACCTTCTTTTTCGATAGACGGCACATCTCTGAAAACATCCCACATAACTTCAAAGTGGTTGTCCATCTCTCTGCCGCCACGCATAAAGAAACCTTTTGTTATATCCTTTTTGCCGTCGCAACTGCCGCCTGCAAGCTCTAATTTTTCCAAAAGGTGAATGTGTTCGCCTTTCATCTGTCCGTCACGAACAAGATAAAATGCCGCCGTAAGGCCTGCAAGACCTGTGCCGATGATGTATGCGGATTTTTTGTCAACGCCCTCCGGCTTCTCCGGGTGAGCAAATGATTCATAAGTTCCTGCTGAGTAATACATAAATAAACCTCCTAAATATTTAGGGTATAACCCCCTGTGTAAACTGTTTAATTTCTTTTTGTGACTATATTATAGTTTGCTCTAAACGCTTTTACAATAAACAAAAATATTGCCGTGATAATTTTTTTATCACGGCAAGTAATCTGTTAAATTTTTTATCATTTTTATTGTTTTGATAAATTTTCGGCTGTTTATTGAGAAACTTTTAGTCTGTCCAAGGCGGCTTTAATATTGCCTTCTAATATCAAGGCAAGCTTTTCTACTATGATCTCCGGGTCTTCTTTCATATCGTCCTTTATCCAGTCCAACATAATTCCCACAAAGCAATAAGAATAAACTCTTGCTATAAAGGCCTTATCCTCCCGTCGCACATGCATATCGGCAGACTCCTCCTCAACAACCCCCATTAACAGATTGTCTGTTAAAGGGGTTAGGTATCGTTCAACCTGCCCACGGTCAATACATTGATACACATTCATTATAAAAGGTTTGTTGCTTTTAACCTCGTTGAAAATCTGCAAAAGCCCCTGTTGCCATGTGTCGTGAGTCTTTTTTTCCTCCAATGCCTTTTTGGCGTCTTCAAGACACACCCACTCCACAAGGTCATAAATGTCTTGGAAATGGTAGTAGAAAGTCATGCGGTTTATACCGCAGTCCTCCGCAATGTCGTTTATGGTGATTTTGTTAAGGGGCTTTTTCAGCAAAAGATTTTTAAGCGATTGTTCAAGGGCTCTTTTGGTTACCTGTGACATTAAAGCACCTCCGATAAATATTTATTATATATATTTTATATTAAATAAATTTATGTGTCAATCTTAGTATAGCCTTAAAAAATGTGAAAAATATGTAACCGATAATCATTGTACAACCTACAAAACATTGACTGAAATGTGTTATCGTGGTATTATTATAAGAAGTAAAGATTATAAATTAGGAGTAAATTATGGCACAGAAAGTAACAGGACCTCGTGGCACTCAGGACGTTTCTCCATATGAAAGCTACAAGTGGCTTCGGCTTGAAAACAAATTGCGTTCAATAGTCGGTCAGTACGGATTTAAAGAAATCCGTGTTCCTACATTTGAGCATACAGAGCTTTTTTTGCGTGGCGTAGGTGACACAACCGATATTGTAAATAAAGAAATGTACACCTTTGAGGATAAAGGCAAGAGAAGTATTACTCTCCGTCCGGAGGGTACAAGCCCTACCGTTCGCTCGGTTTTGGAAAAGGGGATTTTAAATGAAGGCACACCTCTTAAAGCGTACTACATATTAAGTTGTTTCAGATACGAAAAACCTCAGGCAGGTCGTCTCAGAGAATTCCATCAGTTGGGTATTGAATTATTTGGGGCACAGGATTACACCGCAGATGCAGAGGTTATTGCAACAGGTGCAAAAGTGTTGAATGATTTGGGTATCGGCGATAAGGTTAAGTTGAATATTAACTCAATCGGCTGCCCGAAATGTCGCCCGGCTTATCACCAAAAATTGAAAGCCTATTTTGCATCTCACAGAGAGGAACTTTGTGAGGATTGCCAGGCAAGACTTGACAAAAATCCTCTTAGAATTTTGGACTGCAAAGTTCCGAAATGTGCAGAGATTGCAAAGGATGCCCCGGTTGGCTTGGACAACCTGTGCGATGAGTGTAAGGATCACTTTGAAGGCCTTAAAAAGACCCTTACCGCTATGGGTGTTGATTATGCCATTAACACTAAAATCGTCAGAGGCCTTGACTACTACACAAAGAGCGTGTTTGAGTTTGTATATGACGGCATAGGCGCACAAGGCACTGTGTGCGGCGGCGGCAGATACGACGGATTGTTTGAGGAATTAGGCGGTAATCATGTGCCGGCAGTAGGTTTCGGCATGGGTATCGAAAGACTTTTGCTCACCCTTGAAGCAGAGGGAAAACTCAATTTTAAAGAGGAAATGCCGGATGTATTCTTTGCCAATATAGGTGAAAAAGCAAAGATTTACGCCTTTACAATGGCAGAAAAAGCCAGATATGAGGGACTTTCTGCACAGTCGGATCTTATGAACAGAAGTCTTAACGCACAGATGAAATATGCAAATAAAATCCGTGCCAAGTACACCGTTGTTTTAGGTGACAGCGAAATGGAAAGTAAAAAGGCCGTTGCCAAGAATATGGAAACAGGCGAAAAGAAAGACATTGACCTTGAAAAGTCAATAAAAGAACAGTTGTTTTGAGAGGTAAAATAAATGGACAGAATGGGAAATATGCGCAGAACACATTATTCTGTTGCAGTTAAGCCGGAAATGGCAGGACAAGAGGTTGTTGTTGCCGGCTTTATCGCAAAAGCAAGAGACCTTGGTGCTGTTGTTTTCTGCGATTTAAGAGATACAAAGGGCATTATACAGCTTAACTTCAACGATGAATGTCCGAGAGATGTTTTTGAAAAAGCAAAAACATTGAGAAGCGAATATGTTGTAATGGCAAAGGGTATTGTTGCCCTTCGTGAAAGCGAAAACAAAGATATTGAAACCGGCAAGGTAGAAATTCTTGTTAAAGAGCTTGTTCTTTTGTCTAAGGCAGAGACAGCGCCTTTTGAAATTAAAGACGGTGTTAAGGTAAACGATGAGTTGAAGTTAAAATACCGCTATCTTGATTTGAGAAGACCGGAAGTTCACGAGGGTCTTATTTTCAGACACAAGATTTCAAAAATTGCAAGAGACTATTTTGACGCTAACGATTTTATAGAGATAGAAACCCCTGTTTTGTGTAAATCTACACCGGAGGGAGCAAGAGACTATCTTGTGCCAAGCCGTGTGCAGCCTAATAAGTTCTTTGCGTTGCCACAGAGCCCTCAGCTTTACAAACAGCTTTTGATGCTTTCAGGCTATGACAGATACTTCCAGATTGCCCGCTGTTTCAGAGATGAGGACTTGCGTGCAGACCGTCAGCCGGAGTTTACTCAGATTGATATTGAGATGGCTTATGTTGACGAAATTGATATTCAGACAATAAATGAAGGCTTTATCAAGAAAGTATTCAAAGAGATGATGGGCGTTGATGTTCAAACTCCGTTTATCCGTATGCCATACAAACAGGCAATGGAAGAATACGGTTCCGATAAACCTGATACAAGATTTGAAATGAAGCTTTGCGATTTAACCGATTGTGTAAGAAATACAGAATTTTCAGTGTTTAAATCCGCAATAGAGCAGGGCGGCAGCGTAAGATGTATTGTTGCAAAAGACCTTGCGGACAAGCTTACAAGAAAAGAAATTGACAAGCTTACAGATGTTGTTAAGACATACGGCGCAAAGGGCCTTGCTTATACAAGAATTACCTCGGAAAATACAACATCAAGCTTTGAAAAATTCCTTACAGAGGAAGAAATCAAGGCTGTACATGAAAAGTGCGGCGCACAGACAAACGATGTAATCTTCGTTGTTGCCAGCGATGATAACAGTGTTGTGTTTGCGTCTTTGGGCGCACTCCGTCTGCACATTGCCAAAAAGTTCCAGCTTTTCGACCCGAACCGGTACAACTTCCTTTGGGTTACAGAGTTCCCGTTGTTTGAATGGAATAAGGACGAGAACAGATACGAGGCCGTACACCACCCGTTTACAATGGTAAACGAGGAAGACCTTGACAAGATTGAATCCGACCCGGGTTCTTGCCGTGCAAAGGCTTATGATATTGTTCTTAACGGTATCGAATTGGGCGGCGGTTCTATCAGAATTTCCAACCCTGAATTGCAGCAGAGAATGTTTAAGGTATTGGGCTTCACCAAGGAAAGAATGGAAGACAGCTTCGGCTTCCTTATAGAGGCTTACAAGTACGGCGCACCGCCACACGGTGGTATGGCTTACGGCTTTGACAGACTTTGTATGCTTATGGCAAGAAAAGATTCTATCAGAGATGTTATCGCATTCCCGAAGGTTCAGAACGCCAGCGAATTGATGACGGGCGCACCTGACTTTGTAGAACAGAAACAACTTGATGAATTATATATTGACTTAATCGAAAAAAAGTAATATACTAATACGGTAAATAATTATCGCACATAGGAAAAGAGAGGAGTATAAGTATGTATTCATCACTTTTGGCGTTGTTGGATGCCAATCAGGTTGCTTTGGTAACACCAAGCGAAAATATTTGGGGCTATATCGGTTTTGTCGTTGTAGTTGTTATGCTTGTTTGGGACAAAGTTAAAAAGAGCAAAGCAAAAAAATAATTTTATAAAGCAAAAATCCGCAGGTTGCAACCTGCGGATTTTTATTTGACTTCGGATAGAATTATTCTGCAAAGATGTCTTTAAGATTTGTGTTTGCGTTAATGACTTTTACAAGTACCAAACCCAAAGCAACGCTTATTGTCTCGCCGATTGCAACAGAAACTGCCTGTGCGACAAATACAACAAGATTAAAACCTCCGCTGATCATTACACAAAGCTCCATACCGACAACAAGGGCGTTGAGTATGATAGGCGGCAGAGCAGAGAGAATCGGCAGTCCCTTAAATTTTATGTTTCTGAGTGTATATGTCAGAAATCCTGCGGAAAGGGTAGCAAGGGTGCCGAATATAACATCCATCCAGCCCAAGATATTTGTGCCGGAGAATACCCCAACAATATTTGTTATCAAACAGCCTACCGAAATACCGATAATATTTGTAGTACCGAATACCGGCAGCATTGTAAGTGCCTCGCTGACTCTGGCTTGTACCGTGCCAAAGCTGATAGGGGCAAGGGCAAGGCTGACAACGGCGTAAATAGCGGCAATCATTGCCTGTTTTGTGATAAAGTTTGTTTTTTTCATTTAAATTACCTCTCAAAAATATATTAAGGCGATTATTGAAGCACAAGCCGCAATCCTCGCCTTTAAAACAAAATAAAAAAGTACAGCAAGAATTTGGCAATTCTAACTGTACTTAAATATCGTATTAGTTAAAAAGCTTTGGAAATGCGCAAGGGAAAAGCTTTAAGGCCCAAGCGATCATTTTTTACCTGCGTAAACAATAGCCAAGCAGTGGTTGCCGGCATTTGTGGAAACAGCCGCACCAAGCTCAAAAGACATGATAGGTGCCACGCCGAATTCTTTAACGCAAGCGGAATACAACTCTTTACCGTATTCCTCATCAGTATATGCAATTAAATAATTATTTATATCAGAAGTACGCTGCTTGTACTGCTTAATAAGATTTGGTATAACCATCTTATCGCCACGAACCTTCTGTACAACCCGGGTATCTCCGTGATCCATTAAGATAATAGGTTTAAGCCCCAGCACCTCGCCGGCAAAAGCAGCCCGTGCAGATATTCTACCAGATTTTTTCATAAAACGCAAGGAAAAAGTTGTAAGAAGTATCTCTGTGTGCTTAAATGTTTCCTCTAAATAGGCAATAACGCTGTCGGCGGTAGAGCCGCTTTCAATCATTTTGTCCGCCTGGATAATCGGGTAACCGTAACCCATAGAGTAGCAGGCGCTGTCTATAACGGTTATTCTCACGCCCTTGCCCCGATGTTCCTCATCAAACATATTTTTTGCCATTACCGCCGCATCGTATGTGGCACTGCCGCCTTTGTTTATTGTTACAACGATAATTTCCTTTACACCCCGATGAGCCATGGCTTCAAACTTTTCACCGAAACGCATCATTGTGATATGTGCCGTGGTAGGAATACTTTCGCAGTTTTCAAGTATTTTGTAATATTCCTTGTTTGTAAAATCGGCTCTTTCTTCGTAGCCCTTGCCGTCAACAGTCAGGTAAAAATTAAGTATTTCTGTGTTTTTCAACTTGGTTTTAACAGGAATATCACATGCCGAGTCGGTTATAATTCTTATAGTGTCACTCAAAATCAATTCTCCCAATCGTATTTTGTCAAATGTCCAACAGATTCAAAGCCCTCAAAGTCCCACTGTCTGAGTATCTCATATGTGGCGATAGCAACGGTATTTGAAAGATTTAAGCTGCGCAGGTGCCGCAACATCGGCAGGCGAACGCATCTGTCCGGGTTGGCGTAAAGTATAGCCTCGTCAATGCCCCTGTCCTCTCTGCCGAAAATAATAAAGCAGTTGTCCGGGTATTTCACATCGGTATATCTGTGTTGAGCCTTTGTGGTGAAAAGATAAAATTGAGCATCGGGATTTTTTGCAAAAAAATCCTCTGTGTTTTCATACAATGTCACATTAAGCTTGTCCCAATAGTCAAGGCCGGCACGCTTCATTTTTTTGTCGTCAAGTTCAAATCCCAAAGGCTTAACAAGATGCAAATGTGCACCTGTTGCGGCGCATGTTCTTGCAATGTTGCCGGTGTTCTGTGGAATTTGCGGTTCAAATAAAACAATATTTATTGTATTCATAATTTTTTTCCTTTATAAAATAACGAAGAATATTATACACCTTTTAAATTGAAAATAGAATACTTTTCACAAAATTTAAACATAAAAAAACGCTCCGAAGAGCGTTTTTTAAAGTTTTATTGAACTTTTGAACTTTACTTTTTCTGGAAAAGATTTGCCTTTTTAAGTGCCGGTGCGATAAGGTGGTAAAGAGCAACCGAAACGATAATTGCAACAACTGCGTTTATGCAGCTTGTGATGGCTTTTGTTGTCAAAACTGTAACAATAGCTTCCTTTGTACTGCCGAGAGCAACCTGCTGCAAGTATGATTTACCTATGTACAAAAGAACATAAGAGAATGCACCGCAGATAGCAGCAATAATGTTTTTAGCTGTTGTGCGTGTGCCGCCCAATGTTGCGATTGTGCCGGCTACAAAGCCCATAATAAATTTGTTTATAAAGCTAACCCAAAATTCAGGTGCCCAAAGCGGATCCAAAAGGTCAACGATGGCCGTACCGATACCTGCCGCAAGACCGCCGGGAACACCGCCGAACAAAAGGCCTGCCAATACGCACATACTGTTGCCAAGGTGAATTTGTGTTTTACCGCCAACGCCTACCGGAATAGGAATAGCGAAGAATTTTGTTGTGATAAATACAAGCGCTGCCATAACGCCGATAGCTGCAAGTGTTTCAACACTGAATTTTGACTTTTTCATAATAATTACCTCTTAATCGAATAAATACTTTAACATAGGCTCAATATGAACACCATATCTGACATCCGGGTCATCCGCATAACTCTGCCGTACAACCTTTTCAATAAATCTTGCGGTTTTTTCACAGGCTGTGGGTAAATCATATCCGTTGGTGTGGTATCCCACAAGACAGGCACCAAACAAATCACCGGTTCCCGGGTAAGAAACAGGTATGTAGTTAAGAGGAATAAACGAAACTTTGTCTTCATTCTTCTTATAACTTACACAAACCACATCACCGTTATCAAGATGTGTGCCGGTTATAATAACATCACAATACTTTTTACCCAGTTCTTCGGCTATTTCGGCTATTTCTTCTTTTTTAAAGACCTGTTGAGTATAATCTCTGTCCAAAAGAATAAGAGCTTCGGTTGGGTTTGGTGTTATCAAATCCCGTTCTGTGCACAAGTCCTTAAACGCCGCTATCATATCGTCGCCGATAGTGGAGTAGAGCTTGCCGTTGTCCGCCATTACCGGGTCGCAAAGCTTTAAACCGGAATGGCACATGGTGTAAGCGTTTTTAACTAATTGCGCTTGCTGTGGGGAAGATAAGAATCCGCTGTATACACAGTCAAATTCAATACCGATACGCCGGTAGTGTTCCATACAGGCCTGGCAAAAGTCTGTCAAATCCTCCATTGCGGGCTTGCCTAAGGCGAAGTGAGCAGATAAAACAGCCGTCGGCAGGGCAATAACCTGAGTGCCTAACCGTGATATTGTGGGTGTTATTATCCGCAGGCTACTTCTGCCTACAGTAGAAAGATCGTGGATGCACAATGCTTTTTTTGGTGTCATATTTAATTACCTCTGTCATTTTCTGTATTATAAATCATTTGTCGTAACAAATGTTGACTATTGTGTAAATATTAACAAAGTGTTAAAAAACTTTGTTAACAATTTGTTCATAATTTGAATTACTATTTGAGTTTTTCACATAAAGACAAAACCCTTGCTATCGTATTTCCGGTACGGACAGTTATTTTGTTTGCAATATCAGCTGACCGTGTTTTTGCCCACCATTTTGATTTTCGATAGTCTTTAAGATTGTAAGACCAAAATATAAAATTGTCAGATACCAGGTGCTTTTCAATATCTTCATTTTCCCGACCAAGTTGTTGGGCGATTTCTGCCCCGGTAAAGGGCGGAATAGTTAAAATCAAATTGTCGTAGATTTCCTTGTTGCTGGTGTGCCACCATCCGGGGGCGGAGCACATAACCCTTTGCAGTTTTTCGGCGGAAACAGCGCATACGGGTATATCCAAACCGAAATTTTCTTTTATAATCATGGCAATGTGATGTGATAATTCGGTTTCCATTTTGTGGGAAGAAAGCACAATATTTCCGCTGTTTAACAGTGTTTCGGCATCAGGATAGCCGTTTTTTGACAAAATTGCTTTTAGCTCCTTCATGGGAATTTTTTTGCCGCTTATGTCGATACCTCTTAAAAATACGGCGTATATCATATAAACTCTCTCTTTTCAAATGCCTCTGTAAACCATGGATCGGCACATTCAAAACTCTTGCCGGAAAGATAAGAATAACGCTTATCTTCAATGTGGCCCAATGTTATTTTTTTACTGCACAACAGTTGATATTTTAACTTTAATTTGCGGTTTAAATCGTTGATACCGTATCTGCCGTCGCCCAGTATGGGCATGCCCAAATATGCAAGGTGTGCTCTTATTTGATGGGTTCTGCCGGTTACAAGCTCCACATTTAAAAGAGAAAATCTGCCGTAGCTGTCCGAAAGATGTATTTTTGTGGTTATATCCTTTGACATTTTATTTTTCGGTTTTTCGGTAATTGTAACATAGCTCTCACGGCTGTTTTTTGTCAAAAATGCCTTGTATGTGCCATCCGCTTTTGCAGGATGTCCCTTTACAACCCGAATGTACTCTTTTTTCAGCACTTTTTCTTTAAAAAGTTCTAACATAAAATCTAAAAACGCTTCGTTTTTGCTTATTAAAATAACGCCGCTTGTGCCTGTGTCAAGCCTATGGCACAGTTTAGGTTTTATATCGGAATTTTTATCATAATAATATTTTTTCCGTCTGTTTATTAAAGTGTCGTAATTTTTAAAATCCTCGTCAATTACGGCTATGCCCGACGGTTTGTTTACAACAAGGAGATTGTCGTCCTCGTAAATAATGTCCTCATCTTTAAAACCTTTGCTGAATTTAAAAGCGTTTGATGCCGTCAGTTTTTCAAAATAAAAATCATCTATATATAATTTTACGCTGTCGCCTTTTATAAGCGCCGTATTCAGCGGAACCTTTTTCCCGTTTACCTTTATTTTATTGGCACGGAGCATTTTGTTTTGCACCCCGATTTTTAAAAGTGGGTATGTGTGCCGCAAATATTCGGAAAGGCTCTTTTCATTTTTTTGTATAATAATTTCTTTCAATTTATCACCGCCTTAAAATAGATTTTATCAAAAACAGCGCAACAATACAATAAATATTTACATTTTTATCTTAAAATGGTAAAATTCTGTTAAAAGAGGTGCTTAGTATGAATTTTGAAGAAGTAAAAAACGGATTTTTCGCAAGATTGGGTGAAAGTTGCTATATGGTTTTAGCTACAAGTTATCAAGATTACCCTATGCGGAGTATGATGACTTGCCTTGTATTTGACGGCTGTATATGGATGCAGACGGATAAAAAGTTCCCGAAATATCAGCAAATTTTAAATAACAACAGGGTAGCCCTTGTTAAAAATGCGGTGCAAATTGAGGGCAGGGCAGAGATAACGGGACATCCCCTTGAAAAGCAAAACGAAAAATTTGCCCGGCTTATGAAAAAGTATCACCAGGAAAGCTACGATATGTATTCAAAAGTTGACAGCGAAGTAGTTATAAAAGTGACTCCCGAAAAGGCAATAGATTGGCTTTATGAGGCAGGCAGTAACGAAATACATAATATTGATTTTGTAAATCAAAAAGAAGAAATACAAATTTATAAAAACGGTAAATGATATGTTGTTATATAATAATGTATTAGAAGGTATTTTCCGCCGGCGACCAAACAGGTTTATAGCCTATGTGGATATAAACGGCAAAACCGAAAAAGTCCATGTAAAAAATACAGGCAGGTGCAAAGAACTGCTTGTGCCAGGTTGCACGGTATATCTTGATAAGTCCGATAATCCAAACCGCAAAACCGCCTATGACCTTGTTGCGGTTATGAAAGAGGATACCCTTATAAATATGGATTCCGCCGCACCAAATAAAGTGTTTGGACAATGGGCAAAAGAAAATTACCCCGGGGCAATCATAAAACCAGAGGTAAAGTATAAAAATTCAAGATTTGATTTTTACATAGAGCAGGGCGACAGAAAAATTTTTACCGAGGTAAAAGGCGTTACACTTGAAGAAAACGGAATTGTAAAATTCCCGGATGCCCCTACTGAAAGGGGATTAAAACACATACACGAACTTATCGACGCAGCGGAAAACGGGTACGAAGCTCGGATATTTTTTGTTGTGCAAATAGAAAATGTAAAGTTATTTACCCCAAACTACGCCACACATCGGCAATTCGGCGAAGCACTGAAACTTGCAAGGGAAAAAGGCGTAAAAATACTTGCCTACAACTGTAAGGTTACACCGGACAGTATGTCAATTTACCGCCCGGTGGAGATTGAGTTATAAAAAAGGGCTTAGAAAATTTCTAAGCCTTTTTTGTTTCGTTATAAATAAGCGTGCAAAATTGGAATTTACCCTTGCGGTAATCTATTGCAAAGATGTGCTTGTATTTTGAAAGCGTTGTTCTTATATTATTAAGTCCAAAACCGTGGTATGCGTTGCGGTCTTTTTGCACAACATAGGTTTTATCTTTTATCGTAACCGGCAAAGACGAATTTATCACGGAAATAAAAGTTTCCGACTCATCCCGCAGTATTTTAATTTTTACCGATTTGTCATCGGTTTTTACTGCGGCCTCAATGGCGTTGTCCAAGGCATTTCCCAATATAATTACAATATCGTTGTTGCTTATGGGCAGTTTGCTTAAATCGTTTATTTCAAAGCTCATGGCAATGCCAAGCTGCTGGCCTTTCATATATTTTTGGTTGATAATTGCGTCAACGGTTATGTTGTTTGTATCAATAACCATTGTTCTGCGGGATACCGTGGATAAAAGATTTTCCGTGTAGTCCACAACCGTTTGCGCCTGTTCTCTTTGCGCCATATCGTGTATTGTATGTATATGGTTGGAAAAATCGTGGGTTAGTTTTCTCTGTTGTGAAAACATATTTTTCACCGTTTCCACATTGCCAGTTTCGGTTTTTAGCTGTTGTTCAAGAATAATTTTTTCCTGTTCAAGTTCCCTTTCCAAACTCAATTTATCAAATATTGTAAGAATAAAAATATTTGCCAATATTATACCAAAAACATCAATCAAAATACTATAGGATGTTATATTGTAATAAAAAGTTATGTTAAGTAAAATAACAAGTGTAATAAAGCTGAAAATAGGGAGCAGTGCCGAAAGATAAAAGTATTTTTTCTCAAAAGTGCTTATTTTCTTGTTTTTAAAACATATTTTTACGATGTATGAAAGCAGATAAGCCGTAAATTTTGATGACAGCATAGCTATTACATATACGCTTGGATTAGTCAGCCAACTGTTGTAATCTGCATTTAAAATCTTGAAGATTAAAACCACATACAAATAATCAACAGCGTATAACAGCGCATATGAAATTATTGCAATTATTGTTTTCTCCCAAATTGAATTTGCGTAAGTAACAGCGAATAAGATGATTACCAAAATAAAGTTTACAAAAAATGTAGTTGTATTGTTATTATCAAATATAAAATTAGAAGATATAAAAGTTGACAATATCCAAAATGCACAAGATGCCCATTTAGGGATTTTTGATGAAGTATTTAAAAATGTATCGCCGAAATTTCTCATTGACAGACATTCCAAAGTTATTGCAAAAAGAGCTAAAGGGTATTCAAAAAAATATATCATATTATTTAAAACCTTTCCGCAGAATATAATCTTTTTCTATGCTATCGTAATATGTTTCCGATATAGGTAAAATTTCGCCGGTAATAAGATAAACTTTGTAGTTTGTTATTTTATCTATGTACGCTGTGTTTACTATGTAGCTTTTTTGTGTTCTTAAAAAACCGCATTCGGATAATTGGCTTTCCGTATCCGATATTTTGCCGTATATTTCAAAAGGGTCTTCGTCCACAAAAAAGAAAGTCAGCTTTCTCCCTGTACTTTTTATATAAACTATATCTTTTAAAAAAATTTTTTTAACTTCCTGCTTGTTTTTTAACACCGTTGTACTTTTAAACGGCGTTTTTTCTTGAATATATTCATTTAAGGCCTGTTCAAGTAATGCGTCAAATTGCTCATCTTCTTTTAAAATATATGCAAGGGGTCTTGCCTGATAGCCTAATAGGGCGTAGTTGTAAAATCCCGAAATATATATTATATCGGCTTTTGAATTTAGTTTTTTGATTTTTACACCTAAATCTATACCGTTTATACTGCCCAGTTCTATATCCAAAAAGAACAGATCAAACTTTTTAATATCCATATCGGCAAATTCTTCCGGTTTGGAAATTATGGATATATTCATTTCAAAATCTTTGTCCATAAAATATTTTGTTATTTTAAAAGATAAGCCTTTTGCGTAAGAAAAGTTATCTTCACAAATTGCAATTTGTATCATACACCCTCCTAAAAGATTATTATGTATGATTGTATATCATTTTTAGGGATAATTCAATATTATTAAAGTATTTCATTACATTTCAAGCCCATTTCATTACATTTGGAGCAAAATTTCGGATTTTTATGGTATTATAATAAAAAAGGGGTTTGGCAATGCTAAAATATATTTTAATAGGTTTTATGTATGGCTTTTGCTGTATATACAGTCACAATATCTTTCCGTATTATATAAGTGAATTTTTAACATCAATAGGTATGTGGACATTTGTTGCTGTGTTTCCGTGCAGAAAAATTAAAGATAATAAAAAATCTATTCTTTTTACCGTTTCTACCATGTGCGGAATATTTGCCGGATATTACTTAGGATATGCGTTGCAGGCAAAAGTAAATGTATTTTCATTTTACGAAATATTTTGGATATTGGTAGCATTGGCATTTTCAACAGGGTTGGGAATTATAATTTATTTAGAAAACAGCAGAAATATAAAAATACAAAATATACTTTTACCTTGCATATTTTGGGCAGAGGCTTTTTGGAAAATGAAAGACAGGCATTTTTCTATATTTTGGAGTGAATTGTTAGATTGCCCATTGCTTATATTAGCGGGAATTATTGTGTTTATTTACTATAATAAAGGTAACTTAAAAGATATTAAGTTATATATTAAATCCGTATTGTTATTTATGGTACTTACAACTGGAATATCTACGGTATATCAAATACTGTATTTCTGTTTAAGCAAAATATAATTTTAGGAGGAATTTGAAGTATGCGTATAAACTCTTTAAAACCAAAGACACAGTTTATATTATTTTGTCTTTCAACCGTTATTTGCTTTGTTGTATTGGGTATATTTATTGCACATGTAAACGAATTGTATCCTTACACTACGGAAAATATGAATTTCTATTTTTCTGTTCTATCCGCATATACATTGTGGCCGTTGGGAACATTTTGCGTTGCTTACTCAACAACATATTTAATAAAACCCAAAATAACACTGCGCTGTAAGAATATTATATTGTGGATTTGTATTATTTGCTTAGTATTATACTATCTTTGTATGATACTTTTCACTATAAGTAATTTTATGGACATAAACACTTTTGCAAATCGTTTAATAGGTAATTATTTTTTAAGAACACATTTGATGTATAATGCCAAGGTTTATACAATGTTTTTGGGCTTTATAATCGGTTCGATTGTAAATACGGAAAATTGAAAACAGCTTTATGAGGAAAGGTTCAAAATGAAAAAAATAATATTTTTAATTGTATCTGTTATAATGCTATCATCTTGTAGCAGTGTATCAGAAAAAACTGCCGATAATTTAGATTTAAAAATGATATATGATTACGAGCGACCTTGTGCAGAAACAGCTGACGGATATTACAGCACCGAGTGTATCAACGGTGTTGAGTATAATATAATTTACACGGACTATGCAACAAACGAAACTATTGCTCTTTGTAACAGGGCAGAATGTACACACAACGATAATAGTTGTACATCATATATAGAAAATATCGGTTCACGCATTTTTACCGATAACAACTATCTGTATGTAGTTAATGCCGGCGTTGCTGGCGATTTGCAGATAGAGCCATATATGATAGCTAAGATAACCCGTAAAGATTTGAACGGCAGTAATGATAAGATTATTTATGAATTTCCGGCGCAGACAAGTATAAAAGGAAGCATCGTCGAAGATAAAGGAAATAATTTGTATTTTTTAATGTACCGAGCAGAAGAAAAAGATAATGATATTGAATATAATGAATACCTTGTCAGATTAAGCCAAAATGGTGAATTAACTGAGATTACGCAGATTTCTTTTATAGGCATGATATACGGCGCATCAGGTGATAATATATATCTTTTAGATATGTCGGAAGATGATGAATATAAACTTATAGAATATTCGATTTCCGACGGTAAAAGCAACGAGGTTTTAAGTTGGAAACCGGGAGAATATAAAGGTCAAATTTACAACGGATATTTTTGCTATGTAGATACCCAAAATAATACGGTAAATAAGTACGATTTAGCAAACAGAAAAAATGAAATTATTGTATCCGATTTTAATTATCGGAAAGATGATATTAACTTTTATAAAATCATAGACAACGAAATGCTGATGTCTGTCAGAGATATGTCAAACGGCTTGGATAATTCCGAATACAAAAGGATTTCGGTAAACATTGAAGATCATCAGGTAAAACAATCCTCTCTTTCATATGTTGACGGTACAAAATCATATCCGGTTTCAATTTTAGGCTCTTACAATGATAAATACTATGTTATATACGGTTCTGAATACAGAACGATACAGTTGCCGGGCAAAAACGGCAGTTGGTACGAAACCGAGGGCGAATTTTCAAAATATGCCATGATAAGTAAATCCGATTACTGGGCAGGCATACCAAATTACGAGGAAACTAAAATTTCATATTGAGGTTACAGTGATTAGATAAAATATAAGGAGAGTATAAAACCATGAAAAAACTATTACTATTGGCCTTAACTGTCATGTTTATTCTTTGCGGTTGCAATGGCGAAAACAAAAATAATGTACAGTCGGATAATCATAATTTGTTTTTTGCATATTCATATAATCATTCAAGAATGGCATATAAAAATTCCGATTTATATTATGAGTGTAATACTGTCAGAAGTACCGACAACTGGCTTCAAGCATATTATGATATAACGGTAACAGACCTTACTACAAATCATAAATCGGTTCTTTGCAGCAGCCCTCAATGTACCCATACAGATGAAACTTGTACGGCGTATTACAGTTTGTATCCGGAGTTTATAATGTACAACCATAATTACCTAATCGTTGGTGTAAGAACACAGTCTGAAACGGGCGCTAATACGGGAGGAATGACATTTTACGTATCCGATTTGAATGGCGAAAACAGAAGACTTTTATACACATCTGCTGACGGAGAAACGCCGTATGGCTCCTTTATACTCGGTGACGATTGTTTAATTTATGATTGCTTTACACTTGACGGTGACAATGAAACAAGGTATATTAAAAAAATTGACTTAGCAACATCCGAAGTTAATACTATAACTAAAATCAGCAATAATCAAAACTTTATCGGTGGATTTGGCAATTATATTTACTTGCACACATATCCGGACGGTATATCGACGCTTACGGGCAAGCATAATGTTGATATAATAGATACAAACGGTAATGTTGTAAAGAAAAATGCCATTGAATGGAAAGAGAGCGAATCAACTGTTTCAATTTACGGAAAATATCTTGTTGAAACATTCAAAAATGAGCCGAAAATCAAACTTACCGATTTGGAAACCGACACAGTAGAAGAATATAACACAGAATATCCTGTTGAGGTTATTTCTTTTATAGACAACAATGTTATTTGTTATTCATCTGAGATTGATGAGACACAAAAATTTTTAACCCCGATGGAAATTTCAAGAAATGACGGCACGGCAAAAATTGTTGACTGGCGCCGTGAGGGCAACAGCGATTTTGCCGTTGATATAATAGCATACAACAATGATAAATATTTGCTTGCGGCAAAGGAACGGACACGACAAGTTACTTATGACAGCGCCAGACCGAATATTTCTCAAATGCCGGAAACAGTAACCGAAACATACACTATTTATGCGACAATCCTAAAATCGGATTATACAGCGGGCAACAGAAATATAACATATATAGAAGAATAAAATAAGCCGGCGCTTTGCCGGCTTATTTTTTAGTAAAAGCATTTTTCTAAAATAAAAATAATATATTTGTAACAAATACATATAAGGGGTACGCCATGTTTACAGGTATATTAAGCGTTATTTTATCAAAAATGTTGTTTTTCGCTCTCCATTTGGAAAGCAAAACTCTGCCAAAGCCCTTGAGTGAAAAAGAGGAAAGGGCGGAATTTGAAAAATATAAAACCGGTGACCTATCCGCAAGGGATAAGCTGATACGGCATAATCTGCGCTTGGTGGCGCATATTGCCAAAAAGTATTACCAAAATTCACAGGATAATGAAGATTTAATGAGCATAGGCACAATAGGCCTTATAAAAGCCGTGCAAAGTTTTACATACGATAAGAATACAAGATTTTCCACCTATGCTTCAAGATGTATAGAAAATGAAATTCTTATGTCTTTCCGAAAACAAAAGGGAAATGAAAATATAGTATATCTTGATGACAATTTGGAAATTAACAATGATTCAAGTAAAATATCTTTAAAAGAAAGCCTTCGTGATGATTTTGAAACCGAGGAATTTTGCGAAAATCGGGAAACAAGGCGTGAGATTTCCACCCTTGTGGCAGAAAAATTGCAGGGTAGGGAAAGGCAAATTATTATAATGCGCTACGGTATCGGCGGCACAGAGCCTATGACCCAGCAAAGAGTAAGCGAGATTTTAGGCATAAGCAGAAGTTATGTTTCCCGTTTGGAAACCAAGGCAATAAACACTTTAAGGCAGGAATTGACCGCTACGGCGAACAGCAGTGATTGATATATAAAACAGACCGCAGACTTTCAGTCTGCGGTTTTAAATTTACTCACTTTTTTTATATCCTGTTTCAAAGTCAACCTGATTTATAAGCGGTTGATTATTTATATATTTTTCGGCATTTGTTAAGATGATATTTTGAATGTTTTCCACAATTTCTTTTGCGTGGTAGCCGCCGGAAATGTGGGGCGTTATAACAGCGTTTCGCATCTTCCAAAGCGGGTGATCCCGGGGCAACGGCTCCGGGTCGGTAACATCAAGTATCGCTTCGCCGATTTCATTATTTTTAAGTGCATTGGTCAAAGCCTGTGTGTCTGTTGCCATGCCTCTGCCCACATTTGCAAGTATTGCGGTGTTTTTCATAAGTTTTAATTCTTTCTCACCTATTATATGGGTTGTCCGCCGTGAATTCGGCAAAGACAGTACAACTATGTCTGCGGTAGGTAAAAGTTCGTTTAATTTATCCATGGAATAAACCGCTTTTGTATATTGGGGTTTTTCTTTAACTGTGCGCCTTATTCCGTAAACATCAGCCCCCAGTAAGTACATCATTTGTCCAAACTGTCCGCCTATATCGCCTAAACCCACTATAAGTACATTACTGCCTTTTATTGTTCCCACAGCGCCTAAATCCTGCCATTTCCCGGCAAACTGATTGTCACGATAAAGGTGCAATTTTTTTGTCATCATAAATACGGCGGCCAAAAGATGTTCCGCTATTGCGTGGCCGTATGCCCCTGTTGCATTGGTTAAAACAGTTGCCATGGGGTCGATAATACCCGACTTTGCGTAAAAATCCGCCCCGGAAGAATTTAACTGTAACCACTTTAAATTTTTACATTTTTTTAAGGTTTCAGCCGATGGATTACCGATTATAATTTCCGCATTTTCAATTTCTTCATCAGTGAATTTTTCTATCTTACCGCCGGCCGGATCGTGATAAATAATATTGTATTTTATACCTAAAATTGTATTTAATTTTTTTAAACTTTCGTCGTTCATCAAAGCTGAAACAAGACAATACTTTTTCATGGTTTTAAACCGTTCTTTCTGTTTTATTTTACCTAAAATATATGACAAATTGCGAATAAATGCAAGCTAAAACCGAGCAGGATTTTAACGGATTTTTGTGCCATATGCACAACATATTTGCGTTACGGGAACAAAATAAAGTGCTGGCGGCACTTACTCACCAAAAATTTTAATTTAATATGCACAGCTAACAAAAATTTCACCTTTAAATATTTAATAATTAGTATAACTTGCATAAAATACAAACTTTGTTAACATTTTATACACATATATTATTTGTGATATATTACATTTTTATATCCTGTAAAATGCTGTTTATCTGTCTTATTTAACAAAAAGCAGATAAAAACGGCAACGGCAAAAATGTGTTGACTTGCACAAACAAAAGTGTAATAATTGTTACAAATCACAAACAGATACCGTTGAATGTCCGACTGCGGAAAAAGTTTTTGATTTAAGCAAATTACTGAATACACATTGTGCATCTTGCTGCGATTATTCCGTGAAAATAGTTGACGCATATGATAATGCAGTGTGAATATTCAAAATCTATGATTTATTGAGAGGAATTTATTATGACTTGGACACCACTTATGTGTATCACCGTTATCGCAATCACCTTTGTTATCGGCGAATACCTCGGCAGAGCAACAAAAGGCTATGTTTCGTCAATGGTTTTTGCCTGTTTTATCGCCATGATTTTATTCTGGACCGGCAGCGTACCGTCAGATATCGCTGCATCTTCAACACTTCTGACAACATTGGGCGCTTGCGGCACAGCTTTCCTGCTTGTTAATATGGGCTCTTCTATTGATATTGAGTCTCTTATTTCAGAGTGGAAAACTGTTGTTATTTGTGTTGTAGGCCTTGTAGGTCTTGGTATTCTTGCGTTTACCGTCGGCACAATGGCATTCGGAAGGGATTATTCACTTACTGCCGCACCTGTTGTTGCAGGCGGTATTATAGCTTATCAGATTGTAGGCGGCGTTGCCGTAGAGGCCGGAAGACCGGAATTGCAGGGTTATGCAGCTTTGGTTATGGCTTTCCAGTCTATGATAGGTATGCCTGTTGCTTCTTTCTGCCTTAAAAACGAACTTAAAAAGCAGAAGCGGGATGGCAAGCTTACAGAGGAATATCAGGCATCTAAGAAGGGTTTGAAACTTCCTGAAACAAAGCTTTTCCCGACAGTTAAAGAGACAAACAACACTTCTACAATGAAGTTCGCAAAATTGGGTATAGTTGCTGTTATTTCTTACATGCTTTCAACATACGTTGTACCGGCAATCAATGTAAATATTATGTATCTTTTGATGGGCGTTTTGTTCAGAAAGATTAACTTCCTTGATAAGAGCCCTCTTACATCTGCCGGCGGTTACGGTTACGTTATGCTTTGTATGTATGCTTTACTCTTCAACGGCTTTGCAAGTGTTTCACTTCAAGACTTTATCGGTATGCTTGTACCTATCTTCGGTATGCTTGTTATCGGCGCTATCGGTATTGCAATCGGTTCTTCTATCGCAGGCAAGATTGTCGGTTATAACATATTCGTATCTATCGCTTGCGGTGTTACGGCTTTGTTCGGTTACCCGGGTACCGAAATCCTTTCAAAAGAAGTTTGTGCATCTATGGATGACTTTACAGAACTTGAAAAAGTATATGCTTTGGACTATGTAATGCCAAAGATGATTGTAGGCGGCTTTACAACGGTTACAATTGCATCTGTTGTTTTCGCAGGTATTATCGCACCGATGATTTTTGCATAAAAACAAAAAATTACATATTTGACAGGCTGTTTTTAAAACGGCCTGTTTTTTATTTTAAACGATTTTCCCACAAGACAAATTATATATCGGGCAAAATACAAAATTATCTTTTAAAGTAAATAAAAAAGCAAATAATATTTATTTAAAATATAAAGTGGCAAAATATAAAAGTATAAACTTGATTTTATTAAGAATAAATGGTATGATAAGTTGATTGATTTACCGGCACAATCATTTGAAAATTTTATGTTGATACTGATTGTTGCCAACTTTTAGGAGAGATTATAATGAACGAATATTACAAAAAATTTGAAAAATTTGACAAGAGTAATTGCAGTACCGTTGTAATAGGCAAGGACGCCTCAGTTACAGGTAAAGTTATTTTGGGACACAATGAGGACGATAGCGACTGTATTGTCGAACTTCACCTTGTACCGAGAATGAAACATCGGGAGGGTGAAACAATTTCATTTAAAGACGCCGACGCAGTTATCCCACAGGTGCCGGAAACATTTGCATACTATTGGTCGGAGGTTCGCTGTATAAACGGTATTTCATTCGCCGATGGTTTTGTAAACGAGAACGGAGTTGCGGTTGTAAGTAACTCTTGCAGACCGGCAAAAACCCCTGTTGTGGATGTGGAATTGGGAGTTGGATACGCCATCAGAAGACTTGTTGCGGAAAGAGCCACGTCGGCTCGTGACGGCGTAAGGGTTGCCGCAGAGCTTGTGGAAAAATACGGTTATTTCTCAGGTCGCAGCTATACGATAGCAGACAAGGACGAGGCATTTATATTCCAAATTCCTACCGGTCACGTATATGCGGCAAGAAAAGTGGGAGATGATGAGGTTTTCTATATTCCTAACTGGTACACAATTCATGACTTGGATTTTTCCGACACGGAGCATAAGAAATTCTATTTCTCAGACAATGTTGTTGACTATGCCATAGAAAACGGTTGGTATACACCTGCCAAAGAAGGGGACTATTCGGATTTCGATTTTGCGGCAGTTTATCAGGAACCCGGCGATACAGGGGCTTGCAATAAAGAAAGACGGAGAAACGCTTGGCGAATTCTTGCGGGAATTCATCTTGAGGACGATGAACTGAGAGAATTTTCAAGAAAGGCAGAGAAAAAATATTCGGCAGAGGATATTAAAAAGGTTTTACGCTCACACTTTGAATGCGGTTCGGATGATCTGTCAAACGGATATGAAAGAAATCCCCACAGAGGCGCAACGGTAGCAACAATTTGCAACGGTTGTACGGTTGAGAGCTCAATAATAGAATTTAACGAGGATAAATATCTTACAAGAATGTTGCGTTCTACATTAAAGCCTTGCACATCGCCTTATCGGCCTTGGTATCCGGTAGCTCTTACAAGAATGCCGGAGGGTTACAGTCAGCACGCACCGTTGGCAGCACAGGTATCCCACTTCTACGTTGATGAAAAGGAACTTGAATATAATCCGAATTTTGCATGGTGGACATTTAAAAATCTGTATTATGCAACAGAGTATGATTACAAGACGGCTCATGAGGTTTTGTCAAAATCCTGTGATTATCTTGAATCACAGTGGGAAGCACAAAAGGTCGGTGTCGAAGCCGCCTATAATGCTTTGAAGGATACAGATATTTCGGCAGCAAGGGAGATACTTACTTCATATACCTGCGCTCAGGCAAAATTTACCGAAGAATGGGCAGGCAAAAAGGTTGTGGAACTTGCCAATATACGAATTTTGAAAAATAAAAAAGATTGGGAATAATCATATATCCCATATTTCAGAGGGCGGCTTTTGTGTCGCTCTCTTGTTTTATATCAATTTATGTTTTATAATATTCGCAAAGTATATTTTTATGGTGATAATATGTTCAGTGTTATAATATCCCCGGCAAAGAAAATGCGCTGTGACCCGGACAGCTTGGAATATACGGCTTTTCCCGAATTCACGGAGAAATCAGAAAAATTGCTCAAAATTTTAAAATCAATGTCTTATGCCGAATTAAAAACTCTGTGGCAGTGCAACGATAAAATTGCCGGAGAAAATTTTGAAAATTTACAAGTGGCCGACTTAAAGACCAATCTGACGCCGGCAATTTTAGCCTATGACGGCATACGGTTTAAATATATGGCTCCGGAAGTTTTTTCATATAAAGAATTTGAGTATATACAAAACCATTTATTTATTCTCTCCGGCTTTTACGGAGCAGTAAGACCCTTCGACGGGGTGATCCCTTACAGGCTTGAAATGCAGGCAAAATTACAAGGTGAGAATTTTAAAAATCTATATGATTTTTGGCGGGGAGATATAGCAAAATATATAACCGATGGCAGAGATACGGTTATAAATTTAGCCTCAGATGAATATTTTAAGGCGGTTAAAAAATATTTCCCGGAAAATATCAGAGTGGTAACCTGCATTTTTGCAGATTTGGAAAACGGCAAACTGAAAGAAAAAGGTGTTAAATGCAAAATGGCAAGGGGAGAAATTGTGCGTTATATGGCTGAAAATAATGTACAATCCCCCGAAGAATTGAAAAAATTTCAAAGACAGGGCTATGCTTACCGAGATGATTTATCGTCCGACGACAGATTTGTTTTTGTTCAAAAGAAAATTTGCGAAAATCACAGATTTTAATTATAATATATAACATCTTAATAAAACGGAGACTTTATGAAAAAAATATCAATAGGTATTCTTGCCCATGTGGACAGCGGCAAAACAACTCTATCTGAAAGCTTGCTGTACATTACAGGCAGAATAAAAAAACAGGGTAGGGTTGACCACGGAGATACCGCATTAGATACAAATAAAATAGAAAAGGACAGGGGCATCACGATATTTTCAAAACAGGCGGTTGCCACATACGGCAACACCAAATTTTATTTTATAGACACCCCCGGCCATGTTGACTTTGGTGCAGAGGCAGAGAGAACCCTGCAGATTTTGGATTGCCGGATACTTATTGTTTCTTCACTTGACGGGATACAAAACCACACGGTGACGCTGTGGAAATTGTTGCAGGATTACAACATTCCTACATTCATATTTGTAAATAAAATGGATTTGCCCGGTGCGGATAAGAATTTTGTTATCGGCGATATACGAAAAAATTTCGGCTCCGACTGTATAGACTGCTCGTCCGGGCTGCCTTTTGAAGAAATTGCCTCCTGCGACATTAAAACAATAGAGGAATATCTTGAAACAGGCTTTTTGAAAGATGAAAGCGTCACAAATTTAATCTTTGCCCGAAAATTATTTCCTTGTTTTTTCGGCTCGGCTTTGAAAAACGAAGGAGTCGAAGAATTTATAAAATTTATTGAAAAACACACGCCTAATATAACATATAAAGAGAATTTTGGCGGTAAGGTGTATAAAATTGCCTACGACCGGCAGGGTAACAGACTTACATTTTTAAAGATTACCGGCGGTAGTTTAACGGTTAAGGAATCCGTTACCTATGATGACCGCAACGGTGAAAAGCATACCGATAAAATAAATGGCATAAGAATTTACACAGGCGAAAAATTTGACAGCCGGCAAAAAATCAATGCTGGTGATGTATGTGCCGTGACAGGCCTTACAGCCACATATCGGGGGCAGGGGCTTGGGGTTGAAAAAAATAATGACACACGGGCTTTACAGGCCATTTTTTCCTACAAGGTTATATTTGACCAAAACAAACACGATGTGCGAAATGTGCTTATGAACCTTAGAAAATTAGAGGAGGAAGAACCACAACTTCATGTTTTATGGAACGAAGAAACAAAGAGTATAAATATAAACCTTATGGGTAAAATTCAGCTTGAGGTAATTAAATCTTTGTTTTATCAAAGGTTCGGAACGGAAATTTCATTTGACGCCGGCAGCGTTTTATACAAAGAAACCATAAAAAACACCGTGGAGGGGGTGGGGCATTTCGAGCCTTTGCGCCATTATGCCGAAGTTCATCTTTTAATGGAACCGGGAGAACCTAATTCCGGAATTCAAACGGAAACACTTTGCAGTGAGGATAAATTGGATAAAAATTGGCAAAGGCTGATTATTACCCACATAACCGAAAAAGCCCATTTGGGCGTGCTTACGGGCTCGCCGATTACGGACATTAAAATAACTCTCGTTAACGGCAGAGCCCACCAAAAACACACAGAAGGCGGAGATTTTCGCCAGGCCACATATCGTGCAATACGCAACGGACTTATGCAGGCGGAAAGTGTTTTGTTGGAACCTTGGTATAGTTTTGAAATTACCGTGCCTACCGAATTATCCGGCAGGGTAATGACCGATGTTACAAAAATGGGCGGAGAGTTTTCGTCGCCTGTTACAGAGGGAGAAAGCGCAGTGATATCGGGCAAGGCACCTGTCAGCGAGATGAATTCGTACAATTATCGGCTTACGGATTTCACCAGAGGCAAAGGCAAAATATCTCTGCGTTTTAACGGCTATCGGCCTTGCCACAATCGGGAAAAAGTGATAGAGGAAAAAGGCTATAACCCGGAAAATGATGTGGATAACCCACGGGATTCCATCTTTTGCTCTCACGGCGCAGGTCATGTTGTGAAATGGCACGATGTGCCGCAAAATATGCATCTTGAAAGTTTTTTGAAACCCAAGAAAGAGGAAACAGAAGAAACTTTTACAGCGCCTACTCAAACTCGGGTAAGGGGATACTTGCGCAGCCTTGAAGATGATAAGGATTTGCTCCGTATTTTTGAAATGACCTACGGAAAAATCAAAAAAGAGGATAAAAAGCCCCAAAAACCACGGGCAAAAGTCTTTACAAGTAATGTAAAGGACAACGACTTTACACAAAATAAAAAAACGCCGGTAAATGAAAAAGAGTACTTGCTGGTAGACGGATACAATATTATTTTTGCATGGGATGAACTTTCTCAGGTGGCTAAGACGAATTTTGAAGCTGCAAGAAATATTTTGGCGGACAGACTTTGCAATTACCGGGGTTTTAAAAAGTGTGAGTTGATATTGGTTTTTGACGCTTATAAAGTCAAAGGAAATCCGGGGGAAGTAACCAAATACCACAACATTACGGTTGTTTACACCAAAGAGGCCGAAACAGCAGATATGTATATTGAAAAAGTTACAAGGGAAATCGGTAAAAAACACAATGTACATGTTGCCACATCCGACGGTTTGGAGCAGATTATAATTTTAGGTCACGGTGCTCTCAGACTTTCTGCAAGAGCTTTTCACGAAGAAGTGGAATCTATCGAAAAAGCCATAAGAGATTTTATAAACTGAAAATAAAATTGTAATAAAAATATATCTTCTCAATAAAATTATATTGAGGTGATATTTTTGAAAGAAGAACCCTATATCCTAAATATAGACGGTATGAACCTGCCGAATTTATCTGTGCCGGAAGATGAAAGCTGTAAAATAATATACGAAAGTCGGCGGACATTTCCCCGAGAGAAAGATAAAGAAAATTTGCGGGAAATATCGGAAATTACAAATCGGCTAAATGATATAATAGCCAAATTGGACGATATTATATCAATAATGAAAGAGAGCAGAGAGGGATAGCCCTTTCTGCTCTCTTTGGCTGTTATTAAATTTATTTACATAAAATATTTATTCTCTTTATCCGGGCTGCCAAATCTCGCTATACAGCTTTGAACCATTTTTTCATATACTTCGCCCTCAAAGTGAATAGCCTTTTTAGGGCAGTAAACAACGCATCTGTGGCAACGCAGGCAGGCGGAGGCGTCTTTAACTCTCAATTTTGGATTTTCAACGCTTATAACACCGGCCGGGCATCTTAAAGCACAAGCCTTGCAGTCGATACAGTTGTCGTCGGTAACCGGCATCATTGTGTTGGGAGTGTTGCTTTTCTCTTTATATGGTCTGTTGCCCGGAATAATGCCTTTTTCAAGGGCTTTTAGTTCTTTGCCTGCTACTATCTGTGCAAATTTAGCTGCGCCCTCAAGATCTTCCCGGTTAGGTCTGCCCGGCGCAATATCTCTTGAAAATGAATGTGTGCCCACAACGGCCCGCCGGCCCACAATAATAAAGCCTCTCTCGCTCATAATATCTTCGGCCTCTACGAGGGCATCGTCAAAATCTCTGTTGCCGTATGTGGCAATAAGTATGCAGGGGGTGTTTTTACCTTTTAAATTTTCTATGTAGTTAAGGCAAATATCCGGTATTCTGCCACCGTAAACCGGGTAAGATAAAATCACAAGATCATCGCTGGTAAAGCTCTGTAACTTTACACCATCTCTGTTTTTAGGCAGAGTAAAATCGTAAGTCACAACCGGTTTGTTTAAGCTTTTACCCATTGCTTCGACATACTTTTTGCTTACATTTGTAGCGCTGAAATATACTAAATTAACATTTTTAAAATCCATAATTTAAACCTCCGAATTATGTTGTATAACCTTGATTGTATTGTATCATCTCATGGCAGATGTTTCAAGTAATCGCAAAGGTATTCGGCACGCTTTTGCTTTAAGTAACAGGCTATATCACTGTAATACTTCGCCGATTTGCGATTTGGGTTTTTTGAACTTATCACATATTCGCCGGGAATATAAATATTGCTTGAAATTTGCAACTCCTTACAATTGTGTACAAGAACATTGCAGTCGGCAAAGTAAGCAGCTGTGTAAAAACTGGTTTTCTCTGTACCTTCGGAATATAAAAACACATTTTTATCATCGGTAACAACACAGAGGTACTTTATAATCCGGTCAAGATACACCCCCGGCATATCATCCACATATACGGAAGAATTTTTTAATTTTAAAATTTCGTCCACAATATCCGGAACTTTTATTCTATTGTAAAACGGATAAAATTCCCGCCTGCACAGATTGTTCGCCCGCTGCCGTGCCTGTCTGTATATAATGCCGATATTTCTTATTTTTTCATATCTGTTTTTCATAGGCGTCACCTCCTTATCTATTTTACTTTTAAATTGTTCATTGTGTTAATTTGGCAGAAAAAGTAACAATGATTGTTACAAAAATCGTTGTTTTTTGTGCAAAAAAATAAAAAACAAAATAAATTTCAATTTTAACTTGTAAAAGGGTAAGAAAAGTATTATTATTGTGAATGTACGCAAATTAAATTATCGGAGGATTTTAATTATGGCAAAGATTTTGGTAGAAACATCTGCTAGACACATTCACCTTACACAGGAACATGTTGATATACTTTTTGGTGCAGGCCACCAGCTTACAAAGAAAAAGGATCTTTCACAGCCGGGTCAGTTCGCTTGTGAAGAAAAAGTTACAGTTGTAGGCCCTAAGAAAGAATTGAAAATGTCAGTTCTCGGTCCTGTAAGAAAGGCATCACAGGTTGAGCTTGCTCTCACAGATGCTCGTTCAATGGGTATTACAGCTCCTATCAGAGAATCAGGCGATCTTGAAGGTTCAGCACCTTGCAAACTCGTTGGTCCATGCGGCGAAGTTGAACTCAGCGAAGGCGTTATCATCGCTAAGAGACACATTCACATCACACCTGAAGATGCACGGAGCTTCGGCGTTTCAAACGGTGAAATCGTAAAGGTTAAGATTGATTCCGACGCCGGCAGAAGCCTTATTTTCGACGATGTTGTTATCAGATGCAGCTCATCATACGCAACAGCAATGCACATTGATACAGACGAATCAAATGCTTGCGGCGGCGCAACAAGCGGCGAAATCGTTAAGTAATTTTATCTTGTAAAATATCGGGTCGCTTTTATGCGTTTTACATATAAGCGGCTCGTTTTTATATTTTGCGGTAAAAATTTCAATATTTTAAATCTTGTATTTTTTAACAACCTGTGGTAAAATACAATGTAGGGGACAGTGCTATTGAGTGTTGTCAGATACACAAAGAGAGCCTGCACGAGGGCAGGCTGTGAACCATGTCAGGTGGGGAACCAAGCAGCATTAAGCAGATTCTCCCTGCGATGCTTAAAGCTCTCTTTGTATATGTGATAATACATTGTATAGGCTGTCTTTTTTTACGATAAGGAGTTGTGTTCGATATGCATGTTGCTTTGTACAGAAAATACCGCCCAAAGATTTTCAGTGAAGTCGTTGGGCAGAAATATGTTGTCGAAGCCCTTAAAAATCAAATTGCAAGCGGTAAAATCGGCCACGCCTTTATTTTTACCGGGGTAAGGGGAACAGGTAAAACCAGTTGTGCAAAAATTTTTGCAAAAGCTGTAAACTGTTTGCACCCGGTGAACGGTGAGCCGTGTTTGGAGTGCGACATTTGCAAAGGCATTGAAAACGAAAGTATTTTCGATGTTACCGAAATGGACGCCGCATCCAACAACTCGGTTGAAGATATCAGAGATGTTTTAAACGAGGTAAATTATCTGCCAGTTATGGCTAAATATCGTGTGTATATCATAGACGAGGTTCATATGTTATCACCGGCGGCTTTTAATGCCTTATTGAAAACGCTGGAAGAACCGCCGGCTCATGTTATATTTATTTTAGCCACAACGGAAATACACAAGGTGCCGGCTACAATACTTTCAAGATGTCAGCGCTATGATTTTACAAAACTCACGGTTGAACAAATATCAAACTCGCTTTTGGGTATAGCCCAAAAAGAAAATATTTTTTTAACCGACGAGGCATCAAAGATGATTGCCTACCTTGCAGACGGCGCAATGAGAGATGCAGACTCTATTTTAGATACCTGTATTTCAATGGGCAATACCGTTGATGAAGATGTGGTTTCAAACATTGTGGGCATTTCAAAGGATGATGATTTACAGCGGTTTGCCCAAAATTTAATAGCCGGGGACTTTGCCGGTTCTCTGTTAAATCTCCACACTTTGTATGAAAAAAGTGCGGATATGAGGCGACTTTGCGAAGAAATGATAAGCTATTTCAGCAATATGCTCTTGGCAGGTTTGCCTGCAAGTACCGCCGGGCTGTTGAATATGCCGGAAAAGAAGTTTTCTCGGTTAAAAGAACTTTCGGTAAACTGTCCCCGGGATTTGATGCCATTTGTTATAAAATCGTTCTCAACTGCTTTGGATGATATATTAAAAGGCAGAGACGCAAAAATATCAATGGACTTGGCGGTATTTAATATTTGCAATCCGACACAGTCTGTACCTGTGCAATCACCCCAAAGGGCAGACAGGGGTAAATCTGTATATCATAAAACAGAACAGGTATCTCGGCCAGAGACAAACCCCGGGGCAGAATTAAAATCGGTTGAAAGGGTGGCACCTAAAACCGAGATTGAACCTGTACAAAAGGCGGAAAAGCCTGGGGAAGAAAGCCAACTTCCTGTATTTACAGACAAACCGATAGAATTTTCTTATTGGAAAGAAGTTGTTGAAAGTTTTAAGCAGACGGATATACCCCTTTACACATTTATAAAAAATTCTGAGGCTTACCTCTATAACGGCATAGTATACATTAAGGGAAACGAAAGCCTAAACGAGTACATCAGAAACAACCGTGAAGTAAACGGCATTATCAAAACCGCAATAGCAAATGCCTGCGGAATAAGATATAATATCGGGGGATACAAGAACATTGAAAAACAATTTACCCCTAAAAAGCATGACAGCTATGATGATATTCTTGCACTCAGAGAATTGGGTGTTGAGATAAATGAATTGGATAAATAAAGGAGAATTTAAAATATGAAAGCAAGATTACCACAGGGTATGGGCGGCGGAGCCCAGAATATGAACCGGATTATCAAACAGGCTCAAAAGATGCAGGACGATATTAAAGCCTTGCAGGAGAGATTGGACGATACCGAATACACCGGAGAAAGCGGATCAGGTCTTGTTAAGGCAACCGTAAACGGTAAACATGATGTTGTTTCGATTAAAATAGATCCGTCGGCAGTTGACCCGGAAGATATGGAAATGCTTGAAGACTTGGTTGCCGCAGCGGTAAACGACGCTATTTCCAAGGCAAGAATAGACAATGACACAGAAATGGGTAAAATCACAGGCGGTTTGAACATTCCGGGAGTTTTGTAATCTATGTCACAATACGATGCACAACCTCTGGAAAGGCTGATAAATAACTTTTCACGCCTCAGCGGTGTGGGCAGGAAAGGCGCCACAAGAATGGCCTATCAAATTTTATCCATGGATAAAAAAGATGCGGAAGAATTTGCACGGTCGATTATTGATGTTCATACAAAGATAAAAAGGTGCCCGGTATGCCAAAACTTTACAGATCAGGATATTTGCCCTATATGTTCTTCAACAAAAAGGGATAAAAGTATTATTTGTATAGTTGAAAATCCGCGAGATGTTTCTACTTTTGAAAAAACAAGGGAATATAAGGGCCTTTATCATGTGTTGCATGGGCTTATTTCACCTCTTGACGGTATAACCGCAGACCAACTCACAGTTAAGCAGTTGCTTGCAAGGCTTTCTGACGGAGTTGTAAAGGAGGTTATTATGGCTACAAGTCCTACTATTGAGGGGGAGGCCACGGCTCTTTATATTTCAAGGCTTATAAAACCTTTGGGTATAAAGGTTACAAGGCTTGCTTACGGCTTGCCTGTGGGTGCCTCTTTGGAATATGCCGACGAAGTCACATTGTACAGAGCTCTTGAGGGAAGAACCGAAATATAATTTTACATTTTTATCGAATCGGCACAACGTGCCGATTTTTTATATCTTAAAGTATTTTAGTTATAAAATGTTTGTGAGTGTAAAACATTTGTAGCCATTTTTATGAAAATTGTATATTGAAAAATAGCAAATAATAATATAAGATTAAAGCAATAATAATTGCGTCAAAGGAGCAAATTATGGCTAAGAAATTTTTACTTGTGGACAGTGATGCCCTGCCCGATGTTTTTTTGAAGGTCGTGCGTGCAAAAGAATTGCTTGCAGCCGGCAGTGTAAAAAATTTATCCGCCGCCGCAAAGGAAGTGGATATATCAAGAAGTGCTATGTACAAATACAAAGACAAGGTATTTGATGTAAGCGAGGCGAAAACAGTGGTTGCCGTCCATGTGGTTTTAATGGATGAGACAGGTGCGTTGCAAAACCTCTTGAAGATTATCGCAAGGTACAATGTAAGCATAGTTACAATAACGCAGTCTGCCCCGGTTGACGGAACCGCCGCAGTTTCAATCACCATGAAAGTTAAAGATATGGTGGGAGATGTGGACAGCCTTGTAGAAGAAATGAAACGGCGGAGCTTTGTTGTAACCGCAAAGCGCATTATGCAGGATATTTAACTATGGCATATTCGGTAAAATATGTTGGCGAATGCCTTAAAAACGGAATTGACCTTTACCCCTTGATAGAAAGAGATTTAAAAAAGGGGAATAAGGTTGTTTTGGTTTGCGACCGGGAATATTCCCGCCGGGTGAATTTGCCGGATATAACCTCGGTTACGGATTTTGAGCGGGTTTACACCTCCGGCAATAAACTGTTTTTGCTTACCGCAGATAAAAATTCAATGATTGTGGGGGCGCAGTTTGTTTTTGCAAGCGGAATACCGGAGTATCAGATCTACACTAAGTATGACGGGATATACTCGGCAGACCCGTCTGATTCGCCTTTTGCAAGGAGACTGGAAAAAATAGATTATGACGAAATGCTTGAAATGTGTGCCACCGGCTATAATGCGGTAAACGCCTATGTTGTGGAACTGTGTAAAAAACACGGTGTAGCTTTGCGTATTTTGTCATATTACGAGCCTAATTCTCTCGGCACTTTGATAAAAGAAGTCATGGGTGTAACGGGGCTTACCGTAAAGGGGATAATCAAAGAGCCGGATGTGGCCATTGTTTCTTTGAGAAATATCCCGGATGTAACCGGTATTTGTTATAAAATTTTTAAAGAGGTAAGCGACGCCGGCGTTATTGTGGATATAATAAACCTGCCTGCTTCTTTTGACGGAACCGCAGATATGAGTTTTACTGTAAAAAAAGAGGACTTGTCAACGGTTAAAAAGGTTTTGTCCCGGCGAATGGATGAGCTTGGCTTTTCCGAAATAATTACCATTGATGAAGTTGCCAAAATTTCGGTTATTGGGGCGGCATTGCGGCTTACAAAGGGCGTTGCGACAAAAGTATTTGAAGTTTTGCGGCAAAACAACATAAATTTAATGCTGATAAATACAAGTGAAATAAAAATAGCAGTGGTAATAGATAAAAAGCATGCAAATGTCGCCGTTGAAAAAATTCACGAAGTTTTCATAGAATAAGTTTATTTACCGCTTTTTTAAAAAGATAAAATGTGTTATTATAAGATATTATAAAGTTGTCAGGAGATAGTATGAAAAGAGAAATTATTGCTCCAAATGTTTATTTGACACAACTGCCAAATGAAAAATTTAAACAAAACAGACTTACTGTTTCAATGATTGTTCCAAATGATAAGGACAAAGCTACAATGTATGCTATTTTGCCCGGTCTTATGGAAAGAGCTTATGAAGATTACCCTACAATGAGGGAATTTTCCAGAAAGCTTAATAAAATGTATGCTGCAAGCCTTTCAGTTTCTTCAACTGTTATCGGCGCCAACAGGTGCATAAGATTTACCATTCAAGGAATTAAAAACGAATATTGCATAGAAGAAGGAGAGAATTTGCTTTCCGAGCTTTGCGATGTCCTCATCGGTGTCATTTTAAAACCTTGCTTGGAAGAGGGGTCTTTTGTGCGTGAATGGCTGGAAGTTGAAAAGTTCAAACTTCGTGAGGAAATCGAAGGACAAGTAAACGATAAGAGGAGTTATTGCATAAAAAACGCCAGAAAGCTATTCTTTAAGGACAGCCCTAACGGAGTTGACAGATTGGGATATCTTGACGAAATCGACACAATAACATCGGAAAATCTTTATGCCTGTTACAAGCAACTGCTTGACAGAGCGAGAATAGAAATTTTTATAACCGCAAACAACCGGGATACTGCGATAGCAAAGATGAAAACGGCGTTTTCTTATGAGAGAAAAGCCGACGCCGAAATTTTGCCGATTATAGTTGAACCTTGTCTTTCTCGGCCGGAGGAATTCACTGAGCATATGGATACGGTACAGGGCAAAATCTGCCTGCTTTACACAACGCAAAGACAACTTACCGAAGAAGAAAGATATCATATGCTTGTTGCAGGCGCACTTTTCGGCGGCACGGCCTCGTCAAGACTTTTTAAAAATGTCCGTGAAAAACAAAGCCTTTGCTATTACTGTGCCGCAGGATTTAACGGCTTTACATCTTGTATGAGCGTAGATTCCGGGGTAGAGCATCAAAATGCACAAAAAACTGTCCGGGCTATACAGTACGAGCTTAAAAACACCATTGAAAATGAAATACCTCAAAGAGAAATAGATGAGACAAAGCTCACCATAAAAACAAGTTTGCAATCCAATTATGACGGTTTGTACGGCCTTGAAGCTTGGTATTTAAACGAAGCTATAAGAGGTACTCTTTTGACGCCGGAGTATGTTATGGAACAGGTTGAAAAAGTTACGGCGGATGACATAAGAAATGTTCTTAAACTTTTAAATCTCAATGTTATTTACGCAATATCAAAATAACCTGGCGGAAGGTGATAATATGTCTAAAATAGAAAATAAAAATTTAAAAGAAAGTTATGATTTTATTGTAACCGATTGCGGCCTGAGAGTGGCTTGTTACAACATGCCCGGTTACAACGCCGTCCATGCGGTTTTTTCCACAAACTTCGGTTCAGTCGACAGAAGTTTTAAAATAGACGGCAAGAGATTTGATATTCCGGCCGGTGTGGCTCACTTTTTGGAACACAAAATGTTTGAAAACGAAGACGGAGACGCCTTTGAAAAATATGCAAAAACCGGTGCAAATGCCAACGCTTTTACCAGTTTTGACAAAACTTGCTATATTTTCACCGCAACGGAAAATGTAGACGAGTCCTTGGATATTCTCCTTGATTTTGTCACAAAGCCGTATTTTACCCCTCAGACCGTTCAAAAAGAGATGGGCATTATCGGGCAGGAAATTAAAATGTATGACGACAGTGCAAACTGGCGTATGCTTTTCGGCCTTTTGGAGGGATTGTATGTAAATCACCCTGTCCGTGACGATATTGCAGGCACTGTGGAAAGCATAGCGGAAATCGACGATAAATTGTTGTACGATTGTGCAAGAGGTTTCTATTCGCCGTCGCAAATGATACTCTGCGTCGCAGGCAATATCACTACCGAACAGGTTCTTGCGGCTTGTCAGCGTGCAGGTTTTACTTCCGACGTGGCCGATGTTGAGAGAATAAGGCCCGAGGAACCGGATGAAATCAATTACAAGGAAAAGACAATCTATATGCCTATTTCCACACCGTTGGTTGCCGTTGGCTTTAAGGAGAAAATGTCGGTTCCCGTAACTGCAAAAGAAGAGATCATAGGCGATATTATAATTGATGTTCTCACAGGTTCCACAAGTGAATTGTTTAATAAGTTGTATGACTTGAATATTGTAAACGGTACATTTGAAGGTGAAATTTTCTCCGGCGATGATTACTACACATCAATCATCTCGGGCGAAACAAATCAGCCTGATTATTTGATAAAAGAAATTGAAACTGCTATACAAAGCCTTAAAATTGAGGGCATAAGTGAAGAAGATTTTATAACAAGTAAAAATTCTATGTATGGCAATATGATTGAGAGTTTTGAAAATGTGGAAGAAGTTGCCACAAATATGGTAAATGCGCACTTTAAGGGCAGAACGGTTTATACTTCTTTGGAAGTTCTTTCAAAACTTACTCTTGACGATGTAAACGAACAGTTGAGAAGAATGTTTGACCCTGACAGAAAGTGCATATTTACGGTTTTGCCGTCGGAGGCAACAGAAGAATGATATATCATGTACAGTTTCCGGCTTTGGGGTTGGAATTTACGGTAAACCGTGTGGCATTCAGCATTTTCGGCTTAAATATTTATTGGTACGGGGTTCTTATAACCTTGGGTATTGTCCTTTGCGTTATGCTTGGGCTTAAACTCGGCAATTATTATAAACTCAACGAAGATGATTTTATTGATGTTATAATGATTTCGGCTTTTTTGGGCATTGTCTGTGCCAGGGTTTACTATGTTATATTTGCTCCGTTTAAATATGAAAGCCTGTTGGATATGATAAATATCCGTGACGGCGGACTTGCTATTTACGGCGGCATAATCGGCGGATTTTTATTCGGTTACTTGGCCTGTAAGTGGAAAAAATTTGACTTTCTCACTGTGGCAGATATAGCCGCAACCTGCTTCCCTTTGGGGCAGGCGATAGGCAGATGGGGCAACTTTGTAAATCAGGAGGCCTTCGGTACAAATACAACTTCAATTTTCGGTATGATAAGCGAGGGCACAACCCGGTATTTGCAAAGCGTAAGCGGAAAATTGGCGTCACAAGGCATTACCGTTGACCCATCAATGCCGGTGCACCCTACATTTTTATACGAGTCTGTTTGGTGCATAATCGGTTTTGTTCTTTTGCTTTTACACATAAAAAAGAAAAATTTTAAAGGTGAAAACCTTTGCCTTTATGTTTTTTGGTACGGACTGGGAAGATTTTTTATTGAGGGATTGAGAACCGACAGCCTTGAAACATTTGGCGGTTTGCGAATGTCACAGCTTGTGGCATTGATTTCGGTTGTGGTTTCCCTTGCGATTCTCATATATATGAACATAAAAATCAAAAAGGAGAAGTCTAAAAATTGACAGATAAGCTGATAAGCGGTAAGGAACTTGCCGCACTGCAAAAAGAAGATATAAAAAAGGAAGTCAGCCGGCTCAATCGGCAGGGTATATATCCGAAACTTTCCGTTATTATAGTTGGGGACAATCCCCGGAGCCTTACCTATGTAAAGGGAAAACACAAGGATTGTGCCGAATGCGGAATTATTTCCGAAAATATCGAAATGCCTGAAAATGTGTCTCAAGATCGGCTTTTGGCTGAAATTGCAAGGCTTAACAATGACGACAGTGTCCACGGCATATTGGTGCAGTTGCCTCTGCCGGCTCACATAGATGAATACGCCGTTATAAACGCCATAGGCAGCGACAAGGATGTTGACGGTTTTACGGCGCAAAATGTAGGCAATATGTACTTAGGGCAGGATTGTTTTATACCCTGCACGCCACAGGGATGTATAGACCTTTTGGAGTTCGCCGGAGTTGAAATATCCGGCAAAGACGCCGTTGTAATAGGCCGCAGTAATATTGTGGGCAGACCTGTAACTCAGCTTTTAACAGAGAGAAATGCCACGGTGACAACTTGCCATTCAAAGACAAAAAATATAGCCGAAAAGATAAAAAATGCGGATATAGTTGTCTGCTGCGTCGGCAAACGGGGGTATTTAACCGGCGATATGCTGAAAGACGGTGCGGTTGTAATAGATGTGGGCATAAACAGAAATCGGGACGGAAAGCTCTGCGGCGATGCGGATTTTAATTCCTGCATAGAAGTTGCTTCAAAAATCACTCCGGTGCCCGGGGGCGTAGGCCTTATGACAAGAGTAAATTTGCTTAAAAACACCGTAAAAAGCGCAATTCGGCACAATAAGTAAGTTTTAAAAAACAGGGGAATGTTCACAGAAGATTATAACTTAAAATCAAAAATACTTTGAAAATATTATATAAATCGCAAATATTTTGAAATTTTCAGTTGACATTTTTCCACACACATGATAAAATTAACTTACCGCATGTAAAAGGTTTGTTTAAGTTGCAATTTTTCGTTGCACACCCGGTTCAGCGAGTCTTAATTTTGAGAGGGTATAATATGAAAGCAGTATTTGTTACTGGCGGCAAACAGTACGCTGTTTGCGAAGGCGATGTAGTTTACATCGAAAAACTTAACGCACAGGCTGACGAAACAGTTACTTTTGAAGAAGTTTTGTTCGTAGGCGAAGGCGCAGAGGCAAAATTCGGTACACCTGTTGTTGAAGGTGCAAAGGTTGAAGCTAAGGTTATCAAGAATGGTAAAGGCAAAAAGCTCAACATTATCACATACAAGCCGAAGAAGGGCTCAGCAAGAAGAATGGGCCACAGACAGCCTTACACAAAGGTTGAAATCACAAAAATTATCGGTTAATTTTCTAAGGGAGGAATTGAATAATGGCACATAAGAAGGGCGTTAGTTCTACTAAGAACGGTCGTGACTCAGAGTCAAAGAGACTTGGTGCAAAGAGAGCAGATGGTCAGTTTGTAAAGGCCGGCAACATCTTGGTTCGTCAGAGAGGTACTCACATTCACCCGGGCGAAAATGTAGGTCGTGGCAGTGATGACACTTTGTTCGCACTTGTAGACGGTACAGTAAAGTTTGAAAGACGTGGCCGTGACAAGAAGCAGGTTAGCGTTTACGCTAAGTAATTTATAACATGTAACCCGAGCTTTTTTGTTAAGGTTCGGGTTTTGTTTTTTATCACTCACAGTGAGGTAAGAATGTATGAAGATTAAAACATTTTTGATTTGTATATTGACTCTTGTTTTAGTGTTGACCGGCTGTAAAGGAAAGGTTAACTCTGTAAGCGGTGATAATACTCCGGAAGTTACCTACGAAAACACTATATGTCCAAACGATGACTATGCGGAAAAAGAAGAAGATAAGGTCTATTACACTGTTAAGGTGTACGAAAGGGGCAATACTTTTACCGTAGAGCCAAGTTCTAATTCTGTATTTTTCCGGGCGCAAAGTTACGATGTGACTTTTGAAAAAGACGGCGGCGACTGTGATATCTCCTTGGAATGGGAAACTCTTTCAGGCAGCACTGAAAATTCGCAAGATGATCAGCTGCGGATTGCCCATTTGGTAATATCTCAAAACGGAAATATTCTGAGTGATGAAAGAATAAATTTTGTCGGCAAAGCATTTGGAATTGTCGGCAATGCAATAGATAAAAAGTAAAAAAAGACAGGTTACAAACAACGAAAAGAGGTGGCTACTATGGCTATACAGTTTGTTGATGTGGCAAAAATCCATGTTAAAGCCGGCAACGGCGGTAACGGTGTTGTCACATTCCACAGAGAAAAGTATGTTGCGGCAGGCGGTCCGGACGGCGGTGACGGCGGCAGAGGCGGCAATGTTGTTTTCAGAGGCGAAAAAAATCTATCCACTTTGATGGATTTCAGATACAAGCGTAAATACGCCGCACAAAACGGCGAGGACGGCAGAGGCGGCAATCAGTCCGGCAGAGGTGCGGAAGATTTGATTGTTAAAGTTCCTATCGGTACCGTTGTAAAAGATGCAGAATCCGGCCTTGTTATTGCCGATGTATCCGAGGAAAAGGACTACATTATTGCAAAAGGCGGCAAAGGCGGTTTAGGCAACCAGCATTTTGCAACACCTACACGCCAGATACCGAATTTTGCAAAACCGGGTTACAAGGGCGAGGAGAGAGATGTTATTCTCGAATTGAAACTTATTGCCGATGTAGGCTTGATAGGCTTCCCGAATGTGGGTAAATCTACCCTTATTTCAACTATATCTTCCGCAAAGCCAAAGATTGCAAATTATCATTTTACAACTCTTTCACCGGTTTTGGGTGTTGTTCGTGTTGACGATGAGGCCTCTTTTGTGGCTGCGGACATACCCGGTATTATTGAGGGCGCCAGCGAGGGCGTCGGTTTGGGACACGACTTTTTGCGCCATGTTGAGCGTTGTCGTTTGCTTTTGCATGTGGTTGATGTTTCCGGCAGTGAGGGCAGAGACCCGATAGAAGACTTTAAACTTATAAATAAGGAGATTGTAAATTTCAGCCTTGAGCTTTCTCAAAGACCGCAAATTGCCATTGCAAATAAGGCTGATATTGCAACACAAGAACAGATTGACACATTTAAGGCTTTTTGCCATGAGCAGGGCATACAACTGTTTGTTATCTCTGCCGCAACAAGACAGGGACTTGACAATCTTGTGCAGACGGTTTATAACGAACTGCAAAAATTGCCTCCTGTTACAATTTACGAGCCTGAATTTGTTGAAAAAGTTGAAGTTGCAGACGGCAATAAATTTGAAATTCACCGTGCGGATGATGCCGCCTTTGAAATTGACGCTCCTTGGCTTTTGGATATTCTTTACACATCGGATATTGACGACTATTCAAGTTTGCAGTACTTCCAGAGAAGATTGCAGGCCAGCGGTATAATCGACAAACTTAAAGAAATGGGCGTTAAAGAGGGCGACACCATACGCATTGACGACTTTGAATTTGACTATGTTGATTAAGGTGATTATATGGTAGATATCAGGGAACAATCTCCGCTTACTCTTGCTTTTGTGGGGGATGCGGTTTACTCCCTTATGATTAGGGAGTATCTTGCCACCGACAAGAGATACAATATAAATAAACTGCACCATTTGACGGTATGTTATGTAAGCGCCCACGGCCAAATGCAGGCTTTGGGAATTATCGAAAATATGCTTACGGAAGAAGAAAAGAACATAATAAAAAGAGGACATAATTCTTCCAAGGCCTCTGTTGCAAAGCATGCCACTGTTGAAGAATATCGTTCTTCCACCGGTTTTGAGTGCCTTATGGGATATTTGGAACTTACCGGACAAAAGGACAGATTAAAAGAAATTGTGGATTATATAATCGCAAATTTTAAAATCGAAGAATAAAAACAACACGCACCGAGAAAATCGGTGCGTGTTACTTATTTATCTTTATTTAAAATATCCCTGTACATCTCGGGGCTGTCGGTTACAATGCCCAGCATACATTTAAAAATGTCCTGTCCCATTAAAATAAATTGTTCACCGGCAAATTTTGCGGTCTTTTCATCCGGCATATGAATATCCATTTCAAAAATAACAAAATTGTCATCTTCAATGGAACATTTTAGATTAAAGCCCCCATCGGGCAGGGGAGTAATCCGGGTTTTATTTTGCTTTTTCAAGGCGTCATACTGTAAAAGTTTTACGGCAACGCTGTAAGCGTATCTTTTTACGGTGGCGGAAACAACATCTTCAAGTTGAGTGGCAACTTTTGTGCCTTCTTCCGTTATGGTAAAACCGTTTTCATCCTCGCTTATAAGTTTTTGCTCCAAAAGCCGGCTTATGGCATTTTGCATTTCAAAATAATTTACAAGCTCCTGACCGCAAATGCACTCGATAAGCTGATTTTGGGTAATCGGCTGATTTAAGGCATTCAGCAGGTAGCAAATTAAAATTTTTATTTCCGTTCTGTCATTTAACCCACCCAGGCGAACCCCGGCGGTAATAGCTTCGTTATCCATACCGATACCCCTTTTCATTTTTTATAGTATAATTATATTATTTTTTGAATTTAATGTAAAGGGGCACTTGTAAAAAATACCGAAATGTGTTAATATCAAAATATAATAATTAGGAGGAGTTGTATAATGAAACTTTTTATTGATACAGCCAATGTTGACGAAATAAGAAAAGCAAATGATTTGGGCGTTATCTGCGGTGTTACAACAAACCCGTCGCTCATTGCCAAAGAGGGCAGAGATTTCAAGGAGGTTGTAAAAGAGATTACAACTATTGTTGACGGCCCTATTTCAGCCGAGGTAGTAAGCCTTGAAAGCGCAAAAATGGTAGAAGAAGCCTTGGAACTTGCTAAGATCCACCCGAACATTGTTATTAAAATACCAATGTGTGAAGAAGGTCTTAAAGCAGTTAAAATTTTGACTTCTAAGGGCATTAAGACAAATGTAACACTTATTTTCTCTGCCGGTCAGGCACTTTTGGCGGCAAGAGCAGGCGCTACATATGTAAGCCCATTCGTAGGCAGACTTGACGATATAGGTATGAATGGCATTGACCTTATTGAGGATATTGCAGATATATTTGCAATGCATGATATCGAAACGGAGATTATCGCCGCTTCAATCAGAGGCCCTATGCATGTTAAGGACTGCGCTTTGGCAGGTGCAGACATTGCAACTGTTCCGTACAAGGTTCTTGTTCAGATGACAAAACACCCGCTTACAGATGCAGGTATCGAAAAATTCTTGAAGGACTGGGAAACCGTTCCTAAAAAATAATTAACATAACCGTAAGCGCACCCTGTTTAAGGGTGCGCTTATTGTATTTTTAGATACTTTTTTATCCGAATATTCTTATTTTCCCGATAAAACCTGTATAAATAACACAAAAAACATATAAAAATTATAAAATGACAAAAAATTGAATATTTATTGTGAGTTTTGTGAAAAAATCTATTGACTTTTTTATACAAAGGTACTAAAATCTATGTGTTAAAAATAAAAGTGTACAACCCTTTTACTGATTTGTAAATCCGTGTATGCGTGACCGGTTCCGCTATGCGGCTTTTTTTTACGCCAACGGCAGGAGATATGCTCCCGGTGAAAATACACTTGACTATGTTTTACAATAAAATGTAATTGATTGACACACAGTTTTTAACACAAATAATCAAAGGAGTGAAGACATGTATATTTTATTGTTTCTTTTGTGGATAATATTTAATGCAAATCTCACAGTGGAAATTGCAGTGTTCGGTGTATTTGTTTCGGCCTTTGTATTTTGGTTTATGTGCAAGTTTCTTGAATATAACCCAAAATGGGACCTTTTGATTTTGAAAAACTTTTTCAGAATTATACAGTACATCATTGTCCTTGCAACGGAAATCGTAAAGTCCAGCTTTGCCGTAATCAAAATTGTATATGGCAAGAGTATGGATATTCAGCCGCAGATTGTATTTTTTGATGTTCCTATCAAAAGTGAATTTTTGCGCACGGTATTGGCTAACTCAATCACATTGACGCCGGGTACAATTACCGTAAATGTTGAAGATAACCGTTTCTGTGTTCATGCTTTGGACTATACAATGGCTGAGGGAATTGAAGATTCGGTCTTTGTAAAACTTTTAATGAAAGCGGAGGAGGCAAATCATGCAGCGGACAATAACTGATACTTTTTTGATTATCGTTATGTGCCTTTTGGCCTTGGTTGCAATCGGCTACTTGATAAGGACGATCGTAGGTCCTGCGTTTTCCGACAGAATTTTGGCGGTTAACTCAATTCAAACCATTGTTATCGTTATAATATGCACCCTTGCAGTTTTGCAGGGCGAAAACTACATTGTGGATATGGCACTTATTTATGCTATGCTTGGCTTTGTAACGGTTGTTATCGTCTGCAAGGCTTATCTTAGAAGCCACCATAAGGACAGAGCGAATGACCTTGCCAACTTGAAAAAGGAGGACAAAGAATGATTAGATTTATCATTGCGGCAATTTTTATCATTGCCGGTGTTATCATTATAGCCAGTGCAATGGTAGGTAACTTCCGTTTCGGCTATGTTCTCAACAGAATGCAGGTAGGCGCAACTGCCGATACCCTTGGCACAATGCTTGTTATCCTTGGTCTTATTATCATAAGCGGTATTAACACCATCAGCTTGAAATTGGTTGTCATGATATTGTTTATGTGGATAGCAAACCCTGTTCAGTCACATTTCTTGGCAAGAACAGAAATTATTTCAAACGAAAAAATTACAGAAGAATGTGAGGTAGTAAACAAATGATAATATTTGAGTACATAATTCTCACAGCTATGATCGTGTGTTCGATTGCGGTTTCATGCACAAAGAACCTGCTTTCAAGTGTTATAATATTTATGACATACAGCTTGATGGCCTGTATAATTTGGATTTGTTTGCGTTCACCCGACCTTGCAGTAACAGAGGCTGCCGTCGGTGCAGGCGTTTCCAGCACTTTGTTCTTTATAACTCTTAAAAACGTAAACAAGCTTACAGAGGAGGGCGAGGACGAAGATGATGAATAAAATAGTTAAGGCGATAAACAAATTTGTTGACGGCGATTTTACCATCAATATGAAGCGTAAGAAAAAGCCCGAAAGAATTGAGACAACTCATCACGAAAAGACAATAGACGAACGTGCTAAGGAATGGCACGACAAGGAAGGCGTAAAAGTTTACAAAGGCCTTTACACCGCTGCCAGCGTTGCGATTTGTCTTATTATGATAACAATTTTGCTTATCACAGTTTCTTTCTTGCCGCCTTTCGGCAATCCGAACAACCCTGTAAATAATGAGGTGAGTCAGAGATATATCGAAAAAGGCCTTGAAGAAACAGGTGCCGTAAATATTGTTTCCGGTATGATTTTGGACTACCGTGCATTTGATACATTGGGTGAAAGTACTGTTCTTTTCACTGCGGCAACAAGCGTTATGCTTTTGCTTAAAAAGGAGAAGAAAGGTAAAGAGGTCAATGATAAGTTCTCACCTAAGAGAGACCCTATCGTTAAGAATACGGCCAGATTTATAATACCTATTCTTTTGGTATTCGGTATATATATCGTTCTTAACGGTCACCTTTCACCTGGCGGCGGTTTCTCCGGCGGCGCTATCATGGGTGCCAGTCTTATTCTTATGTCATCCGCTTTCGGCTACAAGAAGACAAAACAAATTATAACCGAAAAGTTTGTAAAAACCGTTACATTCTGTTCACTTATGTTTTATGCTCTGTCAAAGACATATTCATTCTACATGGGTTCACACGGATTGGAAACAGGCATTCCTTTGGGTATACCGGGTGCAATACTTTCATCAGGTTTGATTTTGCCTCTTAACATCTGTGTAGGTTTGGTAGTTACATGCACAATGTACAGCTTCTATTCTTTGTTCAGTAAGGGGGAGATATAATGGGTCCGAATTTATTGAGCAACTATTTTGAAACCGCAGCAATGATTTTGTTTGGTATTGGTTTCACAACATTGTTTTTACAGCCAAACCTTATTAAAAAGGTTATAGGGCTTAATATAATGGACTCTGCCGTTTATCTTTTCTTGGCGGCAAAGGGTTACATCACCGGCAGGCTTGCGCCTATCGTTGTAAACGGTATAACAGATATGGACGCATATATAAATCCGATACCGGCAGGCCTTGTTCTTACAGGTATTGTTGTTTCGGTTTCCGTAACTGCCGTATCGCTTTCTTTAATCCAAAAGTTGTATAAAGAGTATCACACTCTTAACTTGGATGAAATTTTGATAAAGGCCAATAAGGAGGAGAATAAATAATGCCATTTGTAGCTAATTTTCCTTTCTTTTCAATAATCTGCATGATGGTTTGCGGCATTATAAGCAATGTTCTCAAAAGCAAAAAGGCTTGTATTTTAAATATTATCGGTCTTTCACTTTGCCTTGTAATGAACTTTGCATTGCTGGTTTACCTTTTGCAGAATCCACAGCAAATCACATTTATGATGGGTCACTTCCCGGCACCTTGGGGTAACGAAATCAGATTCGGCCCTCTTGAAGCACTCCTTGCAACTGTGTTTACATTTGTAATGCTTGTTTCACTTGTTACCGGCAGACATGACATATTTACGGATATTCCGGACAGAAAAATCAATATGTATTATGTCATGGTAAACCTTTTGATGACATCTCTTTACGCATTGGTTTACACAAATGACCTTTTCACAGCTTATGTATTTGTCGAAATAAACACACTTACAGCCTGTGCCATTGTTATGGCAAAGGAAAACGGACAGACGATTACCGCTACTATCAAATATTTGATTATGTCGCTTTTGGGCAGTGGTTTGTTCCTTATTTCAATTATTCTTATCTACGACCTTACAGGTCACCTGCTTATGGTTAACATTCATGCCGCAATGATGGAATTGATGGCCGACCGGTCATACAAACTTCCTGTTACAATTATTGTAGGTTTGTTATCCGTAGGTATGGCTATAAAGAGTGCTTTGTTCCCGTTCCATTCATGGCTTTCCGGTGCACACGGCAGTGCCACGACTCCGTCGTCGGCTATCCTTTCCGGCCTTGTTTTGAAGGGTTACATAGTTCTTTTGATAAAGGTTTATTACCGTGTTCTCGGCACCGAGATAGTTGCAAGCCTTAAAGTTTGCAATGTTCTGTTTGTTCTTGCAATTTTGGCAATGATTATCGGTTCTTTGGACGCAATAAAAGAAACACATATTAAGAGAATGATAGCTTATTCTTCTGTTGCTCAAATGGGTTACATCTACGCAGGTATAAGCCTTGGTACAAATGCAGGTTATATTGCGGCATTTTTCCACATGATCGTACACGCTCTCACAAAGTCGATGTTGTTTTCATCTGCAGGCGGTCTTGCAACGGCCAGCGACCACAAGTATCACTTTAAAGAACTTGAAGGCAGCGCTTACAGAAACCCGATTGCCGCAGTAGCATTTGTAATCGGTTCTCTTTCAATGATAGGTATTCCGTTCTTTGCAGGTTTCGGCGCCAAGTATTATTTGGTTGTTGCCGCAATGACAAATAAGTCAAAGATGTGGGTGGTTTTGTTTACACTTGCAATCAGTACGGTTTTGAATGCTATCTATTATATAAATGCGATAGCATGTATATTCTCACGCACAGGTACAGACCTTGCAAAGAGAAAGAACCCAAAGACATATACATTCGGTATGGCAGTGTTTATTATTGCCAATGTTGCCTTGGGATTGTTTTACCAGAAGATAGTTGATATTATCGTTCTCGGTATTAACTTTTTATAATTTTTAGGGGAGGGTTAATAAATGATTATTACATTACCGATATTTTTCCCTGTCCTTGCCGGTCTTGCAATGATTAAGTTGCAGATTTCCGACAGAAAAGCCAGAGAAAGATATGTATTTATTACATTGTTGTCAACGCTTGTCTTTACCCTTATCGCCGGTTTTGCCGACAATGGTGGGGAATTCACAGTAGCAAGTTTTGCCCGGGGCGTTGATGTAGCATTTAAGATTGATTCCGTTGCGGTATTTTTCAGCACAATATTTGCGGCCATATGGCTTTTGGTTGGCGTTTTCAGCATGGAATATCTTAAACACGAAGGTGAGGATAACAGATTTTTCGCCTTTTATATCTCAAGCCTTGGCGCTTTAATCGGCGTTGCATATGCCGCAAACCTTGCCACATTGTATATTTGTTTTGAGGCAATGAGCCTTTTGAGCTATGTTCTTGTTGTACATTCAAGAACCGCTCGGGCTTTCTCGGCAGGCAGAAAGTATATTTATTATTCTCTTGCAGGCGCTTCACTTGGCCTTATAGGTGTGTTCTACTTCTATTCAACAGGCTGGCAGAGAGCATTTGTTGCAGGCGGTGTTATACCTGCCGACAGCGGTGTAAATATGTCTTTTGTGTGCTTTGTAACCGTGCTTGCGGTTATAGGCTTCGGCTGTAAAGCAGGTATGTTTCCATTGCACGCATGGCTGCCTACCGCACACCCACAGGCACCGGCACCGGCATCAAGCGTGCTTTCAGGTCTTATCACAAAAGCCGGTGTTATAGCAATAATAAGAATAGTTTACTTCACCGTTGGTGCCGATAATTTAAGGGGCACAAACGCACAGTATATTCTTTTGACACTTTCTATCATAACGATTTTCATGGGTTCAATGCTTGCCTATAAAGAAAAAGTATTGAAAAAGAGACTTGCTTACTCAACTGTCAGCCAAGTGTCTTATGTGATATTCGGTCTTTTACTTTTGAATGAATGGGGCGTTGTGGGCGCACTTTTGCAGGTGCTTTTCCACGCTTTGGCAAAGAATGTTTTGTTCCTTGCCGCCGGTGCTTTTATCTACAAGACCGGTAAGACGGAAGTAAAGGATTTGTATGGTATGGGTCAGGCAATGCCTAAGATTTTAATATGCTTTTCAATCGCAGGCCTTTCACTGGTTGGTGTTCCGCTTACAGCAGGCTTTGTAAGCAAGTGGTATTTGGCACTTGGTGCACTTACAAAGACAGGCTTTGAAACAGCCGATGTTTTGGGCTTTGTGGGTATAAGTGTTATCATGGTCAGCGCATTGCTTACGGCAGGTTATCTTGTAACAGTTACCGCAAAGGCATTTTTTGCAAAGCGCAGTGATATGGTAAGCGAAAAGTGCGACCCTAACGGATATATGACCGTTCCGGTTATTGTCCTTACAGCGCTTATAGTGTTATTCGGCGTTTATCCGACACCGGTTATAAACTTTGTGCAGACAATGGCACAGAGTATGATATTGTAAAGGAGGAGGCAATTTCAAAATGAATTATTTTATTCTTTTGCCGATAGTTGCGGCGTTTTTGCTTGGTGCAAGCGTTCCTTTTCAGAACTTTGACTCAGATGAAAAAATTAACAAGTACGCAACAATCTCCACATTTTTAGTTTCAATTATTACGTTCATTGTGCTGTTTTCGTTAAATGGGGAAAGAGTTACACTTTTCTCTTTTAACAGCGCATTGAATGTGGCATTTAAGATAGACGGCCTCAGCACCGTGTTCGCCTCAATGGTAAGTTTTTTGTGGCCTCTTGCGGTTATCTATGCTACCGAGTATATGAAGCACGAGGGCTTGCTGAGAAAATTTTACACATTCTATATAGCGACATTCGGCGTTACATTGGGTATTGCGTTTTCACGGAATATGCTCACGCTGTATCTCTGCTATGAACTTTTAACATTTATCACTTTGCCTCTTGTTGCACACACACCGGGAGACAGGTCAAAATATGCCGGCAAGAAATATCTTATTTACTCGGTAAGCGGCGCAAGCCTTTCATTCGTAGGTATGATGATTGTTTTGAGTAAGACAGGCACTCTTGATTTTGTTTACGGCGGCATCGGCAAAGTGCCACAGGATAATGTGTTGCTTTTTGCGTACCTGCTTATGTTTGTAGGCTTCGGTGTTAAGGCGGCCATATTCCCGTTGCACGGTTGGTTGCCGGCTGCGTCTGTTGCTCCTACAACGGTTACGGCTCTTCTGCATGCTGTTGCAGTTGTTAAGTCCGGCGTTTTCGCTATAATGAGGACAACATATTACCTTTTTGGTACGGATTTCCTTTTTGGCACATGGGCACAGAATGTTGTAATGACAATCGCCATTGTTACAATTTGTTTTGGTTCTTGGATGGCTGTAAGGTCAAAGCATTTTAAACGCAGACTTGCTTATTCAACTGTAAGCCAGCTTTCATATATGCTTTTGGGTGTTACAATTATGACCCCGGCAGGCTTTACAGGCGCTATTGCACATATGATTTATCACGCTCTTATGAAGATTGTGCTGTTCTACACAGCCGGTGAAGTTCTTTATCTTTACCACAAAGAATACATAAGAGATATTGAGGGCTATGGCAAAAAGATGCCGATTACATTTACATGCTTTATGATTTGTAGTTTGGCCGTTATAGGTGTTCCGCCATTTGCAGGTTTCTTCTCAAAATTCCAGATTGCCACACGGGCACGGGCATTGGGTACAAAACTGGGCTTTGCCGGCATAGCGGCACTTATGATTTCCGCTTTGTTTACAGCTATGTATCTGTTGCAGATTGTAGTCCTTGCCTTCTTGCCGCATAATGATTTTGATTATTCAAGACTTGACGGCGTAAAAGAAGGCCCTAAGGCCATGACGGTACCTATGGTAGTTATCACGGTTATGATGGTGGTTTTATCATTGGCATCAAAACCGCTTTTCGCAGTTATTTCAACAATAGCAAACGGAGGTTTTTAATATATGATTAACCTTTTATTGCCGACAGCGGTATTTTTCCCCATAGTTATGGGCTTTGTTCCGGTATTCGTTAAGGATACAAAAAAAGTAAACTTGGCAATGGTGATTATGTCCGTTGCCGAACTTGTGCTGTGCGGTGCCCTTGCTCTCACAGCAAAGAACTATTCCGGTGTTGTAGCCGGTATTGAATGGTTTGCCGGTTTGGGCGTTCACTTTGATTTAAACGGTCTTGGTATTTTGCAGGCCGTTGCCACATCAATAATTTGGGTGGGTTCAAGTGTTTTCTCAGATGAATATTTTGACCACGACAAAACAAACTTGCTCAGATACTACGGTTTTTACGCCGTTACATTCGGTGCAACTTTGGGTATTTTCTTGGGTCACGATTTATTCACGGTTTTCATCTTCTTTGAGGTTATGTCTTTTGCAAGCTATGCTTTGGTTGCACATAACCAAGACGATGATTCTATTCGGGCAGGCAACAGCTATCTTACAATAGCCGTTTTGGGCGGTTTGGTTGTTCTTATGGGTATATTTATCCTTAACAGCCTCACAGGTACATTGGTTGTTTCCGAACTTAAAGATGCTTGTGCGCCTTATGCGGGAAATCCGCTTTTGTTCGCCGCAGGATTTATGATTTTCTTCGGTTTTGCCGCTAAGGCAGGTATGTTCCCGTTACATGGTTGGTTGCCTAAGGCACACCCGGCGGCACCTGCTCCGGCTTCCACTGCTCTTTCCGGTATTTTGATTAAAGCCGGTGTTTACGGTGTTATCGTTGTTACCTTAAAGATTTTAAGCGAGAGCTTCACATGGGCGATTATCGTTCTTGTTCTCGGTGTTTTGACAATGTTTGTCGGCGCTTTGTTTGCGCTCCTGTCAATCAACCTTAAAGAAACTTTGGCATATTCTTCAATGTCTCAAATCGGTTTTATTATCATCGGTGTCGCCATGACATCTGTTTTGGGAGAAGAGGGTGCTATCGCTTCCTACGGCGCTGTACTGCATATGATTAACCACACACTTATAAAACTTGTTCTCTTTACAAGTGCAGGTATTGTATATCGGAACACTCACAGTCTTAATCTTAACGATGTACAGGGCTTTGGCAAGGACAAACCGTTCCTTAAAGTTTGCTTTGGCATTGCCGCCTGCGGTATTATGGGTATTCCGGGATTTAACGGTTATGTAAGTAAAACCCTTTTGCATGAGGGCATTGTGGAAAGAATACACCTTGTAAGCGAAACAGCTCTGCCGTTCAGACTTGTTGAGGTTATCTTCCTTGTAAGCGGCGGCTTCACTGTTGCATACATGACGAAGTTGTTTGTATGCCTGTTTGTAAAGGAACCCAACAAGCCTATGCATGAAAACAAGCCTTATGTTAAAACCAAGACAAAAATTGTTTTGGGAATTGTAAGCGCAGCAATACTTGTTTTGGGTCTTACACCTAACTTTACAATGGACAAGATTGCCGCAAGCTGTGCGGAATTTATGGGTGTTGAACCTCTTAGTGAGGCTATCAACTACTTCAGCTTTGCAAACTTGAAAGGCGCATTGATTTCAATTTCAATAGGTGCTATTTTGTACATTGCTTTTGTAAGAACGCTTTTGTGCTCTGCGAAAAAGGGCTATGTAAATCCACACAACAAGGAATGGACAATCGAGAACAAGATTTTCAGACCTGTATTATTTACAATTTTGCCTTTTATAGGTGGTCTTGTTTCAAGAGTATTCGATGTTTCCCTTGACATACTGATCTTTATTATTAACAGATTGTTCTGCAAGTCCGTTAAGGTTCCTGCCACATTCTATCTTGGCAAACCCGCAAAGGCGGAAGATGGCACAGGCACCGAAACATCAATCACAAAGTCATTGTCCTACAGCTTGTTGCTGTTCGGTATAGGCCTTGTGGCAACGCTTATTTACCTGTTGTTTGCCGAGTTCAGAGTATAATAAAACAAAGTTTACAATTATAAAATATTGCAAAGACAGCCGTCGGTTTAAAGCCGACGGCTGTTTTTTAAAATACGGTTTCAATTTGTTTTTTGGCATTGTCCGGCGAATATTTCCATTTGCTGATATGGCCGGAGTTAATGCGATAATTTATCTCGCTTTTAAAATCACTGTCCGGGATTTTACTGAGAATAACAAGTTTTATTTTCATTTTATCGGGGATAATACTCTTTATATAAACATTTACACGGTCGCCCGGGGACACTCCCTCGCACACTTCCGCAAGACCTGCCAGATTTGGGGTAAGCTCTATAAAAATTCCGTAATTTTCTATGCTGCGCACTATTCCCGTGGCGGTAGAAAAAGGTGTGTATAAATCGGCATTTTCCTGCCATGTGCCTAAAAGTTCTTTGTGGGTTAAAACAATTCTTTCGTTTTCATCTATGCTCTTTACGCAGGCAAAAATGTTTTGTCCTACGGCAAATCTTTCGGACGGGGCGGCTATTCTGGAAGTCGATATAAAATCAATGGGTAAGAGGGCGGTTATGCCTGCCGCCACATCACAAAAAACGCCGAAACTGTCTATATGGGTAACGGTGCAGGGAATAACATCGCCGGGTTTTAAATTTGATATATATTCGTCAAACACCTGTTTTTGCACATCCCTGCGGGAACAGTAAACTGTGATCTGTCCGTTTTCTTCTTTTATGTCGGTTATGTAAAAACACACTTTTTTGTTGACCTTTGTGATTAAAGCAGCCTCCTTAATCGGGTGACCGGTTTGGCTGTACTCCGCCATGTCTTTTGGAATAATGGCTCTAAAACCCCCTAAATTTAAAATAAGCCCCTCCTCCGGCCGATAAAGTAAAACTTTTGCGCAGATAAGCACTTTATTTTCCATAGCATTTTTTAAAAATTCCGCATTTATGTTTGCGGTGATATCGCAAACATTTTCTGGAATATATTTCATTTTAAGTAAACCATCCTGTATTTATTTGTAAAAATATATGCTGCAGGCAAAAATTTTATTATATTTAAAAATATTTTTATTTTTCACTTTTGTAATTATCGGTTTTATGGTAAAATATAACAGATAAATTACAAATGGCGGTGATATTTTGAATATAAATGTAAATGATATTATAGTTACCAAAAAAGAACACCCATGCAAAAACAATGAATTTCTTGTTTTGCGTGTGGGTATGGATTTTAAAATACGCTGTACAAAGTGCGGCAGGGAAGTTATGGTACCCCGTGCCAAAATAGAAAAAAATATTAAAAAAGTAATTACCCAGGCGGAGAAAGAAAATGTTTGAAAAACTTACTGCTGTTAGGAACAGATATGAAGAAGTAAACCGGCAGCTTACCGACCCATCGGTTATAAGTGATAATGCCAAATACAAGGCTCTTATGCGTGAATACAAAAAGCTTACGCCAATCGTTGAAAAATTTGACCGGTATTCAAAGGCAAAAGAAAATTTTGACGAGGCAAAGAGTATTCTTGATGAAGGCGGCCTTGACTCGGAATTTAAAGAGATGGTTCAGGCTCAATATGAGGAAAACAAGGAGCTTACAGAAAAATATTCCGATGAATTGCGTATATTGCTGTTGCCGAAAGATGATGATGATGACGACAGAAGTTGCATCGTTGAAATAAGGGCAGGCGCCGGAGGAGAAGAAGCGGCTCTGTTTGCTTATAACCTTTACCGTATGTACACCATGTATGCGGAGAGCAAAGGTTGGAAAACCGAGATACTGTCACTGAATGAAACAGAGCTTGGAGGATTTAAAGAAGTCAGCTTTTCGGTAGAGGGCGACGGCGTTTACAGCCGCCTTAAATTTGAAAGCGGCGTACATCGTGTTCAGCGTGTTCCGGATACGGAAACTCAGGGCAGAATACACACTTCCACGGTAACCGTTGCTATTATGCTTGAAGTTGACGATGTTGAAGTTGATATAAACCCAAATGATTTAAGAATTGATACATTTCGTTCTTCCGGCGCCGGCGGTCAGCACATAAATAAGACTTCTTCTGCAATTCGTGTAACTCATATTCCCACAGGTATGGTTGTGGAATGTCAGGATCAAAGAAGTCAGTTGCAGAATAAGGAAAAAGCTTTGAGAGTTTTGCGTTCAAGGCTTTATGACCAAAAGAAAGCCGCACAGGACGCAGAAGTTGCTCGGGCAAGAAAGAGTCAAGTAGGTACCGGCGACAGAAGCGAGAGAATAAGAACATACAATTACCCTCAAAGCAGGGTGACAGACCACAGAATAGGTCTTACCATATACCGTCTTGAACGGGTTATGAACGGTGATTTAGACGAAATTATAGATGCCCTTATTACGGCGGATCAAGCGGAAAAATTGAAATCAAGTTCAGAGGAATAAAGATGGAAACTGAATTTTTAAAAGTCACACAGGAGAGTATAGAAAAAACCTGTGATATTATAAAAAACGGAGATGTTGCGGCAATACCTACCGAAACGGTTTACGGCCTTTTCGCCGATGCGACAAAGTCTGAGGCATGTGCAAAAATCTTCAAGGCAAAGGACAGACCTCAGGATAACCCTTTAATAGTGCATATTTGCGATTATGATATGTTAAGGGAAGTGGCGGCGGAAGTGCCGGAGGACGCAATCAAACTTGCCGAGGCATTTTGGCCGGGTCCCCTTACAATGATTTTGAAAAAAAGCGATCTTATTCCAAATTCGGTAAGTGCAGGCCTTGACACGGTGGGCATAAGAATGCCATCTAACCCGGTTATCCTGGAAGTTATATCAAAGACAAGATTGCCCCTTGCAGGCCCATCTGCAAATCGCAGCGGCAGGCCGAGCCCTACTGACGGACAGACGGTTTACGATGATATGGTAGGAAGAATACCAATGGTCTTGGACGGCGGCAGTTGTAATATAGGGGTTGAATCTACGGTTATTTCTCTTGCCGGGGAACAGCCTATACTGTTTCGCCCAGGATATATAACACAAAAGCAGCTCTCGCAGGTTTTGGGCAAAGAGGTTATTTTGTCCCACGGCATAACCGAAGAATTGGGCAAGGATGAAAAGGTGCTGTCTCCGGGGCTTAAACATAAACATTACGCTCCAAAAGCGGAAGTTGTCATCGTAAACGCACCTTTTGAAAAGTATAAGGAGCTTGTAGAAAAAGAAAAGGCAACGGCAATGTGCTTTGAGGAGTACAAAGATAAAATAAACGCTCCTGTCGTTTGCTACGGCAGCGAGAAAGACAGCGCTTCACAAGCGGTAAATCTGTTTTCCGCACTGCGTGAATTAGATAAAATCGGTGCGGACAAAGTGTACGCCATGATGCCGTCTACGGAGGGCGTAGGCTTAGCGGTTTACAACAGACTTTTGCGTGCGGCGGCATTTAGGGTGGTGAATTTGTAATGGAAAAAGGACTTATTGTTGCCATAACAGGGCAAAGCGGCTGCGGTAAAAGCACGCTGTCCGCATATTATGCCTCAAAAGGCTTTACGGTTATAGACTGCGATGAAGTTGCGGCCGGTGTACACAAAAATGTGGATTGTCTTGTGGAATTGCAGGCGGAATTTGGCACCGACATAGTTTCCGGCGGCATGCTGGATAAAAAACTTCTTGTCCGGCGTGCTTTCGCCACTGCGGAAAAGTTGCAAAGATTGACGGATATAACACATCCTTATATCATTAAAGAGATACTCTCCCAAGCGGATACCGCATTTAAAAAAGGAGATAAGTATGTTTTTGTTGACGGTGCGGTTATCATAGGTCATGCTTTTGAAAAATATTGTGATAAGTATATCGTGGTTGTGTCCTCCGAAAAATTACAGCAAGAGAGAATTTCTGCCCGTGACGGTATAACGACAGAACAGGCAGAGGAGCGATTAAACGGACAGACCCCATACTCGCAGATGCTTAAAAAGGCAGATTATGTGATAAACAACAACAGTTCGGTAACAGAGCTTATCCTGCAAGGGGAATATGTATTAAAGCAACTTTTGAAACGGGGAGGAGAAGAAAATCAAACTCAGTAAAAAGGGAGTTATTATAATTCTCACCGGTATAGTTGTGCTTACCGGCTTGGGATTGGCTGTGCGGAACAGCAAGTTTGTTCAAAAGCTGAAATATCCGATAAAATATTCGGAATATGTGGAAAAATACGCCGAGGAATTTTCTGTTGATAAGTATCTGATATATGCGCTTATCAAAACCGAAAGCGGATTTAATCCACAGGCAAAATCCGACGCAGGGGCAATCGGCCTTACACAAATAACGGAAGAAACATTTTATTGGATAAAATTGATGATGTGCCCTTATGAGGATTTGCAATTTCAAGATTTATATGACCCTGAAACATCAATCAGGTTTGGGGCATATTACATTTCAAAGTGTATGCAAAGGTACGATAACAGTATGGACACCGCAGCTGCGGCATATCACAGCGGCTGGGGAACGGTTGACAAACTGCTTGAAGACAAAGAGGGAAGATTTCTTACGGAATTTCCCTTTGTACAGATGAACAACTATGTTGTTAAAATAAACAAGGCTTATAATTTTTATTATAAAATATACGAAAACAGAGAAGGAGTTTAGCTATGGAAACTTTATCCAAAGGTAAAGAATTGGAAAAACAGCTTACTTACAAAGTGGAGCATATCGCCAAAAAAGACAAGTCGGCGGTAGAGAAAAGCTTCGAGTTTTGCGACGGTTATATGGATTTTTTAAGCCGGAGCAAAACCGAAAGACTTGCCGTGGCAAATATCATTGAAATTGCCAAGGCAAACGGATATGTTGAATTTGACCCCACAGAAATGTATCAGCCCGGGGACAAAATTTATTTCAACAATCGTGGAAAATCCGCAATTCTTTCCACAATAGGCAAATTGTCGGCAAGTGACGGTTTCACAATCGTTGCAAGCCATATAGACAGCCCAAGGCTTGATTTAAAGCCGAACCCGTTGTATGAAAATACCGAAATTTCATACTTTAAAACACACTACTACGGCGGTATTAAAAAGTACCAGTGGTCAGCCATTCCTCTTGCCATTCACGGTGTTGTTGTAAAGACAACCGGAGAAAAGGTTGATATTCATATCGGCGAAGAAGATGACGACCCGGTATTCTGTCTTACAGACCTTTTGCCGCACCTTGCAAAAGACCAGAGCGAACGCAAAATGAGAGATGTTATCAAAGGCGAAGAGATGAACATTATCATCGGATGTTTGCCTTATGATGACGAGGATGTAAAAGAGGCTGTAAAGTTACAGACATTGGTGCTTTTGAATGAAAAGTACGGCATAACCGAAAGAGAGTTCATAAATGCGGAACTTGAAGTCGTTCCGGCAGGAAGAGCAAGAGATGTGGGATTTGACAGGGGAATGATAGGCTCTTACGGCCACGATGACAGAGTTTGCGCCTACACTTCACTTATGGCGGAGGTGGAGACAAAATGTCCTAACCACACAACCGTTACTGTTTTCGCCGATAAGGAGGAAATCGGTTCTGACGGCGTTTCGGGTATGAACAGCGAATTCTTAGAACACTTTATTATGTATCTTTCAAAAATGCAGGGTGTTGATTACATAACAACTCTCGGTCGGTCAAAGTGTCTTTCCGCCGATGTAAACGCAGGATATGACCCTACATTTGCCGATGTTATGGATCCTAAAAACTCCAGCTACATGAACAGAGGCGTTGTAATTACCAAATACACAGGCTCTGGCGGAAAAGGCGGCACGAACGATGCTTCAGCCGAATTTATGGCCGAAGTTACAAACCTTTTTGACAGCAAAAATGTAAATTGGCAGACAGGCGAACTGGGCAAAGTCGATATGGGCGGCGGCGGTACCGTTGCTAAGTACATATCACGGAAAAATGTTGATACAGTTGATATAGGCGTACCTGTTTTGTCAATGCACGCACCTTTTGAGCTTGTTGCAAAGACCGATGTTTATTCGGCTTACACGGCTTTTTTGGCTTTTCTTGACAGATAAATGCCGTTAAAAATAAAAAATTACCCTTTTATGTCAAAATTGTGGCGAAAAAGACTTGATAATTTTTATGTTTTTATATATAATTGATAGGCATTGAAAATAATTATGTACTTTAAATTAAAGGAGGAAAACATTTTGAATTTAATGTATGTTGCAGTATGCGCAGGCGTGCTTGCACTTCTTTATGCATTTGCTCTCGCCGGCAGAGTTAATAAAGTTGGCGTTGGCACAGACAGAATGAAAGAAATTTCATCTGCCATTGCAGAAGGCGCAAAAGCATTCTTGTTTGCAGAATACAAAATTTTGGCTGTATTTGCAGTTATTCTTTTTGTACTTATTTTCTTTATTAGAGGCTTTGCTACAGCAGCTTGCTTCTTGTTCGGTGCTATTCTTTCCGTTATCGCAGGTTATTGCGGTATGTCCGTTGCCACAAAGGCTAACGTAAGAACAGCTAACGCAGCAAGAGAAAGCGGCATTGCAGGTGCTTTGTCAGTTGCTTTCTCAGGCGGTGCCGTTATGGGCATGTGTGTTGCAGGTCTTGGCCTTTTCGGTGTTAGCGTCGTTTACGCTTTGACAGGCAATGCCGATATTCTCTTCGGCTTCAGCCTCGGTGCATCTTCAATCGCTTTGTTTGCCCGTGTTGGCGGCGGTATCTACACAAAGGCTGCCGACGTTGGCGCTGACCTTGTTGGTAAGGTTGAAGCAGGCATTCCTGAAGATGACCCACGTAACCCGGCTGTTATCGCTGATAATGTTGGCGATAACGTTGGCGACGTTGCAGGTATGGGTGCCGACTTGTTTGAATCTTATGTAGGTTCTTTGATTTCAGCTATCACACTTGGCCTTGTTTGGTCTAAGACAAACACAACACCTGTTGAAAACGCAGCTATTATCTTCCCGGCTATTCTTTCAGCTTTGGGTATTGTTGCAGCTATTATCGGCACATTCTTTGTTAAAGGTAAAGAGGGTACAAACCCGCAGAAATCTTTGAACATGGGTGAATACACAGCCGACGCAATCGTTGTTATCGGTGCATTTGTACTCAGCAACTACTTCTTCGGCAACCTTATGCCGGCTTTGGCTATCGTTGCAGGTCTTGTTGCAGGTCTTATCATTGGTATAGTAACAGAAGTTTATACATCCGGTGACTACAAGTATGTTAAGCACATTGCAGACCAGTCAGAGACAGGTCCTGCAACAACTATCATTTCAGGTCTTGCAGTAGGTATGCAGTCAACAGCTATCCCTGTAATCCTTATCTGTATCGGTATCTTTGTTGCTTATCAGTGTATGGGTCTTTACGGCATTGCTCTTGCAGCCGTAGGTATGCTTTCTACAACAGGTATCACAGTTGCCGTTGACGCTTACGGCCCAATCGCCGACAACGCAGGCGGTATCGCAGAAATGTCATTCCTTGACGAATCTGTTCGTGATATCACAGACTCCCTCGACGCAGTTGGTAACACAACAGCCGCTATGGGTAAAGGTTTTGCTATCGGTTCTGCTGCTCTCACAGCTATGGCTTTGTTCATGTCTTATGCAGATGCAGTTAACCTTGAAACAATCAATATTCTCTCACACACAACTATCATCGGTCTTTTGATCGGCGGTATGTTGCCGTTCCTCTTCTCATCATTCACAATGGAATCAGTTTCAAAAGCTGCTTACACAATGATTGAAGAAGTTAGACGCCAGTTCAGAGAGATTCCTGGTCTTCTTGAAGATACAGAAGGCAAGGTTAAACCTGACTACAAGTCATGTGTTGCTATTGCTACAACAGCTTCACTCCGTGAAATGATTATTCCTGGTGCTATGGCGGTTATTTGCCCGCTGGTAGTTGGTATTCTCCTTGGCACAGAAGCTGTAGGCGGTATGCTTGCAGGTTCATTGGTAACAGGTGTTCTTATGGCTATCTTTATGTCAAACGCCGGCGGCGCTTGGGATAATGCCAAGAAGTACATCGAAGGCGGCAACCACGGCGGCAAAGGCAGCGAAGCTCACAAGGCAGCTGTTGTTGGCGATACAGTAGGTGACCCATTCAAGGATACATCAGGCCCATCTATCAATATTCTTATTAAGTTGATGACTATTGTTGCACTTGTATTCTATAGTGTATTCACAGGTATTTTGCTCTAATTTGAATTAGATAAACGCTATATTAAAGCTCTGTCATTTTGGCAGAGCTTTTTGTTGTATTAACAATTAACATGGTATATAATAAAATCAAATAAAAATGGAGGAACCAAACATGAAACTTACTGTTTTAACCGAAAATTCTGTTTTGCGTAACGATTTAAAGGCCGAACACGGTATGTCAATACTTGTACAGGCAGATGGAATTAACTTTTTGTTTGACACAGGCTATTTTGGAGCAATAAGAGAAAATGCACAGAAGTTAGGAATTGACCTTACAAACATTGATGTTGTTGCATTTAGCCACAATCATGTTGATCACACAGGGGGATTTTTATCAATTTGTGATTTAATTAAACCGGATTGCAAAATCTATGCCCACAAAGGCTTTAACATACGCAAATATTGGGATCACCGATTTGACCCTATTACAGACCCTACTGCGGCGCAAAATTTAGAGCAGGTGGGTCCGGCTATGCAGTCGGAATACTTTTTCCAAAATCAAAAATATAATTTCAGAATAATTGAGGATGATTTATATAATGTTTTGGAAAATATTTACCTTGTGTCCAATTTTTCGGTGCAAAGGGGAATAGAAGCGGTTTTTCCGGCATCACGAATGGAGATAAACGGTGAATTTGTTGTTGACGAATTTAGAGACGAGCAGGCGGCGGTTATAAAAACACCCAATGGACTTGTTGTTCTTACAGGCTGCGCCCACAACGGAATAATGAATATATTAAACACTGTTAAAAAGCATTTCCCAAATGATTGTATTTATCGGATTTTCGGTGGAACGCACCTGGTTCCTTACAATGAAAACAGAGTTAAAACAACCATTGATTATTTTATAAACAGCAACATTAAATTTTCCGGCGTTTGCCATTGTACAGGCCCTGCCGTTGCGGATTTTGCAAAATCTGTAAAAAGCTATTCAAAAATCGGAGCAGGATTTGTATTTGAAATTTAAAAAAAATAAAATTTACTATTGACAAAATAAGCTTTTTTTGATAACATATTCATGTTGTCTTTCGGGGGCGTAGCTCACCTGGTAGAGCGTTTGAATGGCATTCAAAAGGTAGTCGGTTCGAGTCCGATCGTCTCCACCAAAACCTGTAAACAGTTTTGTTTACGGGTTTTATTTTTTTGCATAATACAGAAACGATTTACTTTATTGTACTAAAATTGTAATCTTGACGAACTGTCGGTTATTGGTTATAATATTCGTTGCTGTATTTATAGTATAAAATATTTTTAACGGAGGATATTCCATGAAAAGAAAGGGAAAATCCGTATTTTTTATTGTTGCGGCATTTATACTTGCTTTTAGTTATGTGACTTTTTTTGGCTTAAAGACAGGTAGCGGCGACAGTGAAAAAATATGGTTCAAGAGCCGGAGCGACATTCGTTTCGGTATTGATATTCGTGGCGGCGTAGAGGCAACATTTGTCCCTGCCGACGGCGAAACAGCGTCCGAGGAGGATTTGCAGGCTGCTGAGGCTATTATGAAACTCAGACTTGTAAATCTTAATATCACGGACTATGAAATTTACACAGATACAAATAAGGGCAGAATTATCGTTCGCTTCCCATGGAAAGAGGACGAGACGAATTTTAACCCGGAGGACGCCATCAACGAAATCGGTGCAAATGCTTATCTTACATTTAGAGAGGGTATTTCCGTAGATGAAGACAAGACGCCGAAGGGTGAAATTGTCATTACCGGCAGTGATGTGGAAAGCGCCTCTGCGGTTGCATACAAGGACAACACAAGCGGCTCTTACAAGTATGGTGTTAATTTGAAGCTCACCGCCGAGGGCAGTGAAAAATTTGCCGAAGCGACAAAGAAACTTAAAGGTCAGATTATCTCTATTTGGATGGATAACACTTTAATTTCCTACCCGACGGTTGACGAAGAAATTAAAGACGGTCAAGCTCAAATCACAGGCAAGTTTACGGCTGAAAGTGCACAGAGCCTTGCAAATAATATAAATGCAGGCAGTTTGCCGTTTACACTTTCTGCTGACAGCTATTCTACAATCAGCCCGACTTTGGGTGCATCATCACTTGAAGCTATGGTAAAAGCCGGCATAATAGCATTTATACTTGTTGCGGCATACATAATTATTTTGTATCGCTTGCCCGGTGTAATAGCCTCAATAGCCCTTTTGGGTCAGGTTTGTGCAACAATCGCATGCGTATCCGGTTTGTTCCCGAATTCAAACAGCTTTACACTTACTTTGCCCGGTATAGCTGGTATTATCCTTGCAATCGGTATGGGTGTTGACGCAAACATTATCACTGCCGAGAGAATTAAAGAGGAACTTAACAGCGGTATGGATTTGGATTCTGCAATTTCCGCAGGTTTTTCAAGAGGCTTAACCCCTATTGTTGACGGCAATATTACAATTCTTATAATCGCCGTTCTCCTTATGGGTTCATTTGGCCCTACCGACAGTATTTTTGCAAAGATTTTGAAACCTATTTTCTTTGCTTTCGGCGTTGCGACTGCCGGCACAATTTATTCATTCGGTTACACACTTCTTGTTGGCGTTGTATTTAACTTTGTTTTTGGTATTGTTGCCGCAAGACTTATGCTTAGATCTGTTTCAAAATTCAATCGGTTCAGAAACAAAAAATTCTATGGTTATTCGGAAAATCCGAAACCTTTGCCGCATATTGATTTTATAGGCAATAAAAAGAAATATTTCACATTCTCGGCTGTTCTTATGGTTGCAATAGCGGCCGCAAGCTTTGTAATTGATACAAAACTTGATATCCGGTTTACCGGTGGCGCTTTGCTTACATACGGCTATGAGGGCGAAATTTCCGATACAGACATCGAAAAAGATATAAACGACATTTTGGGCAAAAACGCAACCGTAACAACAGGTGAAAACTCCGTTACGGGCAACACAACATTTACGGTTTCAATGCCGGGACAGGACAATGTTTCTTCTGAAGAACTTGAACATCTTTCAACTATGTTCGGTGAAAAGTATGCCAGCAATAATATTCAACAGCTGGAAGTAAATAATGTAAACGCAGCAATGGGCAGTGAATTCTTTGCGAAATGTATGGTTGCTCTTGTTGCCGCTGCTGTTATTATCCTTATTTATATCGCAATTAGGTTTAAAAATATCGGCGGTTTGCCGGCGGGCGCAATGGCTATTGTTGCCCTTATGCATGATTTGGTTGTGATTTTCGGCGTATTTGTAATATGCAAATTTACAATCAACGGCAACTTTGTGGCTGCAATGCTTACAATTCTCGGATACTCAATAAACGATACTGTTGTTGTTTACGACAGAATAAGAGAAAATAAAAATGCTCACCCTACAATGAAATTTACGGATCTTGTTAATATGAGTATCAATCAATCTCTTATCAGAAGTATCAATACAACCGTATCCACAGTTTTGGCTTTGGGCGTTGTATGTGTAATTGCCATGGCTTATGGTTTAAACAGTATTCTCACATTTGCATTCCCTATGGCAATAGGTATGATTTCCGGCGTTTACTCCACAATCTGCATAGCAGGTCCGCTGTGGGTAGCTTATGAAGAAAGAAAAACCAAAAAGGCGTAATTTAATATAAAACACAAAGAAAAAATCCCGAATTTATTTTTCGGGATTTTTGTTTTTACACTTTACAATTTATTGAAAAAATTTGTCACCGGGTTATCTTCAACAACAAAGGTGCTTCCTTTCAGGTACGAGAGGCTATTGTCCGGTTCTATATCGCCGAATGTTAGCTTATATGCGCACAGAAGCTGGCTTTTGAGGCCTTTAAACGGTTTTCCGTACTTTCGGTCACCGATTATCGGCCGGCCTAAAAAGGCCAAATGCGCCCTTATTTGGTGGGTTCTGCCGGTTTTTAAAATACACTGCAAAAGGCTGTAATCACTTTTGCTTTGCAATGTGTGGAACTCTGTTATTATCTCTTTTGATTCTTCTGTGGGTTTGGCCGTTACGGTTACCTTTTTCCGGGTTTTATCTCTTGTTAAAAAGGCTTTGTATTCGCCGTCCTCTATATTACCTTGAACAACGCACAAGTATTCCTTTTGTATTTTGTCATTTCTTATGATCCGGTTCATATCTGCCAAACTGCGGTAATTCTTGGCAGCAATAACAAGCCCCCGAGTTCCTTGGTCTATCCTGTTACACAAAGCCGGGGCAAATGTGTTTTCCTTTTCTTTTACATATTTGCCTGTACTGGTCAGATAGGCTGTTATCATATCAATTAAATTTTCCTCGTCTTTATTATCGGAGTGACATAACAGCCCGGCAGGTTTATTTACAATAAGCAGATTTTCATCTTCATGTACTATCTTCAAATTGCTGTAATCGGCGTGTATCGAGTTGTCTTTTTCGATTAGCGCAAAAAATTCGTCATTTATGTATAATTCAATTAAATCACCCCGGCTAATTCGGTAATTCTCATCTTGCTTTTTGCCGTTTATCTTTACTCTCTTGTTTCTGAAAGCCTTGTGTAAAAGCCCTTTCGGCATATTGGGGCATTGCTTTTCACAAAAGCGCAAAAGTCTTACACCGTCATCATTTTTGCCTGCCGTATAACTTCTCATATTTCATATAACCTACTTTAATTTTTTAACAGTTTATGGTATAATACACTGGTGGAATTATATTATACCATTCCGCAATAAAAAAATAAAGACATTTGGTCGGGGGAGTATTTATGGGTTTGCATGACGGGCACAGAAACAGGTTAAAAAACCGCTTTCTGAACGAGGGTCTTACAAATTTTGAAGATCACAATGTGCTTGAACTTCTCTTGTTTTATTCAATCCCCAGAAGCGACACAAATGAAATTGCCCACGAGCTGTTAAATAAATTTGGCTCTCTGCACGGTGTATTTGAAGCCGGTATGGAGGATCTTATGAGTATCAACGGCATAAGCCGGCACAGTGCAGTGCTTATAAAAATGATCCCGGAATTGTTTGTTGTCTATGGCAGGGATAAAGTCAGGGACATACAAAAAATCAATTCTTCCGATGATGCCAAACAATTTTTTATTCCAAGATTTTACGGCAAAGTCAGAGAAGAAGTACAGATTGTTCTTTTGGATGATAAAATGAACATAATTAAGTGGGTAAAAATATATGAAGGGTCGGTAAATTCGGCAAATGTTCCCATAAGGAAAATAGTTGAAATTGCCATCGAAAACAGGGCGACAAATGTGATTATTGCCCATAACCACCCGACGGGTTTGATTTTGCCGTCAAAAGATGATTTGAGAGCAACGGCAAAAGTAAGAGAAGCCTTAGCTCTTGTGGATATAAAACTTTTGGATCATGTTATAGTATCGGATAACGAGGCTGCGTCCTTGAAAGATTCCGGTTACAGTGAATTAGGTTCTAAACTTTATGGATAAATTTGTTTTAAAAAGTGAATATACGCCAAGCGGCGACCAGCCCCAGGCGATTGAAAAAATAAGTGACGGCCTTGAAAAAGGCCTTAAAAATCAGATTTTATTGGGTGCAACAGGCACCGGTAAAACTTATACAATGGCCAAAATAATAGAAAAGGTAAACCGACCTACTCTTGTTTTGGCACATAATAAAACCCTTGCGGCACAGCTTTGTACGGAATTTAAAGAGTTTTTCCCGGATAATGCAGTGGAATATTTTGTTAGTTATTACGACTACTATCAGCCGGAGGCATATATTCCGTCCACAGATGTCTACATTGAAAAGGACAGCGCAATAAACGAAGAAATAGATCGTTTGCGCCACAGCGCCACAGCGGCATTGTCAGAAAGACGAGATGTTATAATAGTGGCCAGCGTTTCATGCATTTATTCTTTGGGTGACCCGATAAATTACCGTGAAATGGTTATCTCCCTGCGACCGGGCAACATAATGTCCCGTGATGATTTGCTTAAATCTCTTGTCAGATTGCAGTATGAGAGAAACGATTTGAATTTTGTTCGTAACAAATTCAGAGTGAGAGGCGACATTGTGGAAATATATCCTGCTTACTCGAATGAAGTTGCCATAAGAGTGGAATTTTTCGGCGATGAAATTGACCGTATTCGTGAAATACAGGTTGTCACCGGAAATGTGCTTTCAACCCTTAATCATGTGGCGATTTTCCCGGCCAGTCACTACATTGTGCCGCCTGACAGAATGAAAGAGGCTCTTAAAAATATTGAGGCCGAAATGGACAAGCAGGTAAAAATGTTTACTCGGCAAGGCAAATTGATAGAGGCACAGAGAATTGCACAGCGCACCCAATATGATATGGAAATGCTTAGCGAAGTGGGTATGTGCAAAGGTATAGAAAACTATTCAAGTGTTTTCTCAGGCAGAAAACCCGGTGAGACGGGAACAACGCTGCTTGACTATTTTCCGGATGATTTTGTCCTTTTTATTGACGAGAGCCATGTTACGATACCGCAGGTAAGTGCTATGTATGGCGGCGACTATGCAAGAAAGAAAAATCTTGTTGAATACGGTTTTCGTTTACCAAGCGCTTTTGATAACAGACCTTTGAAATTTGAAGAGTTTGAGCAAAAAATCAACCAAACAGTATTTGTAAGCGCCACACCGGGCAAGTATGAGAGGGCAAAAGCAGAACAAATAGCCGAACTTATAATTCGCCCTACCGGTCTTATAGACCCGGAAATTATCGTAAAGCCTGTTGAGGGTCAAATAGAGGACTTATTGGGCGAGATTTACGAGAGAATAAAGGTAAACGAAAGGGTGCTTATAACAACCCTTACCAAAAAAATGGCAGAGGATTTGACGGATTATCTGTCCGGCAAAAAAATAAAAGTAAAATATATGCACCATGAGGTTGACACTTTTGAGAGAATGGAGCTTATCCGAGATTTGCGTGTAGGCACCATTGATGTACTTGTGGGTATTAACCTTCTGCGTGAAGGCCTTGACTTGCCGGAGGTAAGCCTTATAGCTATCCTTGATGCGGATAAAGAGGGCTTTTTGAGAAGTGAAACCAGCCTTATACAAACAATAGGCAGGGCGGCAAGAAACGCCCACGGTCAGGTTATAATGTATGCCGATGTGGTTACACGGTCTATGGAAAGAGCTATAACGGAAACCTATCGCAGGCGAGAAATACAGATTAAATATAACCAGGAACACGGCATAGTTCCTCAAACAATAAAGAAAGATATAAGGGGCATAATAGAAATATCCTCAAAAGAGGACAGCCCCAAAAAGCAGGCTAAGCGTATGTCCAAAGCCGAAAAAGAGCAGCTTATTGAGCGCTTGACCAAAGAGATGAAGCAAGCGGCTAAAATACTTGACTTTGAACACGCCGCATATCTTCGTGACAGAATAGAAAAATTGAGAAATTCAAAGTAAGGAGCAGTATGGCAAACGATAAAATTATTATCAAGGGCGCAAAGGAAAACAATCTTAAAAACATTGATTTGACAATACCCAGAGATAAACTTGTAGTTATGACAGGGCTTTCCGGCAGCGGAAAATCCAGCCTTGCCTTTGATACAATTTATGCAGACGGACAGAGAAGATATATGGAAAGTCTTTCTTCCTATGCGAGAATGTTCTTGGGACAGATGGAGAAACCGAATGTAGAGTCTATCGAGGGCTTGTCACCGGCTATATCCATCGACCAAAAGACAACATCGAGAAACCCCCGTTCAACAGTAGGTACCGTAACAGAAATTTATGACTATTTAAGGCTTATGTATGCCAGAATAGGCATACCCCACTGCCCGATTTGCGGTAAGGAGATAAAACAGCAAACGGTTGACCAAATGGTTGACGCAATCATGAACCTGCCGGAGGGCACAAGGGTGCAAATTATGGCTCCCGTGGTTAAGGCGCAAAAGGGAACTCATGTAAAAGAATTAGATGCTGCCAAAAGACAAGGCTTTGTAAGGGTGCGTGTTGACGGCAATATGTATGATTTGGAAGAGGAAATAACCCTCGACAAAAATAAAAAGCACACTATTGAGATAGTTGTGGACAGACTTGCCATAAAGCCGGATATAATGACAAGACTTGAGGGCAGCTTGGAGACCGCTTTGGGTCTCACCGGCGGTACAGCGCTTGTAGATGTGGTGGACGGCGAAGAAATGATGTTTTCCCAAAATTTTGCCTGCCCGGATCACCCGAATATAAGCATTGACGAATTGTCCCCGAGAATGTTTTCCTTTAACAATCCGTTCGGTGCCTGCGAAAAATGTACCGGTCTCGGCATCTTTATGCGTGTTGACCCGGATTTGGTTATCCCAAATAAAAATCTTTCAATAGATCAGGGGGCAATCAAGGCCAGCGGATGGTATTATGCAGATGGCGGCGTTTCACAAATGTACTACAACGGTCTTGCCAAAAAGTATCATTTCTCACTTTCTACTCCTATTAAAGAACTTGGCAAGGACGCATTAAAGGCTTTGCTGTATGGTACAAACGGCGAGAAACTCGACTTAAAGAGAGAATCCGACAGGGGAACAAGCACATATCAAACTGAATTTGAAGGTATTATACCTAACCTTGAAAGAAGGTTCAGAGAGACAAATTCAAGTTGGGTAAAAGAGGAAATTGCCGGTATTATGGACAGCATAGAGTGCCCGGAGTGCCATGGCGCAAGACTTAAACCTATTATCTTGGCTGTTACCGTAGGCGGAATAAATATAAGTGAATTTACAAATATGTCGGTCAGAGATGCGGTCGATTTTATGAATAACTTAAAGCTCACCGACAGAGAAAATTTCATTGCCGAAAGCATAATAAAAGAAATTAAATCAAGGCTTGAATTTTTAAAGAGTGTGGGACTTGAATACCTTACTCTTTCAAGAAGTGCATCATCACTTTCCGGTGGTGAGAGCCAGCGTATTCGTCTTGCAACACAGATTGGTTCTTCTCTTGTTGGAGTGCTGTATGTTTTGGACGAGCCAAGCATAGGTTTGCACCAGCGTGATAATGAAAAACTTATAGATACTCTTAAAAAACTTCGTGACTTAGGCAATACCCTTATTGTCGTTGAGCATGACGAGGACACAATTCGTGCGGCGGATTATATTGTTGATATAGGACCGGGGGCAGGCGTACACGGCGGCGAGGTTGTTGCGCAAGGCAGCTTGCAAGACATCATAAATTGTGAAAGAAGCATAACAGGCCAATACCTAAGCGGTAAAAAACATATAGATATACCCGAAAAAACAAGAGAGGGCAACGGTAATTTCTTGAAGATTATCGGTGCAAAGCAGAATAATTTAAAGAATATTGATGTTGAGTTTCCTCTTGGTAAATTTATATGTGTAACAGGTGTTTCAGGCAGTGGCAAGTCCAGTCTTGTAAACGAAATTTTGTATAAAAAAGCCGCTATGGTTTTAAATCATGCAAAGGCAAGGCCGGGTAAGCATGATGACATTTTGGGACTCGAAAATCTCGATAAAGTTATTTGCATTGACCAAAACGCCATAGGCAGAACTCCACGTTCAAATCCTGCCACATACACAGGGGTATTCAATGATATAAGAACCTTGTTTGCCATGACAAACGATGCAAAAGTCAGAGGTTACGGCCCGGGAAGATTTTCATTTAATGTAAAGGGTGGCAGATGTGAGGCCTGCGAAGGTGACGGTATAGTGCAAATCGAAATGCACTTTTTACCTGATATATTCGTTCCTTGCGATGTTTGCAAGGGTAAGCGTTACAATAGAGAAACCCTTGAAGTTAAGTACAAAGGAAAGAATATTGCCGATGTACTTGATATGACGGTTGAGTCTGCAATGTCGTTCTTTGAGGCACAGCCGAAAATATACAGAAAACTTAAAACCTTGTACGATGTGGGGTTGGGATATATCAAGCTGGGACAGAGCGCAACCACCCTTTCCGGCGGTGAGGCTCAGAGAGTTAAGTTGGCGCTGGAACTTTCCAAGGTGCAGACCGGTAAGACACTGTATATTTTGGACGAGCCTACAACGGGCTTGCATACAGCTGATGTTCACAAACTTATTGATGTGTTGCAAAAGCTTGCCGATGCAGGTAATACAATAGTTGTAATTGAACACAACCTTGATTTAATCAAGGTGTGCGACTATATAATTGATATAGGTCCCGAGGGCGGTGACGGCGGCGGCACAGTTGTGGCAACCGGCACACCGAGAGAGGTAAGCAAAAATCCGGCGTCTTACACAGGACAATTTTTAAAGAAATATTTTGAATAAGGTGGCAGTTTTGAATTATAAAACCCAAGTAAGAGATTTAATATCACAGAGATTTGAGGGAGTTCCTTTGGCCGATGTTGTAACTTTCGGCTGCGCACAAAATGAAAATGACTCCGAAAAAATAAGGGGACTTTTGTACGAGGTTGGTTATTCCATGACGGACAGCCTTGAAAATGCAGACATAGTTATTTATAACACCTGCGCCATAAGGGAAAATGCAGAGCTTAAAATTTTCGGCAATATAGGCAAGCTGAAAGCGCTTAAAAAGGCAAATCCCAATATGATAGTTGCCGTGTGCGGCTGTATGGTAATGCAGGAACACATAGTTGAAAAAATAAAAAAGAGTTATCCCTTTGTCGACATCGTTTTCGGCACAAATGCCATTGAAATTTTGCCACAGTTAATTTATAATTGCTATACCGAAAACAAAAAGCAAATTCTTTCTCCTGAAGAAAGACGGGAATTCGATGATGATGTACCGATTTTAAGGCAGAGCAAGTCGAAGGCGTCTATTTCTATAATGTACGGCTGCGATAATTTTTGTTCTTACTGTATAGTGCCTTATGTAAGGGGAAGGGAGAGAAGCAGGCAGCCGGAGGATATTCTCCGTGAGTTTACCGAACTTGTAGATCGGGGCTATAAAGACATAACTCTGTTGGGGCAAAATGTAAACTCTTACGGCAAAAAGTTGGATCGTGAGTTTGACTTTGCCGACTTGTTGCGGTTGCTGTGTACGGTAAAAGGGGATTATGTTATACACTTTATATCAAGTCATCCAAGAGATTTTACAAAAAAGGTTATTGATGTAATTCGTGATAATCCGCAAATTTCAAGACAAATTCATTTGCCCGTTCAGGCCGGCAATGACAGAATTTTGAAAGAAATGAACAGGCATTATACCATAGAACAATATATGGATATAATAAATTATGCCAAGGAGCAGATACAGGGAGTGACATTTTCAACCGATATTATCGTAGGGTTTCCGGGAGAAACATTTGAGGAGTATTTAGACACGGAAAGACTTGTAAAGGAAGTTCGCTTTACACAAATTTTTAACTATATATACTCCAAAAGAAACGGCACAAAGGCTGCCAAAATGGAAGATAACATCACCCATGAAGAAAAAGCTCGCTGGCTCAACAGGCTTATAGCTATTCAAAGGGATATAACTTTTGATTATCTCAATGAATACGTAGGCAAAACCGAAAGGGCACTTGTTGAAGAGAAAAACGGCGATATGTACACCGCCCGTCTGCAAAATACATTTGTTGTTAAATTTATCTGTAAAAACGACCATACAGATGAATTTGTAAATCTTAAAATCACAGGCAAAAGGGGCACAGCCCTTATTGCCGATATTATCGAATAATTAAAGGAAAGGTAATCACAATGGACGAAAAGGAAATAATCAGAGAATTTAAAATTCTTGCCTCAAAACTTAAAAAGGATGATACAATCGTATATCTTGAACAGGCACAGAAAATGAACGATATGGATCAGGAATTGCAGGATCTTATCGGCAAGCTCAATATCTGCCAAATGAATTACAGGATTGAGGCTGTGAAGGAGGATAAAGACGAAGACAAAATTGACGCCCTCTATAACGAGTACATGGACTTGTATAATCAAATCATGGCCAATGACAGCATGATTGAATATAACAACTGCAAAACAGAAGCAGATCAGCTTAAAGCCTATATTACGGCTATAATTAACGCTGCTTTTAACGGCGGCGACCCTATGATTGTGGAAATGCCGGCAGGCGGTTGTTCCGGCGACTGTTCCGGTTGTTCCGGTTGCAGCGGTAATTGATTTAAATTTTATTTACAGAACGGTGGTGTAATATTGGCAAGTAATCTTTCACCTATGATGCAACAGTATTTCGCAATCAAAAATCAACACAAGGATCATATCCTGTTTTTCAGGGTAGGCGATTTTTATGAAATGTTTTTTGATGATGCCATTACTGCGTCAAAGGAATTGGAGCTCACTCTTACGGGCAAAGACTGCGGCATGGAGGAAAGGGCGCCGATGTGCGGCATACCTTTTCATGCTCGGGAAACATATATTCAAAGACTTATTGAAAAGGGGTTTAAGGTTGCTATATGCGACCAGACCGAGCTTCCGGGCAAGGGTAAAACTCTTGTAAACCGAGATGTTATAAGGGTTGTTACACCGGGCACTGTTATGGAAGATTCCATGCTGAAAGAGGATAAAAACAACTACATTTGCAGCCTTTATTTTAAAAACGGTTGTGCGTGGCTTTGTTTTTGTGATATATCTACCGGCACAATGCAGTCAACGGAAATTCAAAGCGGAAATTTTGAAAACGATTTGAAGTCGGAACTGTACAAATATATGCCGAAAGAGATAATCATAAATTCGGAAATTCTCAATCAAAAGTGGCTTTCTGATTATTTGCGAGATGTTATACACTGTTCTGCCGAGCTTATAAACGATTTCGATTACAATGATTTTGTCGTGGAAGAAGTTGTTAAAAAACAATTTGCTGGTAAAACTTTCGGAATTGAGATGTCCCGCTGTCTGTGGCAGTTGATAAACTATCTTTCACAGACGCAAAAAGTTGGTATAGAAAAACTCGATAAGGTGGATATTTATTCCCCGGACAGCTTTATGAAGTTGTCATACACTACGGTTTCAAACCTTGAACTGTTTGAAACCATACGTTCAAAGGAGAAAAAAGGCAGCCTGTTGTGGGTTCTTGACGGCACAAAGACAAGTTTCGGTAAAAGAATGTTAAGGCAGATTGTTTCCGCCCCACTCATGGATAAGGAACAAATCGACATGCGTCTTAATGCGGTGGAATACTTCAATAACAATCTAATTCTCCGCATGGATGTGCAAAATCGGCTTAAACTTATTCGGGATATGGAAAGACTTTGCAAAAGAGCCGGGTTCGGCAGTGCGGGACCGAGAGACGTATTTTCTCTTTCTCGGTCTGTAAAAGAAATTCCGACAGTAAAAAATCTGCTTGCTAAATCTGACGACAGGCTAATATCATCACTTAATGGGGATATTGATACTCTCGCTGAGTTGGGTGAGCTTTTAGACAGGGCAATAGTTGAAAATCCCCCTGCCACAATAAAAGACGGTGGCTTTATAAAGGCCGGTTTTGACCGGGATGTTGACCGATACCGCCATTTGGTAAACGATAATATAGGCATTTTAAAGGATATTGAAAACCGACTTAAAGAGGAAACAAAAATTCCTAAACTCAAAGTGGGTTACAATCGTGTTTTTGGTTACTATATCGAAGTTACAAATTCATATAAAGATTTAGTGCCGGATACCTTTATACGCAAGCAAACTCTTGCCGGCGGTGAGCGCTACATAACCGAAGAGCTTAAAAATCTGGAACAGGAAATTCTCACAGCAAAGGAAAATCTTCTTGCAAGAGAGAAGGCATTGTATGCCGATTTACTGAAATCTATTGCCGATGAGACCGATAAGATTTTGAAAACCACAAGAGCTATGGCGTATATAGATGTTTTGGCGGCATTTTCACGGATCAGCACAAAAAATAACTATGTAAAGCCTACCGTTACAAACGAAGATCGGCTTATTATAAAGGACGGCAGACATCCGGTTGTGGAACAGATGAGCAGAGAGGAAGTATTTATTCCAAATGATGCTCTGCTGGACTGCAACGAAAATATGGTAAATATTATTACCGGACCGAATATGGCAGGTAAGTCAACATTTATGCGCCAAGTGGCAATAATTGTCATTATGGCTCAAATAGGTTGTTTTGTCCCGGCCAAGTCGGCGATTGTTCCTATTTGCGATACGGTGTTTACAAGAGTAGGTGCCTCCGATGATTTGTCCAGCGGCAGAAGTACATTTATGGTGGAAATGAGCGAAGTCAGTGAGATTTTACAAAATGCTACATCGAAAAGCTTGGTAATACTTGATGAAATAGGCAGAGGTACATCTACATATGACGGTATGAGTATTGCCAAAGCAGTTGTCGAGTATATAATTAACCCACAAAATAATCTGGGCTGTAAAACATTGTTTGCTACTCATTACCATGAACTCACCGAAATGGAAAACAATTTCCACGGCGTTATAAATTATAATATTGCAGTAAAAAAACGCGGAGATGACATTACATTTTTGCGTAAAATAGTAAGGGGCGGTGCCGATGACAGTTACGGTATTCAGGTGGCTAAGTTGGCCGGTGTTCCCGATTGGGTAATACAAAGAGCAAAAGAAATTTTAAAAGAACTTGTGGAAAATGCGGAAAGAGAAAAAATGGCTGTAAGACAATTATCTCTTGATGACACAATGTTCACTAATTACCGGCCGGCAGAAAATCAAGGCACAAAGCTAAGCCGGGTTGAAGAAGAACTTGCCAAAATAGATGTAAATGTGCTTACACCTATTGAGGCGTTAAATTTGCTTAATAAATTAAAATCTATGTTATAAAGGCAGGTGTTACAAATGGCGATAATAAATGTTCTTGATAAAAAAACAGCGGAATTGATAGCCGCAGGAGAAGTGGTTGAAAGGCCGGCATCGGTTGTAAAAGAACTTGTGGAAAATTCAATAGACGCAGGGGCAAAAAATATTCTTGTGGATATTGAACGAGGGGGTATTAAAAAAATACTTGTGCAGGACGATGGCAGCGGTATAGACAGCGAATATATAAAAACCGCCTTTGTAAGGCATGCCACAAGTAAGATAAAAACCGGCGAGGATTTGGATCATATAGCAAGTTTGGGTTTTAGGGGTGAAGCTTTGCCGTCCATTGCCGGCGTTTCACACACAACCCTTATTTCAAAAACAGAAGAACAGGATTTTGCAGTTGAATTTAAAATTTCCGGCGGTGAAGAAGAATCTTTTGAGATAAAACCTTTTGTAACCGGGTCAAGATTTATAATACGAGATTTGTTTTATAACACCCCGGCCAGAATGAAGTTTTTGAAAAAGGATTCCACAGAGGCAGGGTATGTACAGGATATAGTCACAAATCTTGCACTCTCAAAACCGGATATATCTTTTACCTTTGTAAAAGACGGTACCGAAGTTTTTTCAACTGTAGGCGACGGCAATTTGCTTAATACTATAGCCTCCGTTTTCTCAACAGAGTACGCCAATACCCTTACAAAGGTAGACTACGAAACCGAAAAGTTTAAAATTACAGGTTATACAACGGTACCGCATGGGTCAAGACAGTCAAGGAATATGCAGTTTTCTTTTGTAAATTCCAGGTATGTTAAAAATAAAACCATTATTTCGGCTGTGGAAAACGCTTACAAAGGAACAGTTATGTCCGGTAAGTTTCCGGGGTATGTTATAAATATCCGGTTGCCTCTGGATGAAGTTGATGTAAATGTGCATCCGGCAAAAACGGAAGTCCGTTTTTCAAACGAAGGTGATATTTTCAGCGCAGTATACAGAGCAATAAAAACGGCTATAACTTCTGATGTTACATTAAAACAATTTTCATTTAAAAAACAGACAGCATTTGATATACCGAACGATACCCCTGTACAGCAGATTATGACGGAGCGGCCCACAAAAACCGAAGACGATGATTACACTTCTTCCCGAAAACAGGAAATAAGTTACAATACTTTTAATTTAAGCGGAAGCTTTGATACAAAGAAAACCGATCGGTATATGGAAAATTACATAAAACCGCAAATTGAACGCCCGGCGGAAGCAGGCGATGATATTTTCCACAGTGAGGGCGCAGAGTATAAAACAAGAGCAGATGCTCGTTCGGCGGAAAATTTTACCGATAGCGGTTATAAATACGACAGCTTCAAGATTTCTACCTCAAATTACAAAAGGGAAGATAAAGAGCCGGCTGCCGAAGTAACACCACCGGTAAGCGCCCAAGAATTTTATTCGGATAATTTAAAAGTTATAGGAGAAGTATTTTCTACATATATAATTTGTCGGACGGGTGACGAAATTATCGTTATAGATAAGCATGCCGCACACGAGAGAATTTTGTACGAACAGTTTAAGAAAAACACGAGAATTGATAAGCAAATGCTCTTAGTTCCCGTTACGGTAAAACTTTCACGGCCGGAAAAACAAGCTGTTCTCGAAAATGAGGAACTTTTAGAGAGTTCGGGTTTCGAAATAGAGGATTTTGGCGGGGATGCGGTTATCGTAAGGGCAATACCTATGTATGTCATAGATGAAAATCCTGAAAATCTTGTAAGTGAAATTGCCTATAATCTTTCAAACGGAAATAAATCAGAGATGAGTGAAAAAATGGACTGGATTTTTCGGTCAGTGGCTTGCCGCAGCGCCATAAAAGGCGGCGACAAGGCAGAAATAAATCGGATTACGGCACTTGTAAAAGACATAAGAAGTAAGAAAATTCCTTTGTACTGCCCACATGGCAGACCGATTATAATAACTATAACAAAAAAGGAGCTTGAAAAACAGTTTGGAAGATAAGAAGAAAATAGTTGTTATATGCGGCCCTACCGCCAGCGGAAAAACCGGGCTTGCCATTGATTTATGTGAAAAATTCAACGGAGAAGTAATTTCTGCGGATTCTATGCAGGTGTATAAAAACCTTGATATCGGCACAGCAAAGGCGACGAAAGAGGAACAGGCAAGGGCGGTTCATCACCTTGTGGATTTTATGGAACCGGAAGAACCTTACAATGTGCAGAAATTTTGTCAGCTTGCGGCAGATTGTATAGACGATATAACATCAAGGGATAAGCTTCCTATTATTGCCGGCGGAACAGGACTTTATGTAGAAAGCCTTATAAACGGCGTCAGATTCGGTCGGCAGCCGGACAACAGCATTGTAAAAGACAAGTTGCGACAGGAATTACGGGAAAATGGCATTGAGTACATGTATAATCAATTAGTGGATATAGACCCGGAATATGCTAAAACCGTTCACCCAAATAACACGGTAAGAGTTTTAAGGGCAATAGAAATATATAGGCTAACCGGACATAATATGTCCTATCAGATAAAAAACTCGGTTCCTCGGCAGCAACCGTACGACAGCCTTTTGATAGGTCTCAACTTCAAGGATAGGTCAAAGTTGTACGATAATATTAACAGACGAGTGGATTTAATGGTTCATCAGGGTATTGTGGCCGAGGCAAAATATGTCTACGATAATCGAGATATATTTAAAACCAGTGCGGCGGCCATAGGTTACAAAGAATTTTTCCCTTATTTTGAAAACAAAGAAACCTTGGAAGAATGTTGTGAAAAATTAAAGCAATCTTCCAGAAATTACGCTAAAAGGCAACTTACATGGTTCAGAAGGATAAGTAAAGTTAATTGGCTTTACATAGATGAAGATGACTACAAAAAGCTTGGAGAAGAGCTTGTGCGTGAATTTTTGATTAAATAAGTTATGGAAGAGAAGAAAAAGAAAAGAAAAAAACACGGTTTGCGGTCGATTATATTGATTTTTCTTGTCATATACGGATTTGTTCAATTCTATTTGATGAATTTTAACGGTGTTGACACCGTCAAAGCCCTGGAAGGTTACATAAACGACAGTGTGATTTCTCCCGGGATAGTTTGCCGACAGGAAACGGTATTAAATAAAACTTCCGACGGATATGTGGATTATCTTGCGGCGGACGGGCGGAGAGTTTCAAAAGGTGAGCTTATCGCTAATGTCTATCCATCTCAAAGCGATGTTGACAACTTAATCAAATTGAGAAGCAAACAAACCCTTATGGCGGATATAAATTCGGTTATATCATATACAACCGGTAACACATTGGATATTTCGGTTACAAGAAAATCGCTTACAAATCAGTTGACCGCAATGTCGCAAAAAACCGCTTATGAAGATTACAGCAGTATATCCGACGACTTGGCGGCTCTTGCTTTCAGCATTAACAAAATAAATGTTGCAACAGGCAAAATTACCGATTTTTCCGGTGGGGCGTCGCTTATTCAATCGGAGATTGATTCTGTCAGCGCAGGGATAAATTCCCCTTCGGAAAACCTGTATGCACCTGCCACAGGGTACTTTATAAACAATACCGACGGATATGAAAGTGTGGCGACTGTGGATAATTTTTTGAATATTGATGCTCGGCGGGGAATTGATATAATAAAAAATAAAATTTACAGTTCACAAAACAGTGGTGAGTATGGTAAAATAATAACAGATTATAAGTGGAGTTTATGCACGTATATTGACAAGGCTGACGGAGAGAATTTGTATGAGGGTAAAAGCGTAAATATATCAATTTCCGCCGGGGATAACGAGTTCCAAAAGGCCACCGTAAAAAAAATAAAAGAATTTGATGATAAATATCTTGTTGTAATAGAATGTACTATTATGAGTTCTCGGTCGGCTACCGCAAGGATAACCGAGTGCGAAATACTTAATAAGCAGTATAAGGGCATTAAAATACCCAAATCGGCTATTCACTTTGAAAACGGTGAAATGGGTGTCTATGTGAATTTTTCAAACATAGCCCAGTTTAAAAAGATAAATCCGATTTTTGAGGATAGTAATTATGTTGTTGTCCCAAGTACAACTTCTGACGACAACCAAGTTAAGTTATATGATTCTATAATAGTGAAAGGAAGAAATTTATATGACGGAAAATACTTATAAGCTGAATTTTGACTATAATATCGAGGAAAATGTCAAAAGGGTACAGGACGAAATTGCCGAGGCCTGTGTAAAATACGGCCGTAATCCTGAAGAAGTAACTCTCATGGGGGTTTCAAAAACACAAGATGTACCTGCCATTGAAAGGGCATATAATGCCGGAATAAGACTTTTTGGTGAAAATCGTGTTCAGGAGCTTGTTCAAAAAGGGGATTTCTTCATATCTCACAATGTGCCGTGCCATATTATCGGCTCTTTGCAAACAAACAAGGTTAAATATCTGCCGGAGCTTACCGATACGATACAAAGTGTGGACAGTTTAAAACTTGCCGCAGAGATAGAAAAACAGTACGGTAAAGCCGGTAAGCACTGTAACATTTGTATAGAGGTAAACATAGGCAACGAGGAAAGCAAGGGTGGCATTATGTATGCCGATGTGCCAGGTTTTGTGGACGAGCTTTCGCAATTTAAAAATATTACTCTCAAAGGCCTTATGTGTGTACCGCCAAGATCCGAAGATGAGAGCGTAAGAAAATATTTTGAGCAAATGCATAAATTATTTGTTGACATTCAGAGCAAAAAACATCATAATGTAGATATGTCAATCTTATCAATGGGTATGTCAGGCGACTTCCCGTATGCCATTGCCGAAGGCAGCACAATAGTGCGTGTGGGCAGGGGCATTTTTGGCGAGAGAAATTACAATATTACAAAGTAAAAGGAGAATTAAAATGGGTGTTCTTGATAAACTTAAAAATACATTCGGTATAGATGAAGAAGACGAGGATGAGCTCGACTACGAGGACGAAGAGGTGGAGGAAACACCGGCTGAGAATACTTTTAAAGCCGATTTTTCTCGGAATGTTGCTTCTGCACAGCCTAAGAGAGAAAGAAGTATTTCAACTTCCTCATTGGGTGCTCGGTTGCAGGTTGTTCTTGTTAAACCGGAAAGATATGAAGAGGCCAGTGACATTGCAGACAGCCTCAATGCAAAAAAGACTGTTGTTTTAAACCTTGAGGCCACAAATAAGGAAACTGCAAGAAGACTTGTTGATTTTCTTAGCGGTGTTGCCTACGCAAATCAAGGTAATGTGCAAAAAATAGCAAATTCCACATTCCTTATCACACCTTACAATGTTGATATTTCGGGTATAGGTCTTATGGACGATATTGAAACAGGCTCGTCCGGCACAGGGGATATTACTTACTAAATGAGAGGTTTTATTCCGCCGCAAAATCGGGAAGAAACCGTGTTCTGTAAACAGGTTTACTCCCGGTGTGAAAGACACTATAACAGGGGAACAGTATATTTTTCCTCTTTTTTGAATTTGAGACAACAAGAACTTTTCCAAAGTCAATTTAATAAATTTTCCGGAATAAATTTAAAAATGTACGCCGGTTTTCAAGGCTACAGTGAGAGAAAAATTGCCTGCGTTTACAGTGGTGATTACGAGCCGGAAAGTTGGTATTTTCCCATTGATATACTTGTTTCAAAACTTAAGAAGGATGCGGACTTAAATCACAGGGACTTTTTAGGTGCTATAATGAACCTAAAAATCAAAAGGGATTATATCGGTGATATAATTGTGGAAGATGGTGTGTGTTATATTGCCTGCCACAGAAATATGTCACAGCTCATTATCGACGAATTGACACAGGTGGGTAACAGCAGCGTAAAATTTTCAATTTATACGGGTGAGTTAAACTATACCCGCAAGGTTTCGCTGCAAAAAACTGTGACGGTAGCATCTTATCGTCTGGATCGGGTTATCGGTGCGGTTTTGAACATAAGCCGCAGTGATTCCGCAGTCATGATAAAAAGCGGATTAGTGTCTGTAAATCATCTTATGACTAAAAAGCCGGATTTTGAAACGGAAAATGGAGATGTTTTAAGTATAAGACATTACGGAAAATATAAATTGATATGTGATGGTAATAAAAGCCGTAAGGATAGGTTTTTTATTACATATTTGAAATATTAGGAGAGAAACAGTTATGTTTACATCAGAAGAAATCCGTCGGGTTAGCTTTGAAAAATCTGTTCGCGGATATAAGCCGGAGGATGTTGACGACTTTATCGAAAGTGTTGCCAACGACTTTGAAAGTCTTGAAAAAGACAAAAAGGACTTAGAAGAAAAACTCTATGTTCTTGCAGAAAAGGTAGAGCAGTATAAGGCTGACGAAGAAAGCATTAAAGTTACCCTCATTAACGCACAGCGTTTGGGTGAAAGCATTATTTCCGATGCCAAGGACAAGGCCGAAACAATTCTCAGAGAGGCCACAATAAAGAAAAACAATATCATATCTTCTGCATATGCGGAAATTGAAGGCAGCGAGGACGCTGTGAGAAAGCTGAGAAAAGAAGTAAGCGACTTTAAGCACACAGTTCTCAGTTTGTACAAAGAACACATAGAGTCTTTAAGCAAATTGCCTGATGATAAATCTGAAGAACAGCCTGCAAAGAGTGATGAAGTAAGTCGGGATACAAAAGAATTCCGGGCTGTAAATGAGAAAATTGACCGGCGGGAATCACAAGAGGCATCTGAACGGCCTACATCAGAACTTGAACAGGCGGCCGAGCCGGAAACAGAAGAAGTTTCCGCAAAATTTAAAAATATTTCTTCTCTTTTTGAAGAATGATTTAGGAGAATTTTTTGCTTTACGGAATTATTTTAACAGTAGTGCTTGTGTTTATTGACAGGTTGAGCAAAATTTGGGCGGCTGAATATTTAATCGGCAAGGGAACAATTACTGTAATTCCCGGGATTTTAGGTTTGACCTATGCGGAAAATACCGGGGCAGCATTCAGTATGTTAAGCGGAAAAACTATTGTGCTTATAGGTATAACCTTTTTTGCGCTGTGCTTTTTGGCTTACTTGATATTTATAAAAAAGTATGGTACAAAATTTGAAAAGTTTTTCCTGTTACTTATATTTGCCGGCGGAATAGGCAATTTGATAGACAGAGTTTTTGTGGGCTATGTTGTAGACTACTTTAACTTTTTGTTTATGAATTTTGCCATATTTAATGTTGCCGATGTGTATGTATGTGTGGGCATGGCGCTTTATTTTGCCTACACAGTTTACACCGAGATAATTAAAAAGGATAAAAAATCTTGAACAGTATAACAATTATTGTAACGAGGGAAAATCGGGGTAAAAGGTTGGACGCATTTATCGCCGGTAGTTCGGATTATACAAGAAATTCCGTTCAACTGCTTATGGATCGGGGCAATATTTTTGTGAATGGCAAAATTTGTAGCAAAAGCTACAAGGTAAAAGAAAATGACGAGATAGTCATAAATATTCCTCCCGCCAGAGATATGGGTATCATAGCCCAGGATATACCGCTGGATATTTATTATGAGGATGACGATTTACTTGTTGTGAACAAACCAAAAGGTATGGTGGTTCATCCGGCCAACGGCAATGAGAGAGGAACTCTTGTAAATGCCCTTATGTATCACTGTAAGGGCAGTCTTTCGGGAATTAACGGAGAAATTCGTCCGGGAATTGTACACAGAATAGACAAGGATACTTCCGGTTTGCTTGTGGTTGCAAAAAACGACAAGGCTCACGAGGGATTGGCGGCACAGTTCAAAGAACATTCCGTAACCCGTGTTTACAACGCCATAGTGTACGGCAATTTAAAAAATGACGAGGGAGATATAGATGCTCCAATAGGCAGACATAAAACTGATAGGAAAAAATTTTGTGTCACCGAAGTTAATTCTAAAAGTGCATTTACTCACTACAAGGTATTGGAAAGGCTTAAAGGGTTTACACTTATTGAATGTCGCCTAAAAACCGGCAGAACTCATCAAATAAGGGTGCATATGCAGAGCATAGGTCATCCGCTGGCAGGAGATCCCGTGTACGGGCCTAAAAATATTATAAGTGAGCTTGACGGTCAGGCTCTTCATCGGGGTGTTATAGGTTTTGTTCATCCTATAAAAAAAGAGTACATGGAATTTTCCGCACCTTGGTGCAGTCAATTTCAAAAATTTTATGACAAAGTGAAAATTAAATAATTTTTTGGTAAAATATCTAATGAAAAAAAGTTTAAAAGACATATTGGTAATCACCGATTTGGACAATACTTTACTTACCGCAAAGGAGGGCATACCCGCCTATAACATCGAAATGATTGAAAAATTTCAAAGTCTCGGCGGTAGGTTTACAACAGCAACCGGCAGGAATGTGGAAGCGGTAAGCAGACTTTTGGGTAAAGTTAAATTTAATGCTCCTGCGATTACTTATAACGGTGGGGTTATATATGACTTTGCAAGCGGAAGAATACTCTATCGTAAAGTGTTGCCGGAATCTGTAAAAGATGTTTTAAGGGACATTTTAGAAAAATTCCCCAATGTAGGCTGTGAAGTTATGTGCGATAATTTCAGAGCTTATCTTATTAGGGAAAACGAATATACGACAGAGCATTTTATCGAGGAAAAGATAGGATATATCGACACCGAGATAGAAAATATAACCAACAACTGGATAAAAGTTCTTTTCGCCGGCAATCACGGCTTGTTGCTTAAAATGCAAAAGTACTGTGAAAGCCTAAATTGTGACGATTTGGATTTTATGATGACAAATACTATGTATTTTGAAATTATGCCCAAGGGAATATCAAAGGGCAAAGCTCTTGATAACCTCTGCCGGCTTATGGATTTGTCGAAAGAAAATACAATCGTTATAGGGGATTACTATAACGATTTGGAAATACTTAAAAATGCCGGATTAAGCGTTTGTGTTGACAACGCTCCGGATGATGTTAAAAAAATTTGCCGACTTGTTGTTCCGTCATGTACAGATGGTGGAGTGGGATATTTGTTGGCTCAAATTATAGATTCATACAATTAAGGAGGATTATTTATGGACTCACAGACAAAACTTATGCTTGAAAAGAAAGCGGTTGAGATTCGTAAAGACATTGTAACCGCTGTTCACAGTGCCAAAAGCGGACATCCGGGCGGTTCTCTTTCCATTGCGGACACAATTACATATCTTTATTTTTATAAGATGAATGTAAACCCCAATGCCCCAGGCAACCCGGACAGAGACAGACTTGTTCTCTCAAAAGGTCACACGGCGCCGGCTCTTTATTCTGCATTGGCTGAGAAAGGCTATTTTGCAAAGGAAGAACTTTTAAAACTTAGAAAAACAAATGCTCTTTTGCAGGGACACCCGGATATGAAACATATTCCAGGTGTTGATATGACAACAGGCTCTCTCGGTCAGGGTATTTCTGCTGCCGTTGGCATGGCTCTTTCCGGAAAAATTTCAAATAAAAATTACACAGTTTATACAATTTTGGGCGACGGTGAAATTCAAGAAGGTCAGGTTTGGGAAGCTGCTATGTTTGCCGCACACTATAAACTTGACAACCTTGTTGCAATAGTTGATAACAATAACTTACAGATTGACGGCAAGGTAAGTGACGTTATGTCGGTTTATCCCATTGACGAAAAATTTGCAGCATTCGGTTGGAATGTTGCAAAGTGTAATGCTCACGATTTTGACAGTATAGACCGGGCATTTGAAAACACAAAAGAGAAGAACGGTAAGCCTTGGGTTATTATACAGACATCCGTAAAAGGCAAGGGCGTTTCATTTATGGAAAATCAGGCCTCATGGCACGGCAGTGCGCCAAATGACGAACAGTATGCTATTGCTATGGAGGATTTGGATAAAATCTCAAAAGAATTGGAGGGCAAGTAATTATGTCAGAAGTTAAAATTGCAACCAGAGAAAGCTATGGTAAAGCTTTGACAGAGCTGGGCAAAGTAAATCCGGATGTTATTGTTTTTGACGCCGACCTTGCAGGCGCTACAAAGACAGGTATTTTTAAAAAAGAATTTCCGGACAGACATTTTGACTGCGGTATAGCTGAAGCTAATATGGTAGGCGTTGCCGCCGGTATGTCAACAACAGGCAAAATACCTTTTGTCTCATCTTTTGCAATGTTTTTGGCCGGCCGTGCTTATGAACAGATCAGAAACTCCGTTGGCTACCCACACTTGAATGTTAAGCTTGGTGCAACTCACGCCGGTATTTCTGTGGGAGAAGACGGCGCAACTCACCAGTGCAACGAGGATATTGCCCTTATGCGTGCAATTCCGGGTATGACGGTTATTGTTCCTTGTGACGATATTGAAGCAAGACAGGCTGTTTTTGCCGCTGCCGAAATTAAAGGCCCTGTATATCTCAGATTTGGTAGACTTGCTGTGCCGGTTATCAATGATGAAAGCTATAAATTCGAAGTCGGCAAGGCTGTTGAGCTTAAAAAAGGTGATGACGTTACAATTATTGCCACAGGTCTTATGGTGTCAAGAGCTCTTGATGCGGCAAAAATGCTTGAAGAAAACAAGGGTATTCATGCAAGAGTTATCAATATGCATACAATTAAGCCTATTGATAAAGATGCCATTATCGCAGCATCAAAGGAAACAAAATTTATTGTTACTGCCGAAGAACATAGCGTAATCGGCGGCCTTTACAGTGCAGTTACCGAGGTTACCTCCTCACAGGCACCTTGTAAGGTTATTCCGGTTGCGGTAATGGACACATTCGGCAAGTCGGGTCCGGCAACGGAATTGCTTGAAGAATACGGTCTTACGGCGGAAAATATCTACAATAAAGTTTTGGAAAATTATTGATTTTTACAAAATACATTTGACAGTCGAGAGTAATTCTCGGCTGTTTTTTTGTTCTAATAATGCCAAAGTCTTCATATATATTACAAAGGTGAAAAGATGGACAAGAATATAAAATTTATTTTGGAAAAACTTCCCGATGAAATAAGGGAAATATATGACATATGTTTGAAAAGCGGTAATAATCTCACCGAAATTCACATACGAGCCAATCAGAATATATATGTGCAAATAAACGGTAAAAACAAAGAGATAGCCGGTACTTTTATAAACTGTGAAAAAATCAAAGAAATATTTTTATATATTTGCGGACATACGGTTTCCGCTTTTGAGGATGAAATCAAAAATGGGTACATAACCCTTGACGGCGGAATAAGAATAGGTGTGGGCGGTATATTTTTCTCAGATGAAAATAAAGAATATAGGTTGAATTCCGTATCATCTATGAATATAAGGATACCTACGAATAAATATTTTACCGTACCAACAGATGTACTTGGTTTTTCAAAGGGTCTTTTGATAATAGGTAAACCTCACAGTGGTAAAACAACAATGTTAAAAAGCATTTGCCGACTGATGAAAGCGCAAAATATAGCTGTGTGCGACGAAAGAAACGAACTTTTTGACTTGAATTTGAATTGCGATTTTATCACAGGTATGAGCAAAGGCAAGGCGATATTAAACGCCACAAGAAGTTTAAATCCGGATATTATTGTATGCGATGAAATCGGTGGTGAAGAAGAAGGCAGAGAAATTCTTGCCGGTGTAAACACAGGAGTTAGATTTATATGCACTGCACACTGTGCCGGTTTTGATGATATGAGCAAAAAGGCAAATATACAAATTTTATTGAAAAATGGAGTTTTTGATAAAATCGTATTGGTTGAGCAAAATAACGGAATTTTTAAAATCGAGGGGGTAAAAGATGTTTAAGATAATAGGATGCAGCCGGGTTTTATGTTCATCGATAATGTTTTTCTCCTACGAAACATTGACTGATTTAATCACATTACAATTTATAAATCAAAGCATATATATTTTAAGCAATTTAAAATACTGCGTTATGCTTGGCAAAACATATGATCGTTTTTTCAATGAGTTGGATAAAAATAAAGTTTATTTTTATAAAAATTTTGCATTAAATGAAACTGAAAAATCATTTTTGAAAATTAAAGGGAATTTCCTCATAAATAAAAATGTTATCGAACAAATATTAGATATTTTTAAAAGTTTGGGAATGAGAGAGAAAAAGAGGGAGATAGAGTATATTTCAGCCTGTATAGATAAGCTGGAAAATTTGCGGCGGGAATATGCCCGAAAATATGACTGCGAAAAACAAATTAGTTTACTTACCGGAATTTCAGCCGGCGTGGTTTTAATTATTATGCTTTATTAGGAGTAAAAAATGGATGTGGATTTAATTTTTAAAATTGCCGCCATAGGTATAATAGTATCGGTGCTCAATCAGGTTCTTGTTCGTTCCGGCAGGGAAGATCAGGCGATGCTCACAACGCTTACAGGGTTGATAGTTGTATTATCAATGGTTATAACCCAAATAAAAGAACTGTTTGTGACTATTAAGTATTTGTTTGAGTTGTGATTATGGAAATATTAAAAATTGCCGGAATTATTATTGTTACGGTTATATTGATTTCATCAATACCTTTTTATGATAAAAATATCAGAAATATTATTATGATATTTAGCTGTATAGCTATTTCACTTTACATCATAAATTCATTTCGAAACGATTTTATTCAAGTGAAAAGCTTTATAGAAACAATCGGATTTGGTGATTATTCGATTTTATATAAAGCCATGGGTATAGCTCTTGTTACAGAAATCGTCCGGGATATTGCGGCAGACAGCGGAAACAAGTCTCTTTCAAATCAGATGATATTTGCGGGCAAGGCGGCTATACTTTTAATTGCTTTGCCTGTCTATATACAAGTACTTGAAATTCTCACGGAGATTTTAAAATAAAATGAAAAGAACAATAAAAATTTTAATGCTGTCATTTTTGATTTTTTCTTTACCGTCTACAGTTTATGCACGGACGAACTATGCCGATGAAATTTATAGTATGGCAGAAGATTATTCCATAACAAAAGAAGATGTATCTAATTTTACCCTTACAACAGTAATTGATTATATCAAGGAAAATCGGAGAGATAAATTTCAAAGGCCTATAAAGATTTGTATAAATCTATGTGGAATTATAATTATATCTGCTGTCTGTTCGGCTGTAAAAATCAACGGCTTAAATGAAAATATAATATCTTGTATTTGTACTCTGTTTGTGTTTTTACGGCTGATAGAGCCCATAAACACCATTGTCACAAGTTCTTGTGAAAGTCTCATTGAAGTTAAAAATTATATGACGGCCTTTCTCCCAATCTATGCGGGAGTTACGGCGGCAAGCGGGTATGCCGGCACATCAGCCGTTGCAACGGGGTTCTTTTTGCAAGGACTTGTGTTTTTTGCCAACGCATGTGTTGACTATATTATACCGTCGCTTAAATTATTTTTTGTTATGATTGTCGCCAACGGATTGTCCTACTATATAAAATTGAATACAGTGTGCGAATTCTATTTAAAAGCCATAAAAACAGCCTTAAAACTTATTGTTTCGATAATTTGTGTGGGGCTTTCTTTGCAAACCGCAGTCAGTTCCGGGGCGGATGCCCTTGCGATAAAAGCGGGCAAAGCCATAGCAGGCACGGCTATACCTGTTATCGGCAGTGCATTACAGGATGCGGTAAGCAGCGTTTACGGCGCCATGAATTCTATAAAGAGTTTTGCAGGCGCTGTGGGGATAATATCCGTTATATATATTTTTTTGCCGTCTATTATAAGCCTTTCCGCATATTGGCTGTGTACATATTTTGCATATGCAATAAGCGGAATGTTCGGCGGCGGGCCGTCTGTGTGTATAAAAGGTTTTGTGGATGTGATTGAATTGATGCTTTCGGTTATCATATTATTTTTGATTATGTTTATTTTTTCCGTGACAATTATGATAACTCTTACAAATGGGGTTTAGTATGGTTTTAAAGTCGGTTGGTGCATTTTTTATTTTATGCTATGTGCTTGGGGTGGTAACCACCGGGTTGAGTTTAAACAAAACAGAAAAGGCTTTGCGTATAGTTTGTTCACTGTATATAATATTCACCTGCCTTACAACAGGAGAAAATTTAAAAAATACAAATATGTCTTTACCTGAAACGGATTTATATTCCGTCGATCTGCGGCAATCTGATATAACGAATATGGCAGAAGAAAATTTAAAAACGAAAATTGAAAAAATACTTAACGAAAATTCTTTGTCTTATAATTCCGTTCGGGTGCATATATTTAAACAAAATGAAGAAATGAAAATAGGCGAGGTGATTATCGGCGGTGCCAACGAGGCAGAAAAAGAAATAATAGAAAGCTGTATATCGCCTGTTATAGACGATGGAGTATTGATTTTTGAGGATTGATATGAAAAAAGAGGATATATTTAACAAAATCGGTAAAATAAGCGAAAAATACGGAAAAGGCCTTTATGTGGTTTTGGGGCTGTTGGGCGTTTTGCTTATAATCGGAGGCAACGGAAAAACCGACGGCCAAACAAAAGTAGTTCAGGCTGAAACAGATGCGGAAGAATATCGATGCAATATTGAAAATAATCTTTCTGATATTCTTACGCAAATTGACGGTGTGGGAAAGGTCAAAGTGATGGTGACTATTGAAAGCGGAGAGGAAACCGTTTACGCTCGGCAGGAAAAAACCACAGATGACACACAAGAGGTCTTTAACAACAGCCAAAACCAAAAGTCTCGGAAAAGCACATACCAAAACGAGTTTGTTATGGTGGCTCGGGGCGGAGAGAAAAATGCCCTTGTGGAAAAGGTTTTACAGCCGTCGGTGCAGGGAGTGGTTGTAGTTTGCCGGGGAGCAGACGATATAAATGTTGTCAGCAATGTAACAAATGCTGTTTCGGTGGCATTAAATCTACCCACAAACAGAATTTGTGTAATAAAAATGCAATGATAATTTGGAGGCAATTATGAAAAATATAAATAGACAGAGAAAAGCGTCACTGCGGATTTTAAGTCTTGCCATGGTGGTAGCAGTGTATCTTAATTGGCAATATTCCAGAACAAGCAATGACGAATACATATTCGCCGAGGGAGATACTCAGGCTACAAACGGCGAGGTAATGAGCGAAACCGATATGCTCATGACCGATACAGATTACGAGAATAAAAATTACGGCGACGCTCAACTTGTGGCTACCACAAAAACAGACAGCGAAAAGTATTTTCGGCAAGCAAGGCTTGCAAGGCAGAAAAGCAGGGATGAGGCATTGGATACTTTGCAAAAAACATTAAAAAATTCAAAACTCACCGATGAAGAAAAGAAGAATGCCACAAGCGAACTTTCTTCAATAGTAGAAAATATGACAACCGAAACAGATATAGAGAATATGGTTAAAGCCAAAGGTTTTGCCGATTGTGTGGCAAGTATATCCGGAGAAAAGATTACTCTTGCCGTTCAATGTAGCCGGGGAGAGATGGAAAAAGCCGATGCTGCCAAAATCAGAGATGTGGTTTTATCAAAGACCACAATTCCGTCACAAAATATTGTCATAGTAGAAGTAAAATAATATTGTTATATTTATGCATTAGTGATATAATATAAATAAAGTTTGTGCAAATTATTCTTTTATGTGCAGGTTTTATTCATCATAAATGTAATAATATATGCAATTACTTTTCTTTTACGGGAGGCATAAAGCTATATGGAATACAAAAACACATTAAGACAAAGCGGCGGATTACAGATATCCGTTCCGGCAGTGGAAAAGATAGCAAAACTTTCAGCAATGGAAGTTGAGGGAGTTAACGATGTTTCGGTAGGCTCTTACGGCGTTAAGGGATTGTTTGCAAAAACAAATCTGCCAAAGGCGGTAGATGTCGTTTTATATGACGGCGTTGCGGAAATTACAGTTGATATTATCGTAAACTATGGCGTTAAGATACCCACTGTTTGCAGAAATGTGCAACAGGCCGTTAAGGACGGCGTGCAGAATATGACCAACGTTACCGTTTCTAAGGTTAATGTTGTTGTTACCGGCGTTGCCGATACAGCGGAGTTAAACTGATTTTCAAAATTTTGAAAATCGGTAAGTATAAAAATTTAAGAGGGATCAGCAACGGCTGATAAAAGGAATTTAAAAATGACAAGACATAAATCCAGAGAGAATGCTTTTATTGCGGTTTTTGAAGCGGGCTTCAGCGCAAATGATTTAGAGGATATATTGGCAGTTACTCAGGAATTGCCTGAGTATGAAGATTACATGCTTGACGAATTTGCCATGAACCTTATAAAACTTTATTATGACCATGCAGATGAAGTTAACGATATGATACAGTCGAAATTAAAAGGCTGGGATCAAAAGAGAATTTCAAGAGTTTGCAGTGCTATACTTCGCCTTAGCACAGCGGAAATGATGTACTCAAACGAAGATATGGACAGCATTATAATCAATGAGGCTGTGGAAATCTGCAAAGAATATGCCGGTGAAAACGATTATCAGTTTGTAAACGGTGTTTTGGGTGCAATTTCAAAAGAATTGAGAAACAAGTAAGTGTACACCCTGGGTATTGATACAAGTAATTATGCCACATCTGTTTCAATAGTTGACGGCGACTGCCACAAGGTTATTTTTAACTCAAAACAGTTTTTGCCGGTTGAGCAGGGGAAAATAGGCATAAGGCAACAGCAAGCGCTTTTTTATCACATAAAAAACTTAACCGATGTGTTTTCAGATTTTAAAGGACCGGAACATATCGGTGCTGTTGGCGTATCGGTGCGCCCGAAAAGTGATGAAAATTCGTATATGCCATGTTTTTTACGGGGCAAAATGCGGGCATATTCGATAGGCGGTGCCCTGGGTATTCCCGTTGTGGAAACATCCCATCAAACAGGGCATCTTACAAGTGCCTTGTATTACTTAAATGACGAGGATTTGTTTAACAGAAAAGTGCTTATGATGCATATATCCGGCGGAACGACAGATATAATGCTTGCACAAAACGGCAATGTTGTTGAAACAATAGGTTCGTCTTTGGATTTGTTCGCAGGTCAGGCGGTAGACAGGTTGGGAGTCAAATTAGGCTTTCCGTTCCCGGCAGGGGCATATGTGTCTGACTTAGCCGCAAATTGTACAGAAAACATAGGTGGAATAAAAGTATCGGTTAACGGTACGTACTGCAATCTTTCCGGCCTTGAAAACCAGTGTGATAATCTGCTTAAATCAGGCTTTGGCAAAGAATATGTTTGCAGATATTGTCTTGAATTTATTGCTGCAACTCGGCTTAAAATGATACAAAACGCCAAGAAAATGTACGGTGATTTGCCAGTTATTATGGCCGGCGGCGTTATGAGTTCCACGGTTATAAAAGAAATTTTTAAAACTCAAATGCCGGAGGCGATGTTTGTAAGCCCGGAATATTCACGGGATAACGGTATCGGTGTTGCGGTAAATGCTTACAGAAAGTTGAAAAATGGCTGAAATATTAACAGTATCATCTCTTAATTTGTATGTAAAATCTATACTTGACAGTGATGATAATCTATATGATGTCGCCGTAGAGGGCGAACTTTCAAATTTCAAAAAATATCCATCGGGACACTGCTATTTCACGTTGAAAGACGAGAAATCCGCCATAAAAGGTGTAATGTTTTCGTCCTATGTGCGAAATTTGTCATTTACACCGGAAAATGGTATGAAGGTGATAATTCGCGGTAAAGTGTCTCTTTACGAAAGAGATGGGGCTTATCAAATTTACGCCACAAATATGTTCAGAAGCGGCGACGGTGCTTATCGGATAGAATTTGAAAGAATAAAAAATAAATTAGGTGCAGAGGGTCTTTTCGATCGGGAAAAGAAAAAGCCTCTGCCTAAGTATCCTTTTAAAATAGGTGTTGCCACATCGGAAAAAGGTGCGGCATTCCACGATATTGTAAGCGTTGCACAAAGGCGTTTTCCATGTGGCGAAATCGTTCTTGCTCCGTGTATGGTTCAAGGGGCAGAGGCGGAACCGACGATTATAAACGCAATAAAACAACTTGACAGTTTGCCGGATATACAGGTTATAATTATCGGCAGAGGCGGCGGAAGCAAAGAAGATTTGTGGGTGTTCAACAGCGAAAAAGTTGCAAGGGCTGCTTACGCCTGTAAAAAGCCTACAATCAGTGCGGTAGGTCATGAGGTGGACTTCTCTATCCTTGATTTTGTCTGTGATGTCAGAGCATCAACCCCGACCGCTGCGGCAGAGTTGTGCTTTCCTGATATTAACGCTGTAAATATGCGGCTTTTGAATATGAACAGAACTATGAGCTCACGGATTAAAAATGAGATAAAAATCCTTGCCAACAATTTATTGTCAATTGAAAAATCCGATGGTTTTTTATACGTTCACGGTCTTGCGGAAAAGAATAAAAATCATTTAGCGGAAATAAAACGAAACCTTGATATTTCAATAAATAATAAAATAAGCCTGCTTAAAAAGGAAGTTCGGCTAAAAGCGTATATTCTTGAAAGCGGAAGCCCTTTAAATAATCTAAAAAGAGGATATGCATTGATATATGATAAGGAAGGCGCCGTAAAGCACTGTGACTTTACAGTCGGAGAAACCGCTAAAATACTAACATTTACACAAGAACTTGAATGTGAAGTTGTGGAAATAAAGCAAAGGGAGAATTAAAAAAATGGAACAGACATTTGAATCGGCTATGAGCAGATTGGAAGAAATTTCCGATGTTTTGTCACAAAATCAAGTGGGACTTGATGAGTCTTTGGAGTTGTACGAAGAAGGCGTTAAGCTTTTGAAATTCTGCTCGGACAAATTGGAAAAGGCTGATATTACCATAAAAAGAATTGAGGAAGAAATTTAATCATGGAAACAAAAGTATATCTTGATTATGTTGAAAGCGCCCTAAAAGAATGCTGTGATAAGTTCTTTTATGATAATTCTTGCGTTGCAAAGGCAGCTGAATATTCATTGTTGAATGGCGGTAAAAGAACAAGGGCAATATTCGTTTTTCTCACGCGGGATATGTGTGGTGCCGACTGGAAAAAATCGCTGTATCGTGCCTGCGGCGTTGAGATGATTCACTGCTATTCTCTCATTCACGACGATTTGCCATGTATGGATAATGACGATGTGCGCAGGGGCAAGCCGTCTTGTCATAAGGCTTTTGATTACGCAACCGCAATGCTTGCGGGCGATGCGCTTGCAGGTTGTGGTCTTGAAGTTATTGCAAATGACGACAGCTTGCCGGACGGCCTGAAAATAAAGGCTGTACAAGCCGCTGCAAGGGCTATGGGGCCGAGGGGAATGATTTATGGCCAAGAGCTTGATTTGGAATATGAGGACAAGCCGGCAGACAAAGAAACTCTTACAAAAATTCACAGACATAAAACAGGGAAGATGATTTCCCTGTGCGGTGAGTTAGGCAGTTTGGGCTGTGAACTTACAGCCGGACAAAAAGATGCGCTTACTTTATTTTTTGATAATATCGGTATCGTATTTCAAATAATAGATGATGTGCTTGATGTGGAAGGTGACGCCGCACAGCTGGGCAAGCCTGTGGGCAGTGACAAAGAAAATAATAAATCTACATTTGTTTCTCTCTACGGTTTGGAAAAATCCAAAGAGATTGCCCGGGAAATGACGGCTCGGGCAGACAGTCGGCTTAAAGCCGCATTTGGCGAAAAGGCCGATTTACTTATCGAATATACAAAATATCTTTTGTCAAGAAATAAGTAACTATCAGATATTTCAGTCTTTTAAGGAAGTTAAAAATATGTCATATTCTATTCTTAACAATATAAACAGCAGCAGAGATGTATCTGCATTGCCACCGGTTAAACTTGAACCTTTGTGTCAAGAAGTCAGACATTTTTTGATTGAAAGCGTTTCTAAAACAGGCGGGCATTTATCTGCTAATTTAGGTGTTGTGGAAGTAGTTACCGCAATGCATTACTGTTTTTCGACTCCTACGGATAAGTTCGTGTTTGATGTCGGGCACCAATGCTACACTCATAAGCTCTACACAGGCCGCAGGGAAAAATTTGATACTCTGCGTAAACTTGGCGGATTGTCCGGTTTTCCTTCACCGACAGAAAGCGAAGATGACGCTTTTATTGCCGGCCACGGCAGCACATCAATTTCTTTGGCTGTGGGTATGGCAAGGGCAAAGAAAATAAAAGGTGAAAAGGGATATGTTATCGCTCTTATAGGCGACGGCGCTTTTACCGGCGGTATGGCTTATGAGGGGCTTAACAACATAGATAAAAATCTTGATAACCTCATAGTCATTCTCAATGACAATAAGATGTCGATTTCAAAAAATGTAGGCGCTATGCCAAGATATTTGTCAAAACTGCGCACGGCGGATAATTACCTAAACGCTAAGCAGGACGTTGTCAACACATTGAATAAAGTGCCTATGGTTGGCGGTAAACTTACCGAAATGCTCTCAGGTTCAAAAGATTTTTTAAGACGAAACATCATTAAAGGCGGAACATTTTTTGAGGATTTGGGGTTTGTTTATTACCAAGTTTCAGACGGAAACGATGTTTTGGCAATGTGTGCCGCTCTTGACGCCGCAAAAAGAGCAAAAGGCCCTGTGCTTGTTCACGCTCTAACGGTAAAGGGAAAGGGATATGCCCCTGCAGAAGAAAACCCGGGAGAATTCCACGGTGTCGGCTCTTTCGATATTGATAAAGTACCTGACCCTGATGTTGCTCCTAAGGATTCTTTCTCTACAATATTCGGTAAAAAACTGTCTCAAATGGCGGATACAAATGATAAAATATGCGGTATAACCGCCGCTATGAAATATGGCACCGGTTTACAGTTTATGTATCGCAATCACAGAGAAAGATTTTTTGATGTGGGTATGGCGGAGGAGCATGCCGTTACATTTTCCGCCGCTTTGGCAAAATCTGATATGGAACCGGTTGTGTGCTTGTACTCCACATTTATGCAAAGGGCAATGGACCAGTACCTTAACGATGTTATGCTTTTAAATTTGAATGTGATGTTTGGCATAGACAGAGCAGGGCTTGTGCCCGGCGACGGTGAAACTCATCAAGGCATACACGATATAGGCATATTTGCCAATTATAAAAACACAATAGTGGTTTGCCCTTCAAACTACAACGAACTGTTGTATTGGGAAGAAAGGCTTATAAACCATGTTAACGGCCCAAAGGTTTTGCGCTATTCCAGAGGTGGACAGGAAGAAAATATCAAAGATTACCGGTGCACAGGTGAAAGTTTTGATTTGATAAAATCCAAAATCGAAAACCCGAATAAAAATCTTCTCGTCTGTTACGGCAGACATTTCAGCCAGCGGTTTGATGCGGTAAGAAAACTTGAAGAAAAGGGCATAGGTGTGGATATACTTAAATTAAATGTTGTAAACCCGATACCTATGGGCGCTGTTGTCAATGTCCTCGATTATAAGAATATTCATTTCTATGAAGAACATGTTAAAAATGGCAGTGTGGCAGGACGATTCGGACTTGCTCTGCTTGAAAACGGATACAAGGGAAATTATCGGTGCCACTGTGTGGAAAATTACACGGTTCACCGGGGAACGGTACCGCAACTTTGGGATATTTGCGGGTTGAGCACGGAAAAAATAGTTAGAGATTTCGCAGGTGAAAAATGAAAATAAGATTGGATCAATATATTTTTGAACAGGGCTATGCACAGTCAAGACGGCGTGCTCAAGCTCTTATAATGTCCGGAATCGTGTATGTAAACAATCAGAAATCGGATAAGGCCGGAGAAATGATTAAAGAAACGGACAAAGTGGAAGTTCGTGGCAAGGATTTGAAATATGTCAGCCGTGGCGGTCTTAAACTTGAAAAAGCTATCGAACTTTATAACTTGGATTTAACAGGAAAAGTTTGTATGGATATAGGTGCATCTACCGGCGGTTTTACCGACGCTATGTTGCAAAACGGAGCTTCAAAGGTATATGCCGTTGACGTTGGCTACGGTCAGCTTGCGTGGAAGTTGCGCACTGACGAGAGAGTAAAAAATATGGAGAACACAAACATTCGCAATGTTACATTGGACATGCTTGAGGAACCCATAGATTTTTTCAGCGTGGATGTTGCTTTTATATCGCTTAAACATATTTTCCCGGTGGCCTTTGCGGTTTCTACTTCGGATGTTGAGGGGGTTTGCTTGGTAAAACCCCAGTTTGAGGCAGGCAGGGAAAAAGTGGGTAAAAAAGGAGTTGTCCGTGACAGTGCGGTTCACCGTGAGGTTATAGAAAATGTTATCGGCTATGCCAACGAAAACGGTTTTTATGTACACAATATCACATTTTCACCTATCAAAGGCCCGGAGGGCAATATTGAATTTTTGATAAGAATATCAAAAAATCCGGAGGGCGAAACCGTCACTGAGGAAGATATTGAAAATATAGTAAGTCGGGCAAGTCGGCAATTAAACAAGTAATAGGAGATAGTCAGATGAAAAAGGCAAGACATAAAAAAATTCTATCACTCATAAACGAATATAATATTGACAGACAAGAAGTTTTGCTTGAATACCTGCAAAAAGAAGGCTTTAATGTTACCCAGGCAACGGTTTCAAGAGATATAAAGGAATTAAATCTTGTTAAAATCGTGGCATCTAACGGCGAATATAAATATGCGCAAAATACCATTGTAGAGGATACAAAAGCAACATTTAACAGGTTTGATTACTTCTTTTCCGAGGCTATCAAGTCTGTTGACTACGCAATGAATACCATAGTTATAAAATGCCATACCGGCATGGCTCAGGTTGCATGTGAAGTATTCGATAATGTCCATTGGGACGGAGTTGTCGGTACCCTTGCCGGCGAAAATACAATTTTTGTTCTTACAAGAAATGAAAAAGTTGCAGGTCAACTTTGTGAAAAAATAAGAACATATATTAAGTAATTCCATGAGAGAACGGTTATACTATGCTTAGTGAACTTATAATAGAAAATGTGGCTGTTATCGAAAAAGCCGATATAAATTTTAAAGAGGGCTTTACCTGTTTGACAGGTGAAACCGGCGCAGGCAAGTCAATTATAATTGACTCTATCAACGCAATTATGGGTGACAGAGTTTCCAAAAACATTGTCAGAACAGGGGCGGCAAAGGCCTCTGTTGTTGCTGTGTTTAATAATTTGGAACAGAGTATAATCGACAAAGCGGCAGAACTGGACATAGATATTTCCGAAGAATGTATTGTCACAAGGCAAATTACGGCAGACGGAAAGAGCACAGCAAGGATAAACTCCGTGCCGTACCCCGTGGGCGTTTTGAAAGCTCTTTTTACCGACGCAATAAATATTCACGGCCAACATGACAACCAAAAATTGCTTATTCCGTCAAAGCATATTGAAATACTGGATTCTTTCGGTACCGACAGCGCCATAAAAGCCACATACAGCCGGCTTTATCGGCAGTACAAAGATATAAACAGGCAAATCTGTGAGATAGAAGAAACTGAAAAAAACAAAAAAGAAACGGTAGATCTTTTGTCGTATCAGATAGACGAGATAGAAAAAGCGGGAATATCAATCGAAGAAGAGGAAAATCTCTTACAGGAAAAGCAAATAGCCAAAAATGCCGAAACTATTTTGACAAATGCCAACCGGGCACATAACTATATTTTTGGCGATGATGAAAGTTTCGGCGCCGTGTCCGAATTGCAGGAGGCTGCCGGTAATTTATTAAATATAAGCTCATTTTCACCGGAATTAAAAGCTATAAGTGATAAGCTTAGCGAGGCCTATGCTATATCGCAGGACGCAGGCTATGATTTAAAATCTTTTATAGACAGTTTTGATGTGGATGTTTCTCGCATTGACGAAATTGAACAGCGCCTCGATTTGTACTACAAGCTAAAAATGAAGTATGGCTCTACTGTTGAAGATATACTGAACTTTTATAACGAGAGCAAGGAAAAACTTGAAAAAATGGAATTTGCCCGGGAAAATCTTTCCAAACTTTACCGGGAAAGACAAGTTGTTCTTGATAAGTTGACAATATCTGCCGACAGACTTTCAAACAACAGAAGAGAAGTATTCGCTCAAATGGCAGAGGAAATTAAAAACTCACTGGAATTTTTAAATATGCCTTTTGTCACCTTGGCACTGTCTATGGAAAAGAAAGATTTTGCCCCTGACGGACAAGATAACATAGAATTTTTGATTTCCGCAAATAAAGGTGAAATGCCGAAGCCACTTTCAAAGATAGCTTCCGGCGGTGAACTTTCAAGAATTATGTTGGCAATAAAAAATGTACTTGCCGAAAAAGAAGATACGCATACATTGATTTTTGATGAAATAGACACCGGTGTTTCAGGCTCTGCTGCCATGAAGATAGGCAGGCTTTTAAAAGAAACTTCTGTGGGCAAGCAAGTTTTGTGTGTTACGCACTCGGCACAGATAGCGGCATTTGCCGACAATCATTTGCAAATAGAAAAGAAAACGGATGAAAGCGCCACATTTACATCGGTTCGTGAATTGCACGGAGATGAGAGAGACAGAGAGATAGCGAGAATTATCTCCGGCGAAAATATTACAGAGACATCTCTTATGAATGCAAAAGAAATGATTTTGAATGCAAAAAATATTTGACAAAACTATTTTTGAGTGTTATCATTTGTACATACATTCCAAATGCTATGACAAAGACAAGTAGTCGAAAAAGTGCGGTTTAGAAAGCGTGCGGTTGCTGAAAGCACAACTTTGAGTTTTCGATGAATACCCTTTTGAGCGGCAGTCCGAAATTACAGTAGGCACTGACGGGAGTTCCCGTTACAGAACAAGAAGTCATGTACTTTGTGAGACGATTTACCGTGAGGTAGATTGTAAACAGAGGTGGTACCGTGTTATTACTAACGCCCTCTGCCAAATTTGGCAGTCGGCGTTTTATTTTGTTTTGCCGACCGCCTTTAAAACAGGAGGATAAACAAATGGAGTTTAACGGAATTAAATTACCGGACAATGTATTTGACCTTCTTGAAGAAAGAGGTCTTATAGCTAATGTAACCGATCGCGATTTGGTTCGTGATTTGTTGGGCAAAGAGAAAATAACGTTTTATATCGGTTTTGACCCAACTGCGGACAGCCTTCATGTAGGCCATTTCTTGCAGCTTAATATCATGAGATATATGCAGCTTTACGGCCACAGACCTATTGCTCTTATCGGCGGCGGTACCTGTATGATAGGCGACCCAAGCGGCAAAACGGATATGCGCCGTGTTATGCCTAAGGAAGAAATCGAGGCAAATGGTGAAAAATTTAAGGTAACAATGAAGAAATTCCTTGATTTTTCAGACGGAAAGGCGCTTATGCTTAACAATGCCGACTGGCTTTGCAAGCTTAACTATGTTGACTTTTTGAGAGATGTAGGCTGGTACTTCAACGTAAATAAAATGCTCACGGCCGACGCTTTTAAGCGGAGAATGGACAGAGAAATCGGTCTTACATTTACCGAATTTAACTACATGCTTATGCAGGGATATGACTTCTACCGTCTGTTTAACGACCATAACTGTATCGCACAGTTCGGCGGCAGTGACCAGTGGTCAAATATCTTAGCCGGCACGGAACTTATCCGCAGAAAAGACGGTAAAGATGCTTACGGTGTAACATTCAGCTTGCTTACAACAGCCGACGGTGTTAAAATGGGCAAGACAGTTAAGGGTGCAGTATGGCTTGATCCGACAAAGACATCACCTTACGAATTTTTCCAGTATTGGAGAAATATCAATGATGCCGATGTTGCAAGATGCTTGAAGATGCTTACACTTGTTCCTCTTGAACAGATTGATGATTATGTAAAACGCGGCGGTTCTGCTTACAATGAAGCCAAAGAGCTTTTGGCATACACACTTACAGAGCTTATTCATTCAAAGGAAGAAGCTGACAAGGCTTTGAAAACTTCGAGAGAACTTTTTGGCGGCAGTGGAGCAAACAGCGATACAATGCCTGAATTTAAACTTACTGATGATGATTTTACAGACGGTAAAATCGGAGTTTTGGATTTGTTGGCAACAACAAAACTTGCAAGCAGCAAGTCCGAAGCAAGAAGACTTATTACCCAGGGCGGCGTAATTGTAAATGATGAAAAGGTTACAGATATTGAAAAAGCATATGCAAAAGAAGAATTTACCGATAAGTTTGTAATTAGAAAAGGTAAAAAAATATTCTTGAAAGTAACTGTTTAATCATTATTTAATCAAATTTATGATGTACAATTAAAACAGACACTGATTGTGTCTGTTTTAATTTTCACACATATCTCATTATATTAAAATAACGATAAAGGAGGCGGTTTATTGGCAATTTATGTTTTGGCAGACTTACATTTATCTTTTGGCGTGAGCAAACCCATGGACATTTTCCCCGGATGGGAAAATCACGCAGAAAGAATAGAGAAAAATTGGCGAAGGCTTGTAAAAGACAGCGATACAGTTATTGTTCCCGGAGATATATCATGGGGGCTTACACTGGATGAGGCAAAGCCGGATTTTGACTTTATAGAAAATCTGCCCGGGCAAAAAATTATTTCAAAGGGAAATCATGATTATTGGTGGACAACACGGAAAAAATTGAATGAATTTCTGACAATAAATAACTATTTCACCATAAAATTTATGCACAACAACGCCTTTGAGGCGGAAAATAAAATTATTTGCGGCACAAGAGGCTGGATTTTTGAAAATGGTCAGCCTGATGACGAGCGCATCATAGCAAGGGAGGCCGGCCGCCTTAAAATGTCCTTGGACTATTTAAAGAGCGCCGATCGGGGCAAGGAGAGGATTGTATTCTTACACTATCCGCCGATTTATATGGAACAGCGCGCTCAACACATACTTGACACACTGAAAGAGTATGATATAAAAAGATGTTATTACGGACACCTTCACGGCAAAACTATAAAATATGCTTTCAACGGAATGTATGACGGCATAAAATTTAAGTTAATTTCTGCAGATGCCCTGAATTTTTGTCCATATATAATTGAATAATCTTATTTTTTGTGTTATAATTAAAAAGTCACAGTGTGTTTAACTGTGTACACCACATAAAATTTAGAACAATTAAAATTAAGGAGTTAAAAAATATGGAATTGCTCAAAAATGATAAAGTAGAAGAAAATATAGTTGAACTTGAATTTAAAGTTCCTGCAGACGAATTTGAGACAGCTATTTCAAAAGTGTTCAGAATAGCAAATGCAGACATTACAGTGCCCGGCTTCAGAAAAGGTAAGGCACCGAGAAGCGTTGTAGAAAAAATGTACGGCGCAGAAATGTTCTTCAACGATGCTATCGACGAATTGCTTCCACAGGCTTACGAGGATGCGGTTAAAGAGGCCGGTTTGAAGGTTGTTGCAAGACCCGAAATTGAAGTTACAGAAGTTTCAAAGGAAGACGGTTTTACTGTTAAAGCAAAACTTACAACATACCCTGTTGTTACAATCGGCGAATATAAAGGTCTTAAGGCTGAAAAGAAAGCTATCGAAGTAACAGATGAAGTTATTGCGGGAGAGCTTGAAAATATGCAGAACAGAAACGCAAGACTTGTAAGCGTTGATGACAGAGCTGCACAGAATGGCGATATTACAAATATTGACTTTGAAGGTTTTGTTGACGGCGTTGCTTTTGAGGGCGGCAAAGGTGAAAACTTTGATTTGACATTGGGTTCAGGTCAGTTTATTCCCGGTTTTGAAGAACGGGTTATCGGCCACAACATCGGTGAAGAATTTGATGTTAATGTAACATTCCCGGAACCTTACCAGGCAGAAGAATTGGCAGGTAAACCGGCTGTTTTCAAGACAAAGATCAATGCTATCCAGGTTAAGGACTTGCCGGCTCTTGACGATGAATTCGCAAAAGATGTAAGTGATTTTGATACACTTGACGAACTTAAAGCAGACATCAAAGCAAAGAAAGAAAAAGAAGCTGACAGTGCAGCAGAGCTTGCAGTTGAAAACGACCTTGTTATGCAGCTTGTAAATGGTATGAGCGCAAATATTCCTGAGGCTATGTATGAAACAAGAGTTGACGATTTGACAAATGAATTTATCGGTAGACTCAATCAGCAGGGTCTCGATATGGACACATACCTCAAATACACAGATATGACTCTTGACCAGTTTAAGAAATCTTACAGAGATCAGGCTGAACAGCAGGTTAAGATCAGACTTGCACTTGAAGCAGTTGCAGCACGGGAAAACATTGTTGCAACAGATGAAGACTTTGAGGCAGAACTTAAAAAGCTCAGCGATATGTACGGTTACCCGATTGATCAGCTTAAACTTATGGTTCCTGAGGAAGAAGTTAAGGCGGATCTTGCAATTCAGAAAGCTATTGATTTCGTTAAAGAAAACGCTGAAATTGCAAACGCATAATTGTTATTGCTAAGCCTAAACTAACTATTGTATAAAAATGGAGGGTTAATTTATGGCATTGGTACCAACAGTAGTTGAAGATACAGGCAGAGGGGAAAGAGCTTATGATATCTATTCCCGTTTGCTCAATGACAGAATAATAATGCTTTCGGATGAAGTAAATGATACAACAGCCAGCTTAGTGGTTGCACAGTTGCTTTATCTTGAAGCTCAAGATCCGGATAAGGATATAAGCTTGTATATAAACAGCCCCGGCGGTTCAGTTACCGCCGGTATGGCAATTTACGATACAATGCAGTATATAAAATGTGATGTTTCCACAATTTGTATGGGTATGGCCGCTTCTATGGGTGCATTTTTGCTTTGCGCCGGCACAAAAGGCAAAAGATTTGCCTTGCCGAACAGCGAAATTATGATTCACCAACCGCTAATCGGCGGCAGCGGTATGCAGGGTCAGGCATCTGATATAAAAATTCATGCAGATCATCTTGTTCGGACAAAACAAAAACTCAACAGAATCCTTGCAGAGAGAACCGGTCAAACTTTGGAACAAATAACCAAAGACACCGACAGAGATAATTTCTTGTCTGCCGAGGAAGCAAAGAACTACGGCCTTATTGACCGGGTTATAGAACACAGATAAAAACTGATATTCGGAGAGTTATGGCAAATAAAGAAAAAATTGTTACTTGTAGCTTTTGCGGTAAAAAGTCCAATGAAGTCGAAAGGATTATTATCGGCCCGGGAGTAAATATCTGTAACGAATGTGTTGAGTATTGTCGGGAAATTTTGCGGGACGAGGGCGTTTTTATGCCGATTATGGAAGAAGAGCCCGTAAAAAAAGCCAGACGAGCAAATAATAAGAAAGAGGATATAAATATTCTCTCTCCTTTACAGATAAAGCAGGGGCTTGATAAATATGTAATCGGTCAAGACGATGCTAAGATTGCATTGAGCGTTGCTGTTTACAACCATTACAAGAGAATATTGAGCAATAATAAAATTGACGACGTTGAAATTCAGAAGAGTAATATTCTTCTGTTGGGACCGTCAGGTACAGGTAAAACCCTGTTGGCTCAAACTCTTGCCAAAATGTTAAATGTGCCATTTGCAATAGCCGATGCGACAACTCTTACAGAAGCCGGTTATGTGGGCGAAGATGTAGAAAATATCTTGCTCAGGCTCATTCAGGCGGCAGATTTTAACATCGAAAAGGCACAAATCGGTATCATCTATGTTGATGAGATTGATAAGATTACAAGAAAGAGTGAAAACCCGTCAACCACAAGGGATGTCGGCGGCGAGGGGGTACAGCAGGCCTTGCTTAAAATCCTTGAAGGTACCGTCGCTAATGTTCCGCCACAAGGCGGCAGAAAACACCCTATGCAGGAATTTATCCAGCTTGATACAAAGAATATTTTGTTCATTTGTGGCGGTGCTTTCGACGGCATTCAAAAGCATATTGCCAAGCGTACCGCTCAAAACGGAGCTGTGGGCTTTGGCGGTGAGGTTAAGTCTAAAAAAGAAGAGGACATTACAACGCTGTTAAAACGTGTAGAGCCTGATGATTTGGTTCATTTTGGCCTTATACCGGAACTTATCGGCAGATTGCCGGTAGTTTCCGTTCTGTCCGGTCTTGACAAAGAAGCTCTTATCCGCATATTGAAAGAACCTAAAAATTCACTTTTGAAACAGTATAAAGCACTTTTCAGTTTGGATAATGTAGAACTTGAAGTTACGGACGAGGCTCTTGGACTTATAGCCGAAAAGGCTATTCGGAGAAAGAGCGGTGCAAGAGCATTGCGCTCAATCTTTGAAGAATGTTTGCAGGACGCTATGTTTAAAGTGCCTGACGACAATACAATCGTAAAGGTTATATTAGATGAAGAAGCCGTAAATACCGGCGTTTGCAAATACGAACACGGTACGGCACATAAACTTTATAGTGAAAACGTAAATCTTTAAAATTTAAAAGAGACGCTGTTTGCCGGGTACATTTGTGCTTAGCAAATACGGCGCCTCTTTTGTTACAAGAATATACAAAATATTGAAAAATTTTTAATTTTTGGTATAATGTATAAACACAGACCATTATATACATAGGAGGTATTTATGTCTGAAAGAATAAATATAAAAACAGATACCAATATCGACTATTTTCACCTTCCTACCGTGGCACTGCGCGGTCTGGTGATTTTCCCGGACAGTGTGGTTCATTTTGATGTAGGTAGAGAAAAATCGATAAATGCAATAAATGAGGCAATGAAAGGTAACCGTCTGGTGTACCTTGTACCTCAGGCAGATATTACCGTTGAGGATCCGTCACAGGCGGATATATATGATGTAGGTGTGCTTGCTTCCGTAAAACAGATACTTAAACACCAGGACGGCGTTATTAAGGTGATGGTAGAGGCTCTTGAGCGTGCCAAAACCGTAGACATAAGCAATGATGGTGATTACTTAACTGCAATCATCAAACCTTATCCTGTAAAAACAATAAGGTCGGATAGATTAAACACCGTTGAGGCTCTTGTTAGAACGATTAAGGAAAAATTTGAAGAATACCTTACCGTTGCTCCTAAGATATCAAGAGATATGATCGGTAAGATTTTTGACGAAGAAAACCCGAATTTACTGCGGGAGGCCTTAGCTGCAACGGTTATGTTTAAAGTTGAGGACAAAATGAATATTATGGCGGAAAACTCCGTTGAAAAACGCCTTAAATATGTCCTTGAATATTTGAACAATGAAATTGAAGTTTTAAAAATTGAAAGTGAAATAAAATATAAAGTTCACAGTGAAATGGATAAGAGCCAGCGTGAATACTACTTGCGCCAGCAGATAAAAACCATTTCTGACGAGTTGGGCGACGGTGAGGACACCACGGGAGAATGTGACGAATACCGTGAAAAAATTGCAGCCGCAAATATGGGAAAAGAAAATAAGGAAAAACTTTTAAAAGAGGTAAACCGTCTTGAAAAGATGATGGGCTCTTCCCAGGAGGCGGCAGTTATTCGCACATACCTCGATACGGTTTTGTCATTACCTTGGAATGAGTCCACCAAAGAACAGCTCGATATAAAGAAAGCCGAAACAATACTTAACAGAGATCATTACGGCTTGGACAAAGTTAAAGAAAAAGTTCTTGAAATACTTGCGATAAGGCAGATTTCAAATGATACAAAGGGGCAGATATTGTGTCTTGTAGGCCCTCCGGGCGTTGGTAAAACAAGTATTGCCAAATCTGTTGCGGAATGTCTCGGCAGAAATTATCGGCGTTTGTCATTGGGCGGTGTCCGTGATGAAAGCGAGATTCGCGGCCACAGAAGAACATATATAGGTGCCATGCCGGGTAAAATAATCAACACGATGATTGACGCAAAATCAAGTAATCCGCTTATTCTTTTGGATGAGATAGATAAATTGGCAGGAGATTTCAGAGGGGATCCGGCTGCCGCTTTGCTTGAAGTCTTAGACAGCGAGCAAAATAATTCCTTTGTTGACCATTACATAGATCTTCCGTTTGATTTGAGTAAGGTGTTCTTTATAGCAACCGCAAATGACAGAAGTTCCATTCCGGGGCCTCTTCTTGACAGAATGGATGTTATCGAGCTGCCAAGCTATACAAGAGAAGAAAAATTCAATATAGCCAAGAAGCATTTGATACCAAAGCAGCTTGATAAAAATTCTATGAAAAGCTGTGTTAAGTTCAATGATGCCGCAATTTATGAAATTATAGATTGTTACACAAGAGAAGCCGGCGTAAGAAACCTTGAAAGAACGATTGTAACGCTTTTGAGAAAATGTGCAAAAGAAATTTTGTCGGATGACATTGCCAAAATAACTCTTACAAAAGAGAAAGTAAAAGATTTGCTTGGTGTCGAGAAGTTCAAGCGTGACGAAAATGAACACGCCGATTTGGTTGGTGTGGCCAATGGTTTGGCTTGGACAAGTGTCGGCGGCGAAATGTTGCCTATAGAAGTTGCCCTTATTCCAACCGGCAGCGGAAAATTAGAGATTACAGGTAATTTGGGTAAAGTTATGGAAGAATCTTGCCGTATAGCTTTAAGCTATATAAAGGCAAATAAAGAAAAGTACGGTATAAAATATGACTTTTCCAAGATTGATTTACATATCCATGCTCCTGAAGGTGCTGTACCGAAAGACGGCCCATCTGCAGGCGTCACAATAACAACCGCCTTACTTTCGGTACTCACCGACAGAAAAATAAAGGGTGATGTGGCTATGACAGGCGAGGTTTCTTTGCAGGGCAGAATATTGCCGATAGGCGGCTTGCGTGAAAAGCGGATGGCCGCATATCGTGAGGGAATGAAAACGGTTATTATTCCCTATGGAAATACGCCAAATCTTGAAGAAGTGGATGCTGTTGTAAAAGAAAAAATTAAATTTATTCCGGTTAAAACAGTTGACCGGGCTATAAGTGTAAATATGAATTAGGTGTAAATATGATTATAAAAAATGCGGAATTTATGACGGCTTACGGTACTGCAAAACAGTTGCCGAAATCCGATGTGCCTGAAATTGTTTTTTCCGGCCGAAGCAATGTTGGCAAATCAAGTTTGATTAATAAAATTTGCAACAGAAAAAATCTTGCCAGAACATCGGGTCAGCCGGGAAAAACCGGTACTATAAACTTTTATAATATAAACGGAAACATTCATTTTGTTGACTTGCCGGGTTACGGATTTGCCAAGGTTTCCGATAAAGAGCGCCGGCGTTGGGATGACCTTATAAACTCTTATTTTGAAAAGTCACAGAATATTAAATTGGTGGTACAGCTTTTGGATTGCAGACACGAGCCCTCAAAAGATGACTATACAATGCTGGATTACTTGTCATACCACCGCATTCCTTTTGTGATTGCACTTACCAAGGGAGATAAATTAAATAAAACCGAATCTCTTGCGGCAAAAGACAAATTTGAAGAGTTCTGTAAGGAGTTTTCTTATTCCGACATTATTTTCACCAGCGCAGAAAAAAATATCGGTATTGATACTTTACTTGACAGATTTGAAAAGGAGTTGGCAGAGTAATGGCATATAAAGAATTCAGTTATTACTATGACTACTTCAATTACAACGCCGATTACGATAAGTTATTTATTAAAGTAAAACAATTAGCAGAAAAATACGGTGTTTCCACCGGAATTATGTGTGATTTAGGATGCGGAACAGGGGAGCTTGCTTTTCGTTTTGATAAAGCCGGTTATGATGTTATAGCTGTTGATAATTCTGACGAAATGCTTGATGTGTTATATGATAAAAAGGACGAAAATAATGCCGAAAATGTTCTTATTTTAAAGCAGGATATAACCCGGCTGGATATGTACGGTACTGTGGACTTATTCACTTGTACATTTGACACGGTAAATCATTTGGAAAACGGTCGGCGGGTACAAAAATTATTTAACAGAGTTTCGCTTTTTCTTGACCCTAACGGTTTGTTTATATTTGATATGAACACCCGGTATAAGCATAAAAATATTTTGGGAAATCAAATATTTGATTTTGTAGAACCGGAGGCCGATTGCCATTGGGAAAACACTTTGTGTGATGGCGAGCGCAAGACCAAAATCTCAATTTCAATAGACGATAAAGTATCCGGCGGACATTATCATGAAGAATTTTTTGAGCACTACTATGAATATGATGAAATTTTAAGTATGCTTAAAAATGCAGGTCTTTGCGTTTTGCAGGTTTTGGACGGCGAAACATACGAAAATATTACAGATACAAGTGAGAGATACTTGTTTGTTACAAGGAGGGAAAAATAAATGTCAAAAATGGTAAGAGCAATATCCGATATGGGAGGCGTAGTTATAAGTGCTATTGATTCTACGGATATTGTAAAAAGAATGGAAGAAATTCATAAAACATCGGCGGTTGTAAGTGCGGCATTGGGAAGAATGCTAACCGCCTCACAGCTTATGGCGTCAACCCTTAAAAGCGCTTCCGATACAATCACCCTTAGAATTAAGGCAGACGGCCCAATAGGACTTATTACAGTGGCCTGTGACGGACGGGGACATTGCAAGGGATATGTTGAAAATAACGTTGTAGAAATACCATTGCGCCGGGACGGAAAGCTTGATGTAGGCAGTGCCGTAGGCAGGAACGGACAGCTTTACGTAGTTAAGGACATAGGAATGAAAGAGCCTTATGTAGGCAGCATTCCGCTTGAAAGCGGTGAAATTGCAGAGGATATTACGGCGTATTATGCATATTCTGAACAGATACCTACTGTGTGTGCTTTGGGCGTGCTTGTAAACCCTGATTTGAGTATTAAATGCGCAGGCGGCTATTTGCTCCAGCTTTTGCCGGGAGCAACAGAAGAAGAAATTTCTCTTGTGGAAAACAATATCAAAAATATTCCGAGCATTACAAATTTCTTTGAAAGCGGACATGATGTATACGATATAATCAATACCGTTATGGATGGTTTTAATCCGAGCATATTGGATGAGACAGATGTTAAATATCAGTGCGACTGTTCAAGAGAAAGAGTAAAGAAGGCACTTATCAGTATAGGAATAAAAGATTTGGAAATGCTGCGTGACGAAGAGGATCAAATCGAAATGGGTTGTCAGTATTGTGACGCCAAGTACTACTTTACAAAAAAGGATTTGGATAATATAATCAAATCTTTGAAAAAATAATTGAAAAAGTTTTCTTGAAATTATTGACAAACCGTCAACAGTATGGTAATATATTACCTGTCACTAAGAGCTAAGGGAGCTTAGCTCAGCTGGGAGAGCATCTGCCTTACAAGCAGAGGGTCACAGGTTCGAGCCCTGTAGTTCCCACCATTTCTTAGTGACAGTTATGCGGGTTTAGCTCATCTGGTAGAGCGCCACCTTGCCAAGGTGGAGGTAGCGAGTTCGAGCCTCGTAACCCGCTCCATTTGTGGGAGCTTAGCTCAGCTGGGAGAGCATCTGCCTTACAAGCAGAGGGTCACAGGTTCGAGCCCTGTAGTTCCCAC
>CAKSZX010000005.1 GCA_934526065.1 uncultured Oscillospiraceae bacterium
TTCTTATTATTGTTCAATTTTCAAGGTCCTGCGTCAGCCTCTCTCGCTGACAGCTTAGTTATTATAGCTCATTCACCATAGATTGTCAACTGTTTTTCACAGCTTTTACCTTTTTTCTACTTTTTTTACAGCTTTTTCATCATTTTTTGGGCTTTTTGCAGACTTTTTCGCCTTTTTCTTTCGATTTTTGCCGTTTTATCACTCTTTTTGCGGGTTTTAAACTGTTTTAATTTACTTTTAAATTTTTATTTCTCAAATAAGTTCCCGATATTTTTCCCGTGGCAAAACCGCACCGGCAGTACCTACAACCGCACTTGCCACCTTATTTGCTGTTTCCACGGCTGTTCTTATGTCATCACCTCTGTAAAGGCAAGCCATAATTGTGCCGATGTGGCTATCCCCCGCACCGATTGTGTCTACAATATTTTCGCATTTTACAGGGGCCGCCTTTTCAAAAGTCTTGCCGTCGTACCAGCAGGCTCCGTCCGCACCCATTGTCACAATAATTAAATTTCCTGTTTTTTCATACATTTTTTTAACCGCCTGTTCAACATCGGAAACACCTGTATAAGCGGCTATCTCTTTGTCATTAAGATGTAAAATCGGGTGTAAATTTAAAATTCTGTTCATAAGTTCCGATTCAACTTTTACAATTCTTGGCCCCGGAGCAAAGAAAAACGGAACTTGTCTATGATTTTCAAGATACTCCACTATATCCGGCCCGGTTTTTTCTTCAATTTCCAAACCGCACACATATATGCTTTGTATCTCACTTAAATCAACGGATTCCAGCCATTCTTTTTTTATCCAATATTCGGCGCCGTGATTTGAGAGTATGGTTCTCTCGCCGCTTTTGTCCACAAAACAATAGCAACAACCGTTATCTTCATCGGAAATTATAGGCTCCACACCTATTTTGGCAAGTTCTTTCTTTAAAAAGTCGCCGTAGATACCTGTGCCGACAGGTGAAAAAAGCCTGTACGGCAGGTTAAAATTTCTTATAACATCGGAAACATTGTAAGCGCAACCGCCCAAGTTGATTTTTTGGCTTAACGCATGAGCACTTACACCCATAGCCGGCAATTTGTCCACATTGATAATAACATCGGCAACAGTTGAACCGATTACAAGAATTTTTTTCATCTTAATTTCTCCTTAAAATCCTGAATAAAACAAAAAATGACAATTTCATCTTAACATTTTAAAACGGCGGTTTCAACCGCATTTTGCAATCTTGGCGTGTTGTACATCTTACACAAAATTTATCGCAATTTATTTGTAGGTAATTCATAAGGCAAAAAGTGCGGCACAAGCCGCACTTTAAATAATATTTTGTTTTATAGTCAACCTTGGAGTAAAACAGCGGTAAATCCCCCTATGTATGGGGCAATATCCCACAAAGTGAACAGATTTATTGAGAAATAGTAAATTTGTGCAGATTTTGGCAAGATTTGCCGGACGCCCTCCCACAGATTTAAAAAATACAGCACAGAGGGCAAACAGGCAATTACACACGCCGCCAGCAACACAGCGGATATAATTTTAAAATTTCTTTTGAAAGTCAGATTGTTAAGATAAATCACAAGCAAAACAGCCGACACCCCGAAACTGCACTTTAACAAAAACGAGGACAACTTATACTGCCACAGCATTTGAAAAGGGTTGGCGGCGGCATATTTGTAAATCAAAAATGTGATTACGGCCAACACAAAAGTGACGGTAAAAGAAACGCCGATTTTAATTTTTCTGCTTTTTTCTTTTTTCATATACAGTCCTCCTTTATTTTTGGGTTATATTTATACTTATATTATATCGCTCTGCCGATTATTTGCAATTATATAAACTGCACATTATTTTTATTCATTTTTTGTAAAAAAAAAAATCGACGGAAAAACCGTCGATTTTGCAAGGAATTATGACAACTTTCAGCTTAAAAGTTGAATTTTAATCTTAAATTCTGGCTATACCCCGGCGAATAGCTTCGTCCGCAACTGCTTTTGCGACAATATCGCACACACGCTTATCAAACACATCCGGGATAATATATTCAGGGTTTATTTCTTCATCGGAAATCGCAGATGCCAAGCCCTTGGCGGCGGCGATCTTCATTTCTTCGGTAATTGCCTTTGACCTTACCGACAATGCCCCTTTAAATATACCAGGGAATACCAAAACATTGTTTATTTGGTTTGGGAAATCGCTGCGGCCTGTGCCGACTATATAAGCCCCTGCCTCTTTGGCGTCATCATATCCGATTTCCGGCACAGGGTTTGCCATGGCAAAAATAATCGGCTTATCATTCATAGAACGAACCATATCTTTTGTAACAAGGTTGCCTTTTGAAACGCCGATAAAAGCGTCTGCCCCTTTCATTGCGTCGGCAAGAGTGCCGGCCAATTTTTCTTTATTTGTGATTTTGGCCATTTGGCGCTGTACGTCTGAAAGTGCCGGGCCGCCCTCATACAATGTGCCGAATATATCGCACAATGTAATATTTGTAAAACCTATGGAAATAAGCAGTTTTGCGATAGAAATACCTGCCGCACCTGCGCCGTTGAGAACAATTTTCATATTCTCCGGTTTAACACCCTTTAACCTTGCGGCATTTAACATGGCGGCACTTACAACAATAGCCGTGCCGTGTTGGTCATCGTGGAAAACCGGTATATCACACATTTCTTTAAGTCTTGTTTCCACTTCAAAACAAGCCGGGGCGGCTATATCTTCAAGATTGATACCGCCGAACGACTTTGATATTTTATAAATGATATTTACAAGCTCTTCCGGGTCTTTGCTGTCAACGCAAATAGGAAAAGCATCTATACCGGCAAATTCCTTAAACAGAGCGCACTTACCCTCCATAACAGGCATACCAGCGGCAGGGCCTATATCACCCAATCCCAAAACAGCGGTACCGTTTGTTATAACTGCTACAAGATGGCCTTTTCTTGTATAGTCATAAGCAAGCATTTCGTCTTTTTCGATTTCAAGGCACGGTGCCGCAACACCCGGAGTGTAGGCAACTGTAAGTTCTTCACGGTTTGTAACCTTTGCCCTTGCAACAACTTCTATTTTTCCCTGCCAATCCTTATGAGCCTTAATTGCTATTTCGTCCTTTGTCATAAAAAGCCTCCGTATATTTTTGTTTCTTATATGATATAACGGCTTGTATTTAGGGCGCAAATATTATGTTTCTATCTATTATAGTTTATAATTATAGAATATCTTTTATACCGTCGGCAAATTTTATGAAACTTTTCTCCGCAGGGGTCAGTATTTTATCCCCATTCCAGCACAGACGCACGGTGCTTTTTGTATTAAAGCTGTGGGGAACACGAACCACCATATCACAGGGTTTTATGCAGTAATCCATTATAAATGTGGAGGCAAGGTTTTGCCTTACGCAGTTTTTTATGGTTTCAAGTTGACTTGTAACAAGAATTATATTCGGAGTAGCCTCCTGTTTTTTAAATTCTTCTGATATTGATTTATTGCGAAACATTATTCTGTCAAATACCACAAACGGCTCGTCCTTTATGTCCCGGCCGGTAGCCAACGGCAATTTAGCCAGTGCGTTTTCCTTGGAAACATACAACCCGTACTCGGTTTCAAAAATATCTTTTCCGGCAAAGCCCTCGGTGTAGGCTGATAAAAGCACGGCAAAATCTATAACATATTCATTTAACATATTTTTTACCGTTTCTGACTTGTATTCCACAACTTTTATACTGTAATCCGGATGGGTTTTGTAAAACCGTGATATGAGTGCCGGCGTAAGGAAAGAGCCTATCATAGGCGGAATACCCACCGTTATGGTTCGGCTGTCCTTAGACATTATTTTGACCTCCCCAACAGCAAGATCTATGTCCTGCAAAACCATAACTATTTTTGAATAGAAATACATACCTTCTCTTGAGGGTGTAATTCTGTTTTTCTCTCTTATAAAAAGGCTGACCCCAAGCTCGGTTTCCAAATCCTTTATTGCCACCGTTACCGACGGCTGAGAAACATTAAGTTCTTTTGCGGCCTTTGAGATATTTTCACACTCAACGGTCTTGCAAAAATATTTAAGCTGCGCCAATGTCATAAAATATCCCTCTTTTCTTATTATATAAATTATTATAGCATTTAAACTTGCAAAAATTAAACGGTGAAATATATAAAATTATTTTAAAAATCATGTAAATAACGCACAAAAAACCAGCAAAAACAGAAATACAGGCGGTGCAACCACACACCGCCTGTATCGCAAGAAAGGAGTTACGGTATTTTGCCTAAATGACATTATACCGCCATTATGAAAAAGCCATTATTACTTGGCAAGATTTAATTTTACATTGCCGTTTTCTTCGTACTCAACAACATCACGGTCAAGTATAAAGTCGCCGATAGCATCCAAATATTCCGGTATAGATGCGTAAGGTGCCTTATAGTTTGCAACGATTTCCTTAGCTTTTGCGGCGTCATCTTTCAAGAGCTTATCGGCAACCAAAAGCTGAGCTTTAATTGAGTTAATAAGCAATCTTTCAGGGTCTGTCAGGTAGTAGTTTATGCCGTGGGCTGTGCCTGATGCGCCGGCTGATGTAAACTGGATACCCGGCATTACGCATGTTAAGTCGCCGAAGTCTGATGAACCTGTGCTCCATGAGTCATACTGGAAGTTTACTCTGTCTGCCCCTGCCAAATCCTTACATACCTCTTCAACCAGCTGCATATATGCAACATCGTGGATTTCCGGTGAGTAACCCGGCTTATCGTCAATGTGCAGTTCACAGCCGATAGCCGCTGCGGCACCTGCCAAAGCACGGTTGAACTTTTTATTCTCTCTCTTCATGGCTTCGATATTGCTGCCTCTTACATAGCTTTCGATAACCATTTCGTCAGGAATAATATTAACGGCGCAGTTTACCCCCTTCATAATCGGGTGGAAACGGATAGTATCTTTTTCCTGCAATGTTTCTCTCAAATCGTTGCAGGCCTGTAAGCCCAGCATAGCCGCATACTGTGCGTTTATACCCTCGTGAGGCGCACCGCCGGCGTGAGATGACTTACCCTTGTAAGTAATAACCTTAGCCATACAGCCGTTGTTACCCTGGCCGCATGAGAAGTCATATTTGTCGCCCAAGTTGCCTGAGTGAACCATAAGAGCAAGGTCAACGCCGTCATAGTAGCCTCTGTGCAGGAACTCAACCTTACCGCCCATATAGCTTATTGTGCCTTCTTTAATCAGATTGCTTCTGAAAGCAAGCTGAATCATTTCCTCCGCAGGAACAAGCATAAGCCTGATTTTGCCGGAGAGGCCGTCCAAAATAGAGGGGTCGGTTTTCAACGTTGCGGCCAAGCCCAGCATTGTTGCGGCCTGTGCGTTATGGCCGCATGAGTGACACATACCGTTTACACTCTCAGGGTGGTTTGCTATATCCAAGGCGTCAAGCTCGCCCATGATACAAAGCATCGGGCCCGGTCTGCCTGTGTCAACATCTGTATAGAAGCCCGGAATTTTACCGTGCTTCGGGTCTTGGTCGGCTCTGATGAGCTTATAGCCCAATGCCTCAAATTTTTCGATTAAATATTCGTTGGCAATCCATTCGGTATAACCTGTCTGCGGATGCTTCCAAATATAGCGTTCTGCCTCGAAAGCTATCTGTCTGTTGGCCTCTGCCGCTTTGATAATACGCTGTTTTTTGTCCATTTTTTTACCTCACTTTACATAAAATAAACGTTTAATTCTAATTAGATTATATCATATCCACATTTTAAATAATATGTTATTTATGTAGAAATAAAAACCGATTTTCTGTGCGTTTTGGCAAAAGATATTTATATAATTGCTAAATTCATTTTAAATATAATCAGATCTTGAAAACCCATGACAAAAAGAATGTTACTAAATATCTTTCTCTGTTTTTAAAAATTATTGACGCTTTCTCTTTCGATAATTTTTAACAAAAATCATCAAATATCAATACAAAATCAAAAGGCCGCATCCGACCATATCGGCAGAATGCGACCTTTAATTTCGGCGTGTTTTGCGCCTTTTGTATTTACTTTTCTTCTTCGTCAAGCAATTTTGTCATACTCTTTAAGCTGATTGCTATTGTGGACGCATTGTGCAAAAGCGCCGAAGTTGCCGACGGTAAAATGCCCATTGCCCCCAAAACTATAAGAGTGCCGTTAAATGTCATAATAAAGGCATAGTTTTTGCGTATGCGTTCCATAAGCCTGTCAGACAGAGTTTTAAGCACAACAAGTTCGTACAAATCCCCTGCGGAAATAATAACGTCGGAAATTTCTCTTGCAATACTTGCACCGTCGCTTATGGCAATGCCCACATCGGCGCTTGAAAGTGCCGGGGTATCGTTTATGCCGTCGCCAATCATAACAACGGTTTTGCCTTCTGCCCTGCACCGAGAAACAAATGCCGCTTTATCCTCCGGCAAAACTTCCGCCTTATACCGGTCAACTCCCGCCTGTTTTGCAATAGCTTTTGCGGTCTTTTCGGAATCCCCGGTCATCATAACAATTTCTTTTATGCCCAGCTTGTGCAACCCATCAACAACAAATTTTGCTTCTTCCCTAACCGGGTCGGAGATGAGAATAACAGCCTCCAAAACTCCGTCAACAGCCAAGTACAGATGTGAATACTCCTCCGGAAGATTTTCAAATTTTTCTTCCTCTCCTTTGGGAATTATCACTTTTTCGTCCTCAAACACAAAATGATAACTGCCTATAATGGCCTTTTTGCCCTGCACCGTGGTGGCGATGCCGTGGGCGACGATATATTCAACCTTGCTGTGCATCTCGTCATGGGTGATACCGTTTTTCGCCGCATAACTTACAACTGCATTTGCCATTGAATGAGGGAAGTGTTCTTCCATGCAGGCGGCAAGTTTTATACACCGGTTTTCGTCCTTGCCGTTAAATGTCACAACCCCAGCAACCGTCGGGCAAGCCCTTGTAAGGGTGCCTGTTTTGTCAAACACAATTGTGTCTGCATTGTGCATAAGTTCAAGGTAGTTGCCGCCTTTTACGGTTATGTGATGTCTGCCTGCCTCGCTAATTGCGGAAAGGAAAGACAGGGGCATAGCCAATTTTAAAGCACAAGAGAAGTCAACCATCAAAATCGAAATTGCCCTTGCAACATTTCTTGTAAACGCATATGTTACAACCGTGCCTAAAAGGCTGTAAGGAACAAGCTTATCCGCAAGAGCCATAGCTCTGTTTGCAGATTCGGAATTAAGTTCCGACTGTTCGATCATAGCCGTTATTCTGTCATATCTGCTTTGACCTATCCGGTTTTTTGCGATAAATACACATTCGCCCTCTTCCACAACGGTACCTGCGTAAACGCTGCTGCCCGGTGCTTTGCGAACACCTACGCTTTCCCCGGTAAGTGACGCCTGGTTCACCATAGCTTCGCCCTCGCAAACTTCGCCGTCAAGCGGAATTACATTTGATGTGTGAACTCTTATCTTATCGCCTTTCTTAATGCTGTCGGCAGAAACCAAAACATCTCCGCCGTCGGTTACAAGCCATACCTTATCTATGTTCAAAGACATGCTCTGAGCCAGGTCGTTTACACTGCGTTTGTGGGTCCAATCTTCAAGCATTTCACCTACTTCAAGGAGGAACATTACCGAGCCTGCGGTAGAGAAATCCCCTGTGAGAATTGACGCACCGATAGAACAAGCGTCCAAAAGCTCAACCTTAATCTGTCCGTGGGCAATACAGGATATGCCCTTTGCAATATATTTGATTGATTTAACGGCCGTCCTTGCGGTGGTGTACCACAGCGGCATATATAATTGGCGAAAAGCTCTTCTCAAACATTTTGAAATCAGCTTGTCCGCATATTCCTGATTTATGCTTCTTGTCCGCACATTTACCGGCAAAGTTGACAAATCCACATTTTCATACTTAAATTTTGCCAAAGCGGACTTTACATTTTTAACATCGCCGGTAAATAAAATAACCGCATCACCTGTGCGGTCATAAACATCGGCCTTTTCAACAAAGTCCAACCGGTTTAAGTATCCGTACAGCAAATCCGCCTGCCGCCGGCTCATTTTTCTGCCGGCCATGTGTACACGTATTCTGTTATTTGATGAATGTAAAACAGTACATTTCATATAATTACCCCTAAAATAAGCCCTGAAAACTCAGGGCTTTGTTTTAATGACTTTATTTTGTTATTCTTCTGTTGTTTCTTCGGCTGCGTCTTCAATAACTTCCGCCTCTGCTTCAACATCACGCTGTTCGTTGATGTTCTTGGCGTCGCTCAAAACATCGCCCCAAGCCTCTCGAACGCTGTCGGCAACTTTAAGTGTTGCATCCTTGGCACGGATAGCTGTCCGTGTTACATTTGCATAAACCTTTTTTGCGTCACGGCTGCTCAAAATTTTCAAACCTGCGGAACCGAAAAGTGTGCCGCCTACAAATAAAGCAATTTTCTTGTAATCCATAATACATATCACCTCATATAAAAATATCTCATAAAATAATCGTTACAAAGCACAGGCAACAGCCTGAATTACTTTATCACGGCAAACATTATATTACTTTTGGTTAATTTTGTCAATAATTCACATAAAATATTCATATTTTTGGTGATTATGTTATATTATACTAACTTTTTATGCAATATTACAAATAACCCCTTGTTTTAAGCCACAAAATATAATCTGTAACAAAAAAGTAAAATGCCTAAAAAAACTGTTGACAAACGCCATTGACTTTGGTATCATTTAATCACGGTTAGCGGCTGCTAACCAATTTAAAAACCTTATGGTTAGCAATAGCTAACTACCGTTAAAGGAGGCTTTATCCGATGCTTGAACAAACAATGGTTTTACACTGCCGGAGCGTTATGGCCGGTATAAAAACCGCAAATCTGTTTTCCTACAAGTTCACCGACAGAAAAGAGCTTACGGATGAAATCCGCCGCCTTAACGGTGTTTGCGTGCCAAAGGGCCTTAGGATTGTGATTTTAAGCATGTCCGAAGATCGTGCCCTTATCTACGCTTACAGAATTTCCAAACTCCGAGAAGATTTTAAAGACCGGCTTGCAAACAGCATGCTTACACGGCGCAGTTATTCTGTTGACTGCCCGGAAACATGTATAAAGCAGTTGGCCGAAAAAATCCGCCCCGGCTGTGACTTTCCCCACGAAATCGGGCTTTTCCTGGGTTATCCCCCGGAAGATGTGTATGGTTTTATAACAAACCATGCAGATTGTGCCAAATGCGTGGGGGCCTGGAAGGTTTACGGCGATGAGGATCGGGCAAAAAAGAAATTCCGGCAGTATGAAAAATGCAAAAAAGTCTATTGCAAATACTATTCAAGGTTTAATTCTTTCGGTCAGCTTGTTGTAGCTGTCTGATAAATAATGAAAGGTTGGTTTTAAAAATGAGTAAAATCGCAGTTGTATATTGGTCAGGTACAGGCAACACAGAGACCATGGCAAACGCCGTTGTTGACGGCGCAAAAGCCGCAGGTGCCCATGTGGAATTGTTCACGGCGTCGGAATTCGGCCCGGACAAAATGGATAGCTATGACCGGATTGCTTTCGGTTGCCCTGCAATGGGTTCCGAACAGCTTGAAGAAAGCGAATTTGAACCTATGTTTTCACGGTGCGAGCCAAAGCTGGCCGGCAAGAAAATAGCACTTTTTGGTTCTTACGCATGGGCAGAGGGCGAATGGATGCAGACATGGACCCGGCAGTGTAAAGAAGACGGTGCAGACCTTGCCTGTGAAAGCGTAATCGCTTATGATGCCCCGGATGACGAGGCAATAGAAAAATGCAAAGCCTTGGGAGCGGCTTTGGCATAATTCAAAAAGCGGCACAGCCGCAAAACTTAATATAAAGTAATGCAGTACTTTATAGTTTATTATCCGAATTTTATCCCAATTTAACCTCACTTATATAACCCTAAGCAAAGCCGCCGCAAGGCGGTTTTGTTTTTATAAAATTTAAAGGCGCAATCGGTTAAGACTGCGCCTTTATTTTTGTGTTTATTTATGGGTTTTACGCCGATTTTTCTATTTTCTTCAAAGATTTTCTGAACCGGAAAATAAACATTATCGCCGTAAATGTAACCGCTATAATATCGGCCACCGGTTCTGCCATATAAACGGCTGTTGTTTTGTCTGCGGTGTAGATGTGTGGCATAATGTAAATAAGCGGTATCAAAAGTATAAATTTACGCATTACTGCAACGATAATTGAGCAAATGGCATTGCCTGTTGAAACAAATGTCATCTGACAGGCAATCTGAATACCGAATATCAACAAAACCCGGCAATAAATACGCAGTGCGTTTGAGGCAAATTCAAGCAAAACAGCGTCGTTTGTAAACATACCCGCAAAAGCGGTTGGCTTTAACATTATAATCCGCCACAGGGTTGTGGAATAAATCAAGCTGCAAGTCAAAAGCAATTTAAAGCTCTGTTTTACACGGCCGGCATTGCCTGCGCCGTAATTGTAACTTGTTATAGGCTGTGCTCCCTGTGCAAGACCCTGCAACGGCAACATTGCAAATTGCATAACGCTTGTGAGAATTGTCATAGCGCCTACGGCAACATCTCCGCCGTATTTAAGCAGTGATGAGTTAAAACAAACGGAAACAATGCTCTCGCTGGACTGCATAACAAATGTTGAAAGCCCTAAGGCGATACAAGGGGTTACATACTTTAAGCCTGTAACAAGATTTTCTTTCTTAATTTTAAGTATCGTCTTTTTGCCCGTGAGAAACTTAACAACCCAAACGCAGGAAATGCCCTGTGAGATAATAGTTGCCAAGGCAGCGCCACGAACGCCCATTTTTAAACCAAAAATAAAAATCGGGTCAAGTACAATATTACAAATCGCACCTATAAGCACAGTCATCATGCCCTCTTTGGCAAAACCTTGGGCGGTGATAAATGCGTTTAAACCAAGGGTCATTTCAACAAAAATCGTGCCGAGGGCATAAATGCTCATATATGCGGTGGCATAGGGTATTGTATTTTCACTTGCACCGAAAAGCAAAAGCAAGTCCTTGCTCCAAAGCAACATAACAACCGTCAAAACAGCGGAAATTATAATTTGCATTGTAAAGCAACCGCTTAAAATTTTCTCGGCTCCCTTATGATCGCCCCTGCCCATGGCTATGGAGGCTCTCGGTGCGCCGCCGGAGGCCACAAAGGCCGAAAATGCGGATATTATCATAATAAGGGGCATACAAACCCCAACGCCGGTAAGGGCAAGGCTGCCGTTTTCAGGCATGTGACCTATGTATATACGGTCAACTATATTGTACAGCATATTTACAAGCTGTGCTATAACAGTAGGCACCGCCAATTTAAAAAGCAGTTTGCCTATGGGCTCGGTGCCCAAAAATGTTTTATCCTGTTCCATATCAGATTTCCTCGTCTTTCTTTTTCCGCTCTGTCATGGCGGCGATATTTTTTTCAAAAATATCAAAACAGTTTTTTAAAATCTCCATATTTTCATGGCTTACTCCCCAGGTGAGATTTTCAAAAAAAGTTTTTTGTAACTCTCTGCCCCGGCTGATAATCGGCCGAGACTTATCGGTGCAAACAAGTTTTGTAACTCGCCTGTCCCCCTGTGCCGCCTGCCTTTCAAGATAACCGGCTTTTACCAAATTGTCCACATGGAAAGACACTATCCCCTGTTTCATAAACAGATTTCGGCATATGTCCTTTGCGGTATTTGCCGACGGATTGTTTGCAACGTACAGTAAAATTCCCACAGCTTTCACAGGCATGTCAATTTGTTTTGCAAGAGGTGTTAAAAATTTCTCGTAAGCACTGCCGAATTTCTGTACATAGGCATTCATTTGCGTAACGGTCATCATCATACTTCGGGTCTCCTAAATACTTCAATTTTGAACATTCTAATTTTAGTTCTTTTTGTATATAAAGTCAAGAAAATTTATGTTATATTTTTGTGATAATCTCAAAGGCAAAACATAAGCAATTTTTATACTCCATAAAAATTATGTATTTTTATTTTTTTAAAGTAAATTGTAAAATATCGTTAATAAAACACAGAGCAAAAGGAGGCTTTTTATTATGTATGATCAGAAAAAAGCAGTTGAAGCGGCAAAATCCGGCGCAAAAAAATACGCCGCCCCGGGCCTTGACTATTTAAGGCAGTTTGCCGGCATTGACTGCGGCAGCCGTGATGTGGAGGGCAATGCAAAAGTAGTTGAAATTATCGACGGTATGCTTAGCCAAATCCAGGGTATTAAAATCGAGCATCATTTCTTTGAGGGATACGGAATTAACATTGTGGCAAAATTAACCCCTGAAAATCCAACCGGCAAAATAATTTTAAACGCCCACACAGACACAGTGTTTAAAAAAGGGCAAGCCGAAGAATTTCCTTTCCGCATTGACGGCGACACAGCTTACGGTTTGGGAATTATAGACTGCAAAGGCGGTATAGTTGTTGCCATACATGCTGTAAAAGTTATGCAGGAGGCAGGTATGCTGCCGAATAAAGAAATCGTTTTCATCTTTAACTGCGATGAGGAAATCGGCTCTCCCACCGGTCACCAAACCTTTGACAAAGAATGTCCCGGTGCAGAGGCCTGTTTCGTATTTGAACCTTCCAGATTGGAGGACGGCGTTCTCACATCAAGAAAAGGTTCCGGCTCAATCACCATTGATGTAACGGGCAAAAAGGCTCATTCCGGCGTAAACTATCTTGACGGCCGCAGTGCGATAATGGAAGTGGCTCACAGAATGATGCTTTTGTATGAAAGCAACATAAACGATAGGGGCATTCAATTCAATGTAGGGCCGGTTGTAAACGATGACCCTGCAAATGTTGTCTCCGGCCATGCAAGTGCAAAAGTTTCCGTACGTGTGGCAAATAAGGCGGATATGGACACAGTTGAAGAAATAGTTAAAAAGGTAAACGACGCACCGCCATACATTCCGGACACAATCACAAAAGTTACCGTAGATCGTTTCTCCGTTCCTTTTACAAGAACGGAAGAGGGAGTTAAACTCTACGAAAAAGTCCGCCGGGCAGGTCAGCTTTTAGGCAAGGATTTGCCGGAGCAAACCACAGGCGGCGGCAGCGACGCAAACTACATCAGCTTTATGGGTATTCCATGCGTTGACGCTCTCGGCCCATATATGTATGAGATACACTCAACCAACGAACACATGAGAATTTCTTCAATAGAAGAAAAAATAGCGTTGTTTGCGGTTGTTTTAAGCCAAATGGAATGACAAAGAAATTGAACATTGCCCTCTCGGCAAAGTCGGTTTGTAAAAGAGGATAAAATAAATATTAGGAGGAAAAATTTATGGCTGAAAAAGCAAAAGGGACAAAGAAAAAATTTCAAGTGCCTCATATTCTTGTAATTATCGGTATAATTGTTTTGGTAGCCTGCCTGCGGACATATATCGCCCCCGTAGGTGAGTTCGATTTGGACGAGGCGGGAAACGCAATTGCCGGTACATATCACGCCGTTGAGCGCACAACCGTAAGCCCGTGGCAAGCATTGCTTATGGTAAAAAAAGGCATAGAAAACGCGGCATCTATGATTTCGCTTATGCTTATAGGCGGCGGTTCCATAGCTTGTATTGTAGGCACCGGCGCTTTTGACGATATTTTAAATTACGGTGTTTTCAAACTTTCCGACCGATCGGTTACAGTGCTTGTGCCGTCAATAGTTGTGCTTATGGGTCTTTTGGGCTCTTTTGCCGGCACAGACTCTATGATAGCTTTCGTCACCGTAGGTCTTGTTATATGCAAACGCCTGCACCTGGACAGAATTTGCGCCATGGGTATGTTTTACTTAGGCTATTTGGTGGGTATGGGCGCAACCTTTACCGGCATGATTACCATGCAGCTTATGGCCGGGGTTGAACCTATGAGCGGTATGGGCGTCAGAATGATTATTTGGGCTGTTTTTGTAGGCCTTAACGCCTGGTGGTGTACCAGATATGCCAAGAAAATAAGCGCCGACCCGTCAAAGAGCTACTGCGGCGGCGTTATGCACCCGGATGAAGATATGGAAGAAATAAAAGAGGCCAAATTCCCTCTCCGCGGTATTATTGTGGTTTTGGTTATGTTCGGTATCTACGGCTTCTATGCGATTGCCAACAACAAGTGGGGCTGGGATCAGTCTTATTTGGTGGCATTGCAAATTATATTGGCTTATGCTACGGGGCTTATTTATCACCAGGATTTGAACAAAATTTCCAAAAACTTTTTCAAAGGTGCCTGTGACATGGGCGGCATATCCCTTATAATGGGCGTTGCCAGGGTTATCGGTTTTGTTCTCACCCAGGGTCATGTAATGCACACATTGGCAAATTGGGCGGCGAATATTATCGGTGGTTCGGGCCTTGCATTGGCCGGTGCGGGATTGTTTATATTCACATTGGTATTCAACTTCCTTATTCCGTCAAGAACCTCAAAAATGGCCATTATGTTCCCGGTTTTAATTCCTATCGGCGATGTTTGCGGCCTTTCAAGACAGGTTGTTGCCCTTGCCTACCAGTACGGCGACTCTATTTCCAACACATTGACCCCTATGTCCGGCCCTCTTGTAGGCGCATTGGGTCTTGCGGATGTTTCCTATGACAAGTGGCTTAAATACTCGGCTCCTCTTATGGGCATTTATGCGGTTATATCAATAGCTGTTGTGGCATTTTTGGCCTCTATCGGATATGTAGGCTAATCCTTATAATCACCTTACTAAACATAATAAGTTTTCTCACCAAAAAGGCGGCTTGTTACAGGCCGCCTTTTAATGTGTAGAAATCTTAACTATTTGTCCGTAGATTTTACGCTGTCCCTGTGATATAATTCCTTATATACTTTTATTATATAGGTGAACCATGAACAATCAAAGCAAAAAAAGAATAAAAATATTCACCCTTGGCTTTGCCGTAGGACTTTTAATATTTTTTGCCATTTACGGTTTCGGCGTTGTAAATGTGCAAAATGATAGTTTTTTGATAAACGGATACATTGAAAAAGACATAGCTCAGCACTATCGGGGCTGGGTTCTTTTCAGAAACAGCCCATGGCAGTTTCCCCTTGGGGTAGGGCAGAATTTGGCATATCCCTACGGCACGGCGGTGTCTTATACCGATTCAATACCGCTGTTTGCAATATTTTTTAAAATATTCAGGAGCATATTGCCACAAACTTTTCAATACTTCGGTATTTTTGTGATGCTCTGCTTTGGCTTGCAAGGGGGCTTCGGCGCTTTACTTGTAAGTTTGTTTGTGGAAAGCCGGGCTTTTACTACACTTTCCGCCGGCACATTCTGCCTTATGCCGGCGCTTATAGAAAGACGGTTTAGGCATTGCGGTTTAACGGCGCAGTTTTTAATTCTGCGGTGTCTGTATTTTTATTTTAAAAACAAAGGCAAAACCGATTTTAAAGCCCTTCTGCCGTTTTTTGTGATAAACCGGCTGTCAATTACAATACACCCATATTTTTTGCCCTTTACATTCGGCATAATGTTTGCCTTTTGTTTGGAAAATTTCTTTATGACAAAAGAAAAATTAAAGCCTGTTCTGTACATAATTTCAAGTATGGCTTTGACAGTTTTTGTGGGATGGATAATCGGTGCTTTTTACATCAAAGGTGAGATGGCCGCATACGGTTACGGCGTATTCAGTTTTAATTTAAACTCTTTCTATAATCCCCAAAGTAAAGGTTTTTCAAATTGGTCAAAATTCATCGGTGTCAGACCATTCAATAATGTTTATCAAATAGAAGGTTTTGGTTACCTTGGCTTAGGTTTTATAGCACTTATCCCTGTTGCCTGTATAGTCTATTTGCTAACATATAAAATATCCGTTTTCAAAAAAATTTGGGAATTTATAAAAAATAATTTCGGCATCATCTTTTCGACTGTTGCCCTGTTTATATTTGCAATAGGCGACAACATAACATTCGGCGGCCTTAATATATTTCATATTCCTTTCCCCCAGCCGTTGATAGATAACTTCTTTTGCATTTTCCGTGCCAACGGCAGATTTGCATGGCTTTTGCTTTACCTGATACTTTTGTTTATCCTGTACGGCATTTCCCTTATCAAATTAAAGCACTTGCCGGAAATTGCCATCGCTCTTATGCTTATTTTGCAGGTTTGGGATATAAGCGGTGCCCTCATATCAAAACACGCATATTTCACCGGCAAAGAAGGAGATTTACAGGGTCAAGTAGTATCAAACAATATGAAAAATGAATTTTGGAATGACTTAATCGAAAATTATGATGTATTTTTCAACTATGCCGGAGCCTACTACATTGATTTACCTGTTAAAGCCGGCAAGGCAGGCAAAGCGGTAAACGGAGATTTTACCGCAAGAATAGACCGTGAAAAATATGCAGAAACTCAATCTGCCGTAAGAAAATCATTTTCCGACGGCACGGCAGATGAAAAATCCGTAATGCTTACCGACGACAACCCAACAGAAAACGGCATTATAACAAAAACAAGCCCTTACAGCGTTTATAAAGTTGACGGAGTGTATGTAACCTGCCAAAGGGTTTTCACCGCAAAAGACCTCACCTCCTACACAGATGAAAATTTTGAAATAATAAAAGAATAGTCAACCATAATACCCCGCCGGAAAAACAACCGACGGGGTTATTGTATAAAGCGCACAAAATACCACCTGATTATTTTACGGCTAAACCGAAAAATTTATTTTATTTTTCACATTCCGGCTTTATAATTAAATTATATAAATATTTTTACGGAGAATGTTAAAATGAAAAAAACACTTGTAATAGGCCACAGAGGCACGGCTCATCTTGGCCCGCAAAATACAAAAGCCGCATTTTTAATTGCAAAAGACTGCAAGGCAGACGGAATCGAAACCGACTTGCAGCTTACACTTGACAATAAAATTGTAATAAATCACAATTGGTTTATTGACGATAATTCAAACGGCAGCGGCGCTGTTTGTTCCCTTACTTATGATGAACTTAGTAAATACGACTACGGCGCATACAAAGACGAAAAATTTAAGGGCGAAAAGATCTTAACCCTTGAAGAACTTTTGGAAATTGTAAAGGATTTTAAAATTATAAATCTTGAACTTAAAAGCCGGTTAAAAAAGGAATACCCATTTGCCAAAACCGCCGCAGACACTGTTGATAAAATGGGGCTTACAGACAAGGTTATCTTCTCATCCTTTGATGTTGACCTTATGCGCCAAATAAAACAGTATAACCCTAAATTTAAAGTGGGCATTCTCACAATGCCGGACCACATAAACAAGCGCTTTCGTGAAATGGGTGCTTATTTCCTTTCGGCCTACCCTGTTGCAGACCCGGACGCCGCCCTTGCGGATATTAACAAAGACATTCCTTGGACCCGTTTTATCGACGAGCTTGATTTTAAGCCGGACTGCTTCCACCCGGATTACCACAGCGTATTAAACGACGAACATTTGGTAGAAGAAATGCACAAGCGTGGTTTAAAGGTAAATCCATACACATGTGACGACCCTGAGGATATGAAAAAACTTATTGCCGCCGGCTGCGACGGAATAATCTCCAACCGCCCGGATATTTTGTACAAGGTTGTAAACGGCGAAATTTAATTTTATAAAACATAAAAAGGAGATTTAAAAATGATAACAAAAGAAACCGTTAAAAAACTTTCTTCCGAATCTGATTGCTACTATCTTTATGACGAACAGGGCATAGACGCCGCAATTTCTCTGTTAAAAGAGAAATTTGTCGGTATCGACTTTTTGTACTCCGTAAAGTGCAACCCACACCCGGAAGTTATAAACCGTGTATTGCACAGTGGTTTCGGCTCGGATGCCGCAAGCTTAAACGAGGTTTTAATTTCTGCCGAAGCAGGCCTTGAAAAAAGCAAAATTTTTTATTCCGCCCCGGGCAAAACCACGGAGGATATAAAACAGGCAATCACAAAATCAGTGCTTATTGCCGACAGCTTAAACGAGGTTAAATTGATTGAACAGATAGCCGAAGAAAATAATATTTCGGCAAATATCGGTCTCAGGATCAACCCGAATTTTTCATTCGCCGGCGACAAAGGCTCACCGTCAAAATTTGGTGTTGACGAAGATACCGCCTTGGAATTTGTAAAGATTCTTCATAACAAAGGGAATAAAAACATTAAAATTACCGGTATTCATGTACATTTGAAAAGTCAGGAGCTAAATGCCGAAACACTTCGGCTTTACTATGACAAGATGTTTGCCCTTGCAGAGAAGTTTAAAGAAATCGGTTTAAATCTTGAATTTTTAAATATGGGTTCCGGCATGGGCGTGCCTTACAGCGCCGATGATGCGGCCCTTGATGTGGACTTCCTTGGCAAATATGTTTCCGGCCGTGTGGCAGAGTTTAAAAAGAACAACCCGAATACATCGGTAATAATCGAAACCGGCAGATATATAGTCTGCAAAAGCGGTATTTATGTTACAAAAGTTCTGGATAAAAAGACATCTTTCGGAAAGACATTTATAATTTTGAAAAACACTCTCAACGGCTTTGTTCGTCCGTCTTTGGCACAGCTTGTTGAAAAATACGCTCGGCAGGAATACCCGGCAGCAACAGAGCCGCTATACACAGGTAAAAACTCCTTCGGTTTTTACACTTTAAAAAACAACGACACAGAGAAAAAAGAAACCGTATCTTTGGTAGGCAACCTTTGCACAGGCGCAGATATTATAGCCGAAAATATTTCATTGCCAAAACTTGAAATAGGCGATAATGTTATAATTTCAAATGCCGGGGCTTATCGGGCGGTTCTCTCTCCTATGCAATTTTCATCACAAATTCCGCCAAAACAATTTTACCAAACCGCAACCGGCGAAATAAAAGAATAGTCCATAAAAGCAAATACAAAAAGACCGTAAACTCAAAATGAATTTACGGTCTTTATTTGTCTGCCTGATTTTATCAATCAAACAAATCCTTTACTTTTTTAAAGAAGCCCTTGCGCTGTTCATAGTTTGAATCACCCATAGTTGCCTCGAATGCTTCAAGAGCCTTTTTCTGCTCCCTTGTCATTTTCTTAGGTATTTCGACATTTACGGTTACATACTGGTCGCCTCTGCCTCTGCCATTGAGATACTGTATGCCCTTGCCCCTTAAACGGAACCTTGTACCGGACTGTGTACCCTCCGGCACTGTGTAAGCAACCTTACCGTCAACTGTCGGCACTGTGATTTCGGCGCCCAAAACAGCCTGTGCATAGGTTATCGGCACATTCACATACACATCGTAATCTCTTCTTTGGAAGATCGGGTCCGGTTTAACGGTTACTATTACAATAGCATCGCCCCGTGCGCCGCCGTTTGTACCTGCGTCGCCCCGTCCTCTCATTGCAAGGCTCTGCTCATCGTCAATACCTGCCGGTATCTTAACCTCTTTCTTTACGGTTACATTTACATAGCCCGTACCACGGCATTTGCCGCAGGGGTCTGTAACAATTTTACCTTTACCGCCGCACTTTGTACATACACGGGTGTTTTGCATTACGCCAAACGCCGTTCTCTGCTGTACGGTTACATAGCCCGAGCCGTGACAATCCGGGCAGGTTTGAACATTTGAACCCGGTTTTGCACCGGAACCATGGCAATCCGGGCAAGTTTCTTTGTGCTGGAATGTAACGGTTTTTGTTGCGCCGTGAGCTGCCTCCATAAATGTGATAACAACGCCCACATGGACATCATTGCCCCTTCTCGGGCCGTTAGGATTTCTGCGCCGTGATGATGCGCCGCCGAAACCGCCGCCGAAGAAAGAACCGAATATATCGTTAAGGTCAACGCCGTCAAATCCGCCGAAACCGCCGCCATAGCTGCCTTGGCCTGCGCCGTAATTAGGGTCAACACCCCGGAAACCGTAAGCGTCATAACGCTGTTTCTTATCCCGGTCGCTCAAAACCTCATAGGCCTCGTTTACCTCTTTAAACTTAGCCTCCGCCTCTTTATTGCCCGGGTTTAAGTCAGGGTGATACTTCTTCGCAAGTTTGCGGTAGGCCTGCTTTATTTCGTCACTGCTTGCCGACTTGTTGACGCCAAGAACTTCATAATAATCTCTTTTATCTGCCAATTTTTAGCCCTCGATTTTCCTCATAATCCGCCGTAAGGCGGATGCAGAACATCCGCCTACGGTGATTAAAATTTATTAGTCAACATCCTTAAAGTCAGCGTCGTAAACATTGCCGTCGCCGCCGTTGTTATTATTGTTTGCACCTGCATCCTGTTGAGCCTGCTGCTGTGCTTGTTGCTGAGCCTGCTGCTGTGCCTGTGCATAAATCTTGCCTGCGGCCTCTGACAAAGCTTCCATCTTTGCTTTCATATCGTCAACATTGTCGGATTCGACAGCTTTCTTCAAATCGCTGATCTTGCCTTCGATTTCACTCTTGATGTCAGCCGGAATGTTATCGCCTGCGTCTTTAAGAGCTTTTTCGGTCTGGAATACCATGCTGTCAGCCTGGTTCTTTGTCTCAACCTTTTCCCTTGCAGCCTTATCCTGTTCGGCGTACTGTTCAGCCTCTCTGATAGCCTTTTCAACATCTTCCTTAGACATATTTGAAGAAGATGTAATAGTGATAGCCTGTTCCTTGCCTGTGCCCATATCCTTAGCAGATACAGATACGATACCGTTGGCATCTATATCGAATGTAACTTCAATCTGTGGAACGCCTCTCGGTGCCGGAGCAATGCCGTCAAGGTTAAAGATACCAAGGCTCTTGTTGTCCTTAGCCATTTCTCTTTCGCCCTGCAATACATTTACCTGTACAGACGGCTGATTATCTGTTGCTGTTGAGAAGATCTGGCTCTTCTTTGTAGGAATAGTTGTATTTCTGTCGATGATCTTTGTAAATACACCGCCGTATGTTTCAATACCAAGTGAAAGCGGAGTTACATCCAAAAGAAGGATACCCTGTACATCACCTGTGAGAACACCGCCCTGAATTGCAGCGCCGATAGCAACACATTCATCAGGGTTAATGCCCTTAAACGGGTCTTTGCCCATAAAGTTCTTTACAGCTTCCTGAACAGCCGGAATTCTTGTAGAACCGCCAACCAGCAATACTTTGTTCAAATCGCTTGGTTTCAAATCTGCGTCTGAGAGAGCCTGCTTTACAGGACCCATTGTCTTTTCAACAAGGTCGTGTGTCAACTCATCGAATTTAGCTCTTGTAAGAGTCATATCCAAGTGTTTCGGGCCTGTTGCGTCAACTGTGATAAACGGCAAGTTGATGTTAGACTGCATTACGCCTGAAAGTTCAATCTTAGCTTTTTCAGCGGCCTCTTTAAGTCTCTGAGCAGCCATCTTATCATTTCTCAGGTCAATGCCTGTGTCTTTCTTAAATTCGTCTGCCATCCAGTCAATAATTCTCTGGTCGAAGTCATCGCCGCCAAGACGGTTGTTACCGGCTGTAGCCAAAACTTCCTGAACGCCGTCGCCCATTTCGATGATAGATACATCGAATGTACCGCCGCCAAGGTCGTAAACCATGATCTTCTGATCCTGTTCCTTATCAACGCCGTAAGCCAAAGCAGCGGCAGTAGGTTCGTTGATAATTCTCTTTACATTCAAACCGGCAATAGCGCCTGCGTCCTTAGTAGCCTGACGCTGTGCATCATTGAAGTAAGCAGGAACTGTGATAACAGCCTCTGTTACCTTTTCGCCCAGGTAAGCTTCGGCGTCTGATTTAAGTTTTGACAAAATCATAGCTGAAATTTCCTGTGGTGTGTATGCCTTGCCGTCGATAGTTACCTTGTAATTTGTGCCCATTTCCCTCTTAATTGAAGAAACTGTGCCCTCCGGATTTGTGATAGCCTGGCGCTTTGCAACCTGACCTATCAATCTTTCGCCTGTCTTAGAAAAACCTACAACAGACGGTGTTGTTCTGTTGCCTTCCGGGTTAGCAATAACAACCGGTTCGCCGCCTTCCATAACGGCTACGCAAGAGTTTGTTGTACCTAAGTCTATACCTATAATCTTACTCATAATCATAATCTCCTTTATCTATTAACAAAATGTAAATTTTAAAATTTATAATCAAGCATTTCTGCTTAAAAGCATTAACAGCTTACTACCACTTTTGCGTGGCGTATAACTTTATCGTTAAGGGTGTAACCCTTTTGGAACACCTTAACAACCACATTTGGCTCAACGCCCTCTGTTTCTTCCTGCATCACCCGTGAGTGAAAATTCGGATCAAAAGGTTTGTTCAAAGCCTCGATTTCCGCAACACCTAAACTTTTAAGTGATTCAACGGCTTTCGTCATGGTCATATCAATGCCCTTTTTAAAATTCTCGTCCTCGGTTGGGGCCGCAAGAGCCATTTCCAAGGTGTCCACAATAGGAAGAATTGCATTTACCGCAGCAGTTAAACCGCTGTTGTAATTTTCTGCCTTTTCCTTAGTGGTTCTCTTACGGTAGTTATCATACTCCGCAAGAGTTCTCTGATAAACATTTTTGCTGTCATCAAGTTGTTTTGCAAGGCTTTCGGCTTTCTTTTCGCTTTCCGTCAGCATCGCTTCAAGCTGTTCGATACCTTTTACGATATCTACCTTTTCCTCTCCGCCCTGCTTTTCCTGCTGTTCTTCTTTGCACTCGTTTTCGGGAATTTCCCGTTCGGGTGTCATCTTTTCTTCTTCTGCCATTATCTATTTCCTTTCAAAACCTGTTATAGACCGTGTCAGCAAGCCTGCGAAGTATTCAACTGCCGCAAACAGTCTTTCGTAATCAACCGTCTGTGGGCAAACCACCCGCAAAACTCCGCTGACCGCACTGCCTGCATAATACTTAGTGGAAATAAAGCAGGCATTTTCCACATTGTCTATGGGAAGTTCATCTCCGTAGACAACCGAAACTCCGTCATATTTCGGAGTTATAATACTCTTCATTTTCTCCGTGTCGGAGAAAAGTTTAAGCATATCACCGATGTTCTTATCAAAGTGACTGGTGTTAAGCAACTTTTCCTGTCCGTACACGTACAGTGATTTGTTGTTGGCGTCGGCAATCAGTGCCAAAGCCCCTTGTAAAAGCTGTGCGTATGCCGGATTTTCTTTTTCAAGCTGTTTTGTCAGCCGCCGGAAATACCGCCTGTCAATATCGTCATAACACACAAAGCACAGCCTTGCGTTTATGATCTGGTTTATGTGTGCCACCCGTGCGGTGGAAATTTCATTTGACAGTTTAACAACTCTCGTCTGAACTTCCCCTCTTGTGGTGGTTGCCACAAAAGCCACCGTAAACCTGCCGGTTTTAACTGCCGTAAAGTTTACAAACTGCAATTCTTTATCCCGTGGAGGGGATATAATCACCGTATAGCCCAACAAGTCGCTGAACAACTTTGCCGCACCGGGCAAAAATCTTGCACTGTCCTTGTCAAGAGCATCAAACCGCAATTCAATCTTCTCTCTGTCTTTTGGGGAAATCTTCCGGCTTTTGTCTATGTTTGAAACATAGTACCTGTACGCCTTGTTTGTAGGTACCCTACCGGCGGAAACATGAGGCTGATTAAGATACCCCAGCTTTGTAAGCATTGCCATCTCGTTTCTCAGCGTAGCCGAGGAAACTCTGATATTCAAGGCGTCCTGCAAAGTTTGTGAGGCAACAGGTTCACCGTTTTTGATATACATTGAAACAATGGCGTCAAGTATCATCTTGTGCCTTTGATTTATGTCCATCTTTCTCACATCCTTTATTTTTAGCACTCTCTTATCTCGATTGCTAATTTATATTATAATCACTTTTTTCCGTTTGTCAACAGTATTTTTTTAAATTCACAAAGTTTTAACTTTTGTTACAATTATGCCACACTTGCCACAATGAGATGTCTGTAATATAATAAGAAATATATTATAAATTATTCGTAAAGTTGGTGTTTTAATGGAGGCAGGCCTTTATATTCACATTCCCTATTGCAGGAAAAAATGCAACTACTGTGATTTCTACTCAAAGGGCGGCAGCTTGTCGGTGCCCCGGGATTATATCATCGCAGTAAAAAAGGAGATTGCCAAATATCCGGATTTGGTATGTAAAACCGTATACTTCGGCGGCGGCACCCCAAGCCTTGCCCGGCCGGAGCAAATTTGTGATATTCTAAACAGCCTAAATATCCTGCCCGGTGCCGAAATAACCTTGGAGGCCAACCCGGACACCCTGACCCTTGAAAAATTGCAGGGCTACCGCCGTGCAGGGGTAAACAGGCTTTCAATCGGCGTGCAAACGGCCTATGATAAAAGTCTTGAAAATTTAGGCAGAATACACAGCGCCCGGGGGGCAAAAAAGGCCTTTGATATGGCAAAAGCCGCCGGCTTTACAAATATAAGCGGCGACTTGATGATAGGCCTTGAGGATTACAGCGAAAAAGAACTTACAGATACCATAGACTTTTTGCGGCGGCAAGGCGCAACCCATATTTCCGCATATATGCTGAAAATCGAAAAAGGCACCCCTTTTTATGTAAATCCCCCAAAACATTTGGCAGGCGAAGAACAAATGCGGGATTACTACTTAAAGGCCTGTGATTATCTTGCACAAAAGGGTTATGAGCAGTACGAAATTTCAAATTTTGCCAAAGACGGAATGTATTCAAGACATAACAGTATCTACTGGCAGCTTGGCGACTATCTGGGCATCGGCCCGGCGGCTCATTCCTGTATAGAGGGCAAACGCTTTTACTACGAGAGAAATTTAAAAAAATTCTTAACGGACCCAACCCCGATTTACGAGGGGGAAGTTGACAAAGACGATTATATTATGCTCTCCCTGCGATTAAAACAGGGGCTTGATTTAGAAGTTCTAAAAGAGACATGGGGTATTCTTCTTCCTCCCATCGCATATAAAAAGCTGGAAAGACTTGAAAAAGAGGGATATATAAAAATATCAGGCAGTCGAATTTCCCTTGCCCCAAAGGGATTTTTGGTAGAAAACGGCATTGCCGGCGAAATTATGATGTATGAATAACATAAATACAGGAGGTTTACAAAATGAACATTAAGTTAATAAGACCACAGGCAAAATATGCACGGCAGATTATGTCATACAAAGAAGAAATGCTGAAAAACGGTGATATACTTACAGGTTGCGCCTGCCTTGAAGATGTAAACAGCTTTGAAGAATGGGTCGATTTTGAAAACAGACTTAAAGCAAAATACGGCGAAGGATATGTTCCGTCAGAGGTATTTTTAGCCGTGAGAATTTCCGACGATAAACTTGTGGGAATTATGGACTACCGCCACCCTCTTTCACCTTACCTGTTACAATACGGCGGAAATATCGGTTACAGCGTTTTGCCGTCGGAGCGCAGAAAGGGCTACGCCGGTGAAATGCTTAAATCCATCCTACCTATTTGTAAAGAATACGGCGAGACAAAAATTTTAATCACCTGTAACAAAACTAACATCGCCTCTCGGCGCACAATAATAAAAAACGGCGGGGTACTTGAAAATGAAGTACAAAACGGAGATCACATCTCCCAGAGATATTGGATAGCTCTGTAATCTTCACGAAACTCAAAAATTGCAATTTATCAAATGCTTAAAACAAACCACAAAAGGGCGGTCAATGACCGCCCTTTATAAATTATATATAATTGATTTTCGTTAAAGCCGCATCAACCTAATTTCAAAACTCACTTACTTAATTTTAAAATTAAACACAAAAATAAAACCGACACTCTATTGAGTATCGGTTTATCTGGTGCACCATCAGGGACTCGAACCCGGGACCCACTGATTAAGAGTCAGTTGCTCTACCAACTGAGCTAATGGTGCATATTTACTTGGCATTTCCTGAATGCTTAATTATTATACCACAGAATAATGAAATGTCAAGCACTTTTTTAAAAAAATTTCGCATTTTACAACAAAACCGCCGAATACCTCGGCGGCTGTGTTTTATAGGTTATAAAATTACTTTTCTTCCCAAATAGGTTCTTTCAGCACCCAACGGCCTGTTTCGTCCTTTTTGAAAATATCTCTGTTATAGAACTTATCAATGATAGCCCAAAATTCCGTTTCGGTATAACCGCAGAAATCACAAAAATCTCTTACGCACAAAACATCCAAATCGTGATCGTGCTTTTTGATAATTTCCTTGGCCTCATCTCTTGTCATCATGCCGTAGCGAATATAACGGGCTGTATAGTCCGTAGCGGCGGCATGGCCGAACTTAGGATATTTAAGCCATGAGTGAACAAGGTAAGCTCTTGAATCTATCTGGTCAAAGTTTTCCGCATGGTGGGTTCTGTCCCATTCATGGGTCAAATCGTGGAAACCTCTTGATTTGGCAAGCTGATAGTTCTTGTAGCTGTTCCAAGGCATAAAGTATGAAAGATAAATAGGATCAAGCTTTGCAAGTTCCTCTTTTGTAGGTGCTTCTGTCAAAGCCAATGCGGCAGGGTCAACGCCCCAGCTCAAAAGTTCCGCATCATCCATACCGCTGGCAACGCCGTTTTCAATCTGTCCCTTTGCGGAATATGTTTCTGCGTCGTCATTTCCGCCGTATTCGTAGCTTACATTTTCGCCGTAAACCAAAAGCATTGTATTAAACTTCAACGCCATGTGCAATGGGAATGTGTAAATATGTCTGTCAATATACCATGTAGGCTTGCCGTATTTTTCAAACATCTTGCGCATTATAATCTTCTGTGTTTTTATGTCAGGTTTGCAGCTTATGATTGTGCATCCAAATTCTTCGCTGATGTTCTGTAAATTATGTTTACCGGCCTCTGTCATAGGGAAGTTATCCTCAACGCTGAACAAAATCGGGTTCATGTGCATAACTTCTTTCATTATATATACCTGGAAGTGACTGTCCTTACCGCCGGAAACGGCAATGGCGCAATCGTATTGTCCGGGGCCGTTGCAACCTCTGTATTTGTCGCAAAGTTCTTCAAACTCTTTCCAACGGGCGTCCCAATCAACATTTTTGCGGTTTTCGTAATGTCTGCATGCGCTGCAAACACCGTTTTCATCAAATACGATACCCGGTCTTGTGTCCGGCATTGTACATTTGGTGCAGTATTTCATATGATCACTCCTCTAAAAAATTAAACTTTATGTGGGCTATTATACTATTTATACCCGGCTTTTTCAAGTAGATGAGGGAAATTTTACACAATGCTAAAATTTTATTCATAATTTAGGTAGAACATCACCTGTTATATGATGTATAATTTAAGAAATTGACAGAATAAGGAGATTTCCCTTTAAATGGATTTTAAATACTTTTTACCGATTTATATAATTGCCAATCTGTTTGTTTTTGCCCTTTACGGCATTGACAAATACAAGGCCGTACACAATAAGTGGCGAATAAGTGAAAAAGCCCTGTTGCTGACTTCTTTCGCATTTGCCGCCCCGGGGGCATTGCTGGGTATGAGGATTTTTCACCACAAAACCCATAAATGGTACTTTTGGGCGGTTGGTTTAATAGGGCTTGCATGGCAAAGCTATCGGATAGTCAAAAACTACATACTGTAAATTAAGCTGTTTGATAATTCTGTTTTCAAGGATATTTCATTGACTTACATGGGGGTAATATATAATTAAAGTATAAATTGCCTTTCACAAACAGTTATAATATAAAGGAGATTTTATACCCTCGGCTGTTTTATATTGTTGATTTATCGTGATTTTTACTATATAATCAAATTATCAAACAAACCGGGAGGCAATATGAAAAAGACCTGTCTTGTATGCGCCTTGTTAAGTGAGGACGCTCAAAACAAAATAAGACGAATGCTGCATGATTACGAAGTTATCATGTGTTGCGACCCGGAATTGTTTAATTTCAGCTTTGATACGGTTTTTCCCCTGGATGAACTGCGCAGGGCAAACATAATAATCGGCACTCCCAATGTAATAGCTCTTTCAAACTGCGAAAATTTGGAATGGCTGCAAACTATAAGTTCCGTGGCGGATCGCCTTACAAAATCCGGTCTCTTGGACAGCCGAACAACCCTTGTAACCACCGCTCGGGGTGTTTTTGATGACACTCTCTCCGATTTTATGGTTGGGGCGGTTTACAACTATCGGCGCAATTTTTACATTTTCCGAGATTTACAGCAAAAGAAAATTTGGTCTTACGAAATCCCGGCAAAACCGGTAAATAAAATCGCCGGCAGCAATGTTTTGGTTATAGGCCTTGGGCATATCGGTTCGGCATTTGCAAAAAAGATGTACGCCCTTGGGGCAAATATCTACGGTATAAGACAAAATCTTACTCAAAAACCCACCTATGTTAAAGAAATTTACAGCCTTGAACAGCTAAATGATATTTTGGATCAAATGGATTATGTGGCTCTGTGTCTGCCGGATATGCCTCGGCCTGTCTTGGCAAAAGAGCAGTTTAAATTGATGAAGTCCACGGCTCTTATTATAAACACCGCCCGTGGCGGACTTATAAATACCGACGATTTAGCCGAGGCTTTACACAACAAAGAGATCGGCGGTGCTGTCCTTGACACAACAATCCCGGACCCGTTGCCAAACAACCACCCACTTTGGCAGGAAGAAAACTGTATATTGACATTCCACAATGCCTCCGGCTATGGGATTGAAGACTTGAATAAAATGACCGAAGAAATAATTTTGACAAATGTCAGAAATTATCTCAACGGCGACGATCTTTTGAATTTGGTAAAATATTAAACTTTTATTTTAAGAGGTATCATTATGAAATCCAAAACCAAACGCTTACGGCTTACCTTTATTCGGTGTTTTATCGGCTATTATTTAGGCCGGTTTATCATATACGGCATACCTAACGCCCTGTCATTGGCGGTAAAGGCCGAAAAAGTGGAGTACATAGAAGTTAAAGCCGGGGGAAAACAAATCACCGTAACCGACGAAGAAAACATAAAAACCTTGTCCCACTGCGCAAATCTTTCATACTACAAGCCCTTTACAAAAGCCGAGGGTGCCCCGGAAATAACCGTAAAATATTTTATGAAAAACGGCGATGTTCACACCCTGTCCCTTAACAAAACTTCGGCTTGGCGGGATAAGTCCTCCGGACAGATGAAACAGGCAAGCCTTTTGTACAATGTTATAGAGGGGATTTACTTAGACAATAATGAATGATTGGGGGCATTTGCCCCTTTTATTTTGCATATATTATTGAAAAACCCAAAATTTTAGAGTAATATTATTTTAACTTATGAAATTTAAGAGGAAATGAAAATGGATTTACAAACAAGAGAAAAAGGTATAACCAAAACCGGCATTGTGGGAATAGCCACAAACCGGGTTTTGTCGGCAACAAAAGCCGCTGTCGGCATTGCCTGCGGTTCGATAGCCATAGTTCTTGATGCGGTAAACAACTTAACGGACGCTTTAAGCTCCATAATCACGATTTTGGGAGTAAAACTTGCAAAAAAAGAACGGGACAGCGACCATCCTTTCGGCCACGGCAGAATTGAATATTTTAGCGCCATAATAATTTCGGTGATTATTTTAACTGCCGGCGGCACATCATTTTTGGAATCGGTTAAAAAGATTTTCAATCCCACACAGGCAGATTACACAACCGTGACCCTGCTTGTCATCTGCCTTTCCGTTATAACCAAACTTATATTGAGCAAATATGTAAAAAGCCAAGGGAAAAAGTACAATTCCGACGCCCTTTCGGCGGCAGGGGCAGACGCAGGTTTTGACGCTATAATATCATGTTCAACATTGGTTTGCGCTCTTGTAAGCATTTTCCTGAATATCTCTCTGGAAGGCTTAGTCGGCGTAATAATATCGGTTTTCATCATAAAGTCCGGCGTTGAAATGCTTATGACATCTGTAACCGATGTAATCGGCGCCCGCCCGGGTTCCGAACTTGCCGCAGACATAAAATCCACAATCAAATCCGTACGTGGAGTTATCGGGGTTTATGATTTGATACTGCATAACTATGGACCCGATACGGCCATCGGCTCGGTTCACATTGAAATTCCGGCAGACTACACCGCAAGAAAAATACATAAGCTGACAATGGATATAGCGGAACTTGTTATGGCAAAATATCACATTTTGCTTACGATAGGCATTTATGCAGTTGAACAAAAAGACCCGGAAAAAGTGCAAAAAAGAGAGGAAATAGAAAAAATTGCCGCCTCCTTTGACGGCGTTATAAACGCCCACGGTATCTATTTTAATGATAAAAACAAAACCGTAAATTTTGACTGTCTTATTGACTTTACCGTAAAAGACAAAGCCAAATTAAAAACCGACATTCGGCAAGCGGTAAAAAATATTTACCCGGACTATGACATAATCATAAATTTTGACACAAATTTTTCCGAATAAAACAGATTTTATTATTTTATCAAAACTATTTTGCTAAAAATATATTGATAAACATTCGTCATAATGTTATAATAGCTATATAAAAAACGATATATCATATAAGTATCGAAAGGAGATATTATCATGAAACTTGAAAACAAAGTTGCTGTTGTAACAGGCGGCAGCCGTGGTATCGGCTATGCCACAGTTGAAAAATTTATCAAAGAGGGTGCCAAGGTTTGCCTTACAGCCAGCAGTGAGGCCTCTGCCGAAAAGGCCGTTGCCAAATTAAAAGAGGCATACCCAAGTGCGGATATTATGGGCATTGCTCCGACTTTAAGCAGCCTTGAATCCGTGCAGGCGGAATTTGCCAAGGTTGTAGAAAAATACGGCAGAATAGACATTCTTATAAATAATGCCGGTATGTCAGAGTCCACACCTCTTTCCGCATACACGGAAGAATTGTATGACAAGGTTATTGACTTGAATGTAAAAGGTGTATTCACCTGTTCAAAGGTTGCCGCAGACTATATGGAAAAACAGCACAGCGGCGTAATAATAAATGCCTCATCAATAGTAAGTATCACAGGTCAGCCGGCAGGTTTTGCCTACCCGGCCTCTAAATTTGCAGTAAACGGTATGACCCTTTCAATGGCAAGAGAACTGGGCCCTAAGGGCATAAGAGTAAACGCCGTTGCACCGGGCATTACCGAGACAGATATGATGAAAGCCGTTCCGAAAGAAGTTATCGAACCTCTTATCAGAACAATACCTTTAAGAAGAATAGGCCAGCCGGAAGATGTTGCAAACGCCTTTGCATTTCTTGCATCCGATGAAGCCTCATATATCACAGGCGTTGTGCTGAATGTTGACGGCCTTGCAAGAACATAAAATTTATATAATAAAAATTCCAAGGTTTAAAGCCTTGGAATTTTTAATGATGTAGACAAGCAACCCTCTGTTGCTTATTTTGAAAACACTTCTTCGTAAAGCCGATCCTGCATAGGCAGATGCGTAACATAGCCCACGGGAACTTTATTTTCCGTTACGGCTATTATTTCTCTTGCGCCGTCCTCGCCGAAAGCACCGCAAAGTTCTATGCAGTCAACTCCCTGCTTTACAAGCCGGCAAGCCGCATCCAAAGCCCGGTTCATATTATTTACGCCGACAATTTGCCGTTTGCCGCCGCCGATTTCCGCCTTGTCAACTGCCGGGTCAAAATTACCCATAATAATAAATGCAAATTTCATTTTATACACCTCTTATTTTTTATCATTTATTGTTTTTATTACGCACAAACCCATTGATAAAATCGGGAACAAAACCCTCAGACATAAAAAGCCTTGTGGATCGCCGAAATCCAAATTTGCATCAATAAGCAATCCCACAAACCAAGCTGCAAGGGTTATTACAGTGGATTTTACATACATATATTTTACCCCCCTTCTCACAAAGTTCAAATAATGCCCATTCCGTTTAACAACTCCGCCAATGCAGGCAAAAACCAGCAAAGACCAAAGCCTAAAACAAATACCCGATAACACCGCTGTTTTAAATTGAAGTTATCAAATTCGGCATTTTGCGAAAGCTTGTCGGAAATTGATTTACCCCCAATGGGGAATTTTAAAATGATATTCAAAATCAATACAGCGGCAAAAAGCACACGGGCAATCTCCGGCAGATGCGGCACAAGACCGATAAAATAATTTAGATATTTGTAATTCGTCCGCAATGCGGTATTAAAGCCCGTCAGCCCCGATAAAACGCCGCCGTTAAACAGCGAGCCGGAACACCGGTTCGGAAATCTTACAAAACAAAAAATGAAAAACCCAAAACTTAAAAGTACGTCAAGATAAAACCAATAAGTTTTATTTTCCTGCAACAGTGCGGAAATAACCATAAACGGCACAAGCAGTATAAGCCACTGTGGGTGCCAACCTATTGTTAAAAACAACAGCCGGAAAACCGCCATAGACAGATAAACCGCCGTATAGTTAAATTCCATTTTATCCCTTAAATTGCATATAAACCGTGCAAATACCAAGAAGCAGTAACAAAGTAAAAATATGCTTACTTCACCGATGCCGAGGCTTATATTCGCTTGGAATAATCGGTCAATCATCATAGATGTAAAAGCCGAGGCATTGCCTGTCCTGCCATGGAAAAGCAAACTTGTAGGGATATAAAGCCACAAACACAAAAGAACATATTTTAATATGTTTAAAATTTTCTTTTCTCTTAGCAAAATCAAAGGGATAAATATAAGCAACGGGAAAAATTTGCATACGGCCCCTATGCCTGCCACAAAGCAGGTTTTTTCCATATTTTCCTCTAAATAAAACATCATTGCCAAAAGAGAAAAAAACAGACAAATACTGTCATACTGACCCATGGCCATAGGCGAAAAGAATGCTATTGGGTTAAATATGAAAAGAAACATACCCGCAGTGGCGGTGCTTTCCGATAAGTTAAGCTTTAAACAGATTTTTTTAACCAAAATTCCGCAGCCCACAAAAAAGCCAACGCTTACGCATTTTGCCCAATATATCAAAAATCTTTCGTTTAACCGAAGGTGAAATATTTTATTAAACACAAATACCGGCAGTTCCCACAGGCCAAAAATAATGTAAATGACAATATTGTAATTTGCGCTGTTTAAATAGTAATATGTATTTTCGTGCCGGGCACAAATTTCATAAAAGTGCAAAACCTTACCGCTGAAAAGACTTTCCAAAAACACATAGCCGTGATTGGCGGTCTCCCACAAATCCGGGTGAGAAAACAGGAAAAACCCCGCCGCAAAAGCCGCAAATATTAAAATTTTGTCATAATTTTTCAGACCGCACTGCGGCTGTAATTTTTTATCGTTATGCAAGTATATGCCCTCTGCTTTGTAAAATTATATTTCGTCTTTGTGATTTTTGCGCCACGCAAGATAACTTTCAAGAATAACCGTTGCGGCAACGGCGTCCAAAACTTCTTTTCTCTTTTTGCCGAATGTACCGCTTTCGGTAAGCATATTTGCGGCAGTGACGGAAGTAGCCCTTTCGTCCCACAAAACGGTTTTTATTCCCCGCAGCTTTTCAATTTCCCCTGCCACAAACTCGCACTTTTGTGCTCGCTCTCCTCTGCTGCCGTCCATATTGTATGGGTGGCCCACAACAACAAGTTCGGCATTAAGCTCTTTTGCCTTTTCCGCCGTTTTTTCAATGGCTTTAAGGGTGTTTTTTTCTTTTATAATGCAAACCGGGCTCCGCAAAAATTCCGTCGGGTCGCAAACTGCGATGCCGGTTCTGCTTTCGCCGTAGTCAACAGCCATAATTCTCATAAAATTTCCTCATTTAAAATTTACAATTTTTGATATTATACCATTTACGGCAGAAAATATAAATAGTAATTATCCCGCTGTGATGCTAAAATTTACAGCCTGATTTCACCGATTACAGAATTTTTATCGGTTTTTGCGCTGTTTTCCCGCCTGCCGTAAAGAACCGTTATTTCCGCCATTTCCCCGGCTAATTTCTCGGTACAAAGGCCGGGTTTCATTCTCCATATCCAGTTGCCTGTGTCGGTGCCGGGGGTGTTTATTCTGCCCTCTCTGCCAACATTCAGCCAGTCGCCCATTTGGCTGATAAACAAATCTGCCACGCTTGCCATTCCGGTGTGTAAAAGTCCTTTTACAAAACCCTCTGCGGTTACACCCATATATTTTTGTGCAAATGCGATTTCATCCTTATCACCGGTTTCAAGCCATCCCAAAGCCGTCCGGTTGTCATGTGTGCCAACATAGCAAACCCGATTTTTTTCGTATTTATAAGGCAAATAATCGCTTGGCTCCCGGGGGTTAAAGGCGAATTCAAGAATTTTCATGCCCGGAAAACCCGAAAAGGCAAGCAAATCTTTAACTTCCCGGGTAAGGTATCCCAAGTCCTCGGCAATAAAAAATGTATCGCAAAACCAGTTTTTCAAAATGTTTACAATGTCTTCTCCCGGTCCTTTTTCCCACTTGCCGCCAATGGCGTTTTTGTCCCCGGCAGGCACTGCCCAGTAACTTTCAAAACCCCTGAAATGGTCTATTCTGATAACATCATACAATTTGCGTGCGCCGTCAATTCTGCGTATCCACCAACCGTAACCGTCCCGTTTCATTTTTTGCCAATCGTAAAGTGGGTTTCCCCAAAGCTGTCCAAGCTCTGTAAAATCGTCCGGAGGCACACCTGCAACCTTAATCGGCTTGTTGTCTTTGTCGAGTAAAAACATCTCAGGGTTCCGCCACACATCGGCAGAATCCGCCGCCACATAAATCGGCAGGTCTCCTATGAGTTTTACACCCTTTTCATTGGCATATCGGCGCAGGTTTTCCCACTGGTCAAAAAACAGATATTGAATATAGCCATACATTTCCACATCGGTTTTGAGGACTTCCCGGTATTTGTCACAGGCGTTTTTTTCATGTCGACTTATATCTGCCTCCGGCCACTGTGTCCGGGGTTTAAAATCAAAATGTTTTTTTACCGCCATAAAAAGGGAATAATCCCCAAGCCATGACCGATTTTCTTCTTTAAATTTTTCATACTTTTCTCGGTCTTTTTCAATTCCGTTTTTATAGGCTTTCTCCAAAATCGCAAATTTGGCGTTGTAAATTTTGCCGTAGTCGATTTTTTCCGGGTCATTCCCCCAGTCAAACCCGTCTACATCCTCTTTTGATATAAGTCCGTCTTTAATAAGCAAATCAAGATCTATAAAATACGGATTGCCGGCATATGTGGAAAAGCTCCGATATGGGCTGTCCCCAAATCCGGTAGAGCCTACCGGCAGAATTTGCCAGTAAGCCTGTTTTGCGCTGTGTAAAAAATCTATAAAATCATAGGCGGCTTTGCCGATTGTGCCTATTCCATAGTTTGACGGCAAGCTGAAAACAGGCAACAGCACTCCGCTGCTTCTTTTAAAGCGTTTCATATTTCGTCTCTCCGATTACAGCGGCTTGTATTTTTCCAAAACCCGAATAAGCCTGTCTACATCTTCTCTTGTTGTCCGCCAACTTGTGGCAAGGCGAATTGCCGTGTGGTTTTCGTCAACCTTCCGCCAATAGCTGTACTCTATTTCTTCCCCGAATTTATTCAAAGTTTCGTTATCCATAACCGTAAAGCGCTGGTTTGTAGGGGACTGCATATAGATAGGATAGCCGAATTTAACAAGCCGCCCTGTAATCTCGTCTGCATATTTTATTGCGCTTTCCCCTATGTGCAAATACAAATCCTCGGTAAACATTTCGTCAAACTGTAAGCCCAAAAGCCTGCCCTTTGCCAAAACCGCACCGTGTTGCTTCATAGTGGTAAAAAAGCAAGGCAGAATATCCGGGTTTGTTATAACAGCCGCCTCACCAAAAAGCCGCCCGCACTTTGTACCGCCTATGTAAAAAGCGTCGCAAAGCTCTGCCAAGTCTTTCAAAGTAACATCATTGCCCGGTGTGGCAAGGCCGTAAGCAAGGCGTGCGCCATCGGCGTACAATGGCAAATTGTGCTTTTTACACACCCGGCTTAAAGCCGTAAGTTCTTCAAGGGTGTACAGTGTGCCATTTTCTGTTGGCTGAGAAATATAAACCATACCCGGCTGAACCATATGGGGATATGTGTTATTGCCGTAAAAGTCCTTTAAATAACTTTCCACATCTTCCCGCCGCAGTTTGCCGTCCTTGTTGGGCAAAGCCAAAACTTTGTGTCCGGCAGTTTCTATGGCGCCTGCCTCGTGGCCGTTGATGTGTCCCGTGTCGGCGGAAATCACACCCTGATAATTTCTCAAAATACCGTCGATAATTGTGGCGTTTGCCGGGGTGCCGCCTACAAAAAAGTAAACGCCGGCGTTTGGCCGTCCGCAAGCCGCCCTTATTTTTTCCGCCGCCATGGCGCAATATGGGTCATCGCCGTAGCCCACGGTTTTTTCTCTGTTTGTGTCAATCAATCTTTTAAGGATTTTCTCGTGTGCCCCTTCAAGGTAATCACAGTTAAATGCAAGTTTCATAATTTGTCCTCCTGTTTTTTTAAAATTATACGCTCCGGCAAAGCCATTAAATACAATTCCGCTTTTAATAATTTTGTACTTATTGCTTTTATTAGTTACAATTATGATAAAGCAGAGAAAAACTTTTGTCAACATTGACAACAACCTTTAAACCATATAATATAATTTGCGAGGAGGCTATTTATGAAAAGAAAAATTACAGAAAACCTGATATATGAAATTCTGTCGGTTGTGGAGGAAATCCCCCGGGGCAAGGTTGCCTGTTACGGTCAAATTGCAAAACTGATAGGCAGAGATAAAAACGCCAGATTGGTGGGCAAGGTTTTAAGTGAAGCTCACCTGTACGGCAATTTTCCATGTCACCGAGTGGTAAACCGGCAGGGCAAATGCGCCCCCGGCTGGAACGAACAGCGATTTTTACTGGAACGGGAAGGGGTGGCTTTTAAGCCCAACGGCTGTGTGGATATGAAAAACTTTAAATGGGAAGAAGAAATGTTTTAAACTGACAAATTTATAAAACCGGGAAACCCTTACTCTTTCGGGCAGTGTAAAATATTGGGTCTTGAATGGGCAAAAACCTTTAAAAATTAAATAGAATAAAAAAAGAGAAGTACAAAAACGTACTTCTCTTGGTGGGAGAGGATGGATTCGAACCATCGAAGGCATAGCCAGCAGATTTACAGTCTGTCCCCTTTGGCCGCTCGGGAACTCTCCCATGTATTAAGTTTAATAAAAATGGAGCTGGTGGACGGATTCGAACCCCCGACCTGCTGATTACAAATCAGCTGCTCTACCGGCTGAGCTACACCAGCAACTTAATGCTTGTTAAGTATAGCACGGCAACAAACTTTTGTCAAGAAATTTTTTAATTTTTTGCCGAATCAAGCTATAAAACTTATCTATTCACCTATAAATTATTAAAATGTTTACAAAGAGCCGTGTTTTTCTCTTTATTTATTCACAATTTTCATGTATAATTCATTCAAGTGATGGTGTAAAACACCGCCCGACGGTAGGGGGTAAAAAATGGATAAAGACAAAATTTTAATAGTTGATGACGATGTAAATATCTGCGAACTTTTGCGTTTGTATCTTGAAAAAGAAGGTTATGAAACCGCCATAGCCCACGACGGGGAAACCGCTGTGGAAGCCTTTGAAAACGGCGGTTTTGACTTGGTTCTGCTTGATGTTATGATGCCCCGTGTAGACGGCTGGGAAGCCTGCCGCCGCATAAGGGCAAAAGGCAATGTGCCTATAATCATGCTTACCGCAAAAGGCGAAACCTTTGACAAGGTTCTTGGGCTTGAACTTGGCGCAGACGACTACATCGTAAAACCTTTTGACACAAAAGAAGTTGTAGCCAGAATTAAAGCGGTTTTAAGGCGCACCGGCAGACAGACGGAACAGCGGCCCACAACAGACGGCGCTTTGGTTTACGATAATTTGGTTGTAAACATAACAAAATACGAACTTCGTGTAAAAGACGAAATTGTTGACACGCCGCCGAAAGAGCTTGAACTTTTGTACCACTTGGCCTCAAATCCCAACAAGGTGTTTACCAGGGATGCCTTACTTGACGAAGTTTGGGGCTTTGAATACTACGGCGACAGCCGCACCATTGATGTGCACATTAAGCGCCTTCGTGAAAAGTTGGAGGGTGTAAGCAACCAGTGGAGCCTTAAAACGGTTTGGGGCGTAGGCTACAAATTCGAGGTCAAAGAATAATCAAAAAAGTTAATTTAAAGGAGAAAAATATGCTTGAATTCAAATTCGACACACAGCTCTTGATTGAGGGCACAGACTTAGACGAGGACGAAATCTACGATTATTTTGTAGAACACTTTAAAGGCGATTGCCTTTTGGCTGTAGGCGACAGCGATTTGATTAAAATTCATTACCACACAAACGAGCCTTGGCTTGTTTTGGAATACTGCGCCTCTTTGGGTGAAATTCACGACATTGTGGTTGAAAATATGGAATTACAGGAACAGGGCTTGCACGGCTAATTAAATATGAGAAAAACAATTGCCTCTCGCTTTTCCTCCGCCATAAGCCTTATGATAACTTTATCAATAGGCACTTTGGGTATAATTTTTATGTTTTTCACCCAACGATATTTGGCGAATGACAGAATAGACACCTTAAATCTTTGCGTAAACAACGGTCGGGAAGCTTACAGGATTTCCCTGGGAGATTACGAGGATTTAACAAGTACGGAAAAGCGCAATAAACTTCGTGACAATCTGCGCCTTATATCAAACACAACATCTACAAGGGTTTTGCTTGCAGACGAAAAAGGCAAGGTTTTGGTTTGTACCGAGGAGACAAAGTGCGGCCACGAGGGTATGTTTCTGCCGGACGATATTATGCGGCAGCTTTCCGCAACAGAAAAGCCGTCGGTACTAAACGGCGGTTTTGCGAAAATGTATCCAAACAGCTACTACACCGTGGGGCTATCCGCAAGGGACGCCTACGGCAATATAACCGGCTATGTATTTGCATTTTCCGACGCAAGCAGTACCGCCGCTTTTATGAACAACCTTATGGCCATATTCTTTTTATGTGCGGCGTCCATGCTTACAATTTCCGGTGTTGTGACATTTTTTGTAACCGACAGGCTTACAACTCCTTTGAGCAATATTTCAAATGCGGCAAAGCAGTTCAGCCAAGGCGACTTTTCCGCCCGTGTTGCCATAGAGGGAGATGACGAAATCGCCCATCTTGCCTCCACATTTAATCAAATGGCGGCTTTCGTGGAGAAAAACGAAAAATCCCGTTCCAGTTTTGTGGCTAATATCGCACACGAGCTGCGCACACCTATGACCAGTATAAAAGGATTTGTCGATGGCATTTTAGACGGCACAATTCCGCCGGAACGGCAGGAAAAATACCTTAAAGTCATAAGCGACGAGATAGGCAGGCTTGCAAGACTTACAAACAGCATGCTTGATATTTCCAAACTTGAAAGCGGCGAGTTTGTTATGAATGTTCGGGATTACAATATTTGGGATACTATCGCAACGGTTGCTTTCGGCTTTGAGAGCAGGATAGAAAACGCCGGCATCCAGCTTGTAAACTTTAAGCCGGAAAAAATAATGGTAAACGCTGACCGGGATTTGATACATCAGGTAGTTTACAACATATTCGACAACGCCTTAAAATTCACACCCAACGGCGGCTATATCGCTTTTAGTGTAAGCGAGGATAAATCTGCCGGTATGGTCACCGTAAAAATAAAAAATTCAGGGGACGGCGTAAGCAGCGAAGCTCTCCCATACATCTTTGAAAGATTTTACAAGGAAGATACCTCTCGCAGCGTTCATGTAAAAGGTGCGGGAATAGGCCTGTTTATCGTGCGCACCCTTGTAACCCGCTCCGGCGGTGAAATTTGGGTGGAGAGCGACGGCAAAAGCTACACTGAATTTATCTTTACGCTGCCTTGTGCAAAGGGCAAAAAACGGACAAAACAAACAATTATTTTGCCCCGGGACAAAAGCACAAACAGGAATGTCACCGTAAGGAAAAAAGGCAGGAAAAAGTAAATATTTACATTTCACACGGGGGTTCTTCCTCCGTGTGTTTTTTGTCTGAATGTTAGGTGAAATACATTTAAAATTACATATATAGTCAAATAATTTTCACAATTAAAGGTTATCATATCAACAGAAATAGAGAAAAGGAAGCGATAAGCGATGAAAAATAAAAAAACACCACTTATTTTGGTTATGGTTGCCTGCTTATGTTTAACACTTGCAGGCGGTTATTATATAGGTAGATCGGGAAAAGACACCGGTTTGTTCAAACGGATTGACAGCCTTGTTTCCGAAACCGACAAAGACGACGACAACACCGACAGTTCTTTTGACAGCAGTATGGTTGAAATTCAGCCTGTTCCGGAAAACCAGGACGAGGGATACGACACCACCGAAATTTACGAAAAAGTTTTGCCGTCGGTTGTTTGCATAAACACATACACCGGTAATTCGGTATCACCTTCCGCCTCCGGCACAGGTATTGTGCTTACGGCAGACGGCTACATTATAACAAACGCCCATGTTATCTCCGACGCAACATACCTCAATGTTGTTTTCAGCGACGGCGATGAAGTAAGGGCGGACATTGTAGGCTATGACACAGACACCGACCTTGCGGTTATCAAAGTTAACAAATCTGATTTGACAGTTGCGGATTTCGGCGACAGCACACAGCTTAAAATAGGCGAAAGAGTTGTTGCCATAGGCAATGCAGGCGGCCTTTCAGGCTCTTGCACACAGGGTATTGTTTCCGGTCTTAACCGTAATGTAGATTCAAGCCGGAGAAGTTTGGCTCTCATTCAGACAAGTGCGGCAATCAACCCGGGTAACTCCGGCGGCCCTCTTGTAAACAGATGGGGCCAGGTAATCGGTATCACATCATCTAAAATAGCCAATGTTGACTACGAGGGCATAGGTTTTGCCATTCCTATCAGCGATGCACTGCCAATTATCGAAAGCCTTATTAAAAACGGTTATGTTACAGGCAGAGCTGTTCTCGGCGTAAGCGTTATAGAGCTTAACTCCACAAACGGCCCGAGAAACGGCTTGCCAAACTACGGCGCATATATTGCATCATTTACCGATAACAGCCCGTTGCCTGCACGGGGGGTAAGAGAAAGAGATGTTATTGTAAAGGCCAATGGCACCACAGTTACATCTACTCAGGTGCTTTTGACCGAACTGACAAAGTTTAGCCCCGGCGATGACATGGAACTTGAAATTTACCGCCCGGAAAGCGGAGAAACCTTTGCGGTAACAGTTAAATTGATAGAATCCACATCAAACTAAATATTTATTTAAAGCGGCTTAGCGGCCGCTTTTTATTTTTTCTGATTTGACCGTTTTTAAATATATAAAAATGAAAGACGACCGCTTTATGCGGCCGTCTTTCGGGGAAAAGTATATTTATTAAGAGGAGAGAAAAATGAAAAACATTATGAATTAAATGTTGTTTCTTTTATCTTTTACAACTACTATTATAGCCACTGTTTGTGTAAGGCTTGTTAAATAAATGTTAAATTTCTTTGTCCGATTTTTGTAATTATTTTCACATTTATACACACCGGTAAAATATGTTTAAAATAAACCCAGCTGTACAGCAAAGTTCCCGCAACCGTTTTAAAGCGGCTGCGGGACATTTTTACCCTATGCTTTTTTGTGCAAATGTGCTGTCCACAATGTCTGTGTAACTTACCTGAGTATCAAGTTCCCCGGCATTTTGTAAAATATCGCAAAGGCGATTGAAATTTTCCTCGGTCATAATGCCGTTTTCACTGTAAGCGCCTATTTCTTTGTATCTGTTTACAACGGTTTCGATTGTTTCTATGTCCGTATCCGGGAAAGCGTAGGCAATGCTCTCTGCCACTTCACGCCGGCTGTGGCTGTTTACAAACTGCTGACCCATATATATGGCATCGGTAAATCGCTGTATCAAATCCCGATTTTCTTCTATATAATCGCCGTTGGCAAAGTAGGTTGTGTAAGGCACTTTACCGCCCTCTTCACCTACCGAAGCAAGAATATATCCTTTGCCCTCTGCCTCAATGGCAGAAGCACCCGGTTCAAATACCGTTACATAGTCACCCGTTCCGCTTAAAAACGCACCTGTCATGGCATCATACCGAACGGTATCGTCAAAAAATACATCCTTGCCGACTTCCATACCGTTTTTATTAAGGCAATACAGCAAGGTCATATAGGGTATTCCGCCCTTGCGGCCCGGCAAAATTGTGCTGCCCTTTAAGTCCTGCCATGTAAAATCCTCATCTTTTTCTCTGCCAACAAGGAAAGAGCCGTCGCACTGTGTAAGCTGCGCAAAAACCTTTGGGTAGTCGGTTTTGCCCTGGGCGCACACATATATAACCGCCTCCGGCCCTGCAAAGCCTATGTTAGCTCCGTCGGTTAAAAGAGCCGTCATAACCTTATCGGCACCGCCGGAGTTTATAAGCTTCGGATCTATGCCCTTTTCCCGGAAATATCCGTTGCCTATTGCGGCATACATAGGCGCATAGAAAATAGAATGTGTAACCTCTGCCACCGTCACTTTTTCAAGTTCTTGTTCCTCTGTCTGCGCACAGCCTGCCAAACACAGCAAAGCGGCCAATGCGGCAGCAACAAAAAATTTCTTTCTCAAAACAGCCTCCTAATTGTGATTTATTTGCTTTGTAACCCATTTTTCCAAACGGCTTACTGCGGCGTACATTGCAAAAGCGATTGCCCCGAGAAGAACCACGCTCATCATAACAAGATCCATTCGGAACACCTGACCTGCATACACTATCAAGTACCCAAGCCCCGCCTTTGAAACCAAAAATTCTCCGGCAATTACCCCCACAAGGCTAAGGCCTATATTGACTTTAAGACTTTGGAAGAATACCGGCACATTGTACGGCAAAACAATTTTGCAAAAGCTCTGCCACTTGCCCGCTCCCATACTTTTTACGGTCAATAAAAGGTTTTCGTCGGTGTAATTAAAGCCCTCGGTAAGCTGAATAATCGTTACAATTAAAGATATAGCCACTGCCATTGTGATTATAGCTCCCGCACCTGCACCGGCCCAAACAATTATAACAGGCCCTAAGGCGATTTTCGGCAAGCTGTTAAGCACCACCAAAAACGGGGCGAAAACCCTGTTGAAAAAGGGTGAAAACCACAGCCCGACGGATATTATAAACCCCAGTGCCACGCCGATTAAAAAGCCGATTACGGTTTCTGCCACGGTATAGACCACATGGACAAAAAGCCCTTTGCCGGCCATGGAGATAAATGTTTTTACAACCCTTACCGGGCTTGAAACTATAAATGCGTCTGCCAGCCCGGTAATCCCCGCAAGTTCCCAAAAAGCCAAAATAAGAACAACGGTAAATATTTGAGTTATTTTCACCTTTGTCTTAAAATTTCTGACGGATTTTAGAAATTCTTCTCTTGTATATGCTTTTTTCACGGGGTCATCTCCCTCCAAACCTCGTTGAAATATCGGCTAAACATCGGGCTTTCCCTGCGCCGTGTAGGATTTTTATCACCAAATTCCGGCATTAAAATTTTTTTCACAATAGCCGGTCTATGGGATAGAATTATAATTTTATCCGACATTGCAACCGCCTCGGGAATATCATGAGTTACCATTACCATGGTCTTGCCCTCCCGTCTTAAAATCTGCCACACATCACAGCTTACAGTCAGTCTTGTTTGATAATCCAAGGCGGAAAAGGCCTCGTCAAGAAGTAAAATCTCCGGCCTTGTGGCAAGGGTGCGTATCAGGGCTGCACGCTGTCGCATACCGCCGGACAAATTCCGCGGAAAACTATCTTTAAACTCCCAAAGACCGTATTTTTTCAATAGTTCTGCGGCATAAGCCACGGTTTCGGGTTTTATGTTATTTTGTATTTCAAGGCCTAAAAGCACATTTTTATAAACCGAACGCCATGGTAAAAGATTGTCGGTTTGCAGCATATAACCTATTTCACGGCTGATACCGTCAATCTCCTTGCCGTTAAGTAAAATTTCACCGTCGGCAGGCAAGGTAAGCCCTGCAATACATGAAAGCAGTGTGCTTTTGCCGCAGCCGGAGGGCCCCACAATACTTACAAACTGCCCCTTCTCCACGGAAAAAGACACATTTTCTATTGCCTTTGTCTCTGCCTGTTCTGTTTGATATATCATACTTAAATTATTTATCTGTAAAATTGCCATTACATCACCCGCACTTTTAATTCAACCTTCGGTTTATTATATTTGCCTGCCGTGGTAATTGTTACACCGGGGCAAATAAAAAAAGACAGTCTAAGCCCCATGGCCTAAACTGTCTTAAATCCGCTTATTTAAATGTTATCAGTGCTTAAAGCTGCCGCCGGATCTTCCGCCGCCGAATGAACCGCCGGAACGGCTTGATGAGCCGCCGAATCCGCCGCTGCGGCTGCCGCCGAAACTTGACGAACCGAATGAACCGCCGGAACGGCTTGACGAACCGCCAAATCCGCCGCTGCGGCTGCCGCCGAAACTTGACGAGCCGAATGAACCGCCGGAACGGCTTGACGAACTGCCAAATCCACCGCTGCGGCTTGATGAGCCGCCGAAGGAGCCGCCTCTCGGCGGAGGTGTCTGTCTTGGCGGTCTTGTGCTGCCCGGATAATAAGACGGCACAAATACAGACCTTCTCAACGGTCTCGGTGTGGGATAGCCGTAAAGTATTCTTCTGCGTCTTCTGCGTCTGCCGTTTGATATTGCAATAATTATCAAAAGCAAAACCAGTAAAATTATTATGTAGCTTACAAGAACGGCGATATAGCCTTCCCCGGCCCGATATTCGTCATATGTCTGCTCCGGGTATTTTGTAATCTGAGATGCCGGTTCAATACTTACATTAAAAGCCTGTTCGTATTGGCTTATCAAAGCGGTAAAAGCCGCCTTTGTATCCCGGTCAAGATTTTTGTCTGCAAAGTCCTGAACAGTGTAATTGGACTTCAAGATTTTACCCAGTTGATCATCGGAAAAATAGTCATAATAATCGCTAAACAAGCCGTCACCTTGTAAAACAAGAGCGTCCCCGTCGTTTACCGCTATTATAAACACACTGCTTGTTTTGGAAAGATTTAAGTCGTATCCGTAATTCCAAGCCGTGCTCCAAAGGCTGTCGTCCCCTGTTGTGTCAATGGTTATTACCTGTATTTCCGAGCTTGTCTCGCTTACAAGGCCGTTGTTCAGCTTTGTAATGTAATCTTCCGTTTCATCACTTAAAATGTTTGCCTTGTCCTGTACATAAACGCCGGAGGGCAGCAATTCTATATCCTTTGTGTCGCTGGGTCTTTTCTTAATGCCCCAAAAGGAACACAAAACTATTGTTATCACAAGAACCGCCCAAGCGGTACTGCGTTTTTTAAAGAAATCCATATTGTCTCCTTAAAAATTTATTTTTCAGGGTGCAATTCCAAAAGCTTTTCACGCAATTCGCCCTCTAACTTGCCAAGTTCGGCCTCTGCGCTCTTGCGTTTCCGTGCGCCCTCTGTTTGAATTTTCATAACCTCGTCCAATGCGGAAATAAGTTCCTTATTGGTATGCTGCAAGGTCTCTATGTCTATGATGCTTCTCTCTGCCTCTTTTGCGGTTTGTACCGTGCTTGTGTGCAACATTTCCGCATTCTTTTTAAGCATTGAGTTTGTAATTTCCGTAACTTCGTGCTGTGCCTGTGTAGCCTGTCTTGAATGTTCAAGACCGAGTGCCAAAACCATTTGGCTCTTCCAAAGGGGAATTGTGTTCACAAGTGACGACTGTATTTTTTCAATCATCATTGTGTCATTGTTCTGCAAAAGTCTTATCTGCGGGCCCATCTGCACGGAAATCTGTCTTGTAAGTTCCAAATCGTGAAGTTTCTTTTCAAATCTGGAACAAAGATTTACGGCGTCGTTATAAGCCTGTGCGTCCTCCGGCGCGCCGGATTCTTCCGCTTTCTTTCTGATTTCTTCAAGCTCGTTGGCCTTGTAATCTATCAAACGCTTTTTACCGGCGATGATGTACATTGTAAGCTCTTTGTAGTACTTTTCGTTGAGAGCGTACATCTGATCCAACATAGCCACGTCTTTCATAAGGGTAACCTGATGGTTTTCAAGCTGTTTTACGATTTTTTCCACATTTTTTTCTGCGGAATCGTACTTTGTTTTAAGGTTTGTCATTGCGTCAACAGGCTTTTTGAAAATTCCCAAAAAACCTTTTTTCTCGTCCTCTGCATTAAAGCTCTTCAACTCATTTACAAGATCTGTCAAATCGTCGCCGATTTCGCCTAAATCCTTTGTTTTGACACTGCCCAATGTGGCCTCGGAAAACTGTGCGATATTCTTCTGTGCGGCAGAGCCATACTGCATAACCACATTTGAATTTGAAATATCAATCTTTTTACTGAACTCTTCAACCTGGGCTCTCTCCTTTTCGGAAAGTGTGCTCTCGTCCAAGTGAATTGCCTTTATTTCTCTCTGCTTTTCGATTTCGGCCTGGCTTACTTCCGGTGCGGTTTCACCCAGCCGCCGCCGAGCCTGCCGAGTAACCCCTTCAAGGGTCTCTTTTTCCCGGTCTTCCTCCGGGGTAAGGGTCAATGTAAATTCTTCGTTCATATTCGTCTCTCCTTATCATTCAGATGTGGTTAAATTTATTTCGCCGGGTTGGCTGTCGCCGGTAAGGCCCTCATTTTTCATAAGGTTTTCCATAACCGAAATATCGGCGCTTACGTCAATGGCCTCCCCTGCAAAAAGCGTGTCCAAAGTCTTATGGAAAGCCTCGGTTACCATATCCAAGGTTTCTTCAACCTTTGCCATGGTAGACGATATATTTTCGCCTTTTACACCCCGGGAATTCATCTTATCATATGTGTCCAATAATTTTATGGTTGTGGGCAAATAGTAATCGAAAAATTTGGAAATTGAGGAAACCTTATCCGGGTTTTGGATAACATACTCGAAAATCTTTGATGTGGTATATTCCATATCGTTGATTTGGGCGGTTATCTTCTCATTTTCGATGTTCATATTCAACCTGCGCATCTCACTGATTGCATCGTCACGCTGTTTGATAAGTGCGTCAACCCGTGGGTTGCCGGTGCCCTTTTCCTCTTTGGGGGTTTCGGTTTTAGTCTTTTCCGCAGCCCGATTTTTCCGCCGTTGCCGTGCCTTTGCTTTTTCGTCATCTGCGTCATTTTTCTTGATAACCGCATTTACAATGTTGTAAACCGCCACAGAGACCGCTATAAGTGGTATGTAGTGCATAATGCTAAACAGTGGCAAAACCAATGTCCAGCCTATCCAAATCATAGCAACCGCATATATAGGGCTGACATAACTTTTTCCGTTCTTTTTCAATATTGTCGCTCCTTTTAAAACTTTGGGAAATTCCGCCGGCAAAAGGCAGAATTACATCCTATATTTATATAGGATATTGTACTATTTATAGCGCCCCCGTGTCAATAAATTTAATAAATATTTAAGGCGAGAAATAAATTTACATTATATTTTTGAATTTTATAATATCATTCCACAAAGAAAAACCGCCCGAACTGCACCCGGGCGGATTGACTTTTATCCATTATGGCTTTTTGCCGAATTGGGCATTTTCGATTGTCGCCAAAGGCAAATCAATCAATGTGATAGACATAGTTTTCTTTTCTTGGCTTCGGCCGAGGTTTTTCCCCGTCGCCGTAACCTAAAATAAGATTGCCGATTCCCTCGTATTCGCCCTCGATGCCAAGCTCTTTCAAAAGCCGCTTGCCGTACTCGGTTTCAAATTCTTCCTTTGCACGGTGAATCCAGCAGGAGCCAAGTCCCAAAGATTTTGCCTCAATCATCATATTGCCCATAACAAGGCTGCCATCATAAATTGCAGTAGGCATTGCCTTGTTTGCAAGAACAACCAGCACAACGGGGGCGCCGTAAAACGGGTCGTTTTTTGCCCCCATAACTTCGGCGTTTATTTCGGAAAGTTTGTCCCTTACCTCTTTGTTTGTAACCGCCAAAATAACAGGTGACTGCCTGCCCATACCCGTTGCCGCCCAAGTGCCTGCCCGGCAAACTTTTTCGATAAGTTCCCGAGGAACCGGTTTATCGGTGTATTTTTTTACACTTCTTCTGTCCTTGATAATTTCAAATGCGTCCATATTAAATTACCTCCGTTTTTTCTTATTATATCACGGAAATACAAAAATAGGAATATAAAATAAAACAGGATTGACATAAAAATCAATCCCGTATAATATTAAAACTTACATTCTTAACAAAAGTTTGTGATTAGAACCTGCGACACGCTTTCTGCAAAGCTCGCTGTCATAGGAGTTGTCGCTTTTTGAAAATATGTTAATTTCGTCAATTATGTTCTTTTTGCCAACAACCTTTTTCTCGGTGTCTGCGTATTTAATAATCATCTGTACAGCCATTGCCGTATGCTCCTTTCAAAGTTATAATTGTTTAAAATCAGTTGTTGATTTCCTTGTTTGCAAAGCTCTGAGCGGCTTCTTTAAAGAATTTAGAAATTTTCATGATAATATACCTCTCTCAAATCAAAATATCTATGTAATCACCACAGGGTTCCCCTGAGTGTGATTGAATTATAGCATATGTTTAATTGTATTTCAGTGACTTAGTCACAATGCACAAAGAAAATATTGTAAAATTGTGATTTTGCACAAATAAATTTCACAGATATATTCTATGCCCAACCGGGTAAAAATGTTACGCAAACAAAAAAGGATATTCACAGAATTAAATACTCTGTGAATATCCGATATGGTCCGAGTGGCGAGATTCGAACTCACGGCCTCTTGAACCCCATTCAAGCGCGCTACCAAAACTGCGCCACACCCGGTTGTACCTTTATTTGATACCTTATAAGCATACCACAATATTTGAAAAAGTCAAGTCACAACTAACAATTATTGTGCAAATGCACAAAAATAATACTTTTATTTGTGTAATGTGACTAAGTCACAGAAAATACTGTAAAACTGTGGTAAAATTTCACCTGTCGATGAGAGATACATCGATACATAATAAAATTAATCCTAATAAAATTTCTTCTTTTCAAATTCGGACTGCTGCGGGCAGTCCTTTTTGTTTTTCACTGATATTACATTTTTTAATGGTACTCTTATACAAGATATATGATTTTTGAGGTGCAAATATGAATTTTAACAACAGGTCAACAAAGGATAAACTTCTTATAGCTTTAAACGGATTTATTACCTTTGTGTGCTGCTACCTTATATTTAAGAGCTTTTCCGACGGGAACGCTTTTCTTTACTATATGCCGTTAATTTCAATCAATGAATTTTTGTCCGCCTATATAAACCGCACAAACGACAGGCTATACAAAAGAAATATGATGTGGGGCGCCACATTCTATGTTTTATATCTGTTTTGGTTTATTTTATAATGTAACGACACAGTAAAAACAAATACAAAACCGGGGTAGGCTTTTGCCTGTTCCCCGGAATTTTTATTTTGTATTTTCCTCTGCGCTGTCAAGGGCGGTAAGCATATTTTGTGCAAATATCCGATAGCCTCGGTGAACCCGATTTACAAAAACATGAGTTACTGCTCCCACAAGTTTACCGTTTTGTATTATAGGGCTTCCGCTCATGCCCCGTACAATTCCCCCTGTTTTGTCTAAAAGTTCTTTATCGGTTATTTTTATAACCATATTTTTTGTCCGGTCTTTTGAATTGAGGTAAATTTTTTCTATTTGTATTTCATAGCTTTTCGGCTCTTGCCCCTCAATACAGGTGAGTATATAGGCCTTGCCGGGTTTTATTTCGATTTCGTTTGCCACAGGCATAAGTCTGTAATCCCCGGCGGAGTAAATTTTGCCGTAAACCCCCACCGATGTGTTTTTCAAAATCTTGCCGGAGGCTCTCACAGATGAAAAACTGCCTTTCAACCGTCCCGCACTGCCGTTTTTGCTCTTTGTCACCCCGGTTATTTTAACCGGCACAGTTTCCCCGGACAAAAGCCTTATTTCCTTGCCGGTGTCTATATCTTTTATGCCGTGGCCCAAGCCGGCGAAAAGCCCTTTTTCTATATCGTAAAATGTCATGGTACCTATTCCTGCGCTGGAATCCCTTACCCACATTCCGCTTCTGTAAGCGCCTATGTTTTTATCATACACAGCTGTGATTTGGGCTGTTTTCTCAGTGTCATTACGCAGATACTCAACGGTTATTTCCTGCCCCCGACACCTGGATATTATTTCGCCTACATCTTCGTTTGTTTGCACTTTTTTGCCGTTTATGGCAGTTACAATATCGCCGATTTTAAGCCCTGCATTTTTTGCCGGGTTTTTGTAACCGTCGGCAGTCAATATATCGGAAAATCCCACTACCATAACACCGTCGCAAAACATTTTAAGGCCAAACGGCTCACCGCTTACAGCCACATATCTGGTTTCTTTTTGGCTAACCGTAACCTCTTTCACCTTGATAAGTCCAAATAGTTTGGCGTCATACCGGGCGTCGGTTCTGTCGGCGTAAATTTGCCTGTCTTTTGCAATAAGTTTAATTTCAGGCACCCGTCCTATTTCCGCCTGCCGCCTGTCGGAAGTGTATATCTTATCCGGCAGATTGTATCTCACCGGCAGGGCAACGCAAAAAACAGCCGCCAAAGCCCGGAACAATAATTTAAAATATTTTTTCAATTCCCTCTCCCTCCGGTGCTTATTCTTGCCCGGAATTCCGCAAATATCCCCCGCCGCTGTCAATTTCCATAAAATATTGTAATTTTCCCGATAAATATTGTTTTTTTTACCAAGTATGTTACAATTAAGTAAAAAAGGAGGATGCACAGTATGAAAAGATCTTTTACCCTTATGATTTTTACCCTTTGCCTTGTGTTTTTAACATCTTGCAGTAAAAATGTCGAAAATCAGACCCCTTATTTTGAGGAAAAAGACATTGATGTGCTGTATGAAATTCCATGCGAAAATGGAAACCCGGAAACCGGACAGCCCTTTGAATTTATAACCTGCGACAGATTTTATCTTAATGACGGTGAGGAAGATAACATTTTAAACGACCACGGCACCGTAAACGGTTATATTATTATGAATCAAAACTACCATGCAAAATCCGGTGACAAAAATGACGAAATACATTTTCAGGTTTTCTTTTTTGCGGATTTAAAGGAGACGACAAAAGATGAGTACGGCAACAGGGAATATCCCGGCGGCTACAACGGAATATATCCCCCAAAATGTGAAATAGCGGATTATTACACCGGGGAAAAGGTAAACATTGATTGGAGCAAAGACACCCAAAGATTCGGCAGTATTACCGGCAAGCAAAAAATCACCGTAAACGGTAAGAAAAAGAAGATAGAATACACCATAGAAAAATTTGATTTTACAAAAGACAACAACACAAAATATGACGGAGACTACGACATGATATATGTTATAAGCGGTATATTCACCGTGCCCAAAGATTATGACGGCTTAGTTCTTTCCTTTGCAAACCCCAACACAAGTGAGGAAAATCTTAAAAAAATCATTACCGGCGAAGAATTACCGGCGGAAACCTTAACAGGTGTTTTCCTTGGCAGGTACAACAGCAGAAAAGAAATTTAAAAGCATAATAAACCAAATACCCATGTGAATTTAGAAACACATGGGTATTTTGCCCTTTTAATTATGCCATTTGTCAAATAAAAAAATATTTTTTTGTCTAAAACGCCGTTTATATTGAATTTGATTTACAACTGATATTTTTTGTACTAAAATAAAGCCAAAGTATATTAGGAGATTAAATTATATGAACTATGCAATCAGCCTTGGGGCATTTTCACTAAACCGAGTATTGGAAACCGGCCTTGAAAACGCCGTAAATTTTTTTGTAATCATTCTTGAACTTATGGGGCTTACGGTTATAGCGGTAACCGCCGTAAAGGCCTTTTATTCTTGGATAAAAAAAGACCCCAAAACCAGGCTTAACCTTGCGGAAGGTCTTGCAATGGCTTTGGAATTTAAACTGGGCGGTGAGATTTTAAGAACCGTTGTTGCCCGTGATATGTCAGATATTATACAGGTAGGCGCAATAATCATTCTCCGTGCAGCCCTCACTTTACTTATTCATTGGGAAATCAAAAACGAAGAGGAACACGAAAAAGAGGACGCTTTAAAATAGTGCAAAAGTTTTATACAAAATTTTTGCACTACAACTCTGTGGTCATTTGTTAAGGTTTCGTTTGTACGCTCAAGCTGCGACAAATATTCCGGTTTACAGTAGATTTGTCGCAGTTTTATTTTTTAGAAAAATATCAAAAATGATATTAAAATTTTCAATTCCCTGTATCACATCAATGCCGGTATCATCACTATATAACATTGTTGACCAAATTTTTGTAGGCAGAGGCAATGATTTTATCCCTTATGGGTGAATTTGTCATAAATGTTCCCTTGGTTATCACCCTGCCGAAATTTCTTGGGGTTACCGGGGTTCTGTACTCCGCCCCCATTGCCGACACCGTAACATTTATTGCCACAGTTCTTATTATGATACCCACAATGAAAAAACTGAAAATTCAAAACCAATAAGACAAACAAAAAAGCGGGCATTTAGTCCGCTTTAATTTTGTGTTTTTTTAATTAGAATACAAATAATTTTATAAAAGTAAATAGAAGTTACAAAATTGTAACCTTTAAATTGTAAAACAGAATATCGCAAACCCGGCTCTCTTTACACAGGGGTGACAAAATTGCGGATTTTTGGGGTCGTTATTTGTAGCCGAAATTTGATATAAACAGATTGTAAAACAACCCCTCAGACGGCTATCGCCGCCAGCTCCCCTTGCACAGTGGAGCCAAGGTGTTATTGATTTTATACGAATGTTATTTTATAGCCCACAGAAATAAATTGCAGATTGTTTAAAATGGTTTTCCACTGTAACAAAGTATCCCAACAGACAGTAAAACTTGCCCTCCCTGTGCAAGGGAGGGTGTCGGCGTAGCCGACGGGAGGGTTGATTAAAAATCTATAAACTTATAATTTTCAATAAAATCGGCTCTCTTTCCTGCACTTGTTTGGTTGTAAATTAACATTTTAAACCGAACGAATAGCAAGGCTCTCTTTGGTAAAGAGAGCTGTCAGCGTTAGCTGACTGAGAGATTGGAAACATTTTGTTTATATACGATATTCGGTTGCAAATCAGTTTATTGTACCAAGGTCAATCCCTACGGTTTTCCCATATAAAAAGCTTGCCGCCCCTACAAAACATAATCGACTTTACTTAATCGTCATTTTTTCCTTCCAAATAAGCCTGAATTTTTGTGCTTACAATATCGTATGCCACATCGTTAAGGCCGGAATTTATAACAATATCCGCCTTTGCCTTGGACGGTTCAACAAACCGATAGTGCATAGGTTTAACTGTGGTTAAATATTGGTCGATAATTCCCCTTAAATCACGGCCACGCTCCTCCACGTCACGGAGAACTCGGCGCAAAATTCTTTCGTCTGCATCTGCCTCAACAAAAATTTTAATATCCAAAAGGTCACAGAGTTCCGGGTTTTGCAAAACCAAAATTCCCTCCACCAAAATAACCTTGCTGGGTTTTATAACAACGGTTTTATCACTGCGGTTATGCACCGAAAAATCATAAACCGGGCAAACCACGCTTTTGCCGGCTTTAAGCTGTTTTATATGCTCGATAAGCATATCCGTTTCCAGGGCGTCCGGGTGGTCGTAGTTTATTTTCTTTCTCTCCTCAAAGGGAATGTCATCACGGCGCCTGTAATAATTGTCATGGTAGATGACAGTTACATCATCGCCGAACTGTTTCTTAATTCTGTTTGTAAAAGTGGATTTGCCGGAACCCGTTCCCCCGGCGATACCTATCAGCATACAATCCTTTTGACAGCTCATACTATTACCTCACAATAAATTTTTAATTGTCACTGTTTTCTACATTATATATTGTAACGGTTAATAGTTCAACATTTTATGAGATTATTTTTATATAAAGAGATACACACCTTAAATCGGCAAATGGGCTAAAACTGAACATTTGGCAAAATTTCCAAAATATTTTATGAAATATTGTTGAATTTAAATCTATACACGGTCTATGCAAAATACTATAATGTGTACGTAAAAGAAGTACACTCGGTGATGTCGTGTACTCGAAATAAAAAATTTAGGAGAAATTATTATGCACAGCGAAAAGAAAATGTCACTTTTTGACCTGGTATTTATGGGTATCGGCGGCTGTATCGGCGCAGGTATCTACTCAATGCTGGGCGTAGGTATAGGCCTTACCGGTCGTTCGGTTGCCATTGCCTTTTTAATTGCGATGTTGTTTAAAATGTCGCAGCAAACCCGTATGATTGTAACTTCCTCAATGTTCAATCTTTCAGGCGGTATTTATTCACAGTCCGCCCTTGTTTTAACCCCTATGCTCACAGGTGTTGCCGCTTTAAACAACCTTGTAGCCATGCTTTCTTTCTCGGTTTTCGGTATTTCACTTGCCAGCTACACCGTATTGCTTGTTCCGGCTTTGGTACCTTACCAGAGAATTTTGGCACTGGCCTTTATGGGCTTGTTCTGCTTTCTCGCTTCAACAGGGGCAAATATCTTTGCAAGAGTTCAAAACGGTTTGAGCATTTGTAAAATTGTTGCCTTAGGCTTGTTTATCGCATTCGGTTTTGCGGTAGGTCACCACGGCGGATTTGAAGGCGAACCTTTCTTTATCAACGGCGGCGTAAGCTTTATTACCGCTATCGCTTTGATGTCCTTTACTTGCGATGGTATCACAACAGTTATCAACTTTGCCTCTGTTGCGGAAAATCCTAAGAAAGACATTCCGAAAGCTTGGATTATAGCCTCTGTAACCTGCGCTGTTATCTATGCCCTTTTGGGTTATGTAGGCTCCAGCCTTGCACCTTACGGCGAAGTTGCAAACCAGAACCTTGGCTACCTGGCACAGATGGTTTTGCCTAAGGCTTTGTACATATTCTTTGTTGTCGGCGGCGCTATGGCCTCCCTTTCAACTGCTTTGCTGGGCGGTTTGACAGGTTACAGCCATATGTACACAGGTATTGCACAGGACGGTTGGATTCCTAAGATATTCTTGAAGCCGAAGAACAGCTTGATTGTTATATTCCTTGTTTCCGCATTGCCGATTATGAGCGGTATATCTCTTGACAACATTGTTTCAATGATGATGGTTCCGGGTATGGTTATCGTTTTCATCACCGATTTCCGTGCAATGAAGATGCCTAAGATGTTCCCGGAACAGTGGCCTAACAACGCATTTAACCTTTCCGAGGGCGCATTTAAGGCTTTGATGGTTGTTTCAATGATAGCATCCTCACTTACGGGTATATTCTCATTGACATCACTTACAATGCCTCTTGCAATCGGCACAGTTGTTGTTACAGTTCTTATCTTTATCTACTCTAACTACATGATTAAATCCGGTAAAGTTGACATTACATCAACAACCGACTTGGGCTAATTATAATTTAAGGGGTTTTTCAGTCACCGGCAGAGAAATCCAATATTAAAAATCTTCCGTCTTGTCAATAAGGCGGAAGATTTTTTGTGCAACAAAACAAATCTTTACAGAACCCACGACAAAATATTGACATTTGCCGTTGAGTATAGTAAATTTAAGTTAGCAAGCACTAACCGAGCAAAACCAAAAAGGAGCAAAGCCATGAAAAATAACCTTACATTTGTAAACATAACCGCAGAAAGGGGCAAAAAAGCCCATGGATTTACAACCGTCACCCCGGAAATACAAATTCCGGTTACAGTTATAAACGGCCGGCAGGATGGCCCGCTTTTGCTTATAACCGCAGGCATACACGGCGGCGAATACCCCTGTATAGAAACCGCCACAAAGCTGGCCAAAGAAATTGACCCGGCAAAAATAAACGGCGGTATTGTAATAATAAACTGCGTAAACACAGCGGCATTTTATGCAAGAGTTTCGTACATTTCCCCACTGGACGGCAAAAATATAAACCGTCTTTTCCCCGGCGACCCCAACGGCACAGCCGGTGATAAATTGGCATATTTTTTAACGGAAAATTACCAAAAAAGAGCCGATTTCTACCTTGATTTACACGGCGGAGACCTGCACGAAAAACTGCCCCCTTATATTTACCGCCCCGGTGTGGGGGATGAAACTGTTTTGCAAAAATCCTATGACCGGGCAAAATATATAAACGCCAAGTATATGGTAAAATCAAAATCCACTACCGGTGCCTACAACAGCCGGGCCATTTTAGGGCTTCCCTGTCTGCTTATAGAGCGAGGCGGAATGGGGCTTTGGTCCGAGAAAGAAGTAGCCGATTACAAAGAGGATGTTTACAATATTATGGCATATTTGGGAATTACGGATAAAGAGCCGGTTTTGCCGAAAACGCCCCGGAAAGAGATGACCGATGTGATCTACCTTGACGCAGATGTTGACGGCATGTGGCACTGTAAATTTGATACGGAGCAAGAAATAAAACAGGGACAAAGACTTGGATATATCACCGATATTTTCGGCAATGTAATAAAAGAATACTTTGCCGAAATCGACGGCACAGTTCTCTATATAGCAACCTCTTTGGCTATAACTGCGGGAACCGCAATATTTACCTACGGCAAATAGGCTCTATTTACCAGACTGTTTTTAATAAGCAAAAAGCCTGCGGATTTTACCCACAGGCTTTATATTTTATCCAATGCCATACAGACCGCCTTATTTTATCTTTACATAACACGCAAATGATTTATGTTTACCTCAAATGTATAGCCGAAATAATCAGCCGCTTTGCGGCACAGCAACATACGGTTTAAAAATATCTCAAAGTATTCGGATATATGGCTTATGCTCTCATCAATAGTCAAATGCAGAATAAATTTCTTTGTCTTGGTGCTTAAAGTCAGCTTTGACTTTTCCACGGCGTAGTTCACACGGTCGTGAATATCAAATGTATTTTTATCCTTGTTGCGCACCCTTGAACGCCTTACATCGCTTTTATCCGCCAAAATCAATGCGGCGGCAAGTTCGTTTACCGGGAAAGCGGTGCCCTCGTCATGGTTGCCTATTGCGCTTACAATACGGCTTATTTCCGCCGCCGGCATATCCATATTTGTAAGTATTCTGAAAGCCATTATAGCACCGGACTGTGCGTGATCCACCCTGTTTACGGTATTGCCTATGTCGTGCATATAACCGGCTATTTTTGCAAGCTCCACGGTGCGTTTATCGTAGCCAAGCTTTGTTAAAATCCGTCCGGCAACATCTGCCGCACGGGTAACATGGGGCAGGCTATGTTCCGTAAAACCCAAAGCAGAAAGAGTTTGATCCGCCATCATTATATATGTTTTTATGTCTTTATCATTCTTTATTTGGTCATAAGTTACCATTTTTACACATCACCTCATTTCAAAGTTTATGGTACATCAAATTTTTTGAAAAATCTATCAATTTTTAGTAAATAAACGGTAAAATTTTATTGACAAATTAAATAAATACTATAAAATTGATATGTAGTGATTTATTAAATTTAAGAGGTATAAGGAGAGATTTAAATGAACAATCGGATTTCAAAGCGGACTCTTCACAGATTGCCCTCATACCTTTCCTTGCTGGAAGAAAAGGAAAAAGAGGGTGTGGAGTACATTTCTGCAACAACCATTGCCAATATTTTAGGATTAAACCATGTTCAGGTAAGAAAAGACCTGTCATGTGCCTCTAATGCAGGCAAACCGAAAATCGGATATGAAACAAAAGTTTTAATACACGATTTAAAAACATTCCTCGATTACAACAACACAAAGGACGCTATTTTGATAGGCGCAGGCGCATTGGGCAAGGCTCTTTTAGGCTACGGCGGTTTTCAAAGCTACGGTCTTAACATAGTTGCGGCTTTCGATTCCAATCCGGCGTTGGACGGTACAAGCGTAAAAGGCAAACCGGTTTATCATATTTCAAAATTGGCGGAATTTACCGAAAATTCCAATGTACATATCGGTATTATCACAACCCCTGCCTCTGCCGCACAGGAAATAAGCGACCTTTTGGTAGAAAACGGTGTTTTGGCAATTTGGAACTTTGCACCGGTGTCACTGTCGGTTAAACCGGGTATTATCGTGCAAAACGAGAATATGGCAACAAGCCTTGCAGTGCTTTCAAACAGACTTAACGACGCTTTGAAAGACAAAGAATAAAAATTCCGAACCCGGTTAAAATAAGCCGGGTTTTCTTATGGGAGAATTTATGCTCAGTAAAGTGACAATTTTTTTACAAAAATTTTTAGGCAGTGCCCTTGTGATGCTAACCTGCCTTATGATAGGCTCCGCCTTCGGCTACCCGAAGTACACAATGACATTTGCATGGCTTGATATAATTTTCGCCCTTGTGCCGTTTATGTGTTTTAAAAATGTGGCACCGGGGGACAAAATAAACATCAAAAAGCGCTTTTGCATATTCACAGGCCTTTGTTTAAGCACCTGTGCAATGCTTATGTTAGGAGTTGTAGGCTGCACATATACGGTGTTTATTTTTGCCTTAATTGTGTGTGAAGTCTTTATCATACTTGCCCTGCCCTGTTGGTGGGACAATATAAAAAAGTTCCTGTTTTTAAATAAACTTATTGACCCGTCAAAATACGAATTTTTGCTCACCTTTGATGTTAAAAACGAGGTGTTAAAATACTTTGGCACCCTCCGTGAGTTAAAGGGTAAAAAAGCGGGAAAAGCAAAATTTTTTATGATTATATCCCCGCTTTTGGTTCTTTCCTCTGCCCTTTGCATAATCGTTACGGCAATTTTTCGGGCTTACGGCTCAAAATTCAGCGAATCACTTGTACGAGCCGCATTTGTGCTTTGGTTTAACGGCACAAGGGCAGGTCACACTTTTTTCTCTGTATCCGTGCTCTATGTTTTTTTGCGGATATACTCCATGACATTTGTAAATGTAAGGGCCAACAAACAGTTTTACGGCCGGTCAAAAAAGAAAAAATAAAAAATTTAAAATTTTTGTAATTGATTGTCAAATTATACGGCTCATAGACAATAACCCCCCTTGCAGGCGATTAAAAATGCTTGCAAAGGGGGTTATTCTTGCTTTATTTAACGGTTAATAACCGATTTAAGCTGATTAAAATTCCTTGAAGTATTTGCCGATAATCCGTCCGGCAACTTTTGCGCCTGTCGGCAGAGATGTACCGTCAATCCATTCTTCCCTTGTGTGTGCCCCTGCGCCTTTTACAACCCCTGTAACAACGCCCGGTACACCTTTGGAAAGCGCACTGTTTGCGTCGGTGCTGGCTGCCCCTGTGCCGTAGGTCATGCCTGTGATTTCTTCACAAATATCCTTTATGCGGTTTGTCAAATCATTGAGCTTATCTTCGTCAACTGCGCCTTTGCACGGGCGTTTGCCCAAAATTTCAACATTTACTTCAATACCCATATTGCGGTAGCTCTCTACTACGGACTCAAAGAACTTTTCCATTATCCGCAGGCTTTCCAATTTGTCGGAACGGTACTCGTACAACATACTTGCGTCCTGTGCGATTGTATTTACACTTGTGCCCCCTGTTATTGTGCCTACATTATAAGTGGTTTTGCCCATCGGAGGAACTTTCATTGTGTAAAGGGTGTTTATCATAGATGACAAAATAGCAATGGCATTGCGGTTGCCGAAATTGCCGTAGCTGTGGCCGCCCTCTGTTTTAACAGTAACTCTGTAACGGTGGCTGCCTACGGCGTCATTGCAAACAACACCGAAATATCCGTCAAATGAGATAAATTCCTTTATTCTGCCCTTAAAGTCGTTCATAATGCCCATAGAACCTTTAAGGTTGCCAAGACCCTCTTCGCCGCTGTTTGCAACAATTAAAAGGCCCTTTTCCGGCTTTAAGTTGTTTGTAAGTATGTATTTTGCAATAAGTAAAAGAGTTGTAAGATTTGCCGTATCGTCGCCGATACCCGGGCAACAAATTTTATCGCCGTCAATTTTCATCGGCAATTCTTCCGTATCCGGGAAAACCACATCGGTATGAGCCATAACAACTGTAATTTCATCACAGCCGTCACAGTTAATAGGCAAAACAACATTCAAATGTGAATCTATATAACTCTGTGTGCCGCCGTAGCTGTCGAAATATTTTTTTATCCACCGGGCACGCTTTTCCTCATGATTTGAAGGTGAGGCAATCTTGCCTAATTCGCATGTCATATCGTAGTGGAACTGCTTGTTTTCCTCTAAAAACTTTTCAAGTCTTTCGCTTATCAAATTACTCATACACAAAAACTCCTTTAATTTTTTTTTATATTTTACCATATTTACAGGAAAAATGATATACAATATTGAAAAAAATTGCAGTTTGTATTAAAATAAACATAGAAACATAATATGAATTTTATTGACAGGCGGTTTTAAAAATTCACATTATTAAAACTGCCTATTTCATATATTTTCTTTACAGACAGAAGGCGAGATTATGGAAATTAAGGATTTGAAATTACAAAAAGTTACCGACAGGATTTATTATTTGCCTAATTTGGAGGCTTTTGACTGGCCTACATTGGGTCTTGTAATAGGTGATAAGCACACATTGATGTTGGATTCCGGCCGGAGCCGGCGCCACACCGCCGTGTTTCTTGACCGGTTGCGCCAAAACAACCTGCCTATGCCGGATATGTGCGCCATAACCCATTGGCATTGGGATCACACCTACGGATTGGCCTCATTGGGCAACATAATTTCATTTGCCAACAAAGACACAATAAAGCTGATACGCAATATGCAAACATGGGGCTGGTCAGATGAGGAAATGCGCCACAGAATTGAAACCGGCGAAGATTTGGAGTTTTCATACCCCAACATAAACGCCGAGTACCCGGATAAATCTCAAATAAAAATCGCAACGCCCACCGTGGAATATGACGACCATTTGACCGTGGATTTAGGCGGCGTTCACGCACAGATGAAAGTTATAGAAAACTCTCACAGCTATGACAGCCGGGTTATATACATTCCCGAGGAAAAAACGATTTTCTTAGGGGATATTTGCTATGAAGATTTATTGCCAATACGCCCGGTTTACTACCGCAACAAACACGCTAAGTTGATGAACGGCTTGCAAAAGATGAATTTTGATAAAGCCATACCGGGACATCAGCCCCTTATGACCGGTGATGAAATTTACAATATGCTCGCCCAGGCGGAACTTATTGATTTTGAATAATTTTACCGGGCCGAATTTAAGTATATATTTTAAAATGTATAGCATATAGCAATATTTAAGCCCCACCGGCGGTGGGGCTTTTTGCGTAAAAAGGCCGTGAAATCCTATTTTGATTTCACGACCTCGATTTTTATTTATTTTTGTATTCTCTGTAAAGGACTTTAAGTATATTTTCATCGGCATTTTTCTCTGTTGCACCCTGATAAATACCGGATCTGCCGCCGCCCTTGCCGCCAAGCTGTTTATTTATAAATCTGCCCAGCTTAATGGCATCGTCCGTGTGAGAAACAACGCAAATTCTGCCGCCTTCAACACCTTGACCGAATGCGATAGATGTCTTGTTGCTTTCCATTTCCAGAGCAAGAGCAATTTTTTGCAGATCCGCCGCTTCAAGACCCGGCTGTGCAACAATCCGAATTTCCCCGTCGGAAATTGCGTCCTGTATCCAAATTTCAACAAGTTGACTTCTCATTCCGGCCAGCCGCAAGCGGTTGCCCTCGATTTCTTTAAGCCTTTTTTCAACTGCCGGTACAATGGCGTCTAACGGGCTGGAAAGCAAACGGCTTATCTCGTGGCAGTCGGCATTTCTTGCAGCGGCAAAATCCACCGCTCTCTTGCCGCAAGCGGCGAAAATCCTTGTGCCGCCGTTAAATTTTTGTGATGAAATAACGGTTATAACGCCGACCTGCCCGGTGCTTTTAACATGTGTCCCGCAACAGGCGCAAATATCCGCATCTCCCCGGCGCACAATTCGAATATCGCCGTCAATTTCTTTTTTGCTGCGATATTCAAGCTCTGCCACATTTTCCGGGAAACCGGTCTCCACAGGCATATCTGCCCATATCCGCTTGTTGCTCTCCCCAACCAAAAAGTCAATATCAGACTTTGTAAGTGTTCCGTCATAGTCGATTACAAGCTCTTTGTCCGTAAGGTGAAAACCTATATTGTTGTACCCATAGTGTTTAAGCACTGTTCCGGAGAAAATATGATCCCCTGTGTGCTGCTGCATCAGGTCAAAACGGCGCCGCCAATCTATAACTCCGTGTACCTGTGTACCCGGCTGAATTTCTTTGTCACAGGTGTGGTAAATTACCCCTGCTTTTTCATGCACGTCCGATACTTCGGCGCTGTCTTCGCCAAAGGTTATAACCCCTTTGTCCGCAGGCTGACCGCCTCCCTCCGGGTAAAATGCAGTCTTATCCAAAACAATTTTAAAAACTCCGTTTTCTTCGGTACACTCCGCTACAACTGCGTCAAATTCTTTCATAAAAGAATCTTTGTAGTAAAGTTTTTCACTGTTCATACATAGCACCTCAATTTTCTATTACACAATCAAGAGGGTCCTCCCCCTCGAAAATTCTGGCATGATTTACAAGAATAAGTGCGGTTTCCTGCGCTTCTTCATCAAGCTCAACGGTAAACTCCCCATTTGCATGGTATATTTTAGCATTTATTTTACACTTTGTAAATTCCGGATTAAACAGCACGGAGCAGTAAAAATGAAGATTTTTACTGTGTATGTCAAGGCCGCACACATAAGCGTCCACCGGCAGCGGCCGATCCAATTCGTAGCAGTTAAGATATACTTTTTCCACAGGGTATTCTTCGGTTTCTATACACTTGTATATGGCACAGGTCAAAACCACATCATAATTTGGTATAAAAGCGGTTACGCCGTTTATCACTTCCTGTTTAAGGCGATAGTGGTCATATTCGTACAGCACATCAAATGCGACTACGGTTTCGTCCTTAGCTCTTGTTTTACCGGGGTTCACCTGTGAAGAAACAACGGTTGCGGAAATAAAATTCAAATCGCCGTTGTCCAAAAACGGAGCGATACCGATGCTCTCCTGATAGGACAGCATATCAAGCTCCCTGCCCTCCAGTGTGGTTATCAAAATTTCGTATGTGTCCAGTTCATCGTCTAATCTTACCAGTTTTAATTCATCGCCGGCCTTTAATTTTTGCGCTGCCTTTGCGTCCAAATCATTGCCGGAAATATAAAGTTTATATGTCACTCTTACTTTTGTTTTCTCCATAGTTACCTCTGTTTTAAAAAGGGGTTACAACGAACCCCCTTGTTTTATTTTTCTCGGTTAAATTACAGCTTATCGGCATTGAGCTTGCCCAAAACCAAATCTTCCAATGTGACATTTGCAAAATAATCGTCTATAAGTTTTTGCAAATTTTCCCACATTGCCAAAGTGGGGCATTCCGGAGCCCTGGCGCAGTCGTTCACCTCTTTGTCAAGGCAAGCCACCGGGGCTATGCTGCCCTCTGTCGCACGCAGAATTTCCGACACAGGGTAATCCTTCAATTCACGGTTTAAACGATATCCGCCGCCTTTGCCACGGGCGGAATCGACAACGTTTGCTTTTGAAAGGGATGATACAATACTCTCTAAATACTTTTCGGAAATGTCCTGCCTTTCCGCTATATCGTTAAGGGGTACATATTCCCCGGTGTTGTGTTTTGCAAGGTCTACCATTACGCGCAAGGCATAACGGCCTTTTGTGGAAATCATCATATATACACGCCTCCGTTGTGATAATTATTATATACTTTATATGTTACCACAAAACACAGTAAAAAACAATGTTTTAGAAAAATTTACCGGAAAGTCTTTTTCGGCTTGTAATTGCAGGTGGGTTGTAGTAGAATATATTATATTGTAATAAAATTGTAATGTTTATTAAGGAGATTTTTATGGAAAAACCGATTTTGGTTGTTATGGCAGCGGGAATGGGTTCCCGTTACGGCGGCCTTAAACAGATTGACCCTGTTGGCCCTAACGGCGAATTTATAATAGATTATTCCCTTTATGATGCCGCAAGAGCCGGATTTGAAAAAGTGGTTTTTATTATAAAGAAAGAAATTGAAGCGGATTTTAAATCCGTTATGGAAAAACGCATACCCAAAAATATGCAGGCGGAATATGTTTTCCAGGATTTGGCCGATTTGCCGGAGGGCTTTGCGGTTCCCGATGGCAGAGTTAAACCATGGGGTACAGCCCATGCAATATGTGCCGCCAGAAGGGTTATAAACGGCCCGTTTGTTGTTATAAACGCAGACGACTATTACGGCGCAGACGCATTTAAGGTGTCTTTTGAGTACCTTTCATCGGTAAAAAACGGCGATATGTACGAGTTTGCCATGGTGGCCTATGAGTTGGATAACACCCTTACCGAAAACGGCTATGTTTCCAGAGGGGTTTGCGAATGTGATGCCAACGATATGCTTTTAAGCGTAACGGAACACACACACATAGAAAAAGACGGTCGGTGGGGTGCCAAGTACACCGAGGACGACGGTGCCACATGGCAAGAACTTGAACCCGATACCCTTGTTTCTATGAATCTTTGGGGATTTTCAAAGGAATTTGTGGACGAGGCTTGGAACGGCTTTGAAGATTTTTTAAACGATGCCCTTGTGAATAACCCCTTGAAAGGCGAATACTATTTGCCCAGTGTTGTGACAAAGCTCATCAACCGGGGCAAAGCGAGAGTAAAGGTTTTGCACAGTGCCGACAAATGGTACGGCGTTACTTATAAAGAGGACAAGCCCATGGTTGCAAATTCTCTCAAACATCTGCATGATATAGGCCTGTATCCGGAAAAATTGTGGAAATAATTTTTTCCTCTTTTGCTCATAAAAAATGCACCTCCAAAAGTGTCTGACTTTTGGGGGTGCATATCATTATTTTTCGGGGCATTTTACTGTTATTTTTAAATTTTATACAACCGTGACCTTGCCGAGTGGGAATACCAAGTCAGCAGGAAACCGACAGCCGCCGCCAAAGAACAGCATAAGAAATCCATTGACAGAGATAGCCGATAGGCTAAGTCTATTAGAAATTGCGTATACTTTCCGTTTTTCACAGACTATCTCCTTAATCTTCCTCAATATCATCATTTAATTTCTTTTCAATTCGCTGCTGTCCTTTTTTGTGACACAGATAAACAAACAGTATTCCAATCGAAATAAGAACGAATGAGGATATAAAAGTGACCGCTAATGTAGCAAGGAAATGCCAATCAAGCAACCCTGAATAGTGTTCGCCGTAGTTGGTATAGTTTCTAACTCCGTTAATCGCAGTTATAACAATGCTCGCACCGAAAGCACCTAATACACAAAGAGTTTTATTCCTTTTTGAAGTATCCATCAAATTGTTGCCACACATCATACTTCTTACAGCAATATATATTGCAGACAAAATAATAATGATTAGTTCAGTAATGTAGTTTGTGTAATCACATTTCATCACATATGCTTTAACCAAGATAGAGATGAAAAGCAGAAGCACCGTTACAAAATAGGCTTCGCCTAAAATTTTATTTTGTACTTGAATAATGCGTTCGTCTTTTACCTTTTTGTTTTTCATTGTAAGTCCTCCCAAAATAAATCGTTTAAGGTTTTGTCAAGAGCATTACAGATTGCAATGCAAAGTTTCAAGGTTGGGTTGTAATTTCCTGTTTCTATCAATCCAATGGTCTGCCTTGTAACACCGACAATGTTAGCCAAATCTTCCTGACTCATATCTTTTTCAACTCTTGCAAGTTTTAGCTTTTTGTTCTTCATAGCATATTCCCGCCCCCTTTTGTTTGTGTTTTGATTATACACTATACATTCCTTAATGTCAACTATATATTGCAAAAAGACTTTTATATTTTTTTTTTAGGAATATATAAAAGGCGGCAGCAAATAAAATGCTACCGCCTTCATCTTATAAGTAAATCAATTCGGCGGTTATTAAATATCTTAGAAATGACGAATACAAGAAGAAATCTCTTCGCTCGGATATAAAGAGGACAAGCCCATGGTTGCAAATTCTCTCAAACATCTGCACGATATAGGCCTGTATCCGGAAAAATTGTGAAAATAATTTTTTCTTCCTCTTTTGCTCATAAAAAATGCACCTCCAAAAGTGTCTGACTTTTTGGGGTGCATATCATTATTTTTCGGGGCGTTTTACTGTTATTTTTAAATTTTATTCGGTGAAAAAATTTCCCTTTACTTTTTCGCTGTGTATGTATCTTTCCAAATTTGCGGTTATTTCGTCACCGCTGTAAACGGCTGTTCCCTCGCCTTTTACAACGCCCGCAACCGACGGCACGGCGGAAACCCCTATCTTTTCAAGGGCAGTCATCATACCGTCGTAATTGTTTTCTCTGTCAAGGCCTGTGTTATAGTAATATATTTTCAAAGGCTGTTGCTTTGCAAGATTTTCAAGATATTCCGGTATTCCCCGGCAGGCAGGGCAATCTTCACGGCCGATATAAATAAGCCGATTTTCTTTTCCGTCGGCAAACCGTGACAGCTCCTCCAAAGTTATATTTTGAATTTCGTACCTTTCATTCCGAATTTTTACAATGTTGTTATACTGATTTAAGTATGTAATACCACTTTTAAAATCGCTGTAAACGCCGGCAATGCACAAACAGAGAAAAAGAACAGTAAAAGCCTTTTTGCCCACGGCATTTGACACAATCAAAGCAATCAAAAGAAAAAATATACAAAACCGCAGAAAAGCCACAGGCCAAATACCCATTTTACCGCTTATGTCAAACTCATAACCGGCAAATTTTTCAATACGGGAAACCCCGTACCACATTAAGGCGTTTATAATTTGCGTGATTATGGCTACCACAATGAGTATCTTACTTTTACCGTCAAATAAATCTTTCATTAGGCACCTCCGAATATTTATAAATTTATTATCCTTATAATATTATAAAAAGAGTGAAATTTCAACTGTTTTGGATGATATTTAACAATAAAACCGTAGAAAAGCAAAGTTTTTCCATAAATATTTATTGTATTGACAATCCGTACTGCAAGTAATATAATTTTTCCATAATTTTAAACATATAAAGGAACTATGTATTTATGGAAAAAGAAAACCGATCTTCTGTCATTAAATCTGCCTTTCCACAGACAATTCCCGTGTTGACAGGCTATATTTTTTTGGGTATGGCCTACGGAATAGTAATGAAAAGCGCAGGTTTTAATCTTTTATATCCGATTTTAATAAGTACTTTTGTATATGGCGGCAGTTTACAATTTGCGGCTGTAAGTATGCTTTGTTCCGCTTTTGCCCCTGTGCAAACATTCATTGTGGCTCTTGCGGTGCAGGCAAGACATTTATTTTACGGGGTTTCCATGCTGCCCAAATACAGCCGGGCAAAAGGCATTAAAAAGTTTTTACTTATATTTACCATGTCCGACGAAACATTCTCTGTTTGTTACAGCGCACAGCCTCCACAGGGGGTTGACAAAACCGACTTTATGCTGCGGATAAGCCTTTTAGACCATTTTTATTGGGCTTTGGGTACAGCGCTGGGGGCTTGCGCCGGGGCATTTATCCCCTTTGACACAACCGGCATTGACTTTGCCATGACCGCCCTGTTTGTGGTTATTTTTGTTGAGCAATGGCTGAAAGAAGAAAGACACTTTTCTTCACTTTTGGGGGTTGGTGCCTCGGTTGCCTGCCTTGTAATATTCGGTTCTTCATCGTTCCTTATTCAGTCTATGGCAGTGATAATTTTGGTTTTATTTTTGACGAAAGATAAAAAGGAGGGTGATAAAATATGAATTTAGCCCAGTCGATTATAACGATAATTGTGCTTATGGCGGCTACAATGGTTACAAGATTTTTGCCGTTTTTAATTTTTATGCCCGGCGATGATATGCCGAAATTCATAAAATATCTGGGCAATGCCCTGCCCCCTGCGGTTTTCGGTATGCTGGTGGTTTACTGTCTTAAAAGCGTAAACTTTTTTGCCACCCCTTACGGAATACCGGAACTTGCCGCCGTTGCCCTAACTGCCGCAGTGCACATTTACAAGCGCAACACTCTTTTATCTATCGCCCTTGGCACCGCTTGCTATATGTTGCTTATAAGAATAATATAAAATTCAAAATTAAAATCTGCCCGCTGTTTTGTGTCGGGCAGATTTTTTGCTTGCGGAAAAATGTTTTAAATTCAAGATTTTACCTGCTTTTAGTGGGGCAAAATATATTAAAATTTAAACAAATTAAGCCCTGTGGCATCATCGTGGAAACGGTCTACTTCACCGTCTATCACATCCAAAAACATTTCACAGGTAGGGCAAACCGTTGCTCTTGTCAAATGTCCGCCGAAAGTGTGTCCCTCACCGTCTGCGGCGGCCATATGAATATGGCTGTAAAATTCGCCGTTCATGGTATTCACCGAGCCTGTGAGAGAAACTATTTCGTGGGGGCCTTTAAAGGAGTTTGCCTTATAAAACTTTTTGTCCACATCGTAAACACCTACGGTAAAATCATTTGTGGCACCAAGGGCGGAAACACTGCATAACTTTATATTTTCTTTTAAAGCCACCCCTTTAAGCTGTTCCAAAATTTCCTCGCCCATATCCATGCGCACAACTATTTTGTTGCCAAATCTCTTATATTCCATAACTCAAACCTCCGTTTTTCTTTATTATAGCACCTGTCAGGTTGCCGCACAACAGAATTATTGACAAATTTTATATATGGGGCTAAAATTTAACCAATAAAATAGGATTAGGAGATTGTTTATTATGAAAAATTTCGGTGCAAGATTTTCACTTTATCCAATGTCGGACAAATTTATTCCCATCATTTTAGGTGCCCTTGAAAAGACGGATACAACAGGGCTTTACAGCAACACCGACCGGATTTCAACAGTTTACGGGGGAAGTGCGGAAAATGTTGTGACAGCAGTAGAAAATTTGTTTGTAAGTTCTTATACCGAAGGTGTCCATACGGCGGTTGAGGGAATTTTCTCAAATTCCGAGAGCTTTGATATTTCCGATACAACCGTTAAAAAAGAAATTGCCGCCGATTTTCCCGTAAAATGTATGGTTGCGGTTTACGGCGGAGAAAAAAGCGAAAATATTTTTGCCGAATTTGAGAGAACGGCACAAACCAAAAGCGAAAAAATCCCCTACGGACTGCGCCTTGATGGCGGTGTAAACCGGGTATGGGCGGCAATTAAAGAACTTGCCTTGTCATTGGAAAACTCCGGTGAAAAATTTACCCTTTATTTTAAAATGAACTGCAACAGCCCGACGGCAGAATAACAGATAAGTCGCAATTAAATGAATGCACGCAAAAGCGTGCATTTTATTTTTAAACATTTTAAAGATATTTAAGGATAATCCTTTGTTTTTTCATATTTTAATGGTATTATACTAATATAAAATTACAGGAGATAATCTATGCTGAATACAAACGATTTTGTGGATATAACACAGATGATACCAAAAGAATATCTGCTTATTTTCGTCATTGCCTTGGGTTTGGCTCTTTTTATAGCGGACAAAATCATGAAAAGGCTTTTTTGGCCTGATGACCCGGAGGACGAAAACAGCCAGCCTGCAATTTTTGAAATGAAAAACAAAAAAAGAAAGTGAAATCCGCCGAATTTCACTTTCCTGTAAACTACTCGCCTAATTTATAAACTTCCTCATATACCGCCTGCATTTTAGGGCTGATGTATTTATCTTTATGCCCACAGCCGAAATACCATTTTTTATACCGGACTTTTGACTGCAAAATATCCAAAAAGTCCAGTGTGGCACCTGTGGCATTGCTGTTTAAATCCAAAAATCGCACAGTTCTGCCGCTTGGGGAATGGGTTATAATGTAATCCACACTTCCGCCGACCTTTTCAAGGTTGACAAGGCAATTTTCAAAATCCTTTTCGTTTGGCACATTATCGCTGAACAAGTCGTCGGTTGGGTCGTCGGCACCGCCGAAACACAAAATTTTAACATCGTCGGTTTGCAAAATTTCTCCTCTTTTGATGTAGTAAATTTTGTCCTTGGCTATCTCTTTTGCCGCAGCGCCCCTGTAAACCGTGTCCGGGTAAGCGGATAAGGCCTCAAAATCCTCGTGATAGCCATCAATAAAAAGAATTTTATACGGTAATTTTGCCAACTTTTTCAAATTCTTTTCCCGTTCTTTGCTGCGCCATACAAAACCGAAATCCCCAGCCACAAACAATGTGTCAAGGGCTTTTAACTTTTTTGTGTTTTTTGAGGAAAATCTTTCGATCTCCCCATGTGTATCAGCGGTAATATATATCATTTTATCCTCCTTACAGGCGTAAATATTCTTTATAAAATCACATGGCTGTGATATAATATGTTTAATATAATTATACTTAAAAAGACAAGGAATGTCTATATGAAAAAATCTTTTAAATTTTTAAATATATTTTTGGTTGCCGTTATGGCAATAAGCATTTTTTCTTTCCCGGCAAGTGCCGCAAGCGGTGCAAAATACGATTTGGGCTTTGATGTAAACGCAAAGGCTTACGTTGTTGTGAGCTTGGATACGGGAGAAACGGTTTTTGAAAAGGACGCCGACCGGCAGTACACACCGGCCTCTTTGACAAAGCTTATGACCGCATATGTGGTTATGAAAAATGTTGAAGATTTGGACGGCACAATGGTAACCGCACCGGCTTCGGTTTACGATGAACTGTACGGCACCAATTCATCTACCGCAGATATACGCAAGGGCGAAACTTTATCGGTTCGCCAGCTTTTATACGCCTTGCTTTTGCCAAGTGCAAATGAGGCGGCAAATATTTTGGCGGATTATGTCGGCAACGGCTACTCCGAAAACTTTTATATGATGATGAATAGCGAGGCTCAAAAGCTGGGCTGTACAAACACTCATTTCAGCAGTGCTCACGGCCTGTTTGCGGAAAACAATTACACAAGTGCAAGAGATATGTACCTTATCGCCAAGGCCTGTTACGAAACCCCCGGCTTTATGGACATTGTCCAGACAACCCGTTACCAGCTGCCTGCAAACACAAAGCACGATTCTCCTTACTATATTTTGTCAACGGTAAAAATGCAGAATCCGTCGTCACCTTACTACCGCTCCTATGTTCACGGAATGAAAACCGGCAGTCTCGACGAAATAGGTCACAATTTTGTAAGCCTCTGTCAACAAAACGGTGAAAGTTACATCTGCGTTGTAATCGGGGCGGATAAAAGCGGAGATCCGGGTGCCGCATTTACCACAACCGCAGGGATAATGGATTACTTTTTTGCAAATTACTCTATGAGAAATGCCAACAATTCCGCTTACCCGGTTACGGAGGTTCCTGTTAAATACTCTGCCGATGCAGATACGGTTCTTTTGTATGCCGATACACCGGTAATGGCTATTTTGCCTAATGACGCAGACGAAAGCAGTTTTCAAAAGGTGTACAATCTGCCGGAATCCGTCAGTGCCCCTATAAATGAGGGGGATGTTATCGGCACGGTGGATTATTACCTTGCCGGGGAAAAAATCGGTACCAGCCAACTTGTAAGCCACGACAACATTGAACGCAACTTTGTTATGTTTGTTGTGGGCAAGTTCCGTGAGCGGTATCAATCCCTTTATTTCAGAGTTGTTTTGTGCGTAACCGCCGTGCTTCTTATCGGATACGGCATAATGTGCTATGTGCATTTTAAGAAAAACGAAAAAATTCAAAAAGTCAGAAGGAGCAGATAAGCCGTGAAGCATGTATATATTATTTTAAGTCGTTCCAGCACGATTTTTGCCCTTATAATTCGTGCCTTTACAAAAAAATATTACAATCACACCTCATTTGCATTGGATAAAAGTCTTGACACATTTTATTCTTTCGGCAGGCGCAACCCAAGGCTTATGTTTCCGGCGGGTTTTATAACCGAGGGAGTACACACCGGATTTTTCGGTTTGCACCCGGATACGAAAATCTGCGTTTTGGAACTTGAAGTGACCCGAGAGCAATACCGGCTTATACAAGAAAGACTTAAACCGTTTATCGAAAATCCCAAAAAATACAAATATGACGTTTTCCATCGGTTTTTCAATATGCCTTTCAACAGGCCGTATAAAAACAAAAACAACTATGTGTGCAGTGTTTTTGCCGCAAATCTTCTGAGAGATATTTACGATATGGGCAAAGATTGCTCTTTGGTTTATCCGGAAGATTTTTACAGGCTTAAATATAATAAAATTTACGAGGGAACAGCGAGGGATTATAAGTATGAACAGTAAATTTGAAGTGAAAGATCCGAGAAATATTTCCATAATGACCGACTTTTACGAAATTACAATGGCAAACGGTTTTTTTGAAAACGGCATGGAAGACACCGTTGCGGTGTTTGATATGTTTTTCCGCAAAGTGCCGGACGACGGCGGCTTCGCTCTTTATGCCGGCTTGGAACAGGCCATAGATTACCTTAAAAATTTAAGTTTTACCGACAATGATATAGAGTATCTTCGCAGTAAAAACCTTTTCAGCGAGAAATTTTTGGATTATCTGAGAAATTTTGAATTCAAATGCAGTATTTGGTCTGTGCCGGAAGGTACTCCCGTGTTTCCGAAAGAACCTCTTATGGAGGTTGAAGGGCCTATTATCCAAGCCCAGCTTGTTGAAACGGCACTTCTTGCAATAGTTAACCATCAAACTCTCATTGCCACAAAGGCAAACAGAATTGTCCGCAGCGCCATGGGTCGCCCGGTACAGGAATTCGGCGCACGCCGTGCTCAGGGCATAGACGCCGCCGTTTATGGTAGCCGTGCCGCATATATAGGCGGTTGTGTTTCCACTTCAAACACAATGACAGACAGGGATATGGGCATTCCTGCCTCCGGCACAATGGCTCACAGTTGGGTGCAGAGTTTTGACAGCGAATACGAGGCATTTAAAAAATATGCCGAAACTTACCCGGACGCCACGGTTTTGCTTGTGGACACCTACAATGTTATTAAAAGCGGCATTCCCAATGCCATTAAAGTTTTTGACGAAGTTTTAAAGCCTATGGGCAAGCGCCCTGTGGGGGTTCGCATAGACTCCGGTGACATTGCCTACCTTTCAAACAAAGCGAGAGCAATGCTTGACCGGGCAGGTTACACCGATTGTAAAATCGTTGTCTCCAACGCCTTGGACGAAAATATTGTCAGAGAATTACTAATAAACGGTGCAAAGATAGATTCTTTCGGCATCGGCGAAAAGCTTATAACAAGCCTTACAAGCCCTGTTTTAGGCGGTGTTTACAAACTGGCGGCAGTTAAAAAAGGCGATAAATATATCCCTAAAATCAAGATAAGCGAGAGCTTTGAGAAAATAACAATTCCCAACAGGAAAAAGTGGTACAGAATTTTCTCGGACGAAACCGGAAAAGCCTTGGCGGATTATATTTGCCTTGTGGATGAGGACGGCATTTCAAAGTTAAAAGAAATTACGATTTTTGACCCTCTTGAACCTTGGAAAAAACAAACCTTGACAAATGTAACTTTAAAGCCAATGCTTGTTAAGATTTTTGACCGGGGCAAGTGTGTTTACGAAAACCCGTCAATTCATGAAATTAAGGCTTTTGCCGCAGAGCAAATCGACACCCTTTGGGATGAAGTTAAGCGCTTTGAATACCCACACAAATATTATGTGGACTTCTCTCAAAAATTGTGGGAAGAACAACGTGCTCTCCTTGAAAAAGGCGGAAAATAAAATTTAAAATACCTTAACATAAAGGCGAGGAGACAAAAATCTCCTCGCCTTTTACCGTATCGTATTTTCGTTATAAAATGGGTAAACAAAAACACCGCAGGTTGCCCTGCGGTGTTTAATAAGCGTTAATTCACTTAAATTACTTAAGTTCAACTTTAGCGCCGGCTGCTTCGAGCTTAGCTTTGATGTCTTCAGCGTCAGCCTTAGAAGCCTGTTCCTTGATTGTCTTAGGAGCATTGTCAACGAGATCCTTAGCTTCTTTCAAGCCGAGACCTGTGATTTCCTTAACGAGCTTGATAACGCCCATCTTTGATGCGCCTGCTTCTGCAAGAACAACATCAAATTCTGTCTTTTCTTCAGCTGCAGGAGCTGCTGCGCCGCCTGCTACAACAACAGGAGCTGCTGCTGTTACGCCAAATTCTTCTTCGATAGCCTTAACGAGTTCTGAAAGTTCAAGAACTGAAAGACCTTTAACTTCTTCAACCAAGTTAGTGATTTTTTCGCTTGCCATTATAAATTTCCTCCGTTTATAATCGTTTTTTAAATTAGTGATTGCCGCTTTTGTAAATTAAGCAGCTTCGCCCTCTTTTTGAGCTCTAACTGCATCAAGCGCACGAGCCAAACCGCTGAGGTTGCCTGTGAGAGCAGAAAGAAGCATAGAGAGAAGGCCTTCTCTGTTGGGCAATGTAGCCAATGTTTTGATTTCATCAATGCTCAAAACTTTGCCGTCCATGTAGCCTGTCTTAATTGCAAATTTGTCTTTTGAATCTTCGCTGAATTTGTGAAGAACTCTTGCAGCTGCAAGTGGATCTTCGTTGCCAGCGATAGCAATAGCCGTAGTACCCTGCAATTCAGAAGACATATCTTCCAAATCAGTACCCTTGATGGCAATTTTCAACAATGTGTTTTTAACTACTTCGTAGTGAACGCCGGCTTCCCTGAGTTCTTTACGGAGCTTTGTGTCTTCTTCAACGGTGATACCGCCGTAGTTGAAAACAACGCCGCCCTGTGAAGCGTCCAGCTTAGCTTTGAGTTCATCAACATAGCTTTGTTTCTGAGCCAAGATTTTTTCGCTTGCCATTATGTTGTCGCCTCTCCTTATTTTTATTGGAATAACCCGCCGAGGCGGATTTAACTGTAAACGCAAATAAAAAGCCTGTTCCCTTTGCAGAGAACAGGCGTGTAGACTTAAATCATTAACAACGCAAATTCTCGGCAGGCGGGATTAACCTTTATGCTTGCGCACCTGCTGTCTTTGAACAGCTTAATAATTATATACCATTGTAACAGATTTGTCAACCTGTTTTTTCGGTTTAGCTATAATTAGCCGCCGAATTTAGCGCTGTTGAGCTTAATGCCGGGGCCCATTGTTGTAGCAATAGTTGCTGAACGAATGTACTGACCCTTTGCTGCTGCCGGCTTAGCCTTAACGATAGCGTCCATAAGTGTTTCGATATTCTGTGAAAGCTTTTCTGTACCGAAAGAAGCCTTACCTACCGGAACGTGAATGATGTTAGCTTTGTCAAGACGGTATTCAACTTTACCTGCTTTAGCTTCGTTAACAGCCTGAGCAATGTTAGTTGTAACTGTACCTGCCTTCGGGTTAGGCATCAAGCCACGAGGGCCGAGAACCCTACCCAAACGACCTACAAGACCCATCATATCAGGTGAAGTGATGAGAACATCGAAGTCCATAAAGCCTTCATTCTGAATTTTGGCAACCATTTCTTCTGCGCCTACAAGATCTGCGCCTGCTTCAAGAGCTGCCTTTTCGTTGTCGCCCTTGGCGATAACCAAAACTTTTACATTTTTACCTGTACCGTTTGGCAATACAACTGCGCCACGAACCTGCTGATCAGCGTGACGGGAGTCAACACCCAAACGAACATGGAGTTCAACTGTTTCGTCGAACTTTGCCTTAGCTGTGCTGATGCAAACATCACATGCCTCGCCGAGGTCATAGAGCTTTGATCTGTCAACCAGCTTTTTGCTGTCTGTATATTTCTTACCGTGTTTCATTATTATCCTCCTGTGGTTAAACGGAAATTTCCTCCCACCTATGTGAGTAGTTCAAACTTAAAATTATTCTTCTACTGTAACGCCCATGCTGCGTGCAGTACCTGCGATCATGCTCATAGCTGATTCGATGTTTGCAGCATTGAGGTCCGGCATCTTGATTTCAGCAATCTTGCGAAGCTGATCCTTTGTAAGCTGACCTACCTTTGTCTTGTTAGGAACACCGGAAGCTGATTCGAGACCAAGTTCTTTCTTGATGAGAACAGGTGCCGGTGGTGTCTTTGTAATAAAGCTGAATGAACGGTCTGCATAAACTGTAATTACAACAGGAATGATGTAACCGATATCCTTCTGTGTTCTTTCATTAAATTCTTTTGTGAAAGACATAATGTTAACACCGTGCTGACCAAGAGCAGGTCCAACAGGTGGTGCCGGTGTAGCTTTACCGGCCGGAATCTGGAGCTTAATATATCCAGTAACTTTCTGAGCCATTTTTTAATACCTCCGTTAATGTGGTAAGTTATCGAGCAGGAACTCTTCCCGCTCTCCCACGGGCGCAAAACGCCCTATAAAAACCAACTTGCGGTTCTTACCTTTTTTAAATTGGTTTGACCCGTAAAAGGTCAAGTTCCGAAAGAGTGTCTCTGCCGAACATAGATACTTCGACTTTAACTCTCAAATTATCGGCGTCAATTTCTTTCACAACGCCGACGCTTCCCATAAGCGGACCGTCGATAATCTCAACAGTGTCGCCAACGGCAAAGTCAATGCTTTTCTTTGTTGTTTCAACGCCCATAGCGTCAACCTCTTTTTGTGAAAGAGGGCTTGGTTTCTGTGCGTTAGCACCTACAAAGCCTGTAACACCACGAGTGTTGCGCACGATATACCAGGTTTCGTCCGTCAAAACCATCTTTACAAAAACATAAGAAGGAAAAAGCATTTCTTTTTTAATAATCTGCTTACCGTCTTTAATTTCCTCGCTGGTTTGATAAGGAATTGTAACCTCCTGAATTAAATCGTGAAGATTGCGATTCTCGATAACTGCTTCAAGGCTTGTTAGCACCTTGTTCTCATAGCCTGAATAAGTATGAACAACATACCATTTTGCCTCGTCCATATCTACACCTCGCTTTGTGGATTATGCATTCTTGTAAATCAGCTGTAACAACCGGCCGAATACCGTATCAATACCGTAAATAAATACGGCAGCAATAAGTGTAACGGCGATGACGATCAGGGTGTTGTTGATTATCTGGCTCTTTGTCGGCCAAACAATCTTCTTCATCTCGCCCTTGATGTCTCTAAAGCGTTTGCCAAAGCCGCCGAAGAAGTTTTTGATTGAACCAAAAAATCCAACCTTTTCGTTCTTGTCTGCCATCTGCATTACCCCTTACTTAGTTTCTCTGTGAAGAGTGTGTTTTTTGCAAAAACGACAGTACTTGTTCATTTCTACTCTGTCAGGAGTATTTTTCTTGTTCTTCATTGTGTCATAATTGCGCTGTTTGCATTCTGTGCATGCAAGTGTAATTCTAACTCTCATATCGGCACCTCCATTAAAGTTAGCCTCCCTCTTTCGTTTGCAAAAATTTTTTGCATAAAAAATAAAACCCGCAAAAGAGGTAAATATAATATATCATATACGCCGGTGGATGTCAATACAAAGGAGGCAGATTTTTACCCCCAAGTGTCTTTTTTACCATTCGCCGCATATAAATATTACGAGGTTGGGTTTTACCTCACCTTTATAATTATACATATTTTCCGTGGTTTGTCAAAGAGTTTAAAAATTTGGTATTTATTTTTTTTGTGCTATATGCTATTATATAATAATAGAATTTAAACATAACAGCACTATTTGTGTTACATATATGGAGGTCACTATGGCTAAGACAAAAGTATGCGTTATTTTCGGCGGTATGTCAAATGAGCACGAGGTAAGCCTTATGAGCGCTAAAAGCGTTATAGATAACATACCTACCGACAAATACGATATTGTAAAAGTAGGTATTACAAAAAAAGGCAGATGGCTGTTCTTCCCAGGTTCAACCGATGATATAATCAACGGCAAATGGCAGGAATACCCGGACAATGTTCCCTGTATGATAAGTCCGGACAGAACAACAAGAGGCCTTATCAAAATGGACGGCGACAACATCTCTATTGAAAAAATTGATGTTGTGTTCCCTGTTCTTCACGGCAAATTCGGTGAGGACGGCACGTTGCAGGGTCTTTTGGAAATGAGCGGTATTCCATACTGCGGCTGCGGCGTTTTAGCCAGCGCCGTATGTATGGATAAGGTACACGCCAATATAACATTTGACAAGCGGGGGGTTCCCCACTGTAAATGGGATTTTATGATGGACTACGATATGCCTAAAATCGAGGAAATTGCCGACAGAGCCGAAAAGAACTTAGGCTACCCTATGTTTATTAAACCGGCTAACAGCGGCTCTTCCGTAGGCGTTACAAAAGCCAATAACCGCCGGGAATTTAAGAGCGCCGTTGCAATAGCCCTTACCCATGACAGAGAGGTTGTTTTTGAAGAATTTGTGGAAGGCCACGAAGTTGAGTGTGCCGTTTACGGCAACTGCCCTAACCTTACCGCCAGCGAGGTAGGCGAAATCGGACGGAGTGCGGAATTTTACGACTACGAAGACAAGTACATTTCCGGCACATCAAAAACATATGTTCCGGCAAATCTGCCCGAAGAAACAAGGCTTGAAATCCGCACCCTTGCAAAGAAAGCATTTATGGCGTGCCAATGCAAAGGCCTTTCAAGATGCGACTTCTTTGTGAGAAAGGACGGAAAAATTCTTATTAACGAAATCAACACCCTGCCGGGCTTTACAAGCATAAGCATGTACCCGAAACTTATGCAGCACCGGGGCATGACATATTCCGAACTTGTTGACGGCATTATTCAGCTTGCCATGGAGGGCAACAGATGATAAAGGAAAGACCAATAGGAATTTTCGACTCCGGTCTCGGCGGCCTTACCTGTGCCAAACGGCTTATGGAAATGTTGCCGGGAGAGGACATAGTCTTTTTAGGCGACACGGCCAGAAACCCGTACGGCACCAAAACAAAGGAAACCATTGCTTGCTATACCAACGACAATGTTGCCTTTTTGCAGCGCAGAAATGTAAAAATGATAATTGCGGCCTGCGGCACCGTGTCCAGCAATGTTCCCATAGGCAAAATTCAAAATTTGCAAGTGCCTTATGTAGATGTTATAACCCCTACGGTACAAAAAGCCGTTGCCGCCACCAAAAATAAGCGCATAGGTATAATCGGCACTGCGGCCACAATAAAATCCGGCAGTTTTAACAACCGCATAAAGGCCATAGACAAGAGCATTGAAATTGTTTCAAACGGTTGCCAGCAGCTTGTAAGCCTTGTGGAAGCCGGATATATCGACGAGGGCAACTTTATAACAAACAGCGTTTGCAAAGAGTATTTAAAACCCATTAAAGAATTTGAAGCGGACACATTGGTTTTGGGATGTACCCACTTTCCAATTCTTTCAAAAATAATCCAAAATATTATGGGAAACGATGTAACTCTTATTGATGCGGGATATGAGGCCGCCAGGGAGGCTAAATCGGTTTTGGAGGAGAAAAATCTTCTCAGAGAAATCCCCTCCGGCAAGCGCACATTCTATGTTACAAAATCCCCGGAAAATTTTGACAAAACCGCAAATATATTTTTGGGAAAGGGCGCAGATGTGCACTCTGTTCTGCGGGATATAAAGGAATGAAAATAAAAGAAGATTATATAATCACCGTTGACAGCACCTATATCGGCGGCGGTGAAACCGACAGTATGAGCCTTACCACGGTGGGCTCTTACTATATTAAAAACGGCAAGCAGTATATCTGCTACCGGGAGAGCGAAGCCACCGGGTTTGAAGGTCACACAACCACCATAAAAGCAAGCGACGGCGGAGTTTCAATAAAAAGGTTTGGGAAAACCGGCTCCCTGATGATAATCGAAAAGGGTGCGGTAAATGTTTGTAACTATAAGACCCCTATGGGGGAAGTGTTGCTTGATATAAGCGGAGTTGAAATTGAAAATCATCTTGACGAAAAAGGCGGAATGTTGACTTTCAAATACGAACTGAGCTTAAACGGCGAACTTTTAAGCGAAAACGAAATAATTGTAACTGTTAAGGAGATAAAATAAAGTGAATTTAGAAAAATTTGACGGATTAAACACTGCCAAAAATCAAATAAGCCAAATGGTAAAATCAGCTTTTACCGCAGCCTGTGAAAAAGGTCGGCTTACCGCCAACGGCCACATCAAGGACTTTACGGTGGAAGTTCCCCGGGATTTGAAAAACGGCGACTTTTCCACAAATGCCGCCATGGTGAACGCCAAGGTATTCGGCACAAACCCAAGGGCAATAGCTGCCGCCCTTGTTGAAAATATGTCTTTTGACGGCACATTCTTCGACAGAGCCGAAATTGCAGGCCCTGGTTTTATGAACTTCTTTTTAAACAATTCATATTTTGAAACCGTTGTAAAAGCCGTTTTGGAAAATAAGGACAACTACGGCAGAACCAACTACGGCAACGGTGAAAGGCTCAATGTTGAATTTGTATCCGCCAACCCTACCGGCCCTATGCATTTGGGCAACGCCAGAGGCGGCGCCTTAGGGGACATTTTGGCAGAGTGCCTTATTTGGTCGGGCTATGATGTAACAAGAGAATTTTTGATAAATGATGCCGGCAACCAAATCGAAAAATTCGGTCTTTCCCTTGAAGCAAGATATATGCAGATTTTCGACAAAGATTACCCCTTTGACGAAAAATTCTATCAGGGTGCGGACATTATAGCAAGGGCAAAGGAATTTTACGACATTCACGGAAATTCCTACAAGGACAAGCCCTTGGATGAGAGAAAGCAGGCTCTTATAGACTACGCATTGCCGAAAAATATTGCGGATATGAAAAAGCACTTGGAGAAATACCGCATCAAGTACGATGTTTGGTTCTCCGAACAGGAAATGAGAAACAGAGGCGATGTTGATAAGGCAATCGCAAAACTTACCGAAAACGGCTACACCTACGAAAAGGACGGCGCTCTTTGGTACAAGGGCACTGCTTTGGGTGAAGAAAAAGACGAGGTTTTAGTAAGAGCAAACGGCATTTCCACGTACTTTGCGGCAGATATAGCCTATCACTATGACAAGCTTGTAACAAGAAACTTTAAAAAAGCAATAGATATTTGGGGGGCAGACCATCACGGCCATGTGCGGAGAATGAAAACCGCAATGCAGGCTCTGGGCATTGATTCAAACAGACTTGATGTTGTTCTTATGCAGCTTGTAAAGCTTATGGGTGACGCAAAGGACGAAAACGGCAACGTTATTTTAGACGAAAGCGGCAAGCCGAAAAAGGTTGAAATCCGTATGAGTAAGAGAACCGGCAAGGCAATAGCTCTTGTTGACCTTTTGGACGAAGTGCCTATTGACGCCGCAAGATTTTTCTTTAATACAAGAGAACCTAACAGCCACCTTATTTTCGACCTTGACTTGGCAATACAGGAAAACAGCGAAAACCCGGTTTACTATGTACAGTACGCCCACGCAAGAATTTGCAGTATTCTCCGTGCTTTGGAGAGAGAGAACCTGACATACAATGAGGGCGACACGATAAATCTTGCACTTCTCACCGACCCAAGCGAAATCGAGCTTATAAGAACTCTCTCTTATATGCCTAACGAAATCATCGCCGCCGGCAAGAACTACGACCCGTCAAGAATTACAAAGTATTCGGTTTCATTGGCAACGGCTTTCCACCGTTTCTACACTGCCTGCCGTGTTATGGGCGAGGATTCCGAGCTTTCAAAGGCAAGGCTTGCTCTTTGCGTGGCATCTAAGCATGCCATTGCAAACTGCCTTAAAATAATGAATATTACAATTCCGGAAAAAATGTAACTTTTACACAGCAAAACCGCCGTAAAACGGCGGTTTTTATTGTTTAAATGATAAAATTTTATAAAAATGTATTCCATAAACTTACATCTGTGTGTTATAATAATACCATAATTAAGCGTTAAATTTAAAAACGGAGGATAACATCATGTTTAAACTTTTAAAAGGCGCCACAGTTTACGCCCCGGAAAAATTAGGGGCAACCGACATTTTGATTTGGAACGACAGAATAATCAAAATTGCCCCTGACCAAAAAATACCGGAGGGTTTTGAGGGCAAAGTTTTTGACCTGTCCGACAAAATTATTATTCCGGGCATTGTAGACACACATGTGCATATTACCGGTGGCGGCGGCGAGGGCGGCTTTACCACCAGAACAAGCGAGATAACTTTTGAAGAAATCGCCGAGTCCGGCGTTACAACTCTTGTTGGGGTTTTAGGCACCGACGGCTACGCACGCCGTGTTGAGGATGTTCTTGTAAAGACCATGGCTCTTCGTGAAGAGGGCTTTGACTGCTACTTCCTTACAGGCAGTTACACCTTCCCAATCACAACAATGAGAGGCAGTGTGGCAGAAGACATTATATTCAACGAGCTCTGCCTTGGCACAGGTGAAGTTGCTCACTGTGACCACCGCAGCAGCGGTATGACCTATGAGGAATTCAGACGTTTGGCTGCCGACACAAGAAACGGCGCCCGATTGGCAGGTATCAAAGGCGTGTTGAACATTCATCTTGGCAACTATCCGAACCCGGCAGACTACTTCCTGCGTCTTTGTGATGAGGATATAACCTACCGCCCACTTATAGTCCCCACTCACATTACAAGAAAAGACTATGTATTTGACTCCTGCCTTAAATTCCTTGAAGCCGGCGGACAGGTTGACATCACCGCAGGCGGCGAGGGCGATCCGGCACAACATTCATACGGCTCGATAGAAGGCCTTGAAATGATTTATGAAAAATACGGCAGCCTTGACAGAGTTTCCATGACAAGCGACGGCAACGGCTCCGCACCTATTTGGGACGAGCTTGGCAATATGATAGGCATGGGCAAGGGCAGTTGTAAAGTCCTTCTTGCGGATCTGAAAAGAGCGGCAGACAGAGGAATTATCCCGTTTGAAGAAGTTCTTAAAACAATGACCACAACCCCGGCAAAGATTTACGGTCTTAAAAATTCAGCCGGCAGAATAGTTGAAGACGGCACCGCAAACTTCGCTATTTTGGACAGCGATTTCAATCTTTCCGAAACTATACTCAACGGCACGGCAGTTTGGTACAACGGCAAGGTTATAAATCACGATTGATTTCTAAGTGCAAAACAACAGTCAAAAACCGACTCTCTCACCTTTTCGGCGAGAGGGTCGGTTTCTCTTTATCCGATTGTACTCAATAATCGTATCTTGCCACAGGGCTTATTTTGTCGTTAATCAAGCCGAAGATATAGTGGTCTTCCCACTTGTTGTTTACCTCCAAGCACTTTTTGCAAAGCCCCTCTTTTTCAAAGCCGAATTTTTCCATAATTCTCAGGCTCTTTGCGTTTCTGGGCATAACATAGGAGTCTATGCGGTGTAATTTCAATATGTTAAAGCAAAAGTTTATAAGTTCCTCTACCGCTTCGCTGCAAAGCCCCTTTCCCTGGTAATCCTTGTCCATTTTATATGATATGGTTCCGCTTTTAACGCTGCCGAACATAACAGAGCCTATGCACACCGTTCCTATTATTTTCTTCTCCCCTTTTAAGGTCAGGTAATATCGGAATTCCGTGCCGTTCATGGTGTCCTTGTAGTCCAATTTAAGCATTTGGCGACATCCCCGCTTGGTGTAATACATATTCGGGCGGGCAGGCTCCGTGTCCTCCAAGGCCTCCTTATTTCTAAGGTTAAAGTCCCGCACCTCCTTTGCCAGCTTTGGGCTTGAAAGGGTCATATACATTCTCCGGGTCACAAGCATATAACTTCCCATAAAATCCTCCGTTTAAAGTTAATTTAAAACATTTATCTATTGTTTTACTTAAAAAAATATTGTATTATAATATATAAACAAAGTAAACTCTAATTATTATACGCCTTTATACCTTTGGTATCAAGGTGAATTTACAGTCAAGAGGTGTAAAAAAATATGTTTTCACTTAAAGCAAGGGCGGACAGACTTCGCAAAGTTATGGAGCTTATAAAGGCCGATGCCTGTATTGTGAAAAGCGAGCAGAGCAGAAGGTATCTTACAGGTATAGACACAGCCGAGGGTGTGGTTGTAATCACCAGAGTTGGCAACAGATATTTTTTGGTGGATCGGAGATATGAAGAATTTGCCACAAGACGGCTTTCTCCCCAGGGCTTTACCGTGCGCACAGTAGGTCGGCACTCGGAATACGCAATGTTTATAAACGAAATTATACAGTCGGATAAAATTTCCGTGGCTCTTTTGGAAAGCAACGCAATAAGCCACGAGGATTATTTGGAGCTTGAAAATGCCCTTTACGCCAAAATAATTCCCCTTAAATCCCAACTTGACAAATTGAGAATGGTAAAGGATTTGGAAGAGGTTGAAAATATAAAAACAGCCCAAAGAATAAGCGAAAAGAGCTTTGAAGACCTGTTGCCGTTTATAAAACCCGGCGTAACAGAAAAACAAGTACAGGCAAAACTTGTTCAGCTTATGCTTGAAAACGGCAGCGACCTTGCCAAGTTCCATATCACCTGCGTCTCCGGGGCGAACACAAGCCTTATTAACGGCCGGGCAACGGATAAGAAAATAGAAAGCGGCGACGCTCTTATGTTAGAGTTCGGCGCAGTTTACAACGGATACCGCAGCGATATGGCAAGAACCCTTGTTGTGGGCAAAGCCGATGAAGAATTTAAAAAGGCTTATAGAATTGTACAAGACGCCTGTGTTATAGGTCGGCTGTACATTAAAAAGGGCGTATCCGGTCAGGCAGCCGACGGAGAAATCCGCCGTTACATAGAAGAAAACGGTTACAGAGATTATTTCCGCCACTCTCTGGGTCACGGTATCGGCGTTCAGCTGGCGGAAGCACCCTATCTCTCATCGGATTCAAAGGATATTTTAACCGCCGGCAATGTGGTAACCCTTGAACCGGGTATTTACATCAAAGGTAAATTCGGCATAAGAATTGAGGATTTGCTGTATATTTCCACATCCGGCACTGAAAACCTTACAAGAACCACAAGAGATTTAATCGAGCTTTAATTCTTGACCGTATTAAAAATAAAACCGATTTTATATTATATAAAGTTTTATGATAAAAATCACCTTGGCAAGCTGCCCGGGTGATTTTTTGTTTGCAGTTGTTATTGCCTATAAAACGACCCACAACTTAATTTACATTTTCAAATGGCTTATAAAACTTATGTCTTTTAGATACCGATAAACAAAAAAGATTCGATTTCTCGAATCTTTTAAGTGATAAAATATTGTTTTTATTGATTTTCCAGTTTTCTGCGCATTGCTTCAAGTTCTTCAAGCTGCCCCATGTCCATCCAGCTCTCCTCACTTACCGGGTAAACCCCCACTTTATATCCAAGACTGCGATATTTTTCCATAATATCCGGGAAAGACACGGCGGTATCCGGCTGTAATTCGTCTATTACTTTCGGATCTACCAAATACATACCCGTATTTGTTAAAAAGTTCATTGTGGGTTTTTCGGTAACGGAGTCAATTTCTCCGTTTTCGCCCATGGTAAAAACGCCGTAAGGAATTGTAACATGTTTCAAAGCACAAACAACGGTTATAAGATTTTTGTTTTTGTTGTGAAACTTGATAATATCGTTATAGTCCGCCTCAATAAGCACATCGCAATTTGTAAGGAAAAACGGTGTGTCTATCTTGCCTTTCAACAGAGAAAGTCCGCCGCCGGTGCCTAAAAATTTGTCCTCGTCAACAAAATCCACCGTGTAATCTTTATCGTCTATTTCGTTAAAGTAGGCCTTAATCATATTGCGCTTGTGGTTTACAATCATCTTGAAATCGGTACAGCCGAAAGCCTTAAAGTGGTTTATAATATGTTCCACTATCGGTTTTTCGCCTACCGGAATAAGCGGTTTCGGCAAAATTTTTGTGTAAGGGTAAAGCCTTGTGCCAAGCCCGCCGGCCATAATAACCACCGGCAAACCATTTACCTTTTTGGTTTTGATTTTACTCTCGTCGGAGAAAACCACATCAACGATATTTCCGTCGGTGTCCAACAAAGGCAAAGCCGCAATGGAATTTTGCACCATACAATCATTTGCCCCGGAGCGGCTGCCCACATTTAAATAAATAGGGTTGTAGTTAGCCATTTGAGAAACCGGAGCTTCCAATTTGCCCCCGTGCAGAATATGGCGGCGAACATCACTGTCGGTAATAACCGCCTGCAATTTCATATCCGGGGCGATAAAAAGTATTTTTTTGCCGGTTTCGTTGAGCTTTTTCATGGCGTCGATAACCGACATATCTTCGCTTACAATTAAATCTTCAATGAGCATTTTTCAGATTACCTTTTATTTAGTTAAATCAAGAATTTCTTCGCATACGATGCGAACTTCTTCTTCCGTAAGGCCGGATGAGCAAGGAATGTTTACAATTTTATCAACATAATTTCTTGCGTTCGGCAAAGGCATACAAAGAGAATCAAGGTATGGTTTTTGATCCGGGTTAAGCAACCAAATCGGGCGTGACCGAATATGTCTTTCGGCCAATTTGTACATAAGCTCGTTTCTTGTAATCTTACAATCTTCAAGATAAAGTGAGTAGAACCACATGCTTGAACGAATTCCCGGTGTGTAAGGAATAAGACGCAAGCCGTTTTTGCCGTTGAGCAATTCGCAGTAAAGTTTAAAGTTATCGTTCTTTGCCTTTACGAATTTTTCAAGGTTTTCAAGCTGAGCCAAACCCAAAGCTGCGGCAATGTTGTTCATACGGTAGTTGTAACCGACTTCGGTGTGAATAAACAGCAAGTTGTCCTCTTTTTTGGACATATCCTGGGCTTCTTCCGTCAAAATGGCAAGGTGGTGTTTTACCACATCATCATGGCAAATTGCAAGTCCGCCGCCGCCTGTGGTCATAATCTTGTTGCCGTTAAAAGAGAATGCGCCGTAATGGCCGATTGTACCCAAATGCTTGCCCTTATACCTGCCCTCGGTTACAAATGTGCCTACACTCTCGGTAGCGTCCTCAATAACTGCCAGGTTGTATTTTTCGGCTATGTCCATAAGGCGTTCCATATCCGCCATGTTGCCGAATACGTGAACAGGTATCATAGCTTTAACATGAGCACCTGTGGTTTTGTTTATAAGTTTGTCACCCTGCATTTCGCAGTAGTTGTCAATAAAATACTGTACGCTGTCCGGGTCCATACAAAAATGTTTGTCACAGTCAACAAACACAGGTTCCGCACCGCAAAAGCGAACGGGGTTTACAGCGGCGATAAATGTTAAAGAAGCGCAAATAACTTCGTCCCCGGGGCCTATTCCTGCATCTACAAGGCAGATGTGCAAAGCGGCAGTGCCGGAGTTTGTTGCGACAACATGTTCGGAATGAATGTATTCCGCCATGGCTTTTTCAAATTTTGGGATAAGAGGGCCTGCTGTGGAAACCCAAGTTGAGGCTATAGCCTCGTCTACATACTTTCTTTCATTGCCGCAAAAATTAGGCACTGAAATAGGAATATTTCTTGTATTCATATATATTCTCCTGTTAATGTAATTTGCAGCTGCCGCAGTTTGCGGCGCTGTACCTGATATTTTAAAATCTGATTTATCTAATTATACAACTAAATCATAAATATTTATAGTGTCAATTTGTATCTGTTTGCCTGTATTTGTAAACAAACCGTTAATTTTCACATTGCGGATGCCGATTTTCCGGCTTGAATACATTTTTTACAATTATAATAGGCGAAATAACAAACAAACATATAATCAAAAATGCAAGAGCCTGATCGGCATTAAAAATATACCGGCCTAAATTTTTTTCGACCCCATTTATGTGTATGGCCTGTATGTTCATGCCGACGCCGGCATACATTGCAGGGTCTATGCGAAGCTTGGTGACCTTTTTTGCCTTTGTGTCAAAAACTATTTTTTCATCATCGGCAATGTTGGGAAACAGCCTATTTTTTGTCGAAAAGCCCCGCCCCGGCTTTTGTGCGTAGTACACTTCCGCCTGCCCCGGCGGATCATTAAAACTTATATCAAGCTGTATGTGATTTATATAAACAGGCTCTTCAAATTCAATCAAAATTTGCGAGTCTTCGGTGTTTGAATAGTAAGTTCCCTCCCATTCTTCTATACCCTCAGTCTCGGTTTGAGAAACCGAGTATGTGAGTTCCGGCATATTTCCGCTGTTTTGTAATTTTTTTTCAAGGGCAAAATTTATAAGGCCGTAGATTGGAAAACAGATAACCGCCACCACGATACACATTTTAACCGCAAGATATTTATCCGTCAGTATTTTTTTGATTTTCAATTTATTCACCGCCTTTAATGTGATTTTGACACTTTACGGCTTTCCGTAAATTTTTTTCTGTAAGAAAAACATCTCTAAAAATAAGCAATGCCGAAAATAAAAATGTGGTGACAACAGCAAAAATAAATACATGTGTATAACCGGGGATAAAATATTCAAGAAATCCTTTTTCATTATTTATTCGTATTCCCTTAATATCCATTCCCACACCGGCATACATTGCCGGGTCAATGCGGATCATTGTCATTTTCTTTCTGCCGATGTTAAACATCAATTTGTCACTTTCGGACGAATTTGAAAATTCCCTTTTTCTCTCGGAAAATCCCTGACCCGGCTTTTGTGCATAGTACATAACTGTCTCCCCCGGGTTGCCGTTGTATTGTATGTCCATCTCTACACTTGTAACATAGATAGGTTTTTCAAAATAAACGATAATCTGTGGGTCACCGTCGGTGGAATAGTAAATTCCTTCTTTTTCTGCCATGGCAACGGTTTCCGTTTGCCGAATGTCATAAGTTGCCGATGGCATATTTCCGGTCCTTATCAATATTTTATCAACCGCAAAATTCACAATCCCCATAATCGGCCAGCAAATTATAATCGCAGCAATATATGCTTTTGCAACAAAATATTTATCCGACAAGATTTTTTTAATTTTCATCTACTGTACCTGCCTTTATGAAACTGTATTCGGCATTGCCATCGGCAAGATATTCCACTTTGTAATAATACACTTGATTTACACCTATTGTATTTGGATTTACATCAATATAATCGCCAAAATAATCAGCGATATTACTGTCAGAAGAATCTATCATCAAATTTGTAATGCCGTGTTCTTTTAAATAGGCGGCGAAATCTTTTCTGTTTTGTTCCATTTCTTCTCCGGTCAACGATACATTCAACTGAGGGTAATCTCGGTAAATAACATTTTCCGCAAGTTCGTATGTGTATAAAAACCAGGTCTCTCCATCATCACCCGGCGCTATCAGATATATTCTGTCCTGCCGGCCGATTGCGTCCTTTATCGTGTCGGCTTTTTTCTCAATTTTACGGTGTTTTGCAAATGTAAGCTCGCTGTAACCGTAAAATGCGTTTTGCGGCAAAATCGCATACACCTGTATAAACAGAATAAGGCTTGTAATCCCGGCCAGGGCAACTTCCGCAAGTTTTTTTAAATTTGCACACAGGCAGACTTCAATCAGCACGCACACCGCCACCATAAGCCAGAATGTGTAGTAGCTTGAAATATATCTTGCGTAGCCGTCAAGTTCATAACCGGATGCCTTAAAAATAAACACATAAAGGAAAATATGGAACACATAGTAACCTACAAAGCCTATTGCCGTGCCTGCATATACTGCCCGTATATGTTTTTTCATCTGTTTGTTTGCCCGAATAAATGCCAAAAGGAACACAGCGGTAATGATGATAACACCTATATATCCCCGGCCGAATATGCTCATTTTCCATGTGAAAAAAGCGTCTATCATACTCCGTTTTACGCTGGCAAACTTAGGCAGAGGTTCCTTTGCAAAAAGCTGCGTAACCCCTGCAATCAGCATTTCCGCCATGCCCATTTCCGCCTCTCCCCCAAGCTCGAAACGGTTTACCGACATAACCTTAGACATATGCACTGTCCACATGGCAAAGGACATAAGGGAAGTTATGCTTACCAAAGCCGCACTGCCGAGTTTTTTAAAGAAAACAGTGATTTTTTTACCGCTAAATCCGTCGTTTACAAATAACAGGTGCAAGAATATAACAAGGGCTAATATGTTTGAAAAAGCAAAGCCCATATCTTTTACATCTGTCAAAAAGAATATAATCGGCAAGGCTTTCAGCACCCCGGCAAAGGATTTTTTGTCTGTGTAATACACCCGGAATGCGCCGCAGGCAATAACCGCCAAAGGTATGTCCCGCAGTGTGCACATATAAATTGTTTCAAGATTTACTATTCTTGTGTAAATACGGAAGAAGTAAACGGAAAAGAACAACGCTATATATCCCATTGCCCGAACATGGAACTTTTTCCAATCGAATTTTGATATTGCAGCCCGGTAACAGGCAAAAAATATTATATCGTAAGCCACATAGGACACCCACTGCCGAAATCCGTCTGTGAAAAATTGGAAGAAGTAGGCCAAAACCGTCAACGCAGGCGGGGTCGTATTGCCTATCATGCTGGATTCGTAATAAGTGTAAATCGCATTGTGTATTTTTGTAAGTTTTTGGGCTGTGCCCCAAAAAGAAAATTCATCCCATGTGGAGAAAATAGGCTGTCTTGTACCGAAGTAGAATATTATAAACAGTGACGAGAGTATAAACATAACCGTTGCCGGTGAAAAAAAGCTCTTTACCCTGTCAATATTTTTCTCCTTTGCCGTTTTCGCCGCAGCCGCCAAAAAGGCCGCAACGGCCAAAATACAGGCCACTGCACAGCCTAAAAACAGCTTGTCCAAAAAGGCGAACATTATAACCAAACTAAGCATAAGGCACATGGTTATAATATGGGTTGCCCCCCGCCTTGTTTCGGTAAACGTGTAAAGGGCAAATGCCCCTGCCAAAATTATTAAAAACAGTATAAGTACATGGCTTATCATTTACTTACCCTTTCCCAAATTTAATTTATATCTCGTTTATAAAAGTATATTTCACACCGTTTTCGGTGTAGTTTACCTTGTAATAAGCCCGCCGGTCATACCCCATGTCATCAGGGTAATAATCCGCATTGGGGCGTATGCATTCCCCCGCAAAATAATTTTCCGAATCAAGAAGAAGATTTGTAACCCCATTTTCTTTAAGATATTTTTCAAATTCCTCTAATGAATTTTGCGGATTTTCCAAGTTCACCTGTGTCGGCTGAATAAGAATATTATCCGACAGCGTGTAAGTTGCCACAAACCAAACAATTCCGCTTTCCTCGGCGGAGTAAACATAAATTACATCGTCACCCTCTATCACGTCGGCTAATTTATCGGTTTTTGCCTGTGTGTTCATCCTTGCAACGGAAATATTTTGGCTGTAATTCAAAAAAGTGTTAGCCGGGTTTACGGTTTTAAAGAAATATCCCCGAAGGAATACAAACACCGCAAATGGCAGGGCAAATGTGATTTTCTTTTCCTTGTTCGCCTTTCCCACGGCGCAAAGGCCGGCAAAAAACCAAGCGATGTAATAAGTACCCATATAGCGGTCATAACTTGCAAGGGTGTAGGCGTCGTCTTTAAAAATAAAAGCATAGAGGAACAAATGGAAAATATAGTATCCAACAAAACCCACAGCCATTGCAAAATACAAAACCGCAAGGGATTTTTTATCTTTTTTCTCCGCCGCAAAAAAAACCACAAAAAACAGAATAAATATAACTCGGCAGGTCATAAAACCGCCGCCGAACAGCGACACCGGAACAGAGAAGAATGCGGAAATCATCAAAGATTTTACATCGGTAAATTTTTGCGCCGGTTCCATAAGACCAAACAAAGATTTTACGCCTTCAATCAGCATACCGCCATAACTTACCGAGTCGCCGCTGCTTACCGGGGCATTGGGGTCTATGGAAGCAGCCAAATGCTTTGCCCACAGAACATAGAACAAAACAGTGACAACCCCAACGGAAAGCGCCGCCAAAATCGCCCCCGCAAAGCCCTTGAACTTAAAGAATTTTCCGTTTTTTCCGTCAAAAAGCATATCGCAAAAAACGCAGAAAGCCACAATAAAGCCAAGTGCCAACCCCATGTCCTTAATCAATGTCAAAACAGCCACAAGGGGCAGCAAACAAAATACTCTCTTTTCGTTTTTTTCTTCGTTTAAAAAATATATTCCCAAACAGCCGCCGAACAGCACCCCCATGGGAATGTCCGCCATGACGGAAATATATGTGTAAGAAAAACTCTCTCCTCTGCTTGTCACGGTAAGCAAAAACAATCCTAAAAATGCCGCCGCAAATGCGGAAAAAGCAAATGTTTTATTCCTTTTTTCAAAGGGCATCCCAAGCAGCGCAAAGCAGGCGAAAATAAGCACATCATATGCGTAAAAACAGCGCCACTCCATAAAAGTATTGCTTGCAAAGTCGAACAAAAATGTAAGCACCGCCAATGATGGAGGTATTGAAACCCCCAAAAGGCTTGATTTAACCCCGGTGTACAACTTTTTGTTTTGCCAAACAATTTTTTGGGAAAGTCCCCAGAAAGAAAATTCGTCCCACTGGCCGAACAAAGGCTGTTTTGCCTGTAACACCACAGCCATGGCAAAACAAGCTATAACAAAAGCCGTTACGCCGGGGGTAAAAAAGCCGAAAAGTCTCTCTTTGATTTTATTTTTTGATTTATAAAGTGTATACCCGAAAAGAAAAACCGAAACCGCCAAAGTGAAAATAACTCCGGGCAAAAGCAATCCGGCCATACCGAAAATCATACCGGAGCAAATCCACAGGCACAAAGCGATTACAGGTGTAGCAGAAGGTGCCGCATCCGCCAAACCGTATATTGCAAAAGCCAGGCACAAAACCCCGGCAAGGGTTATAAAACAGTTAAGCAATTATTTTTCCCCCGTTTCTGTTTTCTTAAAAGGCAATAAGCCGAGATTTTTTAAAATCTCCGCCGCACCTGCAAGCATAGCCGAAAAAACAATAATGTTAAGCCAATCGGAAGCCTCCGGTTTTAGGCAAAGACCCAAAGCCATATTTCGGTTAAGTGTAAAATCGGAAATTTCCATTAAATTCCCCCGTGAAACCGTAGGGTCAATTCGCAAAGAATATATGGTTTTGTCACTTACTTTACATCCGTAAACATTTTCTTCGCCGTCCACAGGCACAGCCCTCACCATTTTTTTCGGGTTGTAATCTTCCCCCGGCGCTGTGGTGTAAAACACACTTATCCGCCCCGGGCAAAGGTTTGATTTCAACTTAAAAGTAAGGTAGTAACATTTAATTTCCCCGTTTAAAACAAATTGTGGGTCGCTGTCGGTGCTTACATATCCGTTTTCGATTTCTACCATACTGTTGATTTCAAAATCAGATGGCTGCAAAGTGATTTCCGGAAAGTTTTTAACCTTTAAATATTCAAATGTCGAAAACGCCATGTAAACAACCATTGTCGTTAAAAAGGACAAGGCAAGTGTTTTTAAGGCAGAAAATTTATCTTTCAAAATTTACCTCCTACGCCACAAAAACCCGAGCCGGGCGTGGCAGATAGTAAGTTATAAGCATAAGAGCTGCGGCAACAACACAGAAAACGCAGCTTGTAACCACACACGACATATCGGTGTTTTTTACATCGGGCTTTGTTCTCTTGCCGAAATATTGCCCCAAAACCATACAAAAGCCCATAAAGGCCGGGTAAAAATACCTCATCTGCAAACCTATTACCTGGGGCAGCGTAACCGGCGTCCAAGACAGGTACAAACCCGTTACCACAACGGCGTAAGTCAGCAGTGAACAAATTAAAAACCGCAAAGTTTTTCCCGTGTCTTCCCTTGTAAAAATATTCCGCTGTTTTACACAGCAAAGAATGACTACCACAGGGGTGAGATAATTTACAAGGGATAATTTTACATCCAAATATCCTAAAAGTCCGCCGCTGAACAGGAAAAAAGAATTGTTCAGCAATGTGTCAAATGCAACAGCCCGGTATCTTAAAGGATTTTTTAAAACAAATATTAACTGTGCCGCAGGGTCGCTGTTTTCCATTGTTCTTTCGATTACCCCGTAATTTGAAAACGCTTTTACATAAAGGCCCATGCCCTGATACAGCAATACAAAAAATACAAGACACACAGCCCCCCGGAACAATCTGCCGTGTTTTTTCCCCTTTACTTCTATGTTGAAATTTTCCTTTTTAACCCCTAAGAGCAAAAGTAAAAACACACAATAGCTCATTTTGTGTACGGTTAAAATACCGTAACTTACCCGAAAGGCAAACAGCATTTTATTGTCAAACTTTTGTGCCAAAACGCTTGCAAACATAACAAACATAAGGCCAAAAAGCACAGCGTCGCTGTTGCAAGAACCGTAAATAAAAACTGTCAACGGCATTGCCGCCAAGGTAAACATAATTATTTTAAATCTGTCTGCGGTTTTAAAGGCCCAATAGGCGCAAACACAGAAAAACAACCGATTTGCCAATCGACAGCCGTAATAAGCCCCCAGTGCGCCGAAGCCCAAAAGCCTTGCCAAAAATATGCCTATTGCACCGGGAATATATGGGATAACCTGAAAAATTATAATCGACAAATTTCCCCGTTCCTCTCCCGAAGAAACAGCGGCCTTGTAATCCGTAAATCTGTCATAAAAGGTATCTCCCTGTTTTGCCGGGTGACCGTTGTTATAGGCAGTGGGGAAATATTTCATCAAAAGGCGCACATCGTTTGGGTAAATATGGTTTGCGTCAAAGCCCCATTGTCCCTCTGCCATTGAATAAGCACGAAGAAAGTGTGTGTTTTCATCAGGCGCTTGGTTTGGCGGCGTGGCAAAAACAAACAGAACCCCTAATACAAACAGGCAAAGGCTTAAAAACAGCCGGGAATTTTTGTCCTTAAATTTTGCCCCGAACCGGATAATTCCAAACACGACAAACAGCGTAAAAAATACGGCCAAACTGCCCTTTATCTGTCCAAGCCAAGCCGGGGAATATATAACCCTGAGCCAATAAACCCCCAAAAAGCTGATTATAAATAAAAGCAAACAGCCCATACCGAAAATCAGCACAGGCCTTTTTGCTAAATAATTAAATTTTTCTTTAACCGCAACCATAATTAAAGGTTGTAGATGTCCGGCTTGTAAGCGTTCAAATTGCCGCGCATCCACTGGATAGTTTCTGCCAATCCCTGTTCAAATGTGTAATTCGGCTTCCAACCTGTGAGACCGTTGAGCTTTTTGGCTGTTCCCAAAAGACGGTTCACCTCGCTCTTTTCAGGGCGCAGACGATCCTCATCTGTTACGATTTTGGCATTCGGGTTAATCTGACGGATAAGCTCGTTTGCCAAATCGCCTATTGAAATTTCTCTCTCGGTGGCAATGTTAAGCTCCTGGCCGATGGTGTTGTCGTGTTTTGCGATTGTCACAAAACCATTGGCAGTGTCTTTAACATAGTTAAAATCCCTTGTAGGTGTGAGAGAACCAAGGTGTATCTCCTCCTTGCCGGAGAGAAGCTGTGTGATTATTGTGGGAATAACCGCCCTTGCAGACTGTCTCGGGCCAAAGGTATTAAAGGGTCTTACGATTGTAACCGGTGTGTTAAATGAGCGATAAAAGCTCTCCGCCATACGGTCGGCACCGATTTTTGTTGCGGAATAAGGACTTTGACCCTGGTAAGGGTGCTTTTCGTCAATAGGCACATACTGTGCGGTACCGTAAACTTCGCTTGTGCTGGTAACAAGAACACGGCGTGTGTCAAGTTCCCTTGCGCCTTGCAAAACATTTAAAGTGCCTTTTATGTTTGTGTCAACATAAGTGTCCGGTGAATGGTAAGAGAAAGGTATGGCAATCAAAGCCGCAAGGTGGAAAACCGTATCCTGACCTTTCATAGCCGTGCGCACGCCGTTGGGGTCACGAATATCCCCCATAATAATGTTCAAGGCGTCCTTTTCCTCCTTGGAAAAAGTGTCAATCCAGCCCCAAGTGCCGAAAGAGTTGTAAGCGCAAAATGCGGTTACATCATATCCTTCGTGTATAAGCTGCTGTGTCAGATGAGAGCCGATAAAACCGTCGGCACCTGTTACCATTACTTTTTTTGACATATATAAATCCTCGCTTGTAATTATATTTTAACACCATACATTATAGTATAAATACCGAAAAATTACAATACAAAGGGAAAATGGTTTACAAAATTTTAATAGATATACACGCAAAAGTTCGTTTTTTAAAAGTTTTCAGCTGTGTTTCGGCTGTCGGGGTCATTCCGCCGTTTACAAACCGCAAAAATTATACTATAATGTAATGTAACGCTTTTTTAGCTTATATTCCACAAACAGAGGTTTTTATGAGCAGATTACTTAAAAAACTGTTTTTTATCTTTTTGCCGATTGGGGTTTATCTCGGCATTTTCGTATATTTTGAACCCTATAATTACTTCGGGATCAAAACAAAAAATTACGACCCGGACAGCGCAATAGTCCGTGTCAGAAATTATATGCAAGACCCGGCAGATGTTATCATCTTAGGGGACAGCCGTATGGCTCACTTTGATATGGACACGGTCGGAGAGCTTGTCGGTGAGCCTGTGGGACAGCTGAGCTTCGGCGGTGCGGCTTTTAACGAGAGCATGGACCTGCTGGAATTTGCAATGGACAAAAACCCGAATCTAAAAACCGTCTACTTCGGGGTGAGCTTTTACACCTTAAACGAGAGCTACTACAAGGACAGAATGAGCTCCATAGAAAAAACGGCGGAAAATCCCTTTGCTTACATCTTGAATTTCAACTATAACATCGAGATGCTGAACAACATCAAAAATACCCTTTCCGGCAGTGCCGCCCTTGACGAAAAGGAAATAGGCCACTGGACAGAGGAGGATTATCTGTATCCCGACGGCACCCGGCGACCCTTCCGCAAAAATTTGGAGGAATATGCCGGCACCATATACTCGGTGTGTGAAAATTACAAATCCGATAAAGCGGATGTTGAAAGATATATCGAGCTTTTAAAACAGTGCCGAGAAAAAGGCATAACCGTTTACACCGTTCTGCCTCCCATGGACAGGTCAATTCGTGAATTGGTTGTGGACAAGCTGGGCATAGGCCCGGACATACTTGAATTTATAGACAGCGTAAAGGATTACTCACAGGTTTTAAACTTTGAGTATGTGGACGATGACCCCTTTACGGAATACAATTTTTACGACGGCTTCCACTTGGATATGGAAACCGGCCTGCCGATTTTTACAAAAATGCTTTTTGAGAGGTAAGAGAATATGAGCCTTGATTTTTTGATTTTATATGAACATGTTGTCCGTGAATACGAAAGTATCACCCTTTTAAAGTTGGAGCTTGAACGCCGTGGCTACACCGTTGACATCCGCCAGCTTTTAGACAGAAAAAAGTTAAAATATTTCACATGGAAAAAGCCAAAGGTTTTGGTGGCATCCGCCATGTACGACGACAAAACCATGAACAGCTTTGTATATAATAATGTTGGGGTTTGCAACAAGGTTGTAAATCTGCACTGGGAACAGGTTTTAAGCGAGGAGCAGGAAAACAGCCCGTTTTTCAACTGCGGGCAGTCTGCATCATATGCCATGCACACCTGCTGGGGCACTGCGGCAAGGGACAGAATCGTAAAATACGGCGTGCCTGTGGAAAACACAACAATAACCGGGCCGATTCAAATGGACTTTTTGCGCCCGCAATTTAAGGGCTATTACAAAGACAAAGAAAATCTGTGTAAGGAATTCAACCTTGACCCAAAGAAAAAGCTGGCGCTGTACATTTCTTCTTTTTCCACAGCTTATATGTCCGACGAAGAAGTTGAAGAACTTAACAAGCTGGCAGGGGTTGGCTTTAATCAATTTAAAATAACCAGCCAAAAAACCATGAACACAACTTTGGACTGGGTGGACAAGTACCTTGACACCGACGAGGGCAAAAATATTGAGTTTGTCTATCGCCGTCACCCCAGCGAATGGAACAGCCCAATATTGGAGAAAATGGACAAAAAACACGAAAACTTCCACCTTATCACCGACTATTCGGTAAAACAGTGGATTGTGGCAAGCGATGTAATCTTCTCTTGGATAAGCACATCTATTGCGGAAATTTACTTTGCAGGCAAAAGCTGTTTTGTTGTTCGTCCCTACCCGGTTGAATGGGAATACGACCCGGTTGTTTACAAGGACTGCAATCGGATTGACAACTACGATGACTTTATCCAATGCTTTACCGCAGAAAATCCTCCATTCCCTATCAGTGAGGAGCTTATGCACGCTCACTATGATTTTACCGACACCCCAAGTTATATAAGAATGGCGGATTGCCTTGAAAAAGTCCTTTTGGAGGACGAGGGCGACAGACGCCCGTTCGACCACTTTAAGCCTAAATTCTCATGGCTTAAATGTTTCTCCCTTGTGGTTTTCCACTGTATGTTCCGCCTGGGGCTTGACCCGGGAAAATGGAAGATTTTCGGCAGGGTTTCCGAGCTTTCCGGCAGGATTGTAGGTCATATAAGAAAGGCCTATGTCAGCCCGAAACAGCAACAGGAATATATTGACAACATAAGCAAATATTTGTAAGGTGTAAAAATGTCAGAAAATAGTTCAAATATTTCATCCAAGGGGCTTTTGGTTTCTATTTTCAAATACTCAATAGCCACTTGGGCAAATGCCCTTATTTACGGCGTGGCTCTGCTTTTGTCTGCAAGGCTTATTCTGCCGGCAGAATACAGTCAGGTGGATATTTTTATCTCCACAGCAACATTGATAATGAATATCTGTATTTTAGGCTTGGATCAGTCTTTTATAAGATTTTTCAACGAACCGCCGAAACCCCTTAACAAAGACAGCCTTTTCGGCGCCTGTTTCGGTCTTTCTTCACTGGCTCTTATAGCTGTGGGTATTGTCAGCTGTGTACTTTTTCCGAAAAAGGTCTTAGGGCTTTTCTTCACCGACCCGCTGGATAATTACTATTTGGCCTTGCTTTTTATAAACGCCTTTATGTCCATGGTAGGCAGATATATAAACATCCTCTACCGTATGGACGGCGACATAAGGCTTTACACCGTAGAAAGCGTTGCAAACCAGTTTTTCTCAAAGCTGTTTTACCTTGTTGCGGTGTTCTTCGGGGCAAATTTTCACAACCTTGTAATGCGGTCGGTATTTGGTATGACAGGCTTTGCCATAGTATTTTTGATGCCGAATTTAAGCAGAGTTTCCCTGTCGCCTAAAATTTTGTTTTCCGCCGCCGATAAGCAGATATTGCCATACGGCTTGGCTCTTGCCCCTACGGCAATTATGTTGTATTTAAACAGCCTTTTTTCAAAGGTTTACATATCAAAGACAATCGGCAAAGGCCCTGCCGGGGTTTTCAGCATGGTAAGCCTTTTGGCAAATGTTGTTGCCCTTATTCAGGCCGGGTTTGCAACATTCTGGTCGGCTTTTATATATGCAAACTACAAAACAGAACAGGAAAAAATCAAGCAGGTTCACGATTACCTTACATTTATAATCGTCGAATTTTTCTGCGTCATCCTCGCATTTGAAGATATTATCTTTATAATTCTCGGTAAAAACTATCAAAGCGGTATGGCGGTTTTCCCGATTATGGTTTTGGTGCCTATATTCTCGATAATACAGGAAACCACCGTGTACGGCATTTCAATAGCGAAAAAGCCTATCTATGACACCATCGGCATTGCTCTGTCGGTAATTTCAAACATAGGGTTCACCGTTTTACTTGCCCCGAATTTCGGCCTTTACGGTGTTTGCGTGGCACTTGCCGGCTCTAACTTTGTTATGTTTATTTTCAGAACAATAGTTGCACAGAGATTTTATGTTTCGATAATCAGCCCCGGCCGCACCGGTATTGTTATAGCGGTTATGTTTGCCCTTACCGGCGGTGCCTGTGTTTTAAGCGGTAATTTTATGGCAAAATTTGCTTTAAGCCTTGGGGGCATTGGGGTTTATGTGATTATATATCGCAATCAACTTAAAAGCGCACTTGCAATGGCCAAAGAAATGTTAGAGGATTTCAAGAGTAAAAAAGCCTGATTTTGGAGGAAAAAATGATTAAACTTATAGCCACCGACCTGGACGGCACATTTTTAGACAGTAAAAAGAACAAACCGGCGGATTTTCCAGAGGTTTTCAAAGAAATAAAAAGAAGAGGCATAACTTTTGCCGCCGCCTCCGGCAGAGACTACAACGGCGCCGCAATGTATTTTAAAGATTACATAGACGATATGTACTTTATATGCGACAACGGAGCAAGCCTTTACAAGAAAGGCCGGCTTATAAGCGCAAGAACCATGTCAAGAGAAAAATATCTTACTCTTTTAAAATCCCTGTACAGTCTGGGCATAACCGATTTGCTTGTGTGCGGCGTTAAAGGCTCTTATGTGGGGGCAAATTCATCCCCCGACTACCTTGAAGTAATGAAAAATCACTATTCTCCTGCCAAGGTCGTGGACAGGCTTGAGGATATCGAGGATGAAATTTTCAAAGTTTCCGTAACGGATTTAACAGGCAACGGCGGCTTAAAGGAAGATGTTTATCTGCCCCTTCTTAATATATTTAACAACAATGAGTTTACAATACATATTTCCGGTATGAGATTTTTGGATGTCATGGACTTTTCCGCCGACAAGGGCGTGGGCGTTAAAGAATTGCAAGCAGAGCTTGGGATTTTGCCTGCCGAAACCATGGTTTTCGGCGATTATTACAACGATGAGCCTCTTTTACAAAGCGCCGAATACGCCTTTATTATGGACGCCGCCCCACGGGATTTAAAAGAAAAATACAAATACAACGGCGGTGACTGCAACTGCGGCGGTGTTACCAAAAATATAAAAGAATGGGCTTTTGACAAAATCAAATAAAATCTTAGACAATTTTTAATAAGTGTCTTAATCTTTTCTTAATTTTCACAATTATGTTTTAAAATTAAACATAGGTTGTGGCGGTACATAAGGCGTGTATAGTCTGCCTTACCTTAAAGGAGAAAGATCATGGCTAAAAACACCAAATTATCCCTTTCTACGGCATTACTTGAACTTTTGGAAGCCAAACCATTGGATAAGATAACGGTTACCGAGCTTGTAAAAAAGTGCGGTGTAAACAGACAGACATTTTATTATAACTTCCGGGACATATATGACCTTGTGGAATGGACGATTATAGAGGATGTAAACCCGTTTTTAACTGGGGTTGTGCAAGGCAAGGACATTCGCCGGAATATGATTGCTCTTTTGAATTTTATGAAGAACAATCGCCGAGTAATAGTAAACATAGCAAATTCCATTTCACGCTCTACCCTTGAACGCTATGAAATGGAGCAGTTACATAAGTATATAGGTGCCATTATAGACAACCGTGCCAAGGGTATTCCCCTTTCCCCGGAAAATCGTGAATTTATAATCCGTGCTTACAGCCTTGGTATTGTGGGGTTGATTTTTGACTGGATACACGGGGATATGCAAAATGATATAACCGAGTTTGTTGACAAATTTCTCTCTATAGCCGATGGCAGCTTGCCTACGGTTATAGACCGAATGAACAAAACGATTAAAAATTAACAGTCTTACTTACAATTAACATACCTTCCTGAGAAAAGCCCTGTCGCAAGACAGGGCTTTTCGTTTATATGTTTGTCATCATTCACCAAATTTTTATTCTCGATTTGTAAAACGATACGAACTTTTTGTTTTCGATTGAATTACCTACTTGTTATATGATATAATTTTTGCAAATTATTCCGCAAGGAAAATACAAAAGGAGAAACAGAGATGAAAAAAGTTTTAACCATTGCTCTGACATCGGCTTTGGCTTTTATCCTTGTTGCCTGCGGTAGCAAAGAAAAAGTCGTAACAGGCGAGGCAGAGGGCTACGGCGGTAAGATAACCGCCACTGTAACGGTTTCCGGCGACAAAATCACAAAGCTTGAGATTGATGCCCCGGACGAGACCCCCGGAATAGGCGGAGAGGCTGTTCAGCCTATGATTGACGCCATTGTAAAAGCAGGTACAACAGAGGGCGTTGATATGATTTCCGGTGCAACATGGACATCAAAAGGCATTATTGCCGCCGTTGAAAATGCCATGGGTGCAACAGAGGGCAACGATGACAATTCAGGAGATGACAGCACAATTTCCGGTACTGGACTTAAAGCAGGTTTGGGAATAGTTTCCACACCGAGACTTGGCCCGGGCAAAGACGACAAGGACATTCCGGTTTATTCATTCAACGAAGTAGCCGCTTATGTGGTTGTTGACAATGAGGGTAAGATAGTTGACCTTGAAGTTGATATTATGGAAATAATAACCCCTAACCACGATGACGCAGAGGATAACTACATTGCCGGCTGGCCGGGACAGAGTTATTCTGCAGATATGGACGGTGACGGCACAGCGGAAACCGAGCTTTTGGAAACAGAAGAAGATTTTGTAAGCACAATTTCTGCTTGGAAAACAAAGCGTGACAAAGGTTCTGCATACAAGATGAACAGCGGCACATGGGAAGGCGAAATGGACATCTTTGAAGATTTCTTCAAAGGCAAGACAGTTGAAGAAATCAAAGAATTTTTTGCTACATCATGTTCTGACCTTAACGGCAGACCGTTGATCAATCCGTCAAAGGACGAAGATGTTGAAAAGCGGAGCAAGCTCACAGATGAACAGAAAGCCGAACTTGACAGCATTTCGGGGGCTACAATGTCCTTGAACGACGCCCACGGCGATATTATCGGTGCAATAGAAAAAGCCGTTGAAAACGCAAAACCGGTTGAAGATATTGACGGTGCTAAGGTTGGACTTTCAATAATCGGAACACCGAGATTGGGTCCGGGCAAAGATGACAAAGACGAGGCTGTTTATTCATTTAATGTTGTTGTAACAGGCGGTTTGTTTAAAGACGGCGTTATAGTTGACAGCGAAAGCGACATTGTTGAAATAATCACTCCTAACCACGACGGCGCAGAGGATAATGCTCTTACATTCTGGCCGGGTCAATCATACAACAACGATGCAGACGCAGACGGCAAGGTTGACGGTGTGTGGGAAATGACCGACGACGAATTTGTTCAGGCTGTAAACAACTTTAAATCTAAGAGAGATCTTGGCTCAGCCTATAAAATGAACAGCGGCACATGGACAGAAGAAATGGATAAATTTGAAGAATTCTTCAAAGGCAAGACAGTTGAAGAAATTAAAGAATTTGTAGCTTCTTCTTGTTCTGACCTTAACGGCAGACCGTTGATCAATCCGTCAAAGGACGAAGACGTTGAAAAGCGGAGCAAGCTTACAGATGAGCAGAAAGCCGAACTTGACAGCATTTCAGGTGCTACAATGTCATTAAATGACGCTCACGGCGATTTGATTTCATCAATTGCAAAAGCCGCAGAATTGGCAAAATAACTTAATAACCTAAAAAGTCCGCAGCCTTTCACAGGCTGCGGACAATTTTTGTGTTAAATTTTATCGGCTGTGTAATCAACCAACCATATTGTTTACCCAAATCTTCTTTTTAACAAGGATATAACCGTAAATACTCTTAAACAAATCTTCAAAGTTTACAAGAGCATAGCACCGCACAACAGGCAAACCTGTAAAATGCGTAAGCAAATATGCCGACGGCAGATTTATAACCAAAACAAACATACTGTCAAACAGGAATGTGATAAGGGTTTTGCCGCCGCAGCGCAAAGTAAAGTAACAACAGTTTGTAAAGCCCATAATCGGCGCACAAACGGAAACCACAAGCAAAAATTCACGGGCAAGAGCTTTAACTTCTGCCGTTGTATTGTAGAAGTCCGGTATAAATAATGAAGCAATGGCAATAAACAAACCTACAAAAACACAAATTGTTGTGGAGAACCAAATAAGCTTAATGTCGTCATCATAGGCCTTTTCAACATTGCCGGCGCCAAGTTCGTGGCCGATAATAATGCCCAAAGCGTTACCCAAAGACAAGAAAACTGTATTAAACAGGTTTGATATTGTCTGTGATATATTCATAGCCGCAACCACATCAAGACCACGGAAAGAATAGCACCGTGAAAGCATTGCTATACCCACGCTCCACAAAAATTCATTTGCAAGCAACGGTGTGCCTTTAAGTGTAATTTGTTTTGCAAGTTCTCCGTTAATTTTAAATGTATCGAATGTATCCACAAAGAATGGGAATTCCGCTTTTCTTCTTTTTGCAATGATAAAAACAACGAAAAATTCCACAAATCTGGAAATAACAGTTGCAATAGCGGCACCCTCTATGCCCAAACATGGAAAACCGAAGTTGCCGAAAATCAAAAGGTAGTTAAATACAAGGTTTACAACAACGGCAATAAGGCCGGCTTTCATAGGCAGCATACTTTCGCCGCACTCACGAAGTGTAGAGGCGTAAACCTGGGTAAGTGCAAAGGGCACAAGACCTACAACCATAACATGTATATAATCAAGGCCATAGCCCAATGTAGCCTGAATATCCCGCCGGCTGTCGCCGCCTTTTAAATAAATGCTTATAAGGCTTGGACCCCGTTTTAAAAACACTGTAATCGCAACGGATATAATAACAACGGCAAGATATAATTTATATCTTATTGTTGATTTAACGCCCTCTGTGTCCCCTTTGCCAAAGAACTGAGAAGCAAAAATACCTGCCCCGGCAAGACCGCCGAAAATGGTAAGGTTAGAAATAAACAAAAGCTGGTTAGCTATTGAAACACCGGACATCTGCAATGTGCCGACCTGACCTACCATCAAGTTATCAAGCAAGCTTACAAAATTTGTAATGCCGTTTTGTATCATCATCGGCACTGCAATGACAAGAACGGATTTGTAAAAATCCTTATTCCGTTCAAACTTTTTAAACATATTACTCTCCTTCAAAATAATAGGGCGGAAAATCCGCCTTTACCGAACAGTATAACAGAATATTACAAACAATTCAACCGATTTCGGCATATTTTAAAGTTTATTTTAATAAATGATACAATAAAAATTATTTGCGAAAACAACATGGAAAGTTGCGGATATTTAGCTTGTAAATATTTCATTTTGTCCTTTTATGTGTTATTATAAAATAGTGTTTATTTAATAACTTTAATAACCGTTTATCGAGGGACAAAATGACAAATAATAAAAAAGACAATATTATAAATATGATTTTAAGCGGAATATTGGTGGCGGCCTTTTTCGCCTATGTAATATGTTGCTTAGGTATTTGGTACAGAACAAACGACGATGCTATAATTTCAAATATTGCGTTCGGGTCTTACGGCCCGGACAGAGTTCACCTTGTTTATGTAAATATAATTTACGGTATGCTTTTAAGGGCGCTGTTCTTTATAAATGAAAATTTGAATTGGTTTATGCTGTCACAGCTTTTCCTTCTTTACATAAGCGCCTCTACCCTGACATATTACGGATTGAAACGCTTTGGCAGAATAAAAGGGCTGTTGATTTCCGCAACGCTTATTTTGGCATTTGGCAGCAGCGTTTTGTACCGCATACAGTACACCCAGACCGGCGCTTTGGCAATATGTACAGGGCTTACAGTTCTGTTTGAGAATTTGGGTCAAAAGAGCAAAGCAAATATTTACGGCATTGCCCTTGTGCTTTTGGGCAGTATGTTGAGATTTGATATGTTTATTGCGGTAGGCGGAATTTCAGCATGTTTGCTTTTGACAAAATTTATTTCCCTGGAAAAAGAAAAGAAATTTCAAGCCGTAAAAATTGCCGCTGTGATGTTCGCAGTTGTTTTCGGAACAAAAATCATCGACAAGGCCGTGTATAAATCCGACCGGGACTGGGCGGAGTATTCGGCATATAACTCCGCAAGAACATCTTTCAGCGATTTTAAGCGGAATTTTCTGACAGAAGAAAACTCACTTAACAACGTTACCGACGCAGAATTTGCACGGCTTACAAGCTGGGACTTTTACGACCCGGAAAATTTTAATGCCGAAAGGCTGACCGAAATTTCCCACAGCATACCCGGTTACGGCATAAAAGGCACTGTGAGCGCCTGTGTAAAAGAACTGTACTATGTAAGTCAAAAACCCTTTGTAAGAGCTTTAGCAGCCGTTATATTCCTTTCCGTTGCTTTTGCAATTCTCAACCTTAAAATTTTTACAACATTCGTCACACTGATTTTAACCGGGCTGGAAGTTTTTCTCCTTTGCTACTTAAACAGGCTGCCAAGCTGGGTAGAGGTATCCCTTTCAATGGCTTTGTCGGTATTTTTACTTGCTGCTACGGCTTATAATGACAAGAAAAACATACTTAACGGCAAAGTTTTTGTTATTGTAACAATCCTTCTTTTTGCTGTAAATTATCAATATGTTATGCCAAACTACGGCTACCTTGCGGCAGGCAAAGGAGACATGGAAGCCTTAGCTCAATCGGAAGAAAAATATATGCACGCCATGTCTGCAGATAAGGAGCATTTATACATGCTTTCCACTGTCAAAACCAACGAAATAAACGGCTATGATGTTTGGCACCCAAGAGAAAAGGACTTTTTCTCAAATATAGCCACATTCGGCGGCTGGTATAACGGCTCGCCCCAATACAAGGAGACTCTTAAAAACTACGGTGTGGAAAACCCCATGACAGACATTGTAAACAGAGAAGATATTTATGTGGATTACCATAATATCGAAAACATTTGCAGCTACATATCCGAGAGAACCGGTAAAACTGTTATATCGGTTGCTGACGGAGACAATCGGTTTGCACCATATCACATAATAACCGAATAAAAAGATAAAAGGCAGGATTACCCTGCCTTGTTATTTTATAGCATTTTGTAAGTTATCTTTTATATGGTCTTGCCCTTATTCAACAAAAAATCCCGACAAAATTTCATTTACCAATTTGCCGTCGGCTTTGCCTTTTGTAAGGGGCATAAGATTTTTCATAATAATGCCCTTTTGTTTTGCCGTAGGGTTTTCAATACCCAAATTTGCAAGAACACCTTTGATTGTCTCTTTAATTTCGTCCTCACTCATCTGTTTAGGCATAAATTCCGACAAAATGGCTATCTTGGCATTGCATTCTTCAACAACTGCCTCATAACCTGCCGGGGCTGTCTCGGCTGTTTCTTTGAGCCGCTTGATTTCCTTTGCAACAACGGCAACGGCTTCTTCGTCGGAAATGCCGTCTCTTTCACCAAGGTCAATAGCCTTTGCTTTCAAAGCCGCCAACAGGGCGGAAAGTGCGTCTTTTCTCACCTTGTCCTTATTTTTCATGGCTTCCATCATGCTGCTTCTGACTGTATCTATCATTGACATACTAAGTTACCTCTTTCTTTTTTATTACTGTTATTTTACAACTTTTTTGTGTATGTTTCAATTAAAATATTGAAATATACGCCTATTATGTTTATAATAGTATAAAAATTTTTAGAAAAGGTGATTTTATGGGAAAATTAAGCTTTAAAAATATAGATGAAAATATTAAAAAGCTGTCCTCCTTGGACAGTTTTAGCGAAAATCAATCGAAAGCTCTTGAAAACTACAAAACCGCAAAGGCCAATTTGCTTACGGCCCTGGGAGCGGTTTTTGTATTCGGTGCAATGACCGTAACAATGCTTTTAAAGGCAAGCACCTCTCTTGCGGCAATTTCGGTGGTTTTTGGCGTGATAATGACGATTTTAAGCCTTTTTTCACGGGCAAAGTACAATAAAATTGCGGAAAATGCCATGAGCAGGGAGAATAACAAATGAAAGCGGAAGAACTTTTGCAAATACTTGACAGGGCGGCAAAGCTTAAAACCGCACCTCGCCACTGCTACACGGCCCCGGGCAGAGCCGAAAGCGTTGCAGACCACTCTTGGCGCATTGCGCTTATGGCCTTTTTGCTGACAGACGAAGAGGAATTTGCCCATGTGAATATGAATAAGGTAATTCAAATGTGCCTTATACACGATTTAGGCGAGGCCTTTACCGGGGATATACCCACATTTTTAAAAACCGGTGCCGACAGCACAAAAGAGGATGATATATTTAATCGGTGGGTGGACACATTCCCGGCTCATACCAAAGAAAGATGGCAGGCACTTTTAAAAGAAATGAACACTTTGCAAACTGCCGAGGCAAAAATTTACAAGGCTCTTGATAGAATAGAGGCTCTTATTTCTCACAATGAATCAGATATTTCCACATGGCTGCCCCTGGAGTACGATTTACAATATACCTACGGCAAGGAAAATGTAAAATTTTCAAAATATTTAACAGAACTTCGCCGGGCTGTTGACAGGCAGACGGATAAAAAGATAAAAGAAGGGAAATAAGTGGCGACACGGCTGAAAAACCATTATTTCAGCTAAAATATCCTTAAAATCATTGACAATTCACCGAATATTGACTATAATCATAAAAGAGACTTTGTCTGCAAAATAAGTCGTCACAGAGATTTGCGCCCCGGCTGTAAGCGCAAAACGGTTTGGCAGAACAGGGAACGCTCTGGATAACTCGGAAAATCAATATTAAAGTGGCCGCTTTGCGGCAATGCGGGTGGCACCGCGGGTTGATATAAAACTCGTCCCGGAAATTTTTGCAAGAGAATTTCCGGGCTTTTTATTTTTTCAGGAGGTTTATGGTATGTTAAGAACGCATAACTGTAACGAAATACGCAAAGAAAACATCGGCGAAACAGTTACCCTTGCCGGCTGGGCATCGGCAATTCGTGACCACGGCGGTGTTATTTTCATCGACTTGCGTGACCACTTTGGCACTACACAGGTGGTTTTTCACGATGAAAAAATGCTTGAAAATGTGAACAGAGAAACCGTTATTCAGGTTACAGGCAAGGTTGTTGCCAGAGATGAGGAAACGGTAAACCCGAAAATCGAAACAGGCTTTGTTGAAGTTCATGTTGAAAAGCTTACAATTTTGGGCCCAAGCAAAAATATGCTGCCTTTTGAAATTGAAACATCAAAACAGACAAGAGAAGACGTAAGGCTTAAATACCGTTATTTGGATTTGAGAAACCCGGAACTTCACAAGAATATTGTGTTCCGTTCACAGATTATCAGCTATCTCCGCAGACAGATGGAAGAAATGGGCTTTTTGGACTTGCAAACCCCTATTTTGACATCTTCTTCACCGGAGGGCGCCCGTGACTACTTGGTACCAAGCCGTAAACACCCGGGTGAATTTTACGCTCTTCCCCAGAGCCCACAGCAGTTTAAACAGCTTTTGATGGTTGCCGGCTTTGATAAATATTATCAGGTTGCCCCTTGTTTCAGAGATGAGGACGCAAGAGGCGACAGAAGCCCGGGCGAGTTCTATCAGCTTGACTTTGAAATGGCATTTGCGGAACAGGAAGACATTTTTGCCGTAGGCGAAAAGGTTTTGTACAACACATTTAAAAAGTTCTCAAACAAAGAGGTTAGCCCTGCGCCGTTCAGAAGAATTACCTTCAAAGACGCAATGCTTCACTACGGTTCGGACAAGCCTGATTTGAGAAACCCACTTTTGATTGAAGATTTGACAGACTTTTTTGCGGATGTTGAATTCGGCGCATTTAAGGGTAAGCCGGTAAGAGGTATTGTTGCCCACTGTGCCGACCAGTCAAAGAAATTCTTTGAAGATTCTTTGAAGTATGCCCTTTCAATCGGCATGAAAGGCTTGGGCTATCTTACACTTAAAGACGGCGGCTTTAAAGGCCCTATCGACAAGTTCCTTACAACGGAACAGCGTTCACACCTTATTGATATGTTGGGTATGAAAGACGGCGATGTTGTGTTCTTTATTTCCGACGGTAAGACAGTTGTTGACGGCCTTGCAGGCGGTATAAGAAAATGGCTTGGCGAAAGACTCAATCTTATTGACAACAACAAATTTGAATTCTGCTACATTGTGGACTTCCCTATGTACGAATTGAACCCTGATACACACAAAATTGATTTCACCCACAACCCGTTCTCAATGCCGCAAGGCGGCCTTGAAGCCCTTGAAAACAAGGACCCGTTGGAAATCAACGCTTACCAGTATGATATCGTATGTAATGGTATCGAGCTTTCAAGCGGCGCCGTAAGAAACCACAACCCTGAAATTATGCGTAAGGCATTTGCCATTGCAGGTTACGGCGAGGAAGAAGTTGCACGGAAGTTTGGCGCTTTGTACACCGCATTCCAGTACGGTGCACCTCCTCACGCAGGTATGGCACCTGGTATTGACAGAATGGTTATGCTCTTGGCTGATGAAGATACTATCCGTGATGTTATCGCATTCCCGCTTAACGGCGCAGCCCAGGACTTGATGATGAACGCACCGAGCCGGGTAACGGAGCAGCAGCTTGAAGACGTACACATCCGTGTTCGTGAAGTTTGATTTTTAAATATTAAACATAAAAAAACAACCCCATTTTGGGGGTTGTTTTTTTGTGTGACCGTTGGCATTGTATTAAAATTTAAAATATTTGCTTGTAAATCTACTCCTACCGTTTTACTTCTGCGCTCCATAATAACAGTAGACTGCCCTTGTTTGTATCGAAAATTGCCCGATACAGTATCCAAATAAATTTTATAAATTAAATATTTCTTTTGCCCTGAAAATAGCCCGAATGGTTTTACCGTCACTGATTTCCCCGTTTACACACATTTTATATGCGGTTTTAAAGGGGATTTTTTCAGCCGTAACAAATTCGTCTTCGTCCGGATGCACCTCTCCCGGTTTCAATCCTGTGGCGGCAAACAGATAAATTATCTCACTGCAATAGCCGACAGAGGGCCAGAATTCCCCCAACGACACTATTTTTTCGGCGGTAAAACCGGTTTCCTCACCCAGTTCACGACCTGCGGCCTTTATAGGCTCTTCGTTTTTTTCCAATTTGCCGGCAGGCAATTCCAAAATTTCTCGGTTGAATGGGGCTCTGTACTGCCTTACAAAATACACATTGCCATCGCTGTCCATAGGCAAAATACAGGCGCCGCCGTTATGTATAACCAAATCCCTGTTTGCGTAATTTCCGTTTTCAAGGAAAACACTGCGTTTTTTAACCGTAAAAACACGGCAGGAATAAACTGTTTCTTCGCTGACTGTCTTTTCAAAATGCGCCATTTTTCTATCTCCTTTTCATTAAAGTATATCACCAAATTCTTGTATATACAACAGAAAATCCGCCGTAATTTGCGGCGGATAAATTTATGTTATATAAGAACTATTTTTTCGGTGGCCTTGCTGCTTTTTAATTTGCGGGCGTAGTCTTTGGCACCGTTTATAACGACATCTATATTTGCCCTGGGCTGTGTTGACTTAGCCGTAAGAATAACATCATAAATATCAAAATCATCGGCCCAATCCAACTTTACAAGGCCCATATCCTCCATCATAGGTACACATACATATGGAACAAGGCAGATGCGTCTATCCTTTTTAACGGCGCTTATAACGGCAAAAATACTGCCCAAAAGCAGTTCGCTTGCAATGTTTACCCCCTGTGCCTCCAATTCCTTTCTGAACTGTGCGGTAAAACAACAGTCTTCATATGTAAAAGCAAAACCGCAATTTTCAAAATCCGACATTGTAACATTACTTTTCCCTACAAGAGGGTGATCCGATACCGTCATTACACAGAGTTTTTCACGAAAAAGCGGAACGGTGTCATAACTGGGATTATCTGCCAGGCTCATGACTTCCACAAAACCCATATCTACCCGTCCTTCGTCAAGCCATGACGGCACTCTGGCGCAACAGGTTGAATGTACCCGGGTTATAAAGCTATTGCCCCGGCTCTCCAACTGTGCAAAAAAGTCTCCAAAGGCAAAACCCACCATAAGTTCGCCTCCGGCAATATTAACAGTTGTATTGCCGTTGTCCTTGTCCACAAATTCTCTTTGAATAAGATAGTATTCATCAAGAATTTTTTCCGCATACTTCATAAATTTCATACCGTTTTCGGTAAGCTCTATCTTATTGTTTCTGAACTCCACAAGCTGAACCTGCAACTCGTCCTCCAAAGTGCGTATATGCTTTGACAGGGTAGAAGGAGCATAGCTCAATTTATCCGACGCCTTCAAATAATTTTTTTCTACCGAAAGTGTTTTTAGTGTTATCAACTGTTTAATATCCATAACTGCTCACCGATTTAATATAAAAATAAGGGTACCCGTTCGAGTACCCTTATTGTATCACAAATTATTCAATTTGTTAACTTAAAATTACTTTGCATCTGCGACAGCTGTTTCACCGGCAAGTTTACCGAATACAACTGTATCAACAACAGCGTTACCGCCAAGACGGTTAGCACCGTGGAGACCACCTGTGATTTCACCAGCTGCGTAGAGACCCTTAATAGCTTCGCCGTTTTCATTCAATACTCTTGTTTCTGTATCGATTGTAACGCCGCCCATTGTGTGGTGAACGCAAGCTTTACGCGGTGTAGCAACCCAAGGACCGTTTTCAAGCTTTGTTGAATAAAGTGTTCTGCCGAATTCGTCTTTGCCTGTTTCAACTGACTTGTTGAATGCGTCAACTGTAGCCTTCAAATCGTCTGCGCTGCAGCCGAGTTTTTCAGCCATTTCGTCAAGTGTATCGGCAACGATGATGTAGCCGTTTTCTTCCAAGTACTGGAATGTAAAGCCATCGGCTGATCTCCAGTCAGGATCGTTGATGTCAACATAGCCTGCACCGTCACCGGATTCGAGCATGTAGAACATACCGTCTGTCTGCCGCAATGAAGCAAGGCAGATTTCGTCACGACGAGCGCCTTCGTTTACAAATCTCTTACCTTCTTTGTTGATGAAGATAATCTGGTCTGTACCGTTAACATCTCTTGGTGGGTATTTTGTAAGCTGGCCATCCTGTGTGTTGCCAAGGTAGAGCAACTGGATCTGTTCCATATCTGTGAGGCTTGCACCTACAGCTTTAGCCATTGTGATACCGTCGCCCTGTGAGCAGCTGAAACGGTTTGTTGTAGCAACCTTAGAAAGGTCATCCCATTTACCTGATGTGTTGTATTCCTGAACCATCCGGCTGTTAGCGGCAAAACCGCCTGTTGCCAAGATAACGCTCTTAGCTGTAACTGTGAACTTGTTACCTGCCTTGTCTTCGCAAACAACGCCTGTAACTGCGCCTGATTCATCTGTTACAAGTTCTTTACCTGTGCAAGATGTAAGAACTGTAACATTTTCGTCCTTGTCAACATTTTTAACATATGTTGAAAGGAAGCCTGTACCCATCTGCATTGTAGATGTGTGTGTTCTCTGCCAGAGAGAACCTGCGCCCTGACCGATCTTGTCTGAGAATGACATACCAAGATCTTCGATCCACTGGAGACCGTCATAAGCGTTGTAGCACAATACCTTTACAAGGTCAAGGTTAGCAACCTGGTCGCCGCCCAACCATGTCTGCAATGCGTACCATTCTTTCGTATCGAACAAATCTGTTCTGCCTGATTTCTTGTATTCATCCCACTGCTTTTGAACTTCAGCCTGGAGAGCTTTGCCGTCTTCTTTTTCAATATCTGTAGCCAAAGCCTTTTCAACTGTTGTCTTAACAGCGTCTGTCATTGTAACTTCTTTCTGAAGTTCTTCGTTAGGTGTGTTGTAGATAGCGCCACAAACAAGTGTGTCGCCGCCAACTTCGGCGTTCTTTTCAATAACAACAACCTTAGCGCCCTGCTGGCCTGCTGCAATAGCTGCTGCAAGACCTGCGCCGCCGCCGCCGACAACTGCAACGTCAGCTTCCTGGTCTGGAACTGCCTCGCCTGCCGGAACTTCTGCGTTCCAATCGTCAAGGTTTGCACCTGCCTGTGTCAAAGCATCTTTAACAGCTGCTTTAACTGCTGCTGATGTAATTGTAGCACCTGCTGCGTTATCAACTGCCAATGACTGGTTAGCAACGATAGCCTCAGGGATTGAATCTACAGGTGCAACACCACCTGCTGTCAATACATTGCCGTCTGCGTCTTTGAGGGAAGAACCGATACCCGGTGTCTCCTGCTCGCTTGTAACTTTTACGCTAACGATAGAATCTGCTGTTACTTCAACTTCAACTGTAACATCATCATTCATACCTTTAGCTGTACCTGTGTATGTGCCGGCTGTCATAGCTGTTTTGTCGCCGTTACCGCTGTTTCCCTTTGAAGAACAAGCTGTAACTGAACAAAGCATGGCAACACTAAGCACAAAAGCCAAAACTTTTTTCATTTGAATTTCTCCTTTTCAAAGATTTGACATCATTTTAACACATTCTATTCAATTTTTAAACACACTAAAAGTGTGAGGTGTCACACTTTTTTGAAAAGTGTTTTTATCGATAAAAATATAATATAAAATTCGTGCAAGTATTAGATAAAAAGATAGCAAAATGTCTATAATCGATAAATTCATATAGACATTTTGCATAAAAATAAATATAAAATTTCGTCAGCTTGTGCTTTTAAATCACGGTGTATTTACATCAACACCCCGGGAAGCAAGGTATTGTTTTGCCCCGTCTGTCATATACTGTCGGCCGTCCATTGTGTACAAAATGCACTCCACGCCGTCAAGGCTTTCAACCAGTTGTAAAGCGTCCTCCGGCTGTGAAAGGAACACCGCCGTAGAAAGTGCGTCGGCCTCGCCGCTGTCCTCACAGAAAATCGTAACACCCCGGTAAATTTCCTCCGGGTAAAGTGTAACAGGGTCTATAATGTGGTGATATCTCTTGCCGTCAACAACAACATATCTCTCGTATCCGCCGGAACAAACCAAGGACATATCCGTATTAAAGTAAGCAATGTCGATTTGTCCCTCTTGCTTTTTAAAGTTTTCATCGGTGTACGGGTTTTGAATACCTATCGCCCATCTCTCCCTGCCGTCGGGCTTGCCGTGGCACTTTACATTGCCGCCGGCGGAAAGGCTGTAATTGTCATATTTTTCATTCAAAGCGTCACAGACTATTTCCGTTGCGTAGCCCTTTGCCACTGCGCCCACATCAATTCTCACTTCCGGGTCGGTGATGTAAACGGTGCTGTTTTCCTCGTCAATTACTATGGCGTCAATATCCGTATGCTCTGCCTTTTCTTTTAAAACATCAATATCCGGCAGCGGCGTTGTAGGGTCATCCCGATATGCCTCACGGAAGTCATGCCACACCTTTAAAACCGAACCCATAGCCACATTTAATTTGCCGCCGGATTTTTCGTACCACTCCTTTGAAAATTTCAAAAGGTCGATAATTTCCTTACTTACCTTAACAGGTGCAACACCTGCATTATCGTTTATGGTTTTTATATTATTTACGCCCTCGTAGTCGTTGTAAATATCATACAAATCATTCAAATATGTGTATTTTTTTGTAATAAGGTCTATCATACCGTCAAATTCATCTTGACTGTCCCGATAAGCGGTAACCGAAATAACGGTTGAGAACAAATCTTCTTGACCTATTATCATTTGACTGAATTTTTGCCTGCCGTCGCCATTGCCGCCCCGTGATTTTTGACAGCCGGTAAAAGCTGTCAAGGCAATGACAAACATCATAATTAAACTTACTGTTTTTTTCATTATATATATTCCTTTATTATATCTTCATGGCCTTTTAAAAGCTACAGTTTATTTTACCATAAATAATTCGATTTATAAATATGTATTTACTGCCAAAATATTAAAGTTTGGTTACAAATAATCCCGGCTTTTTGGTATTTTGTTAAAATACACCTGTAAAATACATCTGTTTTTCGTGAAAGTACATATTGAAGAATTTCCCCCATAAGTGTATAATGTAGTCATCATAAAATATATCGGCATTGCCGATAACATATAAAGGAGAAATTCCAATGACAAAAGAAGAAGTTAAAAAGAAGATTTGCGACACCATTGACGCAAACAAAGACAAGCTTTACGAAATAGGTAATTCCATTTTCCAAAATCCGGAACTTGGATACAAAGAGGTTAAAACAAGCGCCCTTGTAAGAAAAACATTTGACGAAATCGGTTTGAAACACCAGGATAACCTTGTGATCACAGGTGTTAAGGCAAAATTATTCGACGACAGAACAGAAGGCCCCAATGTTTGTATCATGGGCGAGCTTGACGCTGTTGTATGCCCGGATCACCCATATGCAGACAAGACAACAGGTGCCGCACACTGCTGCGGTCACTACGGCCAAATCACCGCCATGTTGGCATCTGCAATGGCTCTCAACGCCGTTAAGGACGAATTCCCTGTGGGTAATGTAACATTCTTTGCGGTACCTGCGGAAGAATGTATAGAACTTGAATACCGCAAAGGCCTTATGGACGAAGGCAAAATCAAATATATTTCAGGCAAGCAGAACCTTATTCACACAGGTGCATTTGACGATGTTGATATGGCTTTGTTGGTACACGCAAACAACGCTCACAATGTTGTTACAGCTTCTTCAAGAAGCGTAGGTTTCGTTTCAAAAACCGTTAAATTTATCGGTAAAGAGGCTCACGCCGGTGCAGCACCTTGGGCAGGCGTAAACGCCCTTGACGCTGCGGCTTTGGCTCTCAATGCCATCAATGCTATCAGAAGTACTTTGAAAGACCGGGATTGCATCAGAATTCACCCGATCATCACAAAGGGCGGCACCCTTGTAAACATTGTTCCTAATGATGTAAGAATGGAAATGTATGTAAGAGGCGCAACCATCGAGGCTATTAAAGACGCCAATGCAAAGGTAAACCGTGCTATCAAAGGTGCCGCATATGCTATCGGCTGTGAAGTTGAAATCAACGATATGCCGGGCGACCTGCCGTGTATCTATGATCAGACATTGGCTCACATCTACGGCGACAACGGCGCTGCCATATTCCCTGACAGAGAAGTTGTTTACAGCGAAGAAATCGGCGGCGGCTCATCTGATATGGGCGACATCGCAACTGTTATCCCTGCTGTACAGCCTGGCACAGGCGGAATTGTTGGTAACTTCCATTCAAAAGACTTTACAATGGAATACCCGGACGAAATCTATCTTGACCCTGCAAAACTTATGGCTTGCTCGGTAGTTGACCTGCTTTGGGATAACGCCGAAAAAGCAAAAGAGGTTATCGCAAACTTCAAGAGCCCATACAACACAAAGACATTTGACAAAGTATGGGAAGAAATTATGGGTAAATGATTTTACTACTATAACATCTTCTAATATATGAATAATATATTAAAATAAAAAGGCGGATCGATCCGCCTTTTTATTTTACCATTTTTACATGTAAAATCTAAAAATTTCCTTTTCCATTTTGAAATGCAACAAATTTACATAATTCTGATATATATATATCGATTTTTATGATAACATTTTATCGAAAATATTATTTTTTATAAATTGGAGGAAATTTTTATGAAAAAGAAAAACAAATCAACAGCCTTAATTTTTTCTGTTTTGCTGGGTGGATTTGGTATTGACAGATTTTACCTTGGCTACACCGGTATAGGCATACTTAAATTGCTTACAGGTGGCTGTTTCGGCATCTTGTGGATTGTTGACATAGTCTTTCTGCTTACAGGCAAACTCGTGCCGGCGGACGGCTCCGAATGGGATGAGGATGCCCCACTTTTCGGTTCCACTAACCGGACTGGTAAGACCATTGACAGTGCAGACGAAATTTTGAAATTTAAAGAACTTTTGGATGCCGGTGCCATCACACAGGAAGAATTTGAGCGGAAGAAAAAAGAAATTTTGGAAAGGGCATAATATATGTTTAGTGATTTTATTTATCTTATCCTAAATTGCATCTGTAATCTTATCATTTCGATTGCAGGTATTGCCGTTTCTTTTGGCTTTATTAAATCATCAAAAAACTCCGCAAAAGAACCTGTAATGCGTGTACTCATTGGCTTTTTCGGAATGTTAATTACAAAAATAATTTTATCAATTTTTATTGGGATCATTAGTAATTACATAAATCTAATATTTAATACGGATTTTTATTTCAATATTCAAATCTTCTATAAAATACCTATTTTGGGCAATGCCAAAATAGTATTAAACAATCTTAATTATCTTAAATATGGGGAATATGTAGTAAATCATACAATTCATATTATATTCTACGCTATATCAACTGCCATCGAAGCAGGATATTTCTATCTCCTTGCTACAAAGCCGGCAGATGAAATTATACCGATCGTAAAAACATATGTGGACAAGTTATCAAATAATCCGGCTGCACCAACGGTTGAAACACCAGCGGTAGAAAAAGAAGAAAAGCCCACACCAAAAGCAAAGCTGAATAAGCCTATTGATACAGAGGCCTTGCTTAAATATAAAAAACTTTTGGATGTCGGAGCAATAACACAGGAAGAATTCGACCAAAAGAAAAAAGAAATTATGGGAGGTTAAACATAATAATGAAAAAAATATTTAAAATCTTACTTGCTTTGTCAATGGTTGCACTTATATTGTCAGGTTGCAGTAGTAAGTTAAATGAGGCTAAAAAGGCCAAAAACCTTTTATGTTCCGGTGTATCTGATAAATGTGATACCATATCACGGACAATAACTGATACTTGGTATGATTATATTGTAAACGACCATAAAACCAGCACCCTTACAAGCACACTTGCATCAAAATACAATGTATCCGAAGATGTTGTAAAACAAGCCGGTGAGCTTATCGACTGTATATACGCAAAATCTACTGATGATATTAAAGGTGAAAACGGGATTGTCTATATGTTTTATCTGTCAGGCGGAGAAGGTTGGGTAATACAAGATTTTTCAACGGCAGTTAATTTCTATATTGCTATTTTAGAGGTTAACGGTACTTTTGATGAATTAAATGATAATTTAAACGAAGCATATGAATCTATCCAAAAGCTTTCTTCAAATGAAAAATACTATAATTCCTTGAAAGATTTGTACACTTATGTATCGGGGTATCTCGATTATTGCCAATCTCCCACAGGAAATTATAGCCAAGCAACATCATATATTTTAGATTATCAGCAAAATATTTTAAGATTAAAAAATGATCTGGACATATCTCTAAAATAGTCTTGTCTAAATCTATGACAATAAATCAAAAGGCGGAGCAATCCGCCTTTTTATTTTACCTGTATTTAAAATCACAAAAACAATTTTTCTATTTCCTCGCCGGTTAGCTCTCGCCGTTCTCCCGGCTGTAAAGTATCATCTAAAATCAAACCGCCTATGGAAATTCTCTTTAAATATGTCACAAATCCGCCGCAAAAGCGAACAAGGCGTTTTACTTCGTGATATTTGCCTTCGGTTACGGTCACATAACAGCTTTTTTCGTCAATTACCTGTATTTCGGCCGGTTTGTAAGTGTTGCCCAAATATTCTATGCCCTCACTGACCCGGCAAATTTTATCCGGGTCTAACCGCCTGGTAAATTCGGCGTAGTATTTCTTTTCCGTTTCGTGTTCCGGGTGGGCAACACGAGAGGAAATTTCCCCGTTGTTTGTCAATATAATTAAGCCCTCGGTGTCTGCATCAAGCCTACCTACCGGGAAAAGTGTTTTGTATTCCTCATTTTCCAAAAGGGAAGTAATATTTTTATATCTTAAATCCCCATTTACACAAACATAGCCTGTGGGCTTATTCATCATAAGGGTGATGTATGGTTTAGGGAAAAGACGGACTTCGTCAACGCAAATAATGCTGTTTTCCGGGCAATCATAACCGGCAATATCGCACACTTGGCCGTTTACGGTAACTCTCTGCCGTGCAACAAGTCGGCGTATTTCCTGTTTTGTATAATGCCCCCAACCACGCAGAATATGGTCAAGCCTGCCGGACTCAATCCTTTTATTTATTTCACCCATGATAAAATCCCCTGTGTTTAAAAGTAGTACAGATTTATTATATCTTAAATAAATTTATATTTCAACAAATGGCGCTGATGTGTTATTCAATGTGCGGACCGTCTTAATCAAAATTTTCAGGTGGAAAATCGGGACGAAATAGGGCTGATTTGAGCAAAAACAATCGAAATTAAAGTTTGACAGCAAACAAATTATTGATTTATTTCGCTTAAAGTGATATAATAATTTTGTTAAGGCTGTGCTTATTTTACGGCACACTTTTAAACAGAATATATGGAGATGTACCCAAGTGGTTGAAGGGTCTGCACTCGAAATGCAGTAGGTCGGGAGATCCCCGGCGCAAGAGTTCAAATCTCTTCATCTCCGCCAAAAAAGCCCGAAAAATCAAGGTTTTTTGGGCTTTTCTTTTTTGCCATTTTGCTCAAAATCGGCTCAAAACCATGGAAAGAACAGCTCGTTTTTTGGAAAGAACAAGGCGATTTTCGGCATTTTGGCGTATTCGAACCGTAAAAATCAGTTCTTTCCGACATCGTCTGAAATTTTACTCCACTTGCTGCCGAAATTCACCGATTCGGGAAGTGCCATTCCGCTGACCATTGCCTTTGCCGACGACAGTTTTGAAGTGTAGTCAAGGTGGGCGTAGATGTTAGCGGTGGCGGAAAAATCACTGTGTCCCAACCACTCTTGAATTTGTTTCAGCGGAACGCCGTTTGCAAGTAGCAGGCTTGCACAACTGTGCCTTAAATCGTGAAAACGCACTCTTTTACAGCCGTGCTTTTGAATATACTGAGAGAAATAGCTTGTCAGATACTCCGGTCGCATTAAATCTCCCAGCTCGTCTACAAAGACATAACCGTCATATTCGTAGTTGTAGCAGTTGCCGCAGACCTTTTTATTGACTTCTTGTGCCGCTTTTACTTCTTTGAAGTATTCCGCACAAGTGGAAGTGTACGCATACTGGATTTTGTTTTTGCAGAGTCCTGTGCGTACATTTTTGTTTTTCCGTCCACTTGCAGAGATGTGACCGTGTGCTTTATGGTTATTGTGCCACTCTCAAAATCAATGGCATCCCATTTCAGTCCGCAGACCTCGCCACGACGCAAACCGTAGAAAGCGGCGACCAAAACCGGAAGTTCCAGTTTTGTCCCTTTGACTACTTCAAATAAATGTTGCAGTTCTTCCGCATCAAGGAATACAGACTGATAATCGTTCTTTTTCGGGCGGTCTACCTTCATTGCCACATTCTGCGTAACAAGGTCGGTTTTCATTGCGTATTTCAGCGCCTGATGAATAACAGCATGATAGCGAATGACCGAGTTTGGTTTGACTGTTTTCAGCTTTTCGGAATAGAATTGCTGAATGTGTCTTGCCTCTAATCCCTGAAGCGTTAGCGCTTTCTTGCGGAAATACGGCTCAATCACCGATTTCACCATTTGCTCGTAAGAGCTGAATGTGGTTGCTTTAACACGCACCTTGACGATTTCCGAGCATTCAAGCAGGTAGTCTGCAAATGGCATATCAGAAGCAATCTCGCCGACTTCCTGCGGCGGCACGAACTCACTTCTGATTCGCACAAGCTCGGCTTCGGCTTTTCGTTTGTTTCCCTTTTCGGGCAGTCCCGTGAAAAAGTATTTCACACGGCGTTTTCCGTTGTTGTTATAGTAGCTCAGCACTACATAATAAAATCCTTTTTTTACTTGTAGGTGTCCTGATACCATTATTTTTAACTCCTTTCATTGTACATCACAGGAAAGACATACACCGACAAGCCTATTATAGCTTGCCGGTATAGTTCTTTCCATTCTGCAAGAGGTACTCACTGTACACTTTAGTTCGAATTAACGGGCGTCTCTGTTGCGTTCTCGTTGGCGTTTCAAAAGTTCCAAGCCTTTTAGAATATCTCGTTTAATTTGCTCATCGCTGTAATTTTGCGGAAAGTATTTGCGAAGCTCATCACGAGGAAGCTTGATTTGTTCCTTTTGATTTGGTTTTTCTTCCGATAAAACAGCGTAGACTGCATCGGCGGTAAGCAAGCCGTCCTGTGACATTTTCTTCAGCCTGATACTCTGTGCGTGTGATGGTGTGCAGTCATTCATAGCAGATATAAATATCTGAAATACAATGCTTTAAGACCCGTAATCTTTTTTTTGTTTTTTAGGTTACCTTTAACAAAATGCGCCTTTTGAATTGTTACACCGAAGCTCTTTTTTTCGGTAAACTCATAGTATAAGCGGTAAGCTTCCTGAGAGTTGTTTTTAAGTGTATCTCTCATTCGGTCATAGATTGCATCACGGTCATAGGCTTCTCCTAAGCGGTACAAACGAGTCGCTTTTTTGCTGTTAACAGAGCAAATTGTGGCGTACTTATGATAAGGATTCATATCGACTACATATCCGAGCTGTTTCATAACATAGGTAAAAGTTTTGGAATTTGTACTCATCGTAAGAGCTTTATCTATCGCCTCACGCATTAAATTGTATCGGGTCAGTTCGCCGTTCTTTTCTGCAAAGTACAGCTTGCGTGGAGTCTTTCCTTTAGGATTTTTAATAACTGTCAGGCCGTTTTCTTTGCAAAGTTCATCGGAAATACTGCGCAGTTTCCAGTATGCTCCCTCGTTGCAGTTGAACTTCTTACCGTTCCACATATTCACCGAATTGATGACCAAATGGTTGTGATATGTGCCGGTGTTAAAGTGCGTAGCGACCAGCACTTGATACTGATCGCCCCACATTTTTTTGGCAAGTTCAACGCCGAGTTTGTGAGCAACCTGAGGTGTAACTTCGCCTGTTTTGAAACTCTGATATGCGTGATAAGCCACATTGCCGACCGTCTTATCAAATCGTTCTTGTACCGCATTCATCTCGGCAAAAGCTGTTTCTGCGGTGCAGTTTACGCCTGTCACATACATTGCTTTTTCTTCACCGATTACGGTTTTTCTCTCGTCGCTTGCGTAGTGAAGTACCTTGCAAATATCGCTGTAAATCGTCTTGTCCGAGTTCGCCGCATAACTTAAAACACGGCTGACGCTGTCGGTTATAGCCCATATTTTTGTTACTGCCACGGCGAATCACTTGCTCTTCCCGGCTCACCGATTGAGTGGTAAGCCTTCAAAAATTTACTTACGACATAATCGAATCCGTCGCTGATTCTGTCGTCGGACAGCGACTTGAAGCTGTCACGAAGAGCAGTCAAACCTCGGTAAGCTTCGTAAAATTCCTGCGGCAAGGTTGCCTGAACTTCCTTGCCCAATCCGAGTTTTCTAAGGTAAGCAGAGAGCGAAAGCCCGCATTTTTTAGCGGCAATTTCCATCTTTCTTTTCTCTCCCTCCGTCACTCGGATATTGATTGCAATAGACCTTTGTCTCATATATTTTCATTCCTTTCTCTGTATAATCGGAGTTACAGGGGCGGCAAGTCCCTTTCGGAAATTTGCCGCCGGTTTTGTGGGTTTCAAAGGCAACACAAAACCTATGCTCGCTGCGCTGCGTCAGAGTAAAGGCAATACACGCTCCGTTTCCGTATTTCTCCGAAAACTTCGCTCGATTCCTTTACTCTTCCTTTTCCCCACAAAGTCATAGGACTTTGCGGGGTCCCCGAAAGCGATTGACATTACCTGTATAGCCTTATATCCGATTTCTCAAAAAATGACGATAGTGACGGCTGTAACGGCTTTTCCTATATAGCGGATTTATTGTCATCGCCGTCATTGCCGTCATTCTTTTTTAAGTAAATCAGTCGGTTCGTACCGGTGCGTTTTGTTTTGTATTCGATGCCTTGCGGCTGAAAAACTTCCGAAGAAAATCGGGCAAGCATTTTGGTCACGACATTCGGTGTAACCTCGGTTTCGTTCATCTGCGTTATAAGTTGCGTTGCCGTGCCTCGCCATTCTTTTACTTCCGAAATATAATCAACCAGCCGGAAAATAAACTTCGGTATTTCTTCACGGTGAATATCCTCCATATCCTTTCGCTCGACTAATTCCCACAAGTGACTGTGATTGTCAAACTTCAAGGTAAGCTCCTGATATGCAATATCTCGACCGGTAGCAAGCAGCGTTCCTGTTTCATTGGCACGGTTGCGCTTCAAAACAAAATTTGTATCTGCCGCACCTGTGATACCGGTGGAGCCTGACACCTCGTTGAATGGGTCGCTGACATCTTTCAGCTTCCTGACGTGGTGAACAACTACAACAGCAATGACGTACTTGTCCGAAATATTTTTCAGCGCCGAAACATCATCGTAGTCGCCTGCATACATTCCGCTTTTTCCGCCGGTGATTTTTGAATCTCGCACCTTTTGAAAGGTGTCGATAATGACAAGCTTTGTTTTCGGAAAGTCGGAAAGATACTGTTCGATTTGCTGTTCCAAATCGTTGCCGATTTGAAAACTCGTTGTGGCAATGCGAAGTTCAGGCGGCGCTTCGTCGGTGATTTGATACAGGCGGCTTTGTATTCTTGCATAAGTATCTTCCAAGCAGAGATAAAGTACATCGCTCTTGTGGGTTTCAAATTCCCACACAGGCTGTCCTCTAGCCACTTGAATGCCGAGCCAAAGCATAAGCCAGCTCTTGCCGATTTTACTTGAACCCGAAAGCACGCTGAGTCCTTGTGGTATCAAGCCGTCAACAACAAATAAGGTTTTTCTCATCGGCGTTGACAGCAGCGTGTCCGCATCGATTGTTTTCAGTTTTTCAACTTGCATTCTTCACACCTTCTTCCATAACATAATTGATGACATTGACCTTCGGAATCTTAAAAGCGTTTCCGATTTTAACGCCGGAGATATATCCTTTGTTAATCATGTCGTATGCCAAGTGTCGGCTTACGCCGAGCATTTGTTGAAGCTGAGCTACCGTAACAATGTCCGGATAGTTCGGGAACATCATTTTGTAAAGCTCTTTCAATTCTGTTTTTTTCATCTTCTTAACCTCCTTTGTGAGGAAAAAGCTGCACGGTATGTACAGCTACGTAAGAGGCAACAGTCGAAAGGAGGGCTCTTGCTGTTGCCTTTCGCCGTTCTGCCCGAATGTCGTTTTTGTTATCCCTGCCCCTATCTCAGCGGCGTCGCTTCGCTTGAGTCGTCTCCGACTGTTATCGCAAAGTCATATCCCATTCGGACGGTCATTCAATTTTAGTAAATCAAACATCACACAATCTTAATTTGCAAATTTATTATAGCTGTGTATTGACACCAAGACAATATTTTGTATAATGTTATTTGTAGTGATATAGATTTGCTAATTATTAAAAATTCTCATTTTCTAATACGGAGGCCTTAGCAATGAGCGAAAACCTACTCCAAACAGAAGATAAATGCAGTGCCGTGTCCTTTGGATTTGCTCCAAACAGATGGCACGTAACGAACGACGAAAAATCTTGTGTACTTTCCGTAAATGACGAATACAACTATTCAAAACTTCTTGAGTTGTATAACGCTATCGAAGTTGATAAACGAGAAGCGATTATTTTGGCTGTTACCGGCAAAAAAGAATTTATTTTATCGGACGGTGAACTTGCCCAAATTAAGCAGGATACTGCCGATACGCTTGCTCGTTTGCGAGCTGTTACACAAAAAATAAACCCTGCATTTGACTTTCTTCCTATGGGCGACAGCAGGGCTTATATCTTACCGATGAACACCGCTTCTGTCTTTTTTTCACCGGGCGAAGGAATTTTGAATTTTCTCTATGCTGATTTTGACTCGGCGTATAATGAATGCCTGAATCGCACAAAAAAAGACTTGCCTGATGAGACAAGTCTTGATATTTCTTTACTGACCGAAAAAGAAAAGAAATTGTATTATTATTTGGCTTTAACCGAAACACAAAAACGCTTTAAGCCATTGATAGAAGCTTCGCTGTTTACAGCGGAATTTCCGCCTATTCTGCTTCATTGCTCAAATCAGGAGTTGACGGGCTATTACCACTACCTTAAAGAAATGCAAAATAATCTATTGCATTTAATCGAGGCGACATTTGACGAGAATTTTTGCGACGGATTTTTCAATCGCCTAACCCACAAAACGAGATTGGCAGGCTACTGCCGTAAGCACGGATTACCGACAGAGCAAAAGCGAATGATTGTGCATAGTATCAGCATCATTGATGCTGAACATCAGATAGAAAATGTGCTTGACGGCTATATCGAAAGTGATTTTGATTTGGATATAAAAATGGCTGCCTCTTCGGAGGTTTCTCCGAGCGTTCAAAATAATTTGGATAAGCTCGGTTTTACTATGCCGGAAATGATTGCCCTGTCCACTATGCAAGCCGACGAGTATGAAACCTGTATTTGTGAAAGCATTGAACAGCAAATTGAGTTTGAACTGATACAGTTGTTGAAGTCCGATATCGGAATGCGTAAATGCAAACGCTGCGGTAAATATTTCATTATGAAGGGCAATTACGATACTAATTACTGCGACCGCATTGCCGAGGGTGAAACCCGCAACTGCCAAGACTTAGCCGCACAGGAAAACTACAAGAAGAAAATGGCGGACAATGCCGCCATTCCGTTATATCAAAAGTATTACAAGCGCTATGCCGCCCGTGTGCGTGTAAAGCAGATTAAAGAGCCCGATTTTAATAAGTGGAAGTATCAGGCGATGACAAAGCGTGACGAATGCTCAGACGGCAAAATAACCCTTGCGGAGTTTGAAGAATGGCTTGAGGGCAGTTTTCCGAATAGGAAGAAGAAAGAATAGCCATTCTTTGTCAATAAGCAACCGATTTACCAAAGCGAAACTGTAACAAAAGCAGTTCCGCTTTTATAATATTTTCTTGCATTTTCCCTATAAATCCGCAATAATCCTTGATTATAACTCTAAAATATACTATAATAAAATTGTATAAACATATCTACCCGTAAGTGAGGAAAATTTAATGGATTCAAACATCGAACGCTGGTACTCAATGAAAGAAATTTGCGAATACCTCGGAGTCAGCCGTGACACCGTACTCGCTTGGATAGAAAAAAGAAATATGCCCGCCGCAAAAATCGGTCGTCTTTGGAAATTCAAAATCAGCGAAGTAGACGCTTGGATGAAATCCGGCGTTGCGGCAGATAAGTAAGGGCACGCATTATGAACGAAGAACGATTAAATGCTTTTGAAAAAATGCTTTCCGACATTCTTGCGCAGTATGACTCGGTTACAGAGAAATTAGCGGCACTCAAGGCTGAAGGAAAAGGGAAAACTGTTACCTATCGTCAGCTTTTTACAAACAAACTGCAATATCAAACGATATTGTCGTACTACTGGACATACGGCCTTTTGGATAAGGATAAGAAATAATAACACCGAGAGGTTTGATAAAATGAGCGAAAATAATAAGCTAAACGGAATATTAACATCAGTTAAAAATGCGGCTGGACAAGTATCGGAAATGGCTGCAAATACTGCCGAGGGAGTTAAGAGTACTGCATTGAAGATTAAAGACGATGCAGTAGCAAAGCAAACAGAGCGAAAAATAAGTCTTGCCGAAAAGAAGAGGCTCGGTGATTTAAAGAAATATTCTCCAATATTCAAAGAAGATGTCGCAAACGGTGAGCTTTTGTTAGAGCGTTTTATCAGGATAGTGAACTATGATACTCGCCTTGAGAATGAAGCTTGTAAGGATTCTATCGGATTTTATGAGAAAACCGATGATAGGAAGTTGCCTACGCTGTACACAAAATATGTGCGCACAATGGGACTCACTTTCTATCCTCAATTAAGTGAATCTGTCTTTGTTTCCGATCCTTGTATTCCCGGAAAATTTATTGAAATTGATGAATACTACAACTATATGAAGCAAGTCAGAGTAAATGAGTTGACAGTTGTTGCACAGGCACTCGGTGCCAAGAGTGTGAGCATTGAATTAAGAAATTCTACAAAGTCACTTTTTCACTCTTCAGTTGACACAGAGGCGAAAGCCGGAACAATTGCAGACGGTAGTGCTACTAAGGAAACAAAAAAGAAGCAGTCAAAGAGCATTGAAATTTGGGCATCTACCACATTCAAAACATCTGTTTTTGACGGAAGTCATAGTGCTCCGGAATTACTGTATTTTCGAAACGAAAGTGACATATCCGCTCTCATTCAAATGGTTCTTGTAAACAAGAGCAAAGTAACCGAAAGAAAGTATTCTATGAAAGCAAGTTCTTCATCCGGAGTATCGCTCACGGAGGCTGCTAGCATTTCAGGAACTTTAAAAAAGATAAAATGCAATGCCGGAGCCAGCTTTGCAAAGTCTGCTGAAAATGAGAGTAAAGCATTTTTAGATTATACAATCGTATTTTAATGATAATCTCAGAGGTGCAAAATGGCACTTGAAAATAAATTAGGCCAGACAAGTTCTACCGAGCTTGACCGTGAAGAAGAACGCATCAGCAAAAAGAAAGCTGCACAATTATTTGACCGAAACCTGTTAGACACCTTTGATGTCGGCACATTCGCAGGACTTGCGGCAATCCATAAATATCTCTTTGAGGACATTTACGACTTTGCAGGCGAACTCAGAACAGTCAATATTGCAAAGGGCAATTTCCGCTTTGCTCCCTTAATGTACTTGCAGGCGGCACTTGAGAACATTGATAAAATGCCGCAGTCAAACTTTGACGAGATCGTTGAAAAGTATGTTGAGATGAACATTGCCCACCCATTCCGCGAGGGTAACGGTCGCAGCACCCGCATTTGGATCGATCACATCTTGAAGAATAAAATCGGCAAGGTTGTTGACTGGAGCAAGGTGGATAAGGAAGATTATCTGCTGGCAATGGAGCGTATTCCTATTAAAGATATCGAAATCAAACACCTTTTAAAAGCGACGCTGACCGATGAAGTTAACAGCCGTGAGGTCTATATGAAAGGCATCGACCACAGTTACTACTATGAGGGTTATACAACCTTTAAGACGGAAGAATTGTAAAATTCCAAAGTGCCAAAATGGCACTTTGAAACTGTCAATGTAAATTTTTATAAATAATCGTAAGAAATTAAAACATTAATTATCGGAGGAACAGTATGTTCTATAAAATGATAGAGAACAAGTGCAATGAGTGGTATAACTCAGAACAATGCACTGTTCGTAACTTAATTGAATACATAGAGAAAACCGGGCAAATGCGAGATGCCCAAATTGAAGCTATCAAGGTTTATCTGTTCCTCAAAATCGGTTGTGAATGCAAGTCATTGGAGTCCCTTTTTAGATATGGCTACTTTAACTCTATCAATTTGAATAATATAGAGCTATCTACTGCGACTCGTGAATATTTAGAAGAAAACCCGGCAGCAACAGCATTGTTCGAGTATTCTCGCTTAACCAACGATAAAGGCGAACAGGTTTCTGGAAAACTCGAAAAGCAAATCAAGAAAGATCCGTCAAGCATTGACTATGACGCTTTCTTCCGTACTGCCTTTTATGGCGTTTCCTATACCGATTATCTGTTTAGCTTGCCAATGGGCGCAGGAAAAACATATTTGATGGCAGCATTTATCTATCTTGATTTATATTTCGCTCTGAACGAGCCTACCAATCCTGCTTTCGCCCACAACTTTATCATTTTTGCACCATCGGGTTTGAAATCCTCTGTTGTGCCGAGTCTTAAGACAATTCAAAACTTTAACCCTGCGTGGATCATTCCCGAACCTGCGGCAACGGATATCAAGCGTATGATTTCCTTTGAGGTACTTGATCAAGGAAAAACTGCGAATAAATCAAACAAAACCAAGAACCCGAATGTTCAGAAAATTGCTAATCATCAGCCGCTTTCCGAACTTTTCGGATTGGTTGCAGTAACTAACGCCGAAAAGGTAATTCTTGACCGTATCCAAGAGAAGAGCGGACAAATCAATATGTTTGAAGAAAGTGACGATGAAAAAGACAGACAGGCTAACGAGCTCCGCAATCTTATCGGTAAGTTGCCATCGCTCTCTATCTTCATTGATGAAGTACATCACGCCGTGAGCGATGAGATAAAACTGCGTGCCGTTGTAACCAAGTGGGCGCAAAATCATACCGTAAACTCTGTCATCGGTTTTTCCGGCACACCTTATCTTGAAAAAACTGAAAAATTTAAGGTTGTAGACTCTCTTTCTGTGGGGACGGCTGAAATCACGAATATTGTGTATTACTACCCTCTTATTGACGGCGTGGGTAATTTCTTAAAACGTCCTGTTGTTAAGATTGCCGATATTGCAGACAGCAGCATGATTATTGAAAAAGGTGTCCGCGAATTTCTTGATACATACAGGAATACTGTCTATGGGGACGGACTGACTGCTAAACTCGGTATTTACTGCGGTACTATCGAAAAATTAGAGGAAATAGTCTATCCTTTGGTATCCCGTATTGTTGCAGAGTATGGACTCGGCACGGACACAATACTCAAATTCCATAAAGGAAATAAGCAGTATAAAATGCCTGCCGACAGCCAAATGCAGTTTGATATTTTGGACAAGTCTATTTCCAAAATTCGCATTGTCCTGCTTGTACAAATCGGTAAAGAAGGATGGGACTGCCGTAGTCTTACAGGTATTATCCTTTCTCAAGAGGGCGACTGCCCCACAAATATGGTTCTGCAAACCTCCTGCCGTTGCTTACGTCAGGTGATTAAAGGCAATCCCGAAACTGCTCTTATTTATTTGAATGAAAGCAATGCCGACAAGTTAAACGTACAGCTCGAACAGCAGCATCATATCTCGCTTAAGGAGTTTTCGTCTGCTGATAACAGTAAAACACCGCTGAAGCGTTATAACCGTACAGCACATTTGAAACTTCCCAAAGTTGATTTTTATCAGCTCAAAATCAATTATGATACCCTTACAGTCGAAAAAGCTGATCCTGCAAGCGATATTGCGGTTTCGGCTGATTCAGCACGCCTTGCAGACAGCATTATCAAAACCACTGACCTCTCCATGGATGAAAGCAAGACCAGTATCACCGTTGACGATACAGAATATGGCACCGAACCTGCCACCTTTAATTCTTGGATATACGGAATTATGAAAGGCGGATTTGGCTCTCCCACAGTTGCGGAGCTGATGAAATATGCAGAACAGTTGAAAACTGTGTATCAAAAAATAACTTTTGAAAAAGACTGTTCTCGTTATTACAGTTCTCACTATAACCGCCAGTTGGTAGAAGCAAATATCCGCAAAGCCTTCTTCGATAGGCTGGATTTTAATACTACCGAAGAGTTGATACCCGAAGAAGCAAATCTTTTGAACATCGCAAACTTCACCCCTGAAGTTTATACCGATAAGCCTAACAACTATTATCCAGCGCAGAGTGTTGTAGAAAACATTATCAAGGATGATAAAGGCAAGCTGAAACTTGACCCCAAAATGGAAGATACAATTCGCTTCCTCGAAGAATCCGGCAATGCAGGTATGGCGGCAACGCTCCGAGCGCAAAACACTTCTCACAAAAACAAAGACCGTTCGTTCCATTATCTGCCCTATCGTACCGATAGCGGATTTGAACAGACCTTCTTAAAAGAAGTATTGTCTTTTGATGAGATCGAAAATCTTGGCTTGGAGGTTTACTACAACGGCGACCGTGCTATGACCGAATTTAAGATCAAATGTTACAAGAAAAACGGAAACAAATGGAGTTATGTTGGCATTTACACACCCGACTTCCTTATCATCAAGCGTAAAGACGATAAAATTCATAAGATTATCGTTGTAGAAACTAAGGGTGAGATTTACGCTAAAGATCCTACATTCAAGGATAAGAAAGCCTTTATGGAAACTGAGTTTTCAAAGCAGAATAACACAGCATTCGGCTACGAACGCTTTGACTATCTGTATTTAGAAGATACACTACCCGAAAAGGATAGATTGACGATAACTCATGATAAAATTTGTGAGTTTTTTAAGGAGGATTAACATGGATTTCATCGATTATAGAGAAAAGCTCGGAATAGGGTTCTGCGACAAGGAACAGGCGAATTATTTCTTCACAAAGGTGTTTAATCTTTTTGACGGAATGAATTACAATTATATGCACAATCAAATTGACAATTCCGAATATTTTGTGTTTTGTAATACAACCGGAACTCCAATGGTACACAGAGGAATCTATACAGAAGGATATAATTTAATATTAAAGACATTGCACGACCACACTTCCAGCATAGAAGATTTTCTCGCTTACTACATGGCTTTTGTGAACTGTCAAAAGGATAAACCAAATAAAAATTGGACTAAAGAAAATTTCCAAAAGGTTATTTGCGAGATGTTAGATGAATCTCATATTCCATATGAAGTTCTTAAAGATCAAGATGGATATTTTATTTTCCCCAAGGGTGCAAAAGAACTTGATGCTGCTCTGGTATCGCAACCACTTGAATGGTTATCAAAATATCCTAATGCACATAAGACCTTCTGCATCGCATTAAAACAGTATTCTGAAGGGATATATATCCGTGATGTTGCGGATAATCTTAGAAAAACTTTGGAAGCATTTCTTCAGGACTTCCTCGGCAATACAAAAAATCTCGAAACGAATAAAAACGAAATTTGCAAACACCTTGGAGCACAAGGGATAGATGCAGGGATTGCAGGTCTATTTCAACCTTTGATTAACGCATACAAAAACATCAATGATCGTATTGCTAAGCACAATGATGCTGTCGATGCGAAATTATTAGAATTTTTACTTTACCAAACCGGAGTTCTTATAAGAATGGTTATTACAACTAATAACGGAGGTCAAGCATAATGCCGATTAAATATGTACCGTTTATACCGGAGCCGATTGATGGACAAGCTGTGCTCGGTAACTTTAACAGAATATTAAGATACAAGGGTGCTGACGATGTTTCGATGACACTTCAACGAGGTATGCCCTTGTATGAAATGGAAAAACAGGAAACCGTGGGAGAAAATGCCGACGGCAATATGGTCATTCGCGGCGAATGTGTTTCTGCTTGTGCCTATCTTAAAGAGCAAGGTATTCAGGTTGATCTTGTTTATATTGATCCTCCTTTTGCCAGTGGAGCTGATTATGCTAAGAAAGTATATATCCGCCGTAATCCTAAAGTGGCTGAAGCTATCGCACAAGCTGAGCAGAAACTTGATATTGATGAACTCAAAGTCTTTGAAGAAAAGATGTACGGTGATGTATGGGATAAGGAAAATTATCTCAACTGGATGTATGAGAACTTAATGGCGATTAAATCCATTATGAGTGAAACGGCTTCTATATATGTTCATCTTGATTATCATATAGGGCACTATATGAAAATTTTATTGGATGAAATTTTTGGGGAAATGAATATGATAAATGAAATCATATGGTGGTATCCCAGCGGTAGTGATCCTTCAGCTTGCTTTAACAGAAAACATGATACGATTTTTTTGTATTGCAAGAATAAAGATTCATATATTTTTAATTTTGATGATGTTGCCATCCCATATACTGCAAAACAATTAGAACGTTTTAAAGAAACAGATGAAAACGGAAGAAAGTTTTATTGGAACACAAATCCACGAGGCGAAAAAGTTAAAACATATATGAAATCTGGTATTGGTGAATATGATGTATGGAATATTGGCATAGACGCTACACTTAACAAACAATTATCATATGCAACAAGTAAACCGCCAAAACTGCTGGAACGAATAGTAAAAGCATCGTCAAATAAAAATATGGTTGTCGCTGACTTTTTTGGTGGTAGTGGTGTTACTGCTGCTGTAGCTAATAAACTTAATCGTAAGTTTATTCATTGCGACATCGGACTTAATTCTATTCAAACAACCCGTGACCGCCTTGTTGCTGACGGCGCTGAATTTGACGTGCTTGAAATTAAGGACGGCGTTCAGCTTTACCGCAACCCTGTTCAGACGATGGATAAAATCAAATCATTGATTCCCGGACTTAAAAACGAGGATTCTCTTGACTCCTTCTGGGAAGGTGCAATTTCCGATAGCAAGCTCGGTACAGTTCCCGTCTATGTTCCTAACCTTATGGACAGCTCATCAAAACTTCTTGACAAAGTGACCATGAACCGTATTATTCATCAGGCTATACCAGATTTGGATAGCAACATCAAAAAAGTAATTGTCTATTATATAGATATTACCGACGAAGCCGAGATTCAAAAGTTTATAAAAGATGATGACAGCACAAATATTGAAATTGAGCTGAGAGATCTAAAAACAATTCTTGATGATGTCATAATCGGAGATTATGCGGAATTTCACACCGAAGAAACCTACGATGATTTATTTGGCGGATATGCTGTCACCATTGATAAATTTATCAGCGACCGTGTGCTTTCAAAAATAGCTGAGTTCAACCAAAAAGCACTACTTAATTCTTCGACAAAGAAGCCGTATAAGCCCATCGAAATCAGCGATGATGGCTTGGAACTTATTGAATTCCTGAGCGTTGACTGCACTTCCACCGAGGGTAAATGGAATTCCGACAGCGAAATCAAGATTGACAAAAACGGTTTTGTCATTGTAAACGGAAATAAAACAAAGGACTTCTGGGGCGGAAAAATCCGCTGCGAACAAAAACCGCTTCGCCTGAAAATTCGCAACATCTGCGGCGACGAAACGGTGTGGGAGGTGCATTAAATGGCGCAAAGTGTCACGTTATACAACCTTCTTATTTCTTGTCCCGGCGACGTAAGAGATGAAGTAACTTTGATTGAAAACGCAGTTAATGAATTCAATGAATTGTATGCTGATCCATTGGGTATAACAATAAAAACTCAACATTGGAGTAAAAGCTCCTATGCACAATCCGGTGGAAAGCCACAAGCTTTGTTGAATGAGCAGTTCATAAATAAATGTGATGCTGCCGTCGCAATCTTTTGGACCAAATTCGGTTCGCCTACGGATAAATATGGTTCCGGCACGGAAGAAGAAATTGAAATTATGCTTCAATCCGGAAAGCAAGTATTTATGTATTTCTCTGATAAACCCATTTCTCCGTCTCAGATGAATGATGATGGATATAAAAAAATTCAAGCATTTCGTGAAAAATATAAAGATCGTGGCATCTATTTTACATATTCATCGGATGACGAGTTTAAGAAACTGTTTTTCGCCCATCTTTCGAGGCACTTCCTATCTGACAATAAGTTGAAAGAGATAACGGCTGACAGGGTTTCTGAATTAAAACTAATGGGCATCGATGAAAATGGCAAGCTAACAGAAGAAGCATCCGTATATCCTTTTAGGTTAAACACCAAAACAACAATGCATAAATTTCTTGATATGATTCGATCAATGTATCAGGAAATTGCAGGAATAAATGTAGGCAAACGAACTACTGTAAACAACTCTTTCTTATCTGGATTTACAAGATCGGTAGATATAGATGATGAAGAACGAAAATTTATCATAACAGTTGCAGAACAGTTGAAGTTAGGGCTTCCCGATGATTTTTTTGATTTGGGCAACCTCAGTAAGGATTCGCTGACTTCAAATATTATGACCGGACCAAATTTGAAAGGAACTCCAGAAGAAATACAGAAATATAGAAAAATCGAAAAATTGCATGAAACCATATCCAACGCATTGGATTGGGCGCCCGTTGAAACAGCGTTTTCTAACAAACTCTGCATAAGATTGGCTATTCAAAATTGTGGAAAAGCAATAGATGAGGATGTTGAAATATCTTTTGTAATCCCTAAAAATTCACTATTGACTTTGAATGAGTTTCCTCAATTTAAGAATAGTGAGATGGGATATCTCTTAAACGATTGTGATATGAGCGTTTTGTTTGGAATTAACAGTACATCCGAATATTTGGAATACTCCGAATCCGAAAGAAATCGTGCTGCCAATTACACTCCTCATCCTTATGGATTACCCGGATATATTCCAAACTATAGCGACGGTTTTATTGAAGAGTTGAATGATGTTTTTTGCTATTCAGTTTATTCAAGTGGCGACAACTATATTGCAAAATTGAAGGTGGATTACATAAAACACAATACAACGGTTGCATTCCCGTCAATTCTATTTGTTAAAGACGAAATCATAGAAATACCTTATAAAATTACATCTAAAAATAATCCTGATGTGGTCGAAGGGGTATTAAAGGTTCAAAATTCTAATGTTTAAGTTTTGCAATTGAGACAAACGGGCACGAGAGGTTGACTCCTGTGCCCGCTTTGTTATTTGTAGATGAGCTCTTTACTTATCACCTCAGTTGCTCTGCTACGGATATTGTTCATCCTCCTCACCCAAAGCATTTGGTCGGTGGATTTGAGTTGTTCAGTCACACCTTCCTTTTCGGCGTATTCTTTTACCAGCCGGAGAAAAAGTTGTTGCGCCTGTTCTTCGGTATCGGCGAGATGGGAATGGAGTTTGCCGGAAGTGAGTAAATTGTAGTACAGCACCTTATGATGTTGCTTCAAATATCGTTTGTGCCTTAATGCCCACATGCCGATATTACCCGTTTCTTTTTCCGCCGGTAATGACAAGTCCGGCAAGAGATAGTCACCAATCTGTGTATAAGTACCGCCGAGTTGTTCAAATAATGTGTCAGTCATAGTAAAAACCTCCTTTGATACTTAAATTGTATCAAAAGAGGTTCTCTTTTTCGAACGTGCGATTTATGAATTTGCAAATTTTGCCCGTGCCAAAAATTACAGCGAATATTTCCGAACTTGTGCCACTTTTTACAGCGAACATAACAAATATTCAGCGAAAATTCAGCGCATATTCACTCATTTGTTTTCAATCCTCGTATCACTTGCCAACGAGGAAATTCCTGAAGCACACAAATATGCCAATCGGATTTTCGGGTAATAGTGCGAAAGTATTTTGAGCAGCAAAATTCTATTAAATAGACTTTAGGTATATGATTCATATTGTTCCTCTTAAACGCTTTAACATGTCCTTTCTTGCACCAATTATTGATTGACGTTGTGCCGTAGCCGATTACTTTTGAAATTTCGCTTGTGGTCATCACATCGGGATATTGCGAAAAAAGTTCTGTGTAATACAGTTTCATTTTTTCAAGAACCTGTTCGGGTACTTCGGTTTTCATTTTCACTGTATAGTTCCCCTTGTACCAACCCGCCGGTGCGGAATAGGATTCGGGAAATACTTTTCTCTTTTCAAGATATATAATAACATCGGCCTTTTTGATTTTGTAACAGCGAGTTTTCTTGCCCGTGTATTCGCACGGTATCTTGCCGCTGCGAAGCAAATACAAAGCCGTTGATTTACTGATGTGGCAGATTTGATAGAGTTGGTCTTTGGTAATAACATCAGGGATTGAATCCCAGTTGATTGCGGTTTCATCCATAGCAATACACCTCGTAAATATTTTTGTCGGTGCAGGTTTTCCCGTGTATTGCTGTTGTTGATGTGTTTATTCTGTTCTTTCCACAGTTCTTTCCAAAATAGTGCCTGTTCTTTCCAAAAACAACGAAAATGCCGTTATTCGAATTCACCTGTATTTAACGGGATTTCTGCGGCGCAACCACCCAAAAAGCCTTAAATATCAAGCTTTTCGGCGAATACAAAGCCCCCTAAACAGCCTCCAAAAAAGTAGGTCGGGAGATCCCCGGCGCAAGAGTTCAAATCTCTTCATCTCCGCCAATATGTGAAAAATCCGCTATCCGGCGGATTTTTATTTTTATATAATTCTCAAAACAAATTTTTCCTAAATCAAATTATTTAATTTATATTTTTTATCATTAAATTCAAGAAAATAGTTGTCGAATAAAGTCGAATAAATATGATAATTATCATAATATGTTAAAATGCAGGTATAAAAGTTATTTAACGGAGAAAACTTATGTACACTGCCCAAACAAAACATACACTTGAAAATTTAGGCATTACAAGGAAATACAAGGGATATTATTATTTGTCAGATGCCGTAGAAATCGTAAATTTAAATGAAACGGCTTTACTGAATGTCAGCAAGCAGATATACAGCCCCATATCCCTTAAATATAATTGCAACAGCCGGACAATTGAAAGAAATATCCGCACCGTTATCCTAAACGCTTGGAAAAATAATAAATATCAAATAGAAAATATAATGGGCGTAAAACTTACATCTCCCCCTACGGTGACGGAATTTATCGACGGTTTGGCGTATTATGTAAAAACAAGAAATAATACATATGAAAATATCATACAAATGTAGCTCCTATTAAAGGTCACCGGCCGCAATTTTGCCTCCCTTGTACCCACGGGGCATGACATGCAAAGGGAGGTGGTTTTCGCAAGAAAACCGGAGGGATTGACCTTGATACGATAATCAGATTTTCAAGCGAATTCACAACCGAATATCGTATATAAACAAAATATTTTCAATCTCTCAGTCAGCTACGCTGACAGCTCTCTTTACCAAAGAGAGCCTTGCTTTGTGGATTGCTTATGCCAAATTGCGGTTACAAATAAACATATTTATAAAATAAATCCGTAGGGGCGTTCATTGAACGCCTATGCAAACCACAGGTTTGCACATAAACAACCTGTTTACATCAAATTTTGACTGTAAATAACAGCCCCAAAAATCACCGACACAGCCTCCCTTGTACCCACGGGGCATGACATGCAAAGGGAGGTGGTTTTTCGTAAGAAAACCGGAGAGATTGACCTTGATACAATAATCTGATTTACAACCGAACTTGCAACCGAACATCGTATATAAACAAAATATTTTTCAATCTCTCAGTCAGCTGTCGCTGACAGCTCTCTTTACCAAAGAGAGCCGGGTTTGCGGTTTATTTGATTTTATGTTTTGCAATTTATTGTGTAATTTATACAAAGTGTTTACTTGATAGTTATATATCTGTACAAAAAATATGGCAAATACAAAAATATTATCGCAAAATATTGACAAAATATCGTAATAAGAGTAGGTTTTAAGCATACGCTTTGTAAAAATATTATGATTTATTTCAATAATCTTTATGGAAAGGGAGGTTTAAAAATCAAATATTTATCGGACTTTTGCCTAAAAGGTTCTTACCGGTTTGTAACTTTTAATTGCAATTAAGTCCGTTTATTTATATATTTTAAAATGTCGAAATATGTCGTAATTTTTACTCATAGCGAAATCAAATATTTGAAAGGATAAACATAATGAAAAAATTAAAAATGTTTAATCTGCTATTGTTTTCGCTTTTAATAGGGCGGGGACTTAATATTTTTTCTCTGCCGGTAAAGGCGGAGACCGGGCAAGATATTTCGGTAAAAGTTACATCATCCCTTCGGGCTTGCAAACCCGGAGATAATGTGGAATTTACCTTGACGGCAAATAATTTGACTGATGAACAGTCGGAATTAAGAGTAAAACTTTCGTTTTCTTCGGAGTTCAGTAACATAAGTTACAATCTTAACAAAAACTTTTACCCTCAAAAAATTGAGGATTATGAAACAGATATTTATGAATTTACTTTTGACAGCAGTAACTCAGAAAACAGTGTTTCTTTGGGAACAATATGTGCAACAATTGCCGAATATATTGACGGTCCAATTGAATTGTATCCCAATATCACTGCCGAAATATATAGTTATACCGACTCAGGCGACTTTGCGTGGCTTCCTTGCTCCGTTGATTTAGATTCGGCTCGTGTAACCGTTACTCCGCCGGAGCCGGAAAAACCTACGGAAATCCCGGCTGTGGCAGTAACATTGACCGAAAGCAATCTCACTTTAAATACAGGTGATATTTCAACAATATATGCAACCATTGAACCTGCAAATTCCACCGACGAAATAGTTTGGGATTCTTCCGTACCACTTGTTGCGACAGTTGAAAACGGCACAATAACCGCCCACAAAGCCGGTGAAACAACAATCACGGCCAGGCGGGGAGATGTTTCGGCAAGTTGCCTTGTGACTGTTTTGTGTAACCACGAATATGAGCATATTGACAGCACAGCCACTTGTTTATCAGAGGGCGTTGCCGAACATTACAGATGTTCAAAATGCGGAGAGTTATTTGATACAGAGAAAAAACACACCGATTTACAACAATTAAAAGAAGAAAAAACAGAACATAATTATTCCGATTTAATGAAAGAAGTTCCCGCAACCTGTGAAACAGACGGAACAAAAACACACTATTTTTGCCCGGACTGCGGAAAATATTTTGACACAGAAAAATAAGAAATTCCCAAAGAAAAACTTATCATAGATAAACTAAACCACAAAATCGGCACAGAATGGAAAACCGACGAAACAGGCCATTGGCAAGAATGCGAAAGATGCAAAGAAAAGTTAAATTACGGAGAACACAGGGCGACGGACACCTCATGTGAACACAAATCGGTATGTGAAGTTTGTAAAAGTGAATACGGTAAACCGGGCGAGCACCGGCTTTCTTTTATTTCGGGGAAAACCGAAACATGTGAGAAAGACGGTATTATCGCCCATTTTGTTTGCACAAAATGCAATAAAATCTTTGATGAAAACAAAGGGGAAATTACCGAAGAAGATTTAATCATAAAGAAAACAGGCCATACACCGGACGGAATTTGGAAAGATTACGGTGAATATCATCGGCAAAGCTGTTTAAAATGTAAAGCAAAGCTGGATATTTCAAATCACACAGGTAAAGCCCGCTGCGAAGAAAAGGCAGTTTGCAACGTCTGCGGCGCCAGGTACGGGGAGCCGGCAGAACACAGTTTCGGCATATTAAATAAAAGAATAGAGCCTACCTGCCGAAGCGAGGGCAGAGAGGCATATTACCGGTGTAAAGAGTGCGGAAAGCTTTTTAATGAGAACAAAGACGAAATCAGCGAAAAGGATTTAGTCATTAAAAAATCAAATCACAACACCGGAAATAACTGGCAAAGCGACGGCGTAAAACACTGGCGCAAGTGTTTAAATTGCAATGAAATACTTGATGTGGCGGAGCATCACGGCGGCCAGCGGAATTGCCTTTCAAGAAAGATATGTGCCGATTGCAATAAAACTTACGGAGAAAAGGGCGAGCACATATACGGCGAACTTAGCCGGGAGAAAAAGGCAACCTGCGAAACCGATGGCGTAAAAAGCCACTACACTTGCGGGATTTGCAGTAAAATATTTGATGAAAACAAAAAAGAGATAAGCAAAGAAAATTTGATAATTACCAAGACAGGCCATAGACAAAGTGAAAATTGGCATAGCGACGAAGAAAATCATCAATATATTTGCACAAACGAGGGGTGCGGAAAAATTCTTGAACGCAGAGCCCACAATTTTGATTACGGCACAGTGACAAAGCAACCGGGATATGATGAAAATCAAACCGGAAAAAAGGTGTACAGGTGCCGGGAGTGCGGTTATGAGAAAACCCGGATTATTCCCGTGCTTACGTATCGGAAAGATTACAAGATTGTAAATGGGGCTTCACAGACCGTAGCGGAAAATTCCGGTGAAACGGTTTCCTTCCATTCAAACTGCGGAATAGAAAAATTCATAAGGCTTGAAATTGATGAGGAAACGATGAACCCGGAAAATTATATATTGAAAGAAGGGTCAACAATAGTTGAGCTGAAACCGGAATATCTTGCCACATTGGAAGTGGGAAAACATGGCGTAAGCATAGTTTCCCAAGACGGCACGGCAGATACAACCCTTAGGATAACGCCACAGCCGGAAGAGGAAGAAGAAACGGAGAAAACAACCACCGGAAAGACAACTAAAACAAATACAAAAACCGCAAAGACAAACAAAACGAGTACGAAAACCGCAAAGACAACGAAGAAAATAAAATCGCCGAATACCGGAGATATTTCGCGTCCGCTGACAGCAATGATAGGAGCAGCTATGTTACTCTTACTTCCTTTGCTTTGTGCAGAAAAAGAGAAAAGAGTAAATAGTTTTTTGAAGTTTGTCAAGAAAACAAATGATTGACTGGGGATAAATACCGGTTATTTCAGGTTGCGGAAAAGATGCTGTAAAAACAGTCTAAAAAAAAGATGACTGCAAGAACTCTGAAAAGAGATGCTTGCAGTCATTTTTTTGTGGTATAGTTGAGTTGTGAAAAACAAAGATAACCTACAAAGATATGATGCATCATAATATTGATCTAAAAAATACCTTTTTCCGCTATAAAATACCGGCTTATACAAACCGCAAACTCGCCCTCCTTGAGCAAGGGAGGGTGGTGTGAGCGTTCAGCGAACACCGGGAGGGTTGTTAAAAACGATTTTTCGCTATAAATCACAACTTCAACAAACAGCAAAACTTGTTCTCCCTGTTAAGGGAGATGTCACGAGTTTTACGAGTGACAGAGGGTTGTCAATGTGCAAACCTATGGTTTGCACAGGCGTTCAATGAACGCCCCTACGATGCTAATTTACGAATACATTTACTTGTAACAGACAAAAATAAATCACTGATACAGCGTAGGGGCGACCATTGGTCGCCTCTTTTCAAATTATTTAAACTGTTTTTCCCTTATAAAACAACAACCCAAACAAACCGCAAAATCGGCTCTCCTTGGTAAAGAAAGCTGTCAGTGTAGCTGACTGAGAGATTGAATAAGCAAATTGTTTTATCCTATTTCCTGCTGTAAAAATGAAAATATCGTCAAGATGCTATCTTAATTAACATTTAAACTGTATATATCCCTAAAATAAACAAAAAAGCAGATGACTTTCATCATCTGCTCTCTTTGGCTCCCACAGTTGGACTCGCCGCAAGCGGCCACGCCGGGAAAACTGTACACCGTACAGTTTTCTTTTTCCGGCTTTCACTCCGCTTTCGCTCCGTTCACCAACTCCATCTTGATTAACAGCCAAGTTGTACATATCGCCAAAACAAAAACAAAAAGCAGATAACTTTTATCATCTGCTCTCTCTGGCTCCCACAGTTGGACTCGAACCAACGACATCTTGATTAACAGTCAAGCGCTCTACCGACTGAGCTATGCGGGAATATTTAATTTTGTTTTAAACCACTTGTTGTGGGCTTTCTTTCTGTCGCGCTACGCTACTCCCCACTCCGTTCCCCTCACTTTCGTTCGGGTCTCTGCGGGGCAACCCCTCCGGGGCCGTACCGACA
>CAKSZX010000006.1 GCA_934526065.1 uncultured Oscillospiraceae bacterium
AAAGAAGCAGCACACAGCTTTGCAAATAAAGTTGTAAATAACTAATTGAGTTTAAGATAGAAAATCAAAGAAAGGGGAAAATCAAGATGACAGTTTCAAAGTTCTTCAAAGAAGCAGCACATAGCTTTGCAAATAAAGTTGTAAATAACTAATTGAGTTTAAAATAGAAAATCAAAGAAAGGGGAAAGTCAAAATGACAGTTTCAAAGTTTTTCAAAGAAGCCGCACACAGCTTTGCAAATAAGGTTGTAAATAACTAATTAAGAATAAAAAGGAAAAAATCGAAAGGAGCTACGATGGCTGTACAAATGATTATTAAAAATGCCGATACAGAGAAAAAGGTAGTCGGCAAGAAGAATATTATTGACGAAATCAATGGCGTAGAGAGAACCGGCGATTGTGAAACACCACTTTGCAGAAAGCGCGTCGCAGGCTCTAACAACAAGATTTTGTTAATAAAATAATGGAAAATAATACCGAATATTGAAACAGGATTGAAGTTTGAAGTTCAATCCTGTTTTTGTTTTTAAATAACCTTTTTTGTCACGCCTTGGTGTGACAAAATTGGTGTTTAATCAAATTGTTTGTATCAGGTTTTGGATATAAACAAATATATCTATAAATTTAAATCGTAGGGGCGTTCATTGAACGCCTATGCAAACCGCAGGTTTGCACTGTGCGGTTGCTACAACAACCCTCTGTCACTCGTAAACTCGTGACATCTCCCTTAACAGAGCGAATAAGGTTTACAGTTTATTTGTATTGATATTTTATAGCGGAAAATAAAATTAAATAATCCGCCTAATCAATCTCTCAGTCGGCTGTCGCCGACAGCTCTCTTTACCAAAGAGAGCCGAAAAATGCGTATTTATTTGAAATACTGTTTTACAGCAGAAAGGCATACAAATAAAAACCATCAAAAAAGGAAACGACATTCGTTACAAATTGTCGTTTCCTTATTTTAAAATTATTTGATATTATTCAGCCGAGAAAGAATCTTTGCCTACAAAGCACAAAGGACATTCAAAGTCTTCCGGAACATCTTCCCACTTTGTGCCCGGGGCGATACCGCCTTCCGGATAGCCTAATTCTTCGTCATATTCCCAGCCGCAAACATCGCAAATATACTTTGCCATAATTTACCTCCAAAAAATTATTTAAAATATCTGTTAAGCAAGCCCTCAAATGCTTTGCCGTGGCGGGCTTCGTCTCTTGCCATTTCATGTACAGTGTCGTGAATAGCGTCCAAGCCCAATTCCTTTGCCTTCTTGGCAATAACCATTTTGCCCTCTGTTGCGCCGTATTCTGCGGCAACTCTTGCTTCAAGGTTTTCTTTTGTTGAAGATGAAAGTACTTCGCCAAGCAATTCGGCAAATTTTGCTGCGTGCTCTGCCTCCTCGTAAGCTGCCTTTTCATAGTACATACCGATTTCCGGGTAACCTTCTCTGTGGGCAACTCTTGCCATTGCAAGGTACATACCTACTTCGGAACATTCGCCGTTGAAGTTCTCACGCAAGCCCTGCAAAATTTCTTCGTCAACACCCTTTGCAACACCGAGAATGTGTTCGGCAGCCCAAACTTTTTCGCCGCCTTCTTCTCTTTCTTTCATTTTTGCTTTGCAGATTGGGCAAATTTCGATAGGTTCATCTGATTCGTAACCGCAAACCGGGCAATAATATTTCTTTGACATAATTTTAATCTCCTTTAAATTATAGTTTTTTAAATCTTTAATCCTCTTGGTCTGTCTGACCTTGTGATTATATTATAATTATTCTAATTCTAAAAGTCAAGAAAAATTTTTTAGAATGACTTAGAATAAGATGTGAAAATTTTGTGTAAGCGCTTGCCTTGCCACATTTTATATTCCAAATGCCGGAAAAGCTATAAATGTATATTAAAGAAATTGTTTTACTGTCATAAAATATTATCATCAAATTTTTATATATTAGTGCAAAAAATATATTGTAATGAATTTTCCGTTGTGATAAAATTATCCCGTTAAAAATAAAGTATAAGGCGGTCGGTATTATGGAAAATTATTCGGAATATATATCTCCACTTTCACAAAGGTATCCAAGCAAAGAAATGAAATATCTTTTTAGCCCGGAGAAAAAGTTTACCACATGGCGCAAACTTTGGATTGCCCTTGCAGAGGCGGAAAAACAACTTGGACTTGACATAACCGACCGGCAGATAAAAGAACTTCGTGACAACCGGGAAAATGTAAATTACCGGGAGGCTCAGGCGAGAGAAAAAGTGGTTCGCCATGATGTTATGAGCCATGTTTACGCCTACGGTTTACAATGCCCCAATGCAAAGGGAATTATTCACCTTGGTGCCACAAGTTGTTATGTAGGGGACAACACCGACTTGATAATCATGCGTGACGCACTTGTTTTGGTGAGAAACAAAATCATCAATGTTCTTAAAAATCTTGCGGATTTTGCCCTTAAATATGCGGATATGCCCACTTTGGCATACACTCACTTCCAGGCGGCACAGCCTACCACCGTGGGTAAGCGTGCTACTCTTTGGGCACATGATTTGCTCCTTGACTTAGAGGATATAGATAATTTAATAGACAGCTTAAAGCTTTTGGGCTCAAAAGGCACAACCGGCACACAGGCCTCATTTATGGAATTGTTTGACGGCGATGAGGAAAAGTGCCGCAGACTTGATAAAATTATAGCCGAAAAAATGGGTTTTAAAGCCTGTTATCCGGTTTCCGGCCAAACATATTCAAGAAAAATAGACTTTAAGGTACTGTCGGTTCTCTCCGGCGTGGCACAGTCCGCACATAAATTTTCAAACGATATGCGCCTTTTGCAACACCTTAAAGAGATAGAAGAACCCTTTGAAAAATCACAGATAGGTTCTTCCGCCATGGCTTATAAACGCAACCCAATGAGATGCGAGAGAATGGCCGCACTTGCAAATTATGTTATCAGCGATTTAAACAACGCCGCCGTTACAAGTTCTACCCAGTGGTTTGAACGCACCCTTGACGACAGTGCAAACAAGCGTCTTTCCATAAGCGAGGGCTTTTTGGCTGTTGACGGTATTTTGCAGCTTTATATGAATGTAACCGCAAATATGGTTGTTTATCCGAAAGTTATAGAAAAACACATTATGGCGGAGCTGCCATTTATGGCAACGGAAAATATTATGATGGACGCCGTAAAAGCCGGTGGTGACAGACAGGAACTCCATGAGAAAATCAGGGTTCATTCAATGGCCGCAGGCGCCGTTGTTAAAAATGAGGGTAAGGAAAACGACCTGCTTGAAAGAATTGCCGCAGATGAAAGCTTCGGTCTGACTTTGGAACAGCTCAAAGCCAGAATGAAACCGGCGGAATATGTGGGCAGAGCACCTGGGCAGACAAGGGAGTTTGTCCGTGATTATCTGAATCCCATATTTGAAGAAAACAAAGATATTCTCGGCCGGCAGGCACAGATAAATGTTTAATATTGTATAAACTTAAATTTAATATAGATTTTTAATAAGTTTATAAGGCGTACGGAAATAAAAACCTGCGCTTAAAACCCACAGAGCTAAGGCAAAAGGATGAATTTTCATCGGATCACCTTAAATCTACTTACAAAGGAGATTTAATATGGTAAAAGCTATTGTAGGCGCCAACTGGGGCGACGAAGGTAAAGGTAAAGTAACGGATATGCTTGCGGAAAAAGCAGATGTTATAATCCGTTATCAGGGCGGTTTCAATGCCGGCCACACAATCGTAAACAATTACGGCAAGTTCGCATTGCATTTGTTGCCAAGCGGCGTGTTTTACAACCACACAACAAGCGTAATCGCAAACGGCGTAGCGCTGGAAATACCGGCATTTATCAGCGAACTTAAAGGTCTTACCGACAAGGGCGTGCCGATGCCGAAGATTTTGGTTTCGGACAGGGCAAATGTTGTTATGCCTTATCACAAACTTCTTGACCGGTACGAAGAAGAAAGACTTGGCAAAGCCGGCTTCGGTTCAACAAAAAGCGGTATGGCTCCTTGCTATTCCGACAGATACGCAAAAATCGGTTTCCAGGTAAACGAACTTTTCAATGACGAAACATTGAAAGAGAAAATCCACCGTGTTGCGGAACTTAAAAATGTTCTTTTGGAAAATCTTTATCACAAACCGCTTATTGACGAAAAAGAACTGTATGATGAAATGGTACGCCAGCGCGAACTTATCAGACCTTTTGTTGCAGACACAACGGTATTTTTGCACAATGCCATCAAAGAGGGCAAGAGCCTTTTGCTTGAAGGTCAGCTTGGCGCAATGAGAGATATAGACCTTGGCATCTACCCGATGACAACATCATCTTCAACATTGGCAGGTTTCGGCGCTTCCGGCGCAGGTATTCCGCCTTATGAAATCAAGCAGATTTACGCCGTTTCAAAGGCTTACTCATCATGTGTAGGCGCAGGCCCCTTTGTAACGGAACTTTTCGGCGACGAGGGAGATGAACTTCGCAGAAGAGGCGGCGACGGCGGCGAATACGGCGCAACAACCGGCAGACCTCGCCGTGTGGGCTGGTACGACTGTGTTTCATCACGCTACGGCTGTGCGGTACAGGGCGCTACGGACTGCGTTCTCTCTGTTCTTGACTGCTTGGGCTATCTTGACGAAATCAAGGTTTGCACCGCTTACGATGTAAACGGCAATATAACAAAGGACTTCCCACACACAACGGATTTGTACAATGCAAAACCGGTTTACACAACTCTCAAAGGTTGGAAGTGCGACATCAGAGGCATTAAAAAGTTTGAGGATCTTCCTATTGAGGCTCAGCAGTATGTTGACTTTATCGAAAAAGAAATTCAGTGTCCTATCACATTGATTTCAAACGGTCCTGCCCGTGAAGATATGATTGAAAGAAAATCAAAACTTTAATCTCAGTATAAATTAAAATTTGCCCGCCTTTTGGCGGGCATTTTTAGAAAGGTTTTGTATGGCTTTTTTAAGATACCCGGTTTACTATAAAGATTTTAAGTGCAAAGGCGGCGACTGCACCGACACCTGCTGCCAAAAGTGGGAAATCGACATAGACGAAAAAACCGCCGAAAGATATAAAAAAGAAAAATCCCCCATAGGGGAGAAAATCCGCAGTGCCATGGAGGAAAACGACGACGGGCGGTATATAAAATTAGATTCAAAGGGGCTTTGCCCCTTGCTTGCGGAAAATGGCCTGTGCAGTATTATTTTGGAAAAGGGAGAAGATTTTTTGTGCGATATTTGCCGCCTGCACCCAAGATATTTCGGTTGGTATTCCCGCTTTAAGGAGGCCGGTGTGGGGCTTTGCTGCGAAGCGGCGGCAGAGCTTATACTGAATTGTACCGACTTTGCCCTGTGCCAAGAAAGTTTTATCGACAGCGACAATGAACTTGAATACACAAATGACGGCGAAATAGAAGATTTCCTTTTTGAAAAGCGAGAAATCTTGTTAAATGCCGCACAAAAGCGGATAGAAAATAACGAGAACTTACAATCACTTTTTGATAGGTGTTTAAATTTTGCTCACGAGTTTTTTGACGAGTACACCGATTTGATTTTTTACACCGACCCGGAAACGGCGGACAACAATCAAAATATAGGCAAGTTTGAAAATATTTATACAGCGGACAACATAAGGCAAATTCGGGAATTTTTCTCCGGCCTTGAAATAGAAAATCTCCGGTGGATGCGATTGATAGAGGGCGTTTATCAAAATGCCGGAGAAATAAGCGGATATATGGAAAATTTTCACCGGCAAAACCCGTGGGTTAAAGATAAAATAATAAGCCTTTTCGCCTATTTTATCTATCGCCACTTTATGAGAGCTTACGACGATGACGATATTTACGCTAAGATAAATTTTGCGGTTTTAAGCCGGGGGTTTATTGACGTAATATCTGTCTATATGTGGTTGAAAGACGGATGTTTTGAGATAAAAACTTTGGTAAATATCGCAAAATTATACTCCCAAGAAATAGAATACGACATTGATAACACCTATCGGGCGGAAAAATTCAATATATTTTAACCTGTGAAAAAAATCGGCAAAGCTGCCGATTTTTATTTTGTTTTGTAACCTTTTAGCCTGTGAGTAATAAAGCTGCGGATCTGTGCATAAGCATAGATTGGAGGACTTTATTATGAAAAAAAGGAATTTAATCTTAGGCGCGGCGTTGAGCCTTATCACGCTTTTTTTAAATCACACAGAAGCAAAGGCATTGGATGTGCCGGCGATAACCGTAGATAAATCCGAGTATTCAAATGGCAACTGCCGGGTTTATTTTACAATCAACGGCGCACCGGATGGCGGTGTAACCCTTAACATCGGCGATGAAATTTCAAAGGTTTTGCTGGAAAACGTAGGCTATGTAACGCCAAGCGACCAGTTCACCGCAACGGTACATATCACTAACAATACCGACGGAGCCCTTGCATACCAAAAGGGCAGTATGAATTTAGGCGCAGATACAACCCCAATACCCGGCCGGGCAATGACGAATTTTACCGGCTATAACGGGGCGAAAATTCCCCTTACCCATGTGGCCAGCATGGACACCGGACACTTGGCAATGCGCCGGCTTTTCGACAAAAGAATAGGCCGCAAAGATTGGAACTTGGTGCTAAGTGTTTATGACCTGTTGGCTGAAAAAGGGTACACCGGCGACAGCCGGATAAGCGACTATCTGCTGGACTACTACAAGAACAAGTACGGGGAGCCGGAGCTGACATGGCAAAGTTTAGAGCAAAATCATTGGGATGATGTGATAAATGATTTTGCCGGAAGCGGAACAAATGTTTACTTCGATCTTACACCGGAAGAATACGCCCGGGCGCAAAATACTCCTCTCGGCCCTTATGTGTACCCTTTGGGGCAGTATTCAAACGGCAATTATCAGGTTCAGCTTAAATGGCCGGAGGAGGCACCGGCCGCCTTTTCCTACAATGCTTTTTACAAGGACTTGTTTGCAATTACATTTGCAGATGAAAAGCCAAGTATCCACACGGGTATGCGCACAAGGGGCGTAGGCGACTATGCAGACAAAACCGGCGAGGCATACACAGCGGCAGAAAACTATATTTCCCAAATGGGCAACGGCGGCATTTTGGAAAAAGGGGAAAGCACCGAATTTGTGATGACCCTTACATTTGAAGGTTTTGGCATAGGCAATATGTATATGGGCTATCAGTTCGGCAATTTGTTTAATATGAGCCTTAATTTTGAAAGAGCAGTAAAGGACATAACAATCACCAAGCAGTGGCAGGACGCCGATGACCAAGACGGTTTGCGCCCTACACAGGTTACGGTTAATATTTTAGCCGACGGAGAAGTGATTGACAGACCCGTTACCGTTACCGCCGCAGAGGGATGGACGAAAACCGTTACGGGTTTACCCAAATATCAAGATGGCAGGGAAATAGTTTACACCATAAAAGAAACCCCTGTTCCCGGTTACGAAAGCAAAGTTGAGGGGTACGGCATTATCAATATTCACACGCCGGAAGTTACAACGGTAACAGGTACAAAGGTATGGCAGGATGATGACAACCGTGACGGCAAGCGCCCTGCCGGCATAACCGTAAAACTTGTAAAAGACGGTGAAGTTTTGGCAGAGCAAACTGTAACCGAAAATGAAGATTGGTCTTGGAGCTTTGACAATTTGCCAAAGTATAACAAAGGCCGGCCGATAAAATATTCGGTAATCGAGGACGCCGTACCCGGTTACACCGCCATTTACGAAGAAAACGGCAATATCACAAACAAGTACACACCGGGTAAAATAGGCTTTACGGTTATAAAAAGCTGGAAAGACGGCGACAATGCCGACAGCATACGCCCAAGGTCAATTACCGTAAATTTGCTTGCAGACGGAAAACCCACAGGAAAAACCCTTGTTTTAAATACCCAAAACAGTTGGCGAGGCAGTTTTACCGACCTGCCGGAATACGAAAATGGCAAAAAGATAACCTATACCGTTACAGAAAACCCCGTAAGCGGTTATACAAGCCAAATTCGGGGAGATGCGCAAACAGGCTTTGTGATAACAAACCGGCACACCCCAACAACAAAACCACAGACAAACACAACTACTATAACCACAACTACTACAACCACGGCAAAATCCCCGGACACATCGGACATAAGCGGAATTTTGGCTTTGGCCGGTGCAATCCTTACCGCTGCCGCAGGTGGGGTTTTGAAAAAGCGAAATGATAAAAGATAAAATTTCATATCAATGATATAGCAATGCAAAAACGGCTCGATTTCGAGCCGTTTTTGTTTGTTGTTATTTATCCGCCAAATATCATTTGAGGATAATACAGGACATTCTATAATCTGTTTTGAGCGTACTCAAAATATACTTTACACAGTCCGAAATCACAGAATTATGCAGAATTTTGCTTATATTACACCTCAAATTCCACGGTTACAATTTCAGGAGGGTTAAACAGTCTGAATGGGAAAGAGCTTTTGCCTATTCCTCGGCTTATAATTTCCGTTGTGGTTTTAAATTTTTTCATTCCCCGGGCGTACTTTGGCAAAAAGCCTTGGCTTGGCACATACAAGCCTATGTCCGTAAAAGGTATGCCGAACTGTCCGCCGTGGGTGTGGCCGGTTAAAGCCAAATCCACGCCCCGGCTGTTGTAAGTGTGTATAAACTCCGGGCGGTGAGATAACAGCAATTTAAAATTGCCGTCATTTTCGCAAAGAGAGATAAGTTTATTTTTAAATGTGGTTTTATCCCGGCAGGTGATTTTTTCATGGCCGAAAAATCTCGGATCCCGTATGCCCACAAGGCTTATAAATTCGCCGTTGCGTTCAAGCTGTATTTTGCCGTTGTCCATAAGGGTAACCCCTGTTTCGTCAAGGTTTGCGGCTGCTTTTTCAAAATTTTTAATTCTTGCCTCGTGATTGCCGCTTACAAAATACACTTTGCATATACCTGTAAGCCTTTGAGCAAGGGATAAGCCCGGCAGAGTATCCGTTGTGTTGTCATCTCTTCGGCAGTCGAACAAATCCCCGGTTATGGCGATTATATCCGGGTTTTCGGCTTTTGCGTAGGATATTATTTTATCTTCCAAAATCCGGTAGTTGTGGTAGTCGGAAACTTGCAGTATCTTAAAACCCCCAAAAGCCTTTGGTATTTTCGGGTTAGAGTACACATATCGGGTAACACGCAGGTTGGTATTTTGCCGATTTAAAAACACCGCCCCGGCTATTATTCCCCCGGCAAGTGCCAAAATATCATTGCTCTCCATGTTTCCGCCTCCTTTTTGTTCTATAATAAGATTATATTATTCCTTTGTGAAAAAATGCAAAAAAGCGAACAATTTTAGGTATAAGCCTAAAATGTCCGCTTTCTGTTCATATGTTTGATTTATTTCATAAATCCGGCGATAATCTGTTCTTCCGCCTCTTTTTCGGTAAGACCCAAAGTCATAAGTTTAATAAGCTGTTCCCCTGCAATTTTGCCTATTGCCGCTTCGTGAACAAGGCTGGCGTCGGTGCTGTTTGCGTGTATTTCGGGTATTGCGCTTACCGTGGCTCTGTCCATTACAATGGCATCGCACTCGGTGTGGCCGTTGCAAAGGTTGTTGCCGTACACATTTGAAAGGAACAACTGCTTTGAATTGTCCCTTGCCACACTTCTGGAAACCACATGGGTGTGGCTGTTTTCGCCGTCAAGGGTAACTTCAAATTCGGTGGTGGCGTTTTGGTTGCCGTGGGTGAAAATCTTTTCGCCGATAATCAAAGTTGCGTTTGCCTTTAAGTCGGCTTTGGTTTTTCTGTTTGTGGAGTCAACACCTTTTATTTGCACAGTTTCCATTTCCATGTAACTGCCCTCGTCAAGGTGGCAAACGGTAACAGGGTTAAGTACATTTTCACCTGTGCCGTCCCCCTCGCCGTAGTGCTTTTCAACATACTTCACCTTGGCATTTTTGCCTATATAAAATGTGTGTATGCCGTCATGCTGGCTTTTTTGGTTGCCGCAGTTGTGAATACCGCAGCCGGCAACGATTACAACATCTGCCCCCTCGCCTACATAAAAGTCATTGTAAACCATATCTTCCATACCGCTTTCGGAAAGGATGACAGGTATGTGTACGCTTTCGTTTTTAGTGCCCGGCTTTATGATAATATCAATGCCGTCTTTATCTGTTTTTGAAACTATGTCGATATTCGCCGTTGTCCGTCTGTCCAGCTTTTTGCCGTTTTCACGAATATTGTAAGCCCCCCGTGGCACACCGTGAAGGTCGGATATTGTGGCAAGCATATCCATTTCAAGTTTATCAAGTTTTACAGCCATATCAGTTTTCCTCCGCTTTTATGATAAGGGGCATAACCTCTTCTTTTGTGCCAACGCACTTGACTTCGCCGCCGGAGAGAAGAATAATCTTGTCCGCAATATCCAAAATTCTCTCCTGGTGGGAAATTATTATCATATTGCCGCCTACATTGTCGTGCAGGTGAGCAAAAACTTTTATAAGACTGTTAAAACTCCAAAGGTCGATGCCGGCTTCCGGCTCGTCGAATATGGAAAGTTTTGTGCCTCTTGCCAAAACCATGGCAATTTCAATTCTCTTTAACTCACCGCCGGAAAGTGAACCGTTTACCTCACGGAAAATGTACTGTTTTGCGTCAAGGCCTACCTCGGTTAAATATTCCAAAGCCTGGCTGTACTTTATTTTGCCGCCGGCGGCAAGCATAATAAGGTCTTTTACCGTAATGCCTTTAAATTTAACCGGCCGCTGAAAAGCAAAGCTGATACCGGCGTTTGCCCTCTCGGTAATCGACATAGATGTTATATCAACTCCGTCAAGGAAAATTTGCCCGGAAGTAGGGGTTATTATACCTGCGATTATTTTTGCAAGGGTGGACTTGCCGGAACCGTTAGGCCCTGTGATAACCGCAAAGCCCTCATCAACCGTAAGGTTTACATTTTTGAGTATATCTTTCCTTACGCCGTCATTATCGACGGAATAAGATATGTTTTTAAGCTCTAACATTTTTATCTCCGAAAATTTTAAATTTAGAAATTTTTAGCCTATAATATTATACAATCTTTGTATGTTTATATCAACACACTATTGTAGTATGTTAATATGCTTTTGTCAATAAATTTGACGGTTTTATGTAGTTTGGGCGGATATTTACATCCTTAGACTTGAAAAAGCAAAACAATCATGGTAACATGCAAGTGTAAGCCTAAACTTTTATCTTAAATATGGTGAAGCAATATGAAAAACGACAAAAACTCTTTAAAAAAACGATTATATGTGATTTTTTGCGTTATCCTGTCATCTTCCGTTTGGGCAATATCAGAATATGTACATTCCTGTTTGCCGGCTGTCCCTGGACGCACCGTCCTCGATAACCTTATTATTATAGCTTTACTTTGTGTTTTCGGGGTTTATACGGCAAATAAATTATAAAAAATATCGGCGGCAGACCTTGGTTTGCCGCCGATAAATATACAAAACAAAAAAGCCGCCAAAGGCGGCTTAAATTATGGTGGACATGGCGGGACTCGAACCCGTGACCTCCAGAGTCGGAGTCTGGCATTCTACCAACTGAACTACACGCCCACAGTGTTTAATTATTATATCATACTTTTTTTGAAAAGAAAAGGGTAAATTGCGAAAAATTCAGACAAAATTCATATTTAGCATACAAATTTATCAAAATCTCCCTGTATATTTAACTGTGTTATAAGGCAAAATGCACTTTGTCCTTGCATTTTAATATATAATAGTTTAAAATTAGGGTTAGTTTTTAATAACTTTTAATTATCGGAGGGTATAATGAATATCAAAAAAATACTTGCTCTTGTTCTTGCAGGGGCATTGGCAACAGCCGCTTTTACAGCCTGCCAAAGCAGTGATAACAGCGATGTGCCAAGTTACAGCCAAAGTCTCAGCAAAAACGGTCTTTTTAAGGACGGCAAGAAAGAGCTTAAAGCAGAAGAATATATAGATTTGGCAGATTATTCCAATATGCAGATTGCCAAAAGCGATGTTGAACTTACAGAGGAAGAACTTGAGGACACCCTTAAAGACGCAATCTCAAGTTACACCACAACAGAGGATGTTCCACGGGATGAGGCCGCAGCAGAGGGAGACACTCTCAATATCGACTATGTGGGCTCAGTTGACGGTATAGAATTTGTAAACGGTTCCACAAACGGCCGGGGCACCACACTTGTAATAGGCTCAGGGGCATTTTTGCAGGCCGGCGATATGACTGATGAAAACGGCAATATAACTCACTACAAAGGCTTTGAAGAACAGCTTGTGGGACACAAGGCAGGGGAGAGCTTTGATATTGATGTTATGTTCCCGGAGGGATACAGCTCTTCAACCGACGCCGACGGCAACGAAGTTATTTTGGGCGGCAAGGCTGCGGTGTTCCATGTTACAATCAACAGTGTTAAGAGAACAACTTACCCTGAAATCACAGATGAGTTTGTAGCGGAAAATTTTGCCGACGAATACGAAAGCGCTGAGGATATGATTGCCAAAATCAAGGCAAATGCGGAAAAAACCAAATTGAAAAACGCAGTGGCCGCAAAGTTGTACCGGGATTCCGAAGTTAAGGAATATCCGCAGGTTATGACAGATTACGAAAAAACATATATCCGTGAATACTTTACAAATATTGCCACACAGTACGGCACAACACTTGAAGAACTTATTTCAAGCAGCGGCGACTATGACACGGTTGACGAGTTTATAGACAGCTACACAGATGATATAGAGTACACCGTTAAGGGCTATCTTATCTGCCAAGCCGTTGTGCAGAAAGAACACATCAAGGCCAAAGATGAGGACATAAAGGCATATTTTGTTGAAAATGTAGGCACAGAGGACTATTCTTCTTATGAGGAACAGCTGGGCAAGCCTTATTTGAAACTTATTGTTCTTATGGACAAATACCTTGACGCCGTTATTGAAAAGGTTGAGTTGGTTTAAATCTTAAAAAAGCGTTAAAAAGGCGGACTTTTTGTCCGCTTTTTGTGTAATATCGGCGATAAAACTTGAAAGTTTTGCCGTTATGATATAAAATAAATAAATGTCACAAAAGCGGCGGCACAGATTTTGAATGCCGCCTCATAAAATCACACGGAGGACAAAATGAGTTCAAATAAAAAGGAAAACAAAAACGGCAGCAAGAAATCTGCCAGAATTTTGGCCGGCTTTTTGGCTGTTGCAATGCTTTTTGGAAGCCTTGTAACCGTTTTTCAGGCATTTTTTGCAGGAAAAAACAACGGCAGTTCAACGGCTTCAAACTTTAATTACAGCGAAGGCCTTGACAAAAACGGCTTTATGAAAGACGGCGACAAAACAATCAAAGCTCTTGACATTGTAACATTGCCGGATTACAACAGCTATGAAATTTCAGATGATTTGAAGAGTGCCACAGACGAAGAAGTTCAAACACAGTTGGATACAATCAAAAAAAATTACACCACCACAACAAACAACAGCAACAGCGACCGTGCTGTACAAGAGGGTGATGTTGTAAACCTTGATTACATAGCAAAAGTTGACGGCACCGAATTTGAAGGCGGCACAACAGGCGGCAAAGGCAAAAATATTGTTGTGGGCAGCGATGATGCAATTCGGGCCGCAAACGGCGATTATCAAGGATTTGAAGAACAGCTTATCGGCCACAAAATGGGCGAAAAGTTTGATATTACCGTTAAAATGCCTTCCGACAAGGCACGGTCAAAGGACGGCAACGGAAACGAAGTTGTTCTTGCCGACAAGGAAGTTGTTTACAGCGTAACACTCAACTACGCACAGGATAAACATGTGCCTGAACTTAATGACGATTTTGTAAAAGAAAATCTTTCAAAATACTATGACAGCTATGAGGATATGATCCGGGAAATTAAGGATAACATAGTTCTCTCAAAGAAACTCAGCTACATTTGGAACAAATTAGGTGACGAGAGCCAGTTCGGTGAAATTCCTGCCGCAGTTACACGGTTGCAGAAAAACTACGCAACACAGAGCATTACCGCAACAGCTTCACAGTACGGCATTGACGCCGCAACTTATGCATCACTTACAGGTGCGGAATCCCTTGACGCTTTGGTTGAAAAGAGTGCGGAAACCGCAAGCAAAGGAGCTGTTCTCTGCCAGGCTTTGTGCGAAAACGAGGGTATTGAAGTTACGGAGGAAGATGTAAGTTCATTCTTCTACAAGAACTTCGGCATCGACAATTTGTCAACATACAAGAGCACATACGGTGAACCTTATTTGAAGTACACCGCAATGCAGAATGTTGTTTTGACAAAGATTTTGGAAAATATCGAAAACAAATAATTTTGTAAAATAGTTCACCCCGAAGATTTTTCTTCGGGGTTTATTATATAATTTCTTTTTAAAGTTTTATTCGTCGGATTTAAGTTCTTCCGGGTACTCGCCGGTTTTGTCGCTGTTTGCCCATTCTTCCCGCAAGGTGTATTTGCGTTTTGCCAAGTCGTACAATTCATCGGACTGCATTTCTTCATAGGTAAATGTTCCGGCCATGGATGTCACCATCAAATAAGAATTTATACCTGTTACGGATTTTGTGGTGTCTATGCAGATTTTCACCTTGTTGTATTTCAAATCGCTTTCCTTTAAAGCTTTTGCAAAATTAACAACGCTTTCGCAAAAATCTTCGCAGCGGTCGGTAACATCTCTTTCAATTTCCACATCCACAATGCCGTTTTCAAGGGCAATTTCCTTAAATTCCTCATCGGTTATATTATCCGTGTCATATTTTGGGCCGGTGTATATGCCGTTACATTCGTATATGTCCGGGGCGTTTTTTAATGTTGAATTTGCGTGTATTTTCATTCCCCTAAAACAGCCGTCGGTAATTTTGCCGTATTTAAAGTTATTGCCCAAAACTTCGGCCAAAGCGTCGTCTACATAGTGGGCGTAATCAAAATTGTAGCGGTAATACCGGCTTCCGCCGGTGAGATAGTAGTTTTTTACGCAGTCATTTACAAGAACGCCGTTTTTATCGTAAAAAAGACACAGGTCATTGTCGCCTTTGTTGTCCGTCGCCCACGCCCGGTAAAAATTTACTTTTTGGCCGTTTTCGTCAATATCGGAATTATAGCTTACGCTGATTGGAACAGTCGAATCGTAAATATCCCGGTAGTTTTCCGACAAATATTTTTTGGCTTGTTTTTCTATTTTGTATTTTGTTATCGTGTTGCCGCTTATTGAAAAAAATACCCCGCATAATAATCCCACCCCTAAAATCACAGAGGTAATAAGATGAAGCTTGGAAAGCCGGTACTGCCTTTTTTCACGGGTTTGATATGCCGCTTTAACGTCGGGCTCTCGGTAAAGGAGATTAAAAAGTTTATCCCGGCGCAACGCTGTGACGGCTCCCGCCGCCGAAATAAAAAGAAAGTTAAAACCGTTTAAGATATTCAACGGTGAAAAATCTTTGAAGCCACCGAATTTTATCGCCGTGAATAACAGAAAAATCACAATAAAAGGCACAAAGCACATAGAAATTCTCTTTCTTTCGGCAAATAGCCGGGCTACCGTGTCTTTATCATTGTCGGAATTTATTGCGGCTATTAAGGCGTTGCCGGCCTTGTCAAAGAAAATTCCCGTTATAATAACGGCAACATAAAGGGCTGCCGACAGGAAATTTTCAGTAAAAAAAGAGATGAAACCACCTGCCACCTGTTTGTCGAAAGAAAAGTCGGCTTTGTTTGCAAATTGTGATATGATGTATAACAAAACATCTATTATGGGAAGTTTCCACAAAAGTTTTTCGGTGCTCAGAGTTTTTGTGACGGCGATTTTGTAATACATAATGTGGGCGGAAGAGCCTGCGGTTTGAATGTGATTTTTATTTGCGTTCATAATCAGTCCTCCTAAAACTATTTTTTTCTGCTGTCATTTTGTCTGAATAGTCCGGGTACTTCCCTCACTCTAAGTATAATATATCCCGGCGGCAACTGTCAAACCCGAAAAAGCCTCGGATTTTACGGCAAATATTCATTTTTTGTTCAAGTTATATAAAATTATCTCAAAAAAATAATCTTTTTTCTGCTTGAAATGGACAACCTGTTTTGATATAATGTTAAAAATGCCAAGAGAGGCAAAGCGGTACACTGTCTTGGCGGTGTACCGCTTTTTTCCGAGCCTCTTTTCTCATAACTTTAATTGAATACATCAGGGGGAAATTTTCAATGAAAAACTTGTTTAATCTCAGCAGCCTTTCCATAGAGGAAATAACAGCGATTTTGGATCGTGCACAACAGTTTGCCGACGGCGAAAAAAGCGATCGGGCAAAGGGCAAAGTTGTTGCCAGCTTGTTTTTTGAACCAAGCACAAGAACCCAAAATTCTTATTCCACTGCGGTTATGCGCTTAGGCGGCCAGGTGCTTACATTTAACAGCAGTGTTTCTTCAATGACAAAGGGCGAAACATTTTACGACACCGTAAAAGTTTTTGAGTCTTTGGGTTGCGACGCCGCAATTATCAGAGATAAGAAAAATGAGTATTGGAAAGAACTTGAAGGCATTAAGATGCCGATTTTGTCCGGCGGCGACGGCACCGGCAACCACCCCACCCAGTCCCTTTTGGACTTGCTTACAATCAGGCAGGAATTCGGCCATTTTGACGGACTGAAAGTTTGCATCGTAGGCGACATTATTCACTCCCGTGTGGCACACACAGATATTGAGGTTATGGAGCGTTTAGGTATGGAAGTTTACACTTCCGGCCCGGACGAATTTAAGGAAGAAGGCTTTAATTACATCGACTTTGACAAAGCGATCAAAGAGATGGATGTGATTATGCTTTTGCGTATTCAGCACGAGAGACTTTCATCCGAAATGATTATGAGCAAAGAGGATTACAACAAGCAGTTCGGTTTAAACAAAGACCGTGTTCGGGCTATGAAACCGAATGCGATTATCATGCACCCGGCACCGTTTAATCGCGGAGTTGAAATTGACGATGACTGTGTAGAGTGCGAGAAGAGCCGTATATTTAAGCAGATGTCAAACGGCGTGTTCGTGAGAATGGCGGCAGTTGAAAGAAGCCTTTTGGGTTAATTTCGGTTTATATTTAAAAGGGTAAAAGCAATTTTACCCTTTAAATTTGTAAAAATTCGGCGGGTTGGCATAGACAAAATCCGCCGTGATTTTTACAATATCTTTAAAATTTACAATATTTTAATTTTTATATATAGAATAGAGGTCAATGTTGTGTTATAATCAGTATAAGACACAATTTGTAACCGTATAATTCGGAAAGGAAAAAATATGTTAAACCTATTGCTTAAAAACGGCACAGTTTACTATCAAGGCAAAATGCAAAAGGTCGATGTTCTTATACAGAACGGCGTTGTTTGCAAAATAGACAGGGACATTCAAGCAGACGGTTGTCCCGTTATTGACAGTTCAAAATTTAATATAATACCGGGGCTCGCAGATGTTCATGTTCATTTGCGAGAGCCCGGTTTTTCCTATAAAGAGACTATTCTCACCGGCACAAAGGCAGCGGCCAAAGGTGGCTTTACCCTTGTTGCGGCAATGCCGAATTTAAACCCGGTGCCGGACAGCGCCGAACACTTAAAAATCGAACTTGACCGGATAGAAAAAAATCGGGTGATAAAAGTTTTGCCTTACGGTTCTATTACCGTTGGGGAAAAGGGCAAAGAACTGCGGGATATGGCCGGAATGGCCAAAGATGTCATTGCATTTTCCGATGACGGCAAGGGCGTACAGAACAGCGAAATGATGGAAAAGGCGATGACTGTCGCCAAGGAGCTGAACAAGCCGATAGTCGCCCACTGCGAGGTGGAAAGCCTTTTAAACGGCGGTTACATACATGACGGAGAATATGCAAAACTTCACGGTCACAAGGGTATTTCTTCCGCCAGCGAATACGAAGAAGTAATAAGAGACATAAATCTAAGCGAAAAAACAGGCTGTCAATTCCACGGCTGCCACATTTCCACAAAGGAGTCAGTTGACGCAATAAGGCAGGCAAAGGCAAAGGGGCTTAAAGTAAGCGGCGAGACAGGCCCACACTACCTTGCATTTACCGATATGGACTTGCAGGAAAACGGCAGCTGGAAGATGAACCCGCCTATCCGCAGTGAAGAGGACAGGCAGGCACTTATAAAAGGGGTGCAGGACGGAACAATCGAGTGTATAATTACCGACCATGCCCCACACAGCCGGCAGGAAAAGAGCAAAGGTCTTGCAGGCAGCAGCATGGGTGTTGTGGGCTTGGAAACAAGCTTTGCCGCAGTAAACACATATATGGTTGAAAAGGGTTATATATCTTTTGAAAAACTTGTTGAAGTTATGAGTATAAATCCAAGGAAAATTTTCGGCCTTGAAAGCGGAATACAAATAGGCAAGCCGGCAGATATAACCATAGTTGACCCAAAGGCAAAGTGGGCGGTAAACCCGGAAGAATTTATCTCAATGGGCAAGGCCACGCCATTTGCCGGCAAAACACTTACCGGTAAAGTAATCGCCACAATTTACAACGGCGATTTTGCATACAGCGAATTATAAGGAGGACAGCAATTTATGCCAAAGAGAACCGATATCAAGAAAGTAATGGTGATAGGCTCCGGCCCTATCGTAATAGGCCAGGCTGCGGAATTTGACTACGCAGGCACTCAGGCCTGCCTTGCCTTGAAAGAAGAAGGATACGAGGTGGTTTTGCTTAATTCTAACCCGGCCACCATTATGACAGACACAAAAATGGCGGATAAGGTCTACATGGAACCTTTGACGCTGGAATATGTTGCAAGAATAATCCGCTACGAAAGGCCGGACGCAATCGTTCCGGGCTTAGGCGGACAGACAGGTCTTAACCTCTGTGTACAGCTTGGGGAAAAGGGAATTCTTGAGGAGTGCCAGGTAGAAGTTTTAGGCACAAAGATAAGCTCAATTCAAAAGGCAGAGGACAGAGAATTATTTAAGGAAATGTGCGAGGAAATCGGCGAGCCGGTTATCGCCTCGGAAATAGTACACTCCATGGAGGAAGGCCGCCGTGCAATGAAGGACATCGGCCTGCCGGTAGTTTTGCGCCCGGCTTACACCCTTGGCGGCACAGGCGGCGGCTTTGCCGACACCGAAGAAGAATTTGAAGAAATGATGGAACACGCCCTTGCGGTTTCACCGGTTCATCAGGTTCTTGTGGAAAAGAGCGTTAAGGGCTACCAGGAAATCGAGTTTGAGGTAATGCGTGACGCAACGGATAAGGCAATCGCAATTTGCTCAATGGAAAACTTTGACCCGGTAGGTGTTCACACAGGTGACTCGATAGTTTTTGCCCCGGCACAGACCCTAAGTGACGAACAACTCGCTATGCTTAAAAATTCCGCCCTTAAAATTTTAAGACATTTGGAAATCGAAGGCGGCTGCAATGTTCAGTTTGCATTAAAACCGGGTACGATGGAGTACTACCTCATTGAAATCAACCCCCGTGTTTCCCGTTCGTCAGCTCTTGCCTCAAAGGCAACGGCTTACCCGATAGCAAGAGTTACCGCAAAAATCGCAGTAGGCCTTACATTGGACGAAATAAACATCAGCGGTATCCCCGCTTCATATGAGCCTGCAATCGACTATGTGGTTGCAAAGGTTGCAAGATTCCCATTTGATAAGTTTACCTCTGCCAACAATACCCTCTCCACACAGATGAAGGCCACAGGCGAGGTTATGAGCTTAGGGCAGTCCATATTGGAAATTTTGTTGAAAGCCGTTCGTGGTCTTGAAACAGGGGTTGACCACTTTGAAATGCCTAAGTTTAAGTCTTGGACAAAGGAACAGCTTCTTGAATATATACACACACCTACCGACGAGCGCCTCTACGCCCTTGGCGAGGCAATCAGAAAGGGTGCCACAAACGAGGAAATTAACAAGGAAACAGCCATCGTTATCCCCTTTATTCAAATCATCCGTGATGCCATAGACTACGAAAAGGTTATTGCCGAGAATGTTAAGAACCCGGATGTTCTCTTAAAAGCTAAGGACATGGGCTTCTCGGACAGCTACATCGGCAGAGTTTGGGGTATGAGCAAAACAGATCTGTTCAAATTCAGAAAAGAGCATAACATTTTGCCTATATACAGAATTGTTGACAACGTTGAGCATCAGCAGGATTATGTACCTTACTTCTACTCCTGCTACCACGGGGAAAACGAAAGTATCAGAACAGATAAAAAGAAGATTTTGGTTTTGGGCTCAGGCCCTATCAGAATCGGTCAGGGTGTGGAATTTGACTACTCAACGGTTCACGCCGTTTGGGCAATCAAAGAGGCAGGTTATGAGGCCATTATCATAAATAACAATCCGGAAACAGTTTCCACCGACTACACAACAGCCGATAAGCTTTATTTTGAACCCCTTACGGTTGAGGATGTTATGAATGTAATCGACTTTGAAAAGCCGGACGGCGTTGTTGTTTCCCTGGGCGGCCAGACAGCCATCAATCTTGCGGAATCTCTCCACGAGCTTGGGGTAAACATCATCGGTACGGATGTTGAGGCCATTGACAGAGCCGAAAACCGTGACAGCTTTGAAAAGGTTATGCACACACTTGGAATTCCCGAGCCGGACGGCGAGGCGGTTACAAATATTCCGGACGGCTTAAAGGTTGCAAACAGAATAGGCTATCCTGTGCTTGTTCGTCCTTCATATGTTTTGGGCGGCAGAGCCATGCAGATAGTTTACAGCGACGACGACCTTAAAAAGTACCTGCAAACTGCGGTTTTGGTTGATGTTGACCAGCCGGTTTTGGTTGATAAATACATAGTAGGTAAAGAGCTTGAAACCGACGCAATCTGCGACGGCAAGGATGTATTTATTCCGGGTATTATGGAGCATATCGAGGAAACAGGCGTACACTCAGGTGACTCTATCTCGGTTTATCCTGCTCACACAATTTCAAACAGCGTTCGCAACACAATAGTTGACTACACAGTTAAGCTGGGCTTGGGTATAGGCATCAAGGGCTTGTTTAACATTCAGTTTATCGTTGACGAATTCGACAATGTTTATGTAATCGAGGTCAACCCACGTTCTTCAAGAACTGTTCCGTTCCTTTCAAAATCCACAGGGGTACCTATGGCAAATGTGGCAACAAAGGTAATGCTGGGTCACACACTTAAAGATTTGGGCTATGGCACATATTTGCAGGAGGAGCCAAAACGCTTCTATGTAAAAGTACCTACATTCCCGTTTAACAAACTCCGTGGTTTGGATGCATACCTGTCACCTGAGATGAAGTCCACAGGCGAGGCAATCGGCTACGACAGACAGCTTAACCGTGCGTTGTATAAGGCATTGCAGGCATCCGGCATCAAAGTTCAGAATTACGGCACCGTATTTGTAACTTTGGCGGATAAGGACAAGCAGAGAGCTTTGCCGCTTATCAGAAGATTTTACAAGCTGGGCTTTAATATCGAGGCCACGGAAGGCACTGCCGCATTCCTGCGCAGAAACGGAATTAAAACCAGAGAAAAGAAGAAAATTTCCGAGGGCAGCAACGACATTTTCGACAGCTTCTCAAAGGGCTATGTAACCTATGTTATAAACACACAAAACTTCTCTTCCGAATCACAGCAGGACGGCTTCTTGATTCGCAGAATGGCAGCAGAAAACAATATAAGCGTATTTACCGCACTTTCAACGGTAAATGCTCTCCTCAATGTTTTGGAGGACATCACAATGCCGGTTTCAACCATTGACGCCGACAAGCAGTAAAGGAGCGACTATGTACAAAAGGAACATTTACACCGTTCTTGAAAACAAGAACATAGCAAAGGATGTTTACCGTATGGTGTTGGAGGGGGATACCTCCTTCATCACCGCACCGGGACAGTTTATAAATATAGAAATCCAGGGCTACTATTTAAGAAGACCTATTTCAATCTGCGATTGGGACGATAAAACCATAACGATAATCTACAAGGTTTTAGGCCACGGCACAGAAAAAATGAGCCGGATGCCCTCAGGTGAAAAACTTGACATTTTAACCGGCCTTGGCAACGGCTTCACCCCTAAAAAGGGCAGTGTAAAGCCTCTTGTTGTAGGCGGAGGCGTAGGCACACCGCCTATGTACGGCTTGGCTAAGGCACTCATTGCACAGGGCTTAAAGCCTATGGTGGTTTTGGGCTTTGCCTCAAAGGAAGATGTATTCTATGAGGAAGAATTTAAAGCTCTGGGCTGCGATGTGTACATTGCCACAAATGACGGCAGCTACGGCACAAAGGGCTTTGTTACGGATGTAATTAAAAACCTTGAAGATTTTGACTACTTCTACGCCTGCGGCCCTATGCCGATGTTAAAGGCCACCGCACTGGCAACAACAGTATCCGGTCAGCTCTCATTCGAGGAGAGAATGGGATGCGGCTTCGGCGGCTGTATGGGCTGTTCATGTAAAACTCTCACAGGCAATAAGCGTATATGCAAAGAAGGTCCTGTTATGTTAAAGGAGGAAATTTTATGGTAAACACAAAAGTAACCCTTTCCGGCTGGACACTGGACAACCCGGTTATACCGGCTTCCGGCACATTCGGCTACGGCGACGAATTTAAAGACTTTTACGATATAAATATACTTGGCACATTCTCATTCAAGGGCACCACAAAAGAGCCGCGCTTCGGCAACCCGACACCGAGAATTGCCGAGTGCAGAGAGGGTCTTATCAACAGCGTCGGCTTGCAGAACCCGGGCATCGAGGCAGTAATAAACGAAGAACTGCCAAAGATGAAGAAATTCTTTGACAAAAAGGTTATCGCAAATATATCCGGCTTCTCACTTGATGAATATGTTTACTGCTGTGAGAAAATAGACAAAGAAGACCAGGTGGGCATTATCGAAGTAAATATTTCCTGCCCTAATGTACACGGCGGCGGTATGGCCTTCGGCACCGATCCGAAAATGGCTGCGGAAATAACAAGAGCCGTTAAAGCGGTTACAACAAAGCCGGTTTATATTAAGCTTTCCCCTAATGTAACGGATATTGTATCTATCGCAAAAGCATGTGAGGACGCAGGGGCAGACGGTTTGAGCCTTATAAACACATTACTGGGTATGAGAATAAACCTTAAAACAGGCAAGCCGATTATAGCCAATACAATGGGCGGTTTTTCCGGCCCGGCAATTTTCCCTGTTGCATTGAGAATGGTTTATCAGGTATCACACGCAGTTAACATACCGGTTATCGGTATGGGCGGCGTGTCAACCGCAGAGGATGTAATCGAAATGATGTACGCCGGGGCAACAGCCGTGCAGGTTGGTGCGGCAAACCTTAAAAATCCCTACGCCTGCAAAGAGATCATAGAAGATTTGCCAAAGGTTATGGAAAAATACGGCATAAAAGACTTAAACGATATTATAGGCAAAGCCTAAAAGGAGATATAAATATGAAAAGAGATGTAATTATTGCCCTTGACTTTAAGGACGGCGAAACCGCCTTGAACTTTTTGGACAAATTCCAGGAGGAAAAACCATTCGTTAAGGTCGGTATGGAGCTTTTCTTTGCAGAGGGTCCCTCAATCGTAAAAGAGATTAAAAGAAGAGGACACAAGATTTTCCTTGATTTGAAGCTCCACGATATTCCAAACACTGTTAAGGGCGGTATGAGAAGCCTTACAAACCTGGGTGCAGACATTCTCAATGTTCACGCCGCAGGCACAATCGAAATGATGAAAGCCGCTTTGGAGGGCACACAGCGCCCGGACGGCACAGCACCTATGCTTATCGCCGTTACACAGCTTACATCAACAAGCGAGGAGAGAATGCAGAAGGATCTTCTCATCAATGCCACAATCAACGATACAATTTTGCACTACGCAAAAAATGCCAAAGAGGCAGGCCTTGCAGGTGTAGTTTGTTCCCCCCTTGAAGCCGGCATGGTAAAAGCGGCTCTGGGCAAAGATTTTGTAACCGTTACACCGGGCATCAGATTTGCCGACAGCGCAAAGGACGACCAGGTTCGTATCACAACACCGGCAAAAGCAAGAGAAATAGGCACAGACTATATTGTTGTAGGCCGTCCTATTACACAGGCAGAAGACCCTGTTGCCGCATACCGCCGTTGTATGAAAGAATTTGTAGGCGAGGACGTCGAATAATTTAATTAAAATATATAGGAGAATATAATTATGGAAAGAAAAATTGCTAAGGATTTGCTGGATATTGAGGCTGTATTTTTAAGACCTAACGAACCTTTTACATGGGCATCAGGGATTAAAAGCCCTATTTACTGCGACAACCGTTTGACATTGTCATTCCCAAAGGTAAGAACAGACATCGAGGACGGTCTTGCACGGCTTATTAAGAGAGAATACCCGGAATGTGAGGCTGTTTTCGGCACATCAACAGCAGGTATCGCACACGCAGCTATCGTTGCTGACAAAATGGGCTTGCCTATGGGCTATGTTCGTGCCAAAGCTAAGGATCACGGCCGTGAAAATCTTATCGAGGGCAAAGCTGTTCCCGGTTCAAAGGTTGTCGTTATCGAAGACCTTATTTCAACTGCAGGCAGCTGTGTTGACGTATGCGAAAACTTGCGTGCGGCAGGCTGCACCGTTTTGGGCATTGCTTCTATCTTTACATACGGTATGAAAAAGGCAGAGGACAGATTGAAAGAACACAACCTTGTAAACCACTCTTTGTCAAGCCTTGACACATTGGTTAAGGTTGCCGCCGAAAACGATATTATCGCAGAAAGCGACATCGAAAGAGTTTTGAAATTCCGTGCAAACCCATCTGATGAAAGCTGGATGGCAAAATAATCTTTGCAAGTAAATAACGAAAGAGCCGCTTTATTGCGGCTCTTTTTGCGTTTAAAAGGGCGACAAGGCGCCAATTTTCTTTTGTGCCGGGTAAAATTTAAAAAAATGTCGGTATTTGTTCACAAACAGTCTTTTTATTATTGCGGTAATATGTTAAAATATAGATAAGTATAAGTATCTAAGGAGATAAACTATATGTCAGTTTTATTTATAGCCGAGGCCGGGGTAAATCATAACGGTTCCCTTGAACTTGCAAAAAAAATGGCAGATGTTGCCAAGGAATGCGGTGCGGATATTGTAAAATATCAAACCGCAAAGCCGGAACTTGTTATAAGCCAATTTGCACCTAAGGCGGAATACCAAAAAGAAACCACAGGCGAGGGCGAAAGTCAGCTTGATATGGTTAAAAAATTGCACTTCGGGTTTGATGCTCACAGAGAATTGAAAGAGTATTGCGATTCCATCGGTATTATGTATCTTTCTACCCCTTTCGATATGGATTCTATCGACTTTTTGCGGAGCTTGGATATGCCGGTTTGGAAAATTCCGTCAGGTGAGGTTACAAACCTGCCTTATCTTGAAAAAGTTGCAAAACAGAAAAAGCCTATAATTATGTCAACGGGTATGTGCGAAATGGAAGAAATCCGTGCCGCCCTTGATATTCTGTATAAAAACGGAGCCGAAGATGTTACGGTTCTCCACTGCAACACCGAATACCCTACCCCGTTGCCGGACGCAAATGTTCGTGCCATGCTTGATATACAAAGGGAGTTTGGCTGCAAAATAGGCTATTCCGACCACACATTAGGGGTTGCCGCTCCCTTGGCTGCGGTGGCTTTGGGTGCTACTGTAATCGAAAAGCATTTTACCCTTGATAAAAATATGCCGGGGCCGGATCAGCACGCCTCTATGGAACCCGGTGATTTGAAATTCTTGATTAAAACAATAAGGGAAACAGAACAGGTTTTGGGCGACGGCGTTAAGCATGTAAGCGCCAGCGAGGGCAAAAACAAGGCTGTTGCAAGAAAATCAATCGTGGCAAAGCGCCCGATTAAAGCCGGCGAAGAATTTACCGCAGAAAATCTTACGGTAAAACGCCCCGGAAACGGCGTAAGCCCTATGCGTTGGTACGAAGTTTTAGGCCAAAAGGCAAAACGTGATTTTGAATACGACGAATTGATAGAGCTTTGATATATGAAAAAGATAATGATTGTCACCTCTACCCGTGCGGACTACGGGCTTTTGCGCCCGGTTATCCGCCGTGTGGCAGACAGCGATAAGCTGACTCTTTCTCTTGTTGTAACAGGCACTCATCTGCTTAAAGAATACGGCGAAACGGTAAGTGAGATAATCGCCGACGGATTGCCCATAAGCCACAGAATAGATATTATGAAATTCGGTTTCGGCGAAAAGGAAACAGCTTTTACCATAGGTTACACAATACAGCGTTTTACGGAAATTTTTTCGGCGGACAGGCCGGATTTGCTTGTGGTTTTAGGTGACAGATACGAAATTTTTGCGGTTGTAACCGCCGGGGCGGCTCTTTCAATTCCCATAGCCCATATAAGCGGCGGGGATGTGACCTTTGGCGCAAAAGACGATTACTATCGCCACTGCATAACAAAAATGGCGAATTTGCATTTTCCCTCCTGTGCCGACAGCGCCAAAAGGGTAATTCAGCTTGGAGAAAATCCCTCAACGGTATTCAATGTTGGCGGCCTCGGCAATGAGAATATAAAAAATATTCGGTTGATGTCTTTGCCTGAACTTGAGGAGAGCTTAGGTTTCAAAAATTTACAGCCCTTTGCCTTGATAACATATCACCCGGAGACAAAAGAGGGTTCAACCCCACGGGAGGATATGGCTGGGCTTTTACAGGCTTTAAAAGAGACAGACATAAATCTGATTTTTACAAAATCTAACGCCGACGCCGGCGGAGATATTTTGAACAAAGCCGTAGACGAATTTTGTCTGCAAAATCAAGAAAGGTCAAAGGCATTTTTCTCTTTGGGGCTTAAAAGGTATCTTTCGGCAATGAAGTACGCCCGGGTTGTTGTGGGCAATTCATCTTCCGGAGTTGTGGAAACACCGGCATTCGGCACCCCTACCGTAAACATCGGGGACAGGCAAAAGGGGCGTTTTATTGCCGAAAATGTAATTTGCACCGGCACCGACAAGGCGGATATTGCCCGGGGAATAAAAAAGGCACTTTCGCCCGAATTTAAAAATATATGTAAAACCGTTACAAATCCATATGACCGGGGAGTTACCCCCAGCCGGGAAATTGTAAAAACAATCACCGAATATGTGTACTCGCCGCACACCACGGCAAAAGAATTTTATGATTTATAAGGAGATAACTATGAAAGCACTTATTGTGGGCCTTGGCTCAATGGGCAAGAGAAGAATTCGCCTTTTAAGAGGCATCGACAAAAACGCAGAGATAATCGGCGTTGACACAAACCCGGAGCGCAGAGCTCAGGTAGAGGAAATGGGCTGCAAAACCTACCGGACCATAGAAGAAGCGGCGGCGGAAAAGCCGGAGGCGGCTTTTGTTTGCACATCGCCGGTTGCCCACTATCCTATAATCAAAGACCTTTTAAGCTATAAAATAAACACATTTACGGAACTTAATTTGGTTTCTGACGGTTATCAGGAACTTATGTCCGCCGCAAAAGAAAACAACACGGTTTTGTTCCTTTCAAGCACCATGCTTTACAGAGGTGAAATAAACTATATACAAAACCGAGTTAAAAACTTTGACAAGCCGGTAAGCTATATTTATCACATCGGCCAGTATCTGCCCGATTGGCACCCTTGGGAAAGTTACAAAAACTTTTTTGTAAGCAATAAGCGCACAAACGGCTGCCGTGAACTTTTCGGTATAGAGCTGCCTTGGATAATAGAAACTTTCGGTAAAATCAAGGAAATTTACAGCACCGCCGATAAGATGACCGATTTGGAAATCGACTTTCCGGACAGATTTTTTGTTACAATCACCCATGAAAACGGCACAAAAGGCATTTTGGCAATAGATGTTGTAAGCCCTAAGGCTGTGAGAAACCTGGAAGTTTTCGGCGAAGGTATGCACCTTTTCTGGGAGGGCAACCCGAAAACCTTGTATGACTTCAATGTAGAAACGAAGGAAAAAGAATTTATAAACACTTACGAAAGCTTCGAACACGATTCAAGATACTCCGACAATATTGTAGAAAATGCCTATGTTGATGAAATGCAGAACTTTATAGGGGTTATAAAAGGCTTGGAGCAACCGAAATACTCCTATGAGAAAGACCTTTACACCATTAAAATTATGGACGAAATCGAGGGTATAAAGTAATGAAAGTTTTATTTGTGGGCATTGGCAGTATCGGCACACGCCACTTGAAAAATTTGCACACCGTAGCAAATGAGAGGGGTTTGACGCTTGATGTTACCGCCCTGCGCTCATCAGGCAGGGAATTGCCGGCGGAAACCGCTCGGCTTTTAAACAGGCAAATTTCCGCTTTGGACGATACCGTCTACGACCTGGCTTTTATAACAAATCCAACCACCTTGCACCACAAGGCCTTGGAGGATTTAAAGGGCAAGGCAAATTTCTTTTTTATCGAAAAGCCGATTTTTGAAGATTGCATTTATGATTTAAATGCCCTGGGCTTAAACGAAAAAAACGCTTATGTGGCCTGCCCTATGCGCTATTGTGGCGCCTATATGAAGTTGAAAGAACTTTTAAAGGATAAAAAGCCTTTTTCGGTCAGAATAATATGTTCAAGCTATCTGCCGGGTTGGCGCCCCAATACCGACTACCGCAAAAACTATTCTGCTATAAAGGCCTTAGGCGGCGGTGTTACCATTGATTTGATACATGAATTGGACTATATGACGGATCTGTTCGGCTTCCCGGAAGAAAGTTATAACTTTAAAGGCAAATATTCGGATTTGGAAATCGACAGCGACGATTTGTCCGTTTATATTTCGAGATACAAGGATAAAATTTGCGAAGTACATCTGGATTACTTCGGCAGAGAGTATCGCCGCACATGTGAGGTATTTTTGCCTGAGGGAACAATGGAGGCGGAGTTTGGCAAGGGCAGCGTAAAACTGCCGGACGGCAGGGTTATAAACTGCAACGAAGAGGCCAATCGGCGCTTTGTCCGTGAAATGCGCAATGTTCTTGACATAATGGCGGGCAAGGCGGAAAACATAAACGATGTTTATAAGGCAAATAAAGTTCTTGCACTGACATTGGGAAAAGAGGTTTAATTTTATGAAAAATGTTTTGATAACAATTTGCGGCCGTGCAGGCAGTAAAGGGTTTAAAAATAAAAATTTAAAGGTGTTTTTGGACAAGCCTCTTGTTTACTACACACTGCGGTCGGCTTTTGATTTTAAAGAAAGGGTAAAAGACGCTGATGTTGATATTGCACTTAATACCGACAGTCGGCTTTTACAAAATTTGGTTTTGGAAAAGTACCCCGAAACGGAAAAAGTGGATCGCCCGGAGGAACTTGCCGGGGATATTGTGCCTAAAATGGCGGTGTTCCAATACACTTTAAAATATATGGAGCAAAAATACAAAAAAACCTATGATTATCTTATCGACCTTGATATAACAAGCCCGTTAAGACAAATAGACGATGTGCTTTCCGCCTATGAAATGAAACTTTCAAGGCCGGATGCGGGGCTTGTATTCTCAGGTTGCCCATCACGCCGCAATCCGTATTTTAATATGGTAAAAACCGCCGGCGACCATGTGGAAAAAGTTATCGAAAGTCCCTTTACCGCCCGCCAGCAAGCGCCTTCTGTTTACGATTTAAACGCTTCTATATATGTTTTTAACGCCGACTTTTTAAAGACAAATACAACAGGTATCCTTTGGGAGACAAAGTGCCTTGTTTACGAAATGCGTGACACGGCTGTTTTGGACATAGACAGCGAAGAGGACTTTGAGATGATGCAGCTTATCGGCGGTTATCTGTTTGAAAATGTCCCCGGCTTTAAAAAGGTCAGGGAACTTATAAGATAAACCTAAGCCACAAGTTGAAAAAATAAAGAATATGAATAGTATTGTAGTTGATAATTTATTTAATTAAAATGAATTAGATATTTGATTTTTATTTAAAATAATGCTATAATATTTATATAATAATAAAAAAGATTAGGGGGCTTAATAATGTATAAAACTGATGACATTATCTTTTTCGGATCTACGGGTGTGTGCCGTGTAGTATCGGTGGGGGAACCGGCCATTGCCGGTATGCCGTCAGGGGTTGATTACTATACATTACAGCCGCTTTCCCAAAGCCACAGAGAAATGATTTATGTGCCTACAAACACAAAGGCGTTTATTCGCTCTACAATCACCCCTCGGCAGGCTCAGGATTACATATCAGCCGTAAAGGATATTAAACCGGTGTTTCCTCAAAGCCGCAATCCAAAGGCGGTGCAGGACTTTTACTCCGCCCTTATTTCAACTTATAACTGCCACGATTTGCTTGTGGTTATTGTAAGTCTTATGAATAAAAAGAAAGAGTGTCGGCGGAAAAATAAATCCTTAAACCAAACCCAAACCACTTTTTTGAAAAGGCGGCAGGAAATGGTTTACAACGAGTTTTCCTATGTTTTGGACAAGCCTTTTGACTTGGTTGCCAAAATGGTTGAGGACGAAATTGTTTACCGATGATATACATATAATAAAATTTAAAGCAGGGGCGACCCTGCTTTTGTTGTTTTACAGCGGAAAGTCGGAGGGATTGACTTTCATAAAACAAGTTGATTTGTAGACAAATATCGGATGCAAGCAAAATGTTAATCAATCTCTCAGTCAGCTACCGCTGACAGCTCTCTTTACCAAAGAGAGCCGAAAGATGCGTATTTATTTGAAATACTGTTTTATGCCGGAAACCATTTTAAGTAATTTATAAAATGGCGGTCAATGACCGCCGCTACGTGTTATTTATAAGTTGTTGTTATCGGTTACAAAATAACAGTTCCAAAACCAATAATAGATTGTTGTCACTGTTAAGGGAAAATGTCACGCTCTGCGTGACAAAAGGATTGTTAAAGCAAATTGTTTATATTAACTTTTTGTTATGAACAAATATATTTGTAAAATCAAGCCGTAGGGGCGTTCATTGAACGCCTATGCAAACCGCAGGTTTGCACACAGACAATCTGTTTACATCAAATTACGGGTAAAAATAACAACCCCAAAAATCCGCAACCTTGCCGCCCTTTGGTAAAGGGAGGTGATTTTTCGTAAGAAAAATCGGAGGGATTGACTTTCATAAAACAAGTTGATTTGTAAACAAATATCGGATGTAATCAAAATGTTAATCAATCTCTCAGTCAGCTGCCGCTGACAGCTCTCTTTACCAAAGAGAGCCGAAAGATGCGTATTTATTTGAAATACTGTTTTATGCCGGAAACCATTTTAAGCAATTTACAAAATAGCGGTCAATGACCGCCGCTACGGGTTACTTAGCATACCATATAGCCAAGGCAAAATAAATTAGTTCGGTTACCAAATTTTTCCTCAACTTTTTGTGGATATTATTTAAAAGTTCTTTTTTTATTGAAAACTAAACCGAATAATGCTATATTATAGTTAATAAAGAAAAGGAGCAGTGACGATGATAAATCAAGAATTAGTTAAAAAACTTGCATCTCAGCTTAAAAAAGACGGCGTGGACGCAATTATGATTGCCCCCGGTGCGGATATGGTATTTTTGCTTGGCCACAAGCCTTTGCTTTGCGAGCGCTACCAGGCTTTGTTTGTAAAAAGCGACGAAACGTGCTTTTACATCTGTAACGCCCTGTACACCGATGAGGTAAGCGACTTTGTGGACGGCGCAAAAATTTATTCCTGGCACGACCGGGACGGCTTTGAAAAAACCGTTAAAAAGGCATTTGAAGAACAGGGGCTTGTAGGCAAAACCGTTGCCATAAACGGAAATGTCCGTGCCTTTAACCTTATAAAGGCGCAAAATGCGGTGGATTTTAAAGCCGTTGACGGCAAGGATTACATCGAGCTTACGAGAATAATCAAAACCCCGGAAGAACTTGAAAATCTGCGCAAATCCTCTCTTATTGCCGACAAGGCCTTTGAGGAAATTAAAAAATTCATCAAACCGGGTGTCACCGAAAAAGATATAAACGATGAGTTAACCCGCATTATGATGGAAAACGGCGCCGACTACACATGGGGCGGTATAGTTGCCGTTGACGGCAACGCCGCACTGCCACACTATATGGGCAACAGCGGTGTTGTTGGCAAAAAAGCCATTGTGCTTATGGACTACGGCTGCATCTACAAGGGAATGTTTTCCGATACCACAAGAACCGTTTTTGTGGGCAGAGCCACCGAGAGAGAAAAAGAAATTTACAACATTGTTTTACAGGCAAATTTAGCCGGTGAAAAGGCGGCAAAGAACGGAGCGTGGATTCCGGATGTGGACGCCGCCGCAAGAAAAGTTATTGCCGACCGGGGCTACGGCCCACGGTTTAACCACCGTTTAGGTCACGGCATAGGTTATGCGGAACACGAAGCACCGTACATAAGGGGCGATTACGAAATGCACCTTGCGCCGGGCATGGCTTTCTCCTGTGAGCCGGGTATCTACCTTAAAGACGATATAGGCATAAGAATAGAAGATGTTGTAATAATCAACGAAAAAGGCGAAACGGAAGTTTTAAACCACACAAGCAAGGAACTTTGCGAATTGTGCGTTGATGACTAAAATAAAAATTTAATAAAAAATCACCGTCTTTGGAAAATCCCGAGACGGTGATTTTGTTTTTGACATTTTGCAATTTCAATGTCAAAAATTATTTTGTATTATTAAATTTGTTTGCCAAAAGATATACACACCGTGGCAAAAGCCCGAACAAAGCCACAAACAGCATTAAAATTTTACTGCACATACTGAAAAACAGCTCCTCCGGCAACATATTTATCATGGTGCTTTCGGCAGGGTCTAACAGCCACAGGTCGTTGTGGAAGAACACATGGTGGAACCCTATCCAAAAACGGTTAAAATCCACTGCAAACATAATTCCAAGGACAAGGGCAATCAGCAAAAACAGCACAAGGCTGAATTTATAGCCGGCTTTTGCATTTTGCCAAAATTCCCTTTTGTCTTGCTTTTTTAAAAACAAAAAAGCATAACAGCCAAGGCTTACACCGCCAAGCAGATACATTGCCCTTTGGGCGTTTTGATACAAGGCCTTAACATCTATCATGTGCAAGGTTTCTCTCTCGTAAAAAACCTGTTCTTTGACGCCGTTTTTTGTGACGATAAGGCTTAAATCCTCTCTTTTGTCATTTAAGTAGTCCAAAAACAGCTGGGTGGTTTTTTCCAAATCCTGCCGGTTCATACCGGTGGCCTGTTCCACATTGTTTTTGGCGTACTCTTTTATGTAAAAACTTTTTATGTTCACCACTGTAAACACTGATACAAGTACCGAGAATACCAGCAGCGACACGGCCCCAAGCCGTGATATAATCTTTTTGCCCTTCATTATTTGATTTCGCTAAACTCCGCCGCAATTTTTTTCATTATTTCAGGAATTTCCAATCTCTGTGGGCAGACCCTCATACACTTTTTGCAGTTTACGCAATCGGCAGGCTTCTTTTCAAGTTTTTCTATTTCGTCCAATGTTCTTCTGCTGTTTTTAAACAGACACCAGTCGTTATAAATCCTGAAAATCTCCGGTATATCAAGACCGGCCGGACAAGGCATACAGTAACGGCACTTTGTGCAAGGCACGGTTACAAAGCTGTTTATGTCATCCATAACATCTTTTATAACTTTTTCCGCCTTTTCATCCATGGGGATAGGATTTTTGGCTGTCGCCACATTTTCCACAACCTGCTCCATTGTGCTCATACCGCTTAATACAACTTTTACGCCTTTAATGTTAAAAGCATAGCAAAGCCGCAAAGCCGGTGCGCTGTTTTTGCCGTAAGCATTTTCAATTTCGGTTATGGCGTCAGGGACACATCTTGCAAGAAAACCGCCTCTTATAGGTTCCATAACGAATATCGGCACATTGTGTTCCGCCGCAAGGTCTATAAGCTGCTGTGCGTCGCCGTTAGCAACATCATAGTAATTGAGCTGCAACTGAACAAAATCCCAATCTTCCCGGTCAAGAATTGTCTTTAAAACATCCCGGCTGTCGTGGAAAGAAAAACCCAGGTGCTTGATTTTACCCAGTTTTTTCTGCTCTTTCAAATAGTCCAAAACCCCGAAATCCAAAACCTTTTGCCAATTAGCTTTATTTAAAGCGTGGCAAAGGTAGTTGTCGAAATATTCAACCTGACATTTTTCAAGCTGCTTTTCAAAAATTTCCTGTACTTCCTCTTTCTTTTCGATTTTGGACATAGGCATTTTATCCGCCAGCCAAAAACTTTCACGGGGATATTTTTTAAGGGCTTTGCCGATAAAAATTTCGCTTTCTCCGTCGTGGTAAGGCCAAGCGGTGTCAAAATAGTTTATGCCGTTTTCGTAGGCGTAGTCTATCATTTTTTCAGCCAAAACACAGTCAATTTTACCATCCCGGTTTACAGGCAAACGCATACAACCGAAGCCGAGTTTGCAGGTGATATTCTTTTCCATAATAAAGCCTCCTTACAGTTTTACATTTTAAACCCTAAATTTATTTTATCACACTTTTTTATGTTGTCACCTGCTTTTTATTGAAAAATGTGGTAATTTTATTGATATATTGTAAATTTTTCGCCGTATAATTGATTTTTGCCCTCTTTAAATGTATAATAACATAGATAAAATATGCAAATCCTTAAAAGAGGTTGATTTATATGATAAAAGTTGCTCCGTCAATCCTGTCGGCAGATTTTGCCGCCTTGGGTGACGATGTTAATAAAGTTCTTTTGGCAGGGGGAGATTGGGTACATATTGATGTTATGGACGGCGTTTTTGTGCCTAATATTTCTTTGGGTCTGCCTGTTGTAAAGAGTCTGCGCAAGGTTTGCGACGGCTTTTTTGATGTTCATCTTATGATTGTAAACCCTAAAAAATATGTAAATCGGTTTCGTGAAGCCGGTGCGGATATGATAACATTCCATGTTGAAAGTTGCGAAAGCGACGGGGAAATTCTTGAAACCGTGAAGCTTATAAAAGAACGGGGTGCAAAGGCCGGTATAGTTATAAAACCCGGCACACCTGCGGAAAGGGTGCTTAAATTTATCCCCGACGTGGATATGATTTTGGTTATGAGTGTAGAACCGGGCTTTGGCGGGCAGAAATTTATCCCCCGGGCGGAGAACAAGATAAGAGAGATAAGAGAGAGAGCAAACCGGCTTGGTTTGTATGACTTTTTGATAGAAGTTGACGGCGGTATAAACCGGGAGACAGGTAAAATTTGCACCGATGCCGGGGCGGATGTATTGGTTGCCGGCAGTTATGTTTTCGGCAGCGATTACCCCCGGGCGGCCATAGCAAAATTAAAGGAGTAAGAGAGAGTAAAGAATGGCAAATACTAACACTATAACTAAGTCCGACAGCCATTATAATTCCATGGTTGCGGCACTTTTACCGATAGCCCTGTATGCAAGCATCTTGTATTCTTCCAGGGTTTGGTTGATTTGTACCGTTGCGGCGGTTACGGCTCGTGCCTGTGATGTGCGGGTTATGTCTTTGAGAAAAATCCCACTTGACACACGGGACAGAAGCAGTATAGTTGCGGCTTTTACATTTGCGCTTATGTTGCCGGTTACTGTACCGCTGTACATAGTTGTTATGACGGTGGCAATTGTTATCGTCATAGGTAAACATGCCTTTGGCGGCAAAGATGTTTATCCTTTTAACCTGTCCGCTTTGGCAATGTGTGTTGCGGCGGTAAACTGGCCGGATGAAGTTTTTAAGGCGGTGCAGCCTTTTACATCTGTTGATTTTTGGTCCGGCGCAGCACGGAGCACCGTTACCGGCGCTTCACAGATAAAGGCCGGCGGCATACCGTATATTTCAAATTTAGATTTGCTCATAGGCGACTACGCCGGGGCAATGGGCACTTCCTTTATCCTTTTGATAGCGGTAATCGGGGTTGTTTTAATAATAAATAAAAAAATAACATGGCATGTGCCGGTTACATTCCTTGCAACCTGTACGATATTTGCGTTTTTGTTCCCACAGATATACGGCGTTTCAAGGCTTTTCAGCGTTAAGTTTGAAATTCTCGCAGGCAGCCTTATGTATGCCGCTGTGTTTATGCTTACCGAGCCTGCCACAACACCTAAAACCCCTAAGGCAAAAGTGGTGTTCGGCATTGTGTCCGGTATTCTCACAATGATATTCAGATATTACGGCAGCTACGAAATCGGCGTTTGCTTTGCTATTTTGATTGTAAATGCTACCGAAAACTTCTGGGACAGACTTTTTGACGGCGTTGTTTTTGAAAATATTAACCATGCGGTTCACAGCGTGGCGGAAACTGCCGAACACAATATAGAAAAGCGTGTTGAACGGTACAAAGAAGAACATACCGATAGAAAATCAGCGGCTAAAACCAAAATAAAGACCGAAAAGGCCATTGAAAATGCCAAGGACAAACTTCAGGCAAAGAACACCGTCTCTGCGGTTAAATCTACTTTGGATATAATAGGCGAGGCAGAGGATCACCTGGACGATGTGGAATTTTCCACAAGGACAATAGATGTTGACGAGGCCTTGCGTCGGTTTGACCAAAAGTACGGCGACAAAAGTGTAAAAATAAAAAAGAAAACAGACAATGGGGAGGGTAAATAATGGAAAAAAACAGCTACATTCCCTATGACCCAAAAGATTGGGAAAGCGTTACAAGAAGAAATAAGGTAATACTTTCAAACCCGATATTTATAAAAGGTTTGGCTCTTGCGCCTGTTGCGGTTGCCGCAACAACATTGCAAAACAGCCTTATATTGTCCCTTTGTGTTTTTCTCTTGCTGACACCTACAAGAATGGTAACATCTTTTATAACAAGAAAGATGAGCGTGCCGTTGAAAACATTTTTCTACCCCATGGTATCGGCTGTTATCTTTGCCTTTGTCTACTATGCCATGTATAAAATGATAGGCACACGGGCTCTTTCACTTGGCACATATCTGCCAATATTGGTTGTTGACCCGCTTATAGTTAAAAACTTTGAAAAAACAAGAAAAGAATCTTTTAAATATTCCGTTATAAACGGTTTGAGAAACACCGCAGGCTTTATACTTGCCTGTGTTATCATCGGCAGTGTGAGAGAAATTTTGGCTTTCGGCACACTTGGCGGTTTTGAAATAACAAGTGTTTCTCTGTTGCCTATGGCACAAACCGGTTTCGGCGGATTTTTGATAATCGGCGTAATAAGCGCACTGTGGCATTCCATGGTGGAAAAACGCCACGCAAAATTTTTAAACGGTACAAAGGGGGCAAGATAAATGCAAAAAGCAATATTGTCTTTTTTCAGCTATACATTTTTGGCTCTTGCGGCGGAAAATGTTATATTCTACCGCTGTTTGGGTATCTCAAACGGTTTGCGTGTTCTCAATAACCCTAAAAAAGACCTTTGGTATTTTTGCGGTTCTCTTACGGTTTTTCAGCTTTTAAACAGCATTTTGGGCTATCTTGTGGCTCCGCTTTTGAGAAGTGAAAAAATGTCTCAATACGCCCGCTATGCAAGCCCTGTGATTTTTGTTATCATCTGCACGGTAGGCTACCTTGTTGTGGTAACGGTGCTGGCTGTTGTTATGAAAAAATCCGATTTTAAGAGGATTATATATTCCCTTACCGGTGCTTCAATAAACACGGCCATTGTGGGTACGGTTATTTACAGCACAGGCCGGGGTCTTGACCTGCCTCAGACAATAGGTTACGCATTGGGTTCAAGTATAGGCTTTTTACTGGCCATGCTTTTAATAAGCGAGGGCGAAAAAGAAATACACGACGATATGGTGCCCCACAGTTTCCGTGGGTTGCCTATAACCCTTATTTATATATCAATTATAGCATTGGCAATTTACGGCCTTACAGGCCACACAACAGTTCTTTAATGGAGGTTTTCCATGGCAAAAGGAGACAGACCCGTTAAAATTAAAAGATACGGGGATATTCGTGAAAAGAATATAAAACGAGCCGGCAAGGCAAAAAGAATTTTCGGCTTTTTAGCTTTGCTTTTGGCGCTTTTCGCCATAGGCTTTTTGGGCACAAAGGCGATTTCGGCAATAGCTAAAAACAGAGGAGCATCTTCCGCAGTTTCTTCGGATACACAGTCGGATATTGCTGAAAGCAGCTCAAATACCGGCGAGGACAGCGCCTCACAGCCTGAGGACAGCAACGGAGAAAATGTTGTAACCCCCACAGGCAAAACAAGAATTTACCACTATGTAAACTCTCAAAGTTTAACAAGTGACGCCGGCATTGACGGCGCAATCACCGCCGCCAAAAATGCAGGGGCAAACTGCCTTGTATTTGATTTGAAAAACAGCGACGGATACCTTTTGTATCGGTCGGCTAATCAATACGGTTCACAGCTTGTTTCCCCGGATACCGTTATAGATGTAAAAGCGGTAGTGAAAAAGTGCTCCGAGAACGGCATAACACCTGTTGCACGCATTTACACATTTGAAGACAAGATGATTTCTACCATAGAGCGATCAACTGCGGTTATGTATCAGGGTACAGATACACGCTGGCTTGACAACAGTGCGGCGTTAGGCGGCAAGGCATGGGCAAACCCGGCAAGCACCGTTATGCAGCAGTACATTGTTGACATAACCGAAGAAATTATGTCTTTAGGGGTAAAAGAGATTATCTTTGCAGGCTTCCAAACTCCTACCGGTTACAGCCTTGACAAGCGAGATTTCGGCACAACCAACGACCGGGTTCTTGCAAATATGAAGAGCCTTATCGTCACATTGCAATCAAGAGTTTCCGCACAGGGCGGTTACAGCTCATGGCAGATAAATTGGCAGGCGGTAACAGGCGGCGACTATCGGCAGTATATAGTTCATCCATATCAGCTTGGCATACATGACTTTGTTATAACCGCCACAACAGAGGAAATCTCCGGAGAAAACGGAATATCTCCTCTTAAAACCGCACGGAATAATGATGAAATCAATACCGTAACCCTTTGGGTAACCGACGGTGCCGGCGGCGAAGGCAGTGAACTGGGCAATTACTTTGTATAATTTTATAACATAAAACAAATTGCGGCTCTTTAAAAGAGCCGTGATTTGTAATTGTTGTTTTGTATGGTGAAATTGAATTTATGGAATACTCAACGGAAATTTTGGCTCACGGCACAAAGGTGTGCATAAACAATACTCATCGTTTCGGTACCGACGCCTTTCTTTTAAGCGACTTTGCCCGGGTAAAATATCGGCAAAGGGCAATAGATATAGGTACCGGCTGCGGAATTATTCCCCTGCGCTGGAAAGATTTCGGTCATAAAGGCCTTGCGGTAGGTGCGGAAATAGATCGGGACGGCACACGGCTTTTAAATGAGAGCATAAGGCTTAACGGATTTGAAAATTTAAAGGCGGTAAACTGTGATATAAGACAGTATAAAAGCGATATTTTGTTTGATGTTGTAACTTGTAATCCGCCGTATTTTACATCTGGCAAACCCAAAGACGATGCTGTAAAGGCCACATTTCGTCATCAGTTTACTTTAAATGATAATGATGTTGCCCGGGCGGCTTACAGGTTGTTAAAGGACAACGGGAAGCTGTGCCTTTGCCAAAGACCGGCTCGGTTGGCAACGGTTTTTTATGCCATGAAGCAAAATAAAATAGAACCTAAGATTATAAGATTTGTCCGCCAACGCAAAGACAGCCGGGAACCATGGCTTGTGCTTGTGGACGGGAGAAAAAACGGCGGTGCCGGCCTTACGGTTATGCCGGATTTAATCATGGAAAATCCTCGGGGCGGTTTTTCACAGGAGATACTCAAAATCTACGGCAAATTATGATTTTAATAAATATTACATATTGTATATAAAATGACTACATCAATTTACGGAAAGGAAAACACATGGAACAGGGAAAACAGGGGATTTTATATGTTGTGGCAACGCCTATCGGCAATCTTAACGATTTGACCCCAAGAATAAGGCAGGCCTTTGAGGAGGCGGATTTTATAGCCGCCGAGGACACAAGGGTAACGGTTAAACTTCTCAATCACTTTGATATAAGAAAGCCCATGGTCAGCTATTATGCCCATAATTTGCGTGATAAGGGCGATGAAATCATAGACAGAATCATAGCCGGGGAAACCTGTGCCGTTTGCAGTGACGCAGGCACGCCGTGTGTTTCCGACCCGGGGGAAATTTTGGTTAAGCAGGCACACCGCCGGGGAATTAAAGTTGTGCCGATACCGGGGCCAAGCGCCGTTATAACTGCCCTTTGCGTAAGCGGACAGGACACAGGCAGATTTTGCTTTGAGGGTTTTCTCTCTGTTGTAAAAAAGCAGAGAGCCCGGCATTTGGAAGAAGTAAGGTACGAAAAAAGAACCATGATTTTTTACGAGGCGCCTCATAAACTGTTAAACACACTTAAAGACTTTGCGGAATATTTCGGCAGAGACAGAAGTTTGACAGTGGCAAGAGAGCTTACGAAAATCCACGAGGAGATAAAACTTACCACTGTTGGCGAGGCCTTGGATTTTTACACGGAAAATCCGCCAAAAGGAGAATTTGCACTTGTTGTGGCCGGCTATGTTCCCCCTGCGGAAGAAGAGGCCACCCTTGAAACATTGACCGAAAAGTGCATTGAACTGATGGAAACCAAGGGAATTTCCATAAGTGAGGCGGCTAAAAAGGTATCACAGGGAACAAAATTTTCAAAGAGCGAAGTGTACAAAGCGGTACAAAATACCAAAGAGTAAGGGGAACGGAAAATGAAATATCTGGTTTTAAGCGATATTCACGGGGACAGAAATTATTTAAACCGAGTTTTAGCTCAGGTGCCTGATATTAAGAATATTATATTTTTAGGTGACGGGCTTTCCGAAATGCTTGATGTAAAAAGGCAAAATCCGGAATATAATATTACCGCCGTTACCGGTAACTGTGATTTCCTAAAAGATGTGCCTTCCCAGGAAATTTTAAATATAAACGGATACCGTGTTCTTGTTTGCCACGGCGACGGCTATTATGTAAAAATGGGCTTATTGCCTATAAAAAAGGCTTGCAGAGAGCTGAAAGCCGATGTTGCTCTTTTCGGCCACACTCACAGGCCGTATTACGAATATGACAACGGGCTTTACCTGTTTAATCCGGGCAGTGTTACAATTTCCCCCGCAACCCTTACAACCTGTTACGGAATAGTTGATTTTTCCGGCAATCGGCCTGTTTTTGAACACAGAGAAATAGATGTCCTTAAAAGAGATTAGAATATAAAACTAAAATGACCGCATTTTACAATGCGGCCATTTGTTTATATTATTTTATAAAATACTTTTTTAAGAGAAAGCCCTTAGTCACGGTTGATCTTTCTGTAAGCGGATGGTGATATACCGCGGACTTTTTTGAAAATATTCGAGAACTGGTAGCTGTTTGCGTATCCGTTTTCAAGGGCTATTTCGGTGATGGATTTATCGGTGTGAAGAAGTGCTATTTCTGTCATGTGAATTTTCTGGGTTGTGATAAACTCTTTTGTGGATACGCCCAGTACATTTCTGAAGCACTTGTAAATATAACTCTGTGAAACGGAAAATTCTTTGCACAGTTCTTCAACCGAAACATTTCTGTTTACATGGTTAATTATGTAATTGTGTGACTTCATAACAAGCCGTTCGTCGCTGCTTGTCTTACCCTTTACGCGTCTTGCCGTAACCGGGGTAATGTCTTTGTGGTACGCCACAAGGCCTACAATCCTCTGTACCAAAATACTGATAGGGAAGTAGCAATCCCGGCGTTCGCTGCTTGCATTCTTATACGCTTCATATGCCCAGGCCAAGGTTGTCTGTGGGATAATGTCGTTGTAAACAACAATGTCTTTAAGCCCCAACATAGTTGTAAACTCACTTTCTTGGATAGGTGTTTCAAGTGAGAAAGTGAAAGATATTATACCGCACTTTTTGTCGGCAAGCATTTCTAAGCTGTAAAGAGAACCCGGTGAGAAAATAACACAGTCTCCGGCTTTTACGTTGTACTTTGCATTGCCTATGGCAATTTCGGTTTCGCCTTCGGCAACAATCATAATTCTGTAATTTGACAGAATTTCCTTTGGTGATGACTTGCAAGTATCAGCCGAAATGTAGGCTATACTGTGAACGCTGTATATAAATCTTTCAAGTCTGGAAGAAACACTGTCCTTGGACAAAATCTTGATATTTTTTTCCATAATAACACTCCTTTTCATCATACTCATTATCATTGCTTATTATATCATAATGTTAAAAAAAATAAATACACAAAATACACAAAAATCACTGATTTTTATATAACTTAAAGTATATTTTGGGCTTTTGGAATAATTTTAAAATATGATAATAATAAAATTTTATTTTTCCATGACAGTCAATTTTCAGCTATATTAAATATGTTAAACGAATTACATATAAAGAAGCTCGTTTTTATACAAATTATTATTTTTATATTAAGCACGACTATTATCATTTATGTATATTATTTTGTCCGCCGGTGTTCATGGAAAAGTCGTTAAAATATTGTCATTTTAATGATTATATACAACGGCATATATCTTATGTTTCATTTGTATATATTTATTTTTATTTTTTTAAATATTTTTATTGCAATATATTTTACCGGTGATAAAATAGTGTTTAGGAAAAGAGGAGAAAATAATAATGAACGATAATTTCACAAAATTTAAAAAATCCGCCGGTCTTTTTATTAAAACCGGCATAATATCCCTTTTTGTGGGGATTATTTGCGGTATTGTAGGGGTGGCTTTTCACCTGGCAGTTGACTTTGTCACCGAGTTTAGGGGAGAAAACCCATGGGTGTTGTACACACTGCCTGTTTTAGGCGCTGTAATCGCATTTATGTATGCAAAGTTTAACCCCGGCGACAAGGGCACAGACGGCATTTTTGTCGCTGCGGAAAATGGCGATAAATTGCCCATAGCCATTGCGCCTACAATTTTTATCGGCACGGTGCTTACCCACCTTGGCGGCGGTTCTTCCGGCAGAGAGGGCGCCGCTTTGCAACTGGGCGGCAGTATCGCAAGTAATATTGCATATCTTTTAAAACTGCCTAAATCAATGATAAACGGCATAATTTTGGCCGGTATGGCCGCAGTGTTCTCGGCTTTGTTCGGCACGCCTATTACGGCTTTTGTATTTGTGCTGGAAGTTATAACCGTGGGCTGTATAAACACATTTGCGGTTTTGCCCTGTATCATATCTTCTCTCAGTGCCTATCGGCTGGCTGTAAATTTGGGCGTTACTCCCATGAGATATGACATTCTCTCGGCTATACCCACTGTTTTTGACCCTGTAACAGCAGTTGAAACCGCAATTTTGGCCTTGCTTTGCGCCATTGTTTCCGTGGCATTTTGTCTGCTTATGCACAATGCTCATCACATTTACCAAAAGACATTTAAAAATCCGTACATTCGCCGGGCGGCAGGGGGGTTGGTTGTAATAGCCCTGACTTTGATTTTCGGCACCGACTATAACGGTGCAGGCATGGGCGTTGTAAACGGCATCATGGCCGGCGGCACTGTTGCCATATACGCCTTTTTGTTAAAGATGATTTTCACCGGCGCAACCCTCGGCGCAGGGTTTAAGGGCGGGGAAATCGTACCGGCTATGTTTATCGGCGCTTCTTTCGGAGCTGTCGTCGCACCGTTTATCGGATTAAACAGCGTATTCGGCGGGGCAATCGGTCTTGTATGCGTGTTCTGCGGTGCGGTAAATGCTCCGTTGACAGCAATCATACTTTCACGGGAAATGTTTGGGTCTTCCGCTATGGCCTATTTTGCTCTTGCTGTTGTCGTATGCTTTGTGGCAAGCGGCAAGACAAGCTTGTATTCGGTACAGACAAATCTGTACAGCAGACTTGAAAAGAAAGCCGAAGATTAAATATTAAAACCCCTTATAAATTTAAAACGCAGGTTAATTGCCAACCTGCGTTTTTTTGTAATTAAAATATCAATAAACCACTTTCGGTTCTTTTTCTTTAAACCAAATGTTTAAATCCACCTGTGTTTCAATGCCGTTTACATATCCCTTGTCGGTGTACTGCCAAATTTGGTGATTGTAGTAAAAATCCGGGGCGTTTTTATAAATTGCCGCCCAGAGAACATCTCCCTGCAAAGGTGCAAAATCAAGTGAGTAATAGCCCAAAAACCGATTGAAATAGATGCCGGTTTCATAGCCTTTGGCCGTTAAAACATCTTTAAAAGCCCGGTAGTAATCGTTTACTTGGGATATATCCGCCTCCAATGTGCGGGAACCCTCGTTATAGTTTATCTCCCAGTCAAAAATAACAGGCAGGTCAACTGGCATATCCGCCATTACATCGGCTAAATATTCCGCCTCCCGGCGGGCTTCCTCTACGGACAAAGCCTGGCTGTAAAAGTAAACCCCGGTGGCTAAACCGGCATTTTTGGCGCCGTAGTAATTGTCGTAAAACTTTGTATCTGTATGTAAAATCCCCTCGGTATAGCCACGGTAGCCCATGCGGATATAGGCAAAGTCAACATTATCTGCGGCAACCCGGTTCCAATCTATATCTCCCTGGTGGAAAGACACATCAATTCCCTTTAACCGCTGGTATTCATTGCCGGTGTAGGTTATTACATTTGTGGCGTCGTCCTTTTCAAAATTTTCCCGATTGTAATTTGCAAGGGGAACTCCCTCCTGGGGCAAAATGGAAATTACCCCCTCGTTGCCGAAAGGCACTTCTATATACGGGTTGTAAACTTCCTGTTCCTTAGGCTGTTTTTGGCAGGCGGATAAGGCAAATGTCAGTGCAAAAAGTAAAATCAAAAATTTTTTCTTCAAAATTCCGTAACTCCCATTAAAAATAAAATATCTTTTGATAAAATTATACAGAATTACGGCGAATTTTGCAATTAACATTCCGTTAATTTTATAGGGAAAATACCGTAAAAAATCACCCCGACTTATAAAATCGGGGTGAGTGTGTTTATAAATTATTCAACCGTTACGGATTTTGCAAGGTTTCTCGGTTTATCCACATCAAGACCTTTAAGGCAGGTTGTGTAATAAGCAATAAGCTGACCGGGCACAACGCTTACAAGAGGAGCAAGAAGGTCGTCAACCTTAGGAATGTAAATAACCTTGTCGCAAACGCTGGCAAGAAGCTTGTCGCCCTCACAGCCTATGCCGATAACATAAGCGCCTCTGGCTTTAACTTCCTGAATATTGGAAACCATTTTTTCCACCATAGGCGTCTGTGTGGAAACCGCAATAACCGGTGTACCCTCCTCAATAAGGGCGATAGGGCCGTGCTTTAATTCACCGGCGGCAAAGCTCTCTGCATAGATGTAAGAAATTTCTTTTAATTTCAAAGCCATTTCTTTGGCAGTCTGCATATCTACGCCTCTGCCCAGGTAGAACAGCGCTTTTTTATCCTTGATTGTTTCTGCAACAGCTTTTTCGTCATCGGTGCATTTAAGCATTTCTTCCAAAATGTCCGCAGTTTGTTTAAGGCTGTCGATAAGCTCAAAATATCTCTTTTCGGTTATTGTGCCCTTTGCCAAGGCAAGGTTAAGGGCAATCATATAAAATGCCACAAGCTGTGTTGTGTATGCCTTTGTGGAGGCAACCGCAACTTCCGGGCCTGCCCATGTGTAGAATACATCGTCGCTTTCACGGGCGATAGATGAACCTACCACGTTGGTGATGGACAAAATTCTTGCGCCCTTGCGGCGTGCCTCTCTGAGAGCCCGCAGTGTGTCGGCGGTTTCGCCGGATTGGCTTACAACTATAACAAGGGTTTTGTCGTCAACAAATGGGTCACTGTATCTGAATTCGCTGGCAATATCGCACATTACCGGAATTCTGGCCAATTTTTCAATGGCATATTTGCCTACACAGCCGGCGTGGAAGGCCGTACCGCAAGCCACAACATAAATTTTGTCAAACTTATTGATGTCATCCTTTGTCAGCTTGATATCGTCAAGCTTGATATAGCCGTTCTCGTCAAGACGAGTGTTTATTGTATCACGAATGCCCTGTGGCTGTTCGTATATTTCTTTAAGCATAAAGTGGTCGTAACCGCCCTTTGTTGCGGCATCGAGAGTCCACTCTACGATAAAAGGCTTCTTTTCAACAATTTCATGTTTTGTGTTGTAAACGGTAACATTGTCTGCGGTTACGTGAGCGATTTCGCCGTTTTCAAGGAATGCAACCTTTCTTGTGTATTCCAACACAGCCGGAATATCACTGGCAACAAAATTTTCACCCTCACCGTAGCCTATAACAAGAGGAGCCTCACAGCGGAGAGCGACAAATTCATTAGGGCTGTCAACATGAATAGCCAAAAGGGCATAAGTGCCTCTGATTACGCTTTCCACTTTAAAGGCGGCTTTCAACAAATCGCCCTCATAGTACAGGTCAAACAGGTGAGCAACAACCTCTGTATCTGTCTGGCTTCTGAAATGATAGCCCTTTTCAAGAAGCATATTTTTAAGTTCAATATAGTTTTCGATAATGCCGTTGTGAATTACAGCTATTGTCTTTTTCTCGTTAAAATGAGGGTGTGCGTTTTCGTCACTTGGAACGCCGTGGGTAGCCCAACGGGTGTGACCGATGCCCAATCCTCCCTCAAAGGGGTGATCTTTGAGATAATCGGACAAAACTGAAAGTCTGCCTTTGAACTTTGCGCTCTGCATACCGTTCTTGCCTATTACCGCAATACCCGATGAATCGTAACCTCTGTATTCAAGTTTTTCCAGGCCTTGAATAATAACCTGCTGGGCATTATGTTTGCCCACATATCCTACTATACCACACATGGTAAAGTACCTCCTTTTGTATTGTAAACACAAAAGGTACACGGTGTATTCCTCTGTTCCCAAGTTACCTTTGGATTTTAAAATACACCTTGGACCGTACGGCCCCTGCAGCATCCGCCGAAAAATTCGATAACTGCAGTCCTCGTCACCCCTGTGGGGTCTGGCGCTGTTGTATAAATTTCTTTTGTGCTATGTAAGTATAACACCAAATTTCGGCCATTGCAAACAATAATGATAATTATTTACCGTTTATTCACAGATTGCCCTGAAATTTGATTTTATAGTATATATTATGCAACAATAGTATATATTGATACAGGATTAAAAAAAGCGGAAATAAAACTTTGAGCCACTTTAATATGGGGTAAATCCGATTTAATTGCCCGGGTTTTGATGATTTGCATAATAAATCCCTCTTGATGTACAGTCTGCATCAAGAGGGGTCTTTTTCTGTTGTCTGTTTTTACGGATTTGTTTAAACGGCTGTGGTGCGTTGTGTTTTATTTGTTTAAATACTCAATCAATCTGTCGTAATTTGCCGCAGCATCTTTTTTGCCCTCTGCGTACCACATCCACAGCTTACCTGCGTCGTGTTCCATACGGTCTATATCAACCGGGTGGCTTGGCAAAATAACAAATGCCTTGCCTTGCTCCTCTTGCCGAAATACATGCCGACGCTGACGGTTATACATCTCGTGTCTTGTTTCCAAAGCGTGAATAAAATTTGGGTATTCGCCGTACATTTTGCGTATTACCGGCATATTTTCCGTGGGTTTTTTAACAAATTCACGATGTTGGGTTAAAATTACCACATTTTTTTCGTTGCCGTCAAATTCGCTTTTTTCAAGGGGAATACTGTCGCAGATGCCGCCGTCCATGTAAGTTTTATCCCCTATTTCAACGGGCTTTGTCAAAATAGGCAAACTGCATGATGCTCTTATATAGTCCACTTGGTTTTTAGCGTCGGTTATGGGAATGTACTCCCGCCGGCCGGTTTTGGTGTTGGACACAACGGCGTAAAATTTCATCGGGTTGTTCTTAACGGCGTCGTAGTCCACCGGGTCGACGGCGTTTGGCACTTCCCCGTAGACAAATTCATTGTTGAAATAATCCCCGGTTTTAAGCCAATAGTTCAAACCGCAGTAGCGATCATCATCTCTGAACCATATAAAATCTCTCACTCCACGGTTTTTCTGTTTTGCGGCAAAGTTCAAGCCGTTTATACTTCCGGCGGAAACACCGTAAACGGAAGAAAATTCCAATCCTTTTTCCAAAAAGTAATCTATAACTCCGGCGGTGTAAACTCCTCGCATACCGCCGCCCTCTAAAATAAGTCCGCAGTTGTACATAAACAATCCTCCTTTAAAGTGTGAACTTAAATATTGTTGTCCTTGCAAGTGAAGTATAACCTAATTTTGTTAAATTTCTGTATAAAACTTTAAACTCTGCAAAGAATATAAGTAAATCTACATTACCAAACAGTGATATTCGGAGGAAATATATGAAAAGACAACTATTCGGGCAACTTGGCGAAAAAATAAAGGGCAGAGGCGTTGCACGGGCCATGCTTGCCTGCGTTGCCCTTGCCGGCATTTTTTGCTACGGCACCGTAAAAAACATCAACGAAAGGCTTGAGCGGCAAAGACAGCAAAATATAGCCCAGCAACAAGAAGAAAATGAAGCGAAAACCCCTGATGAAACGGTGGAAACGGAAAACAAGCAAGATGATGTACCTGTTGAAAGTAAGCCTGTAACGCCGCCGAAATCCGAGAGCGAAAGGGCGGCACAACCACGGCGGCAGGAAAAATTTTTATTGCCGGCAGAGGGCGGTAAAATATATGCGGCCTTTTCCGGAGATGAGCTTGTTTACAACCGCACCCTTGACGATTGGCGCACCCACAACGGCGTTGATATAAGAACCCCGAAAGGGGACCGGGTCAGACGGGGCGCCGCCGGAACGGTGACTGCGGTTTATGATGACGGCTTGCTGGGCACGGTGGTTGAAATAGAGCATGATGGCTTTACCGCAAGATATTGCGGACTTGATAAAAATACGCCGGTAAAAGCCGGTGATACCGTTACCCGTGGACAAACCATAGGCACCGCAGGCGAGGTGGCAATGGAAGTAAATGACGAAAGCCACATTCACCTTGAAATTATAAAAGACGGAAAATATGTAAATCCCGACCAAATTCTTGGGGTATAATCCCCCATAAATATGAACACCCTGTGAACTTATGCGGTTTACAGGGCTTTTTTGTTGAAAAGGATACTATTTTGTGGTAAGATTACAGTGTTTAATTATGACCAAATACAGGGTGAAGGCATATTTCACCCCATAAATATAATGAAAAGGAAAATTAAAAATGGCAAAGTTTGAATTTATTAAAAATGAAATTCCCGGTCTTGTTGTAATAAAACCCACTGTTTTCGGCGATGACAGAGGCTTCTTTATGGAGACATATCAAAAAGACGAGTTTGCTCGGGCAGGTATAGACAAGGAATTTGTACAGGACAATCACTCCAAGAGCTCAAAGGGCGTTTTAAGAGGATTGCACTTCCAGACGGAAAACACTCAGGGCAAACTTGTAAGAGTTATAAAGGGCAGTGTTTACGATGTTGCAGTTGACTGCCGCCCAAATTCAAAGACATTCGGCAAGTGGTACGGCGTTACACTTACCGACGAAAATAAAATGCAGTTTTATATTCCTGAGGGCTTTGCCCACGGCTTCTTGGTTTTGTCTGACGAGGCAGAATTTGTTTACAAATGCACAGATGTTTACAACCCGAATGCAGAGGGCGGTATTCCCTACGATGACCCGACTGTAAATGTACAGTGGCCGGAAGTTGACTGCGAAATAAAGACAAGCGAAAAGGACAAAAAACACATTCCGTTTGCCCGGCAGAAATTTGAATTTTTTGAAAGGTATTGATAATGAAAGAGGAATTTAAAACATTTTGGAAGTACCGCTTTCTTCTCTCAAACCTTATAGGCAGGGATATAAAGGTAAAATACCGCCGTTCTAAACTGGGCATTTTGTGGAGCGTTTTAAACCCGCTTCTGATGATGGTTGTAATGGCTGCGGTTTTCTCACGATTTTTTAAATCGGATATACCTAACTACCCGGTTTATCTTCTCTGCGGTCAGCTTCTGTTTACATTTTTTAATGAATCCACAACAAGTGCCATGGGCAGTGTTTTGTTTTCTTCTGCTTTGATTAAAAAGGTTTATGTGCCAAAGTATATTTTCCCGTTGGAAAAAAGCTGTTTTTCCTTTGTGAACTTGGTATTCTCTTTGGTGGCTCTTATTTTGATTATGGTTATAACAAAAGCGCCTATATACGGCAGTACGATTTTCTGCATTGTGCCTATTTTCTTTCTGTTTTTCTTCTGCTTGGGCGTGGGGCTGTTTTTGGCATCGGCGGCCATATATTTCCGTGATGTTATGCATTTTTGGCGGGTTATCTTACAGGCTCTTATGTACGCCACACCGATTTTCTACCCGGAGACAATTTGGAACGGCACAATTTTGCAATATATCGGCAGAATGAACCCCATGTACTGGTACATTACCACATTCAGGGGTTGTGTTGCCGACGGGGTTTATCCAAGCCTCGGTTCCGTGGCTATTTGCCGGGCATTTGCGATTGTGTCCCTTTTCATAGGCGGCACGGTGTTTAAAAAATCACAGGATAATTTTATTCTTTATATTTAAGGAGGCGCAAGTTTATGGAACCTATGGTGAGTGTAAAAAATGTGAGTATGCGCTTTAATATGGCAACCGAAAGGGTTGACAATTTAAAAGAATATGTAATTAAATTTTTTAAGGGCAATTTGCAGTTTGAAGAATTTTGGGCTTTAAAAGATGTTTCAATCGACATTATGCCCGGGGATATTTACGGCCTTGTGGGCTTAAACGGCTCCGGCAAAAGCACTCTTTTAAAGACAATAGCCGGGGTGCTTAAACCTACAAAAGGCTCAATAGAGGTAAACGGTTCTATCGCACCCCTTATAGAGCTTGGAGCAGGTTTTGATATGGACTTGACCGCAAGGGAAAACATCTATTTAAACGGTGCGGTTTTGGGACATTCAAAACAGTTTATGGACGAACATTTTCAGGATATTGTGGATTTTTCCGAATTGCACAATTTCCTTGATGTGCCCCTTAAAAACTATTCCTCCGGCATGGTGGCGAGAATAGCATTTGCCATTGCCACAACCACAAAGCCGGATATTTTGATAGCCGACGAGGTGCTTTCGGTAGGCGACTATGCATTCCAGGAAAAGTGCGAGGCCAGAATGAAAGAACTTATGAGTGGCGGCACAACGGTTATTTTGGTAAGCCATTCTATCGAACAGGTCCGCAGACTGTGTAATAAAGCCACATGGCTTTCTCACGGCGATGTAATAATGACAGGGGCAACGGAAGAAGTGTGTGACGCTTACACGGCGGAATATTGATTTATGAGTAATAATTTACAAGATACGCCCTTAAAATTTTTAAGGCGAAATATGAATTTTGCCCGCATAGGCTCCCTTGCAAAAAGAGGGGTAAATTCTTTAAAAGAACAGGGTTTTGAGGCCACCTGGCGAAAAGTGGATTTCAGAATTAAACTTATGACCAAGGGCGATGTGTGGAAGTTTCGCAGTGATCTGCCTTTAAAAAGAGAACTTGCCCGGCAGAAAAAGGCGGTTTTTCCATTTATGCCAAAAATCAGCATAGCGGTGCCCTTATACAATACGGACAAAAAGTTTTTGAAAGATATGATAGACTCTGTGGTTAATCAGAGCTACGGCAACTGGCAGCTTGTGCTGGCAGATGCCTCAGACAAAGACCTGCCCTATATAGAGCAGACGGTTAAAAGCTACAACGATGACAGAATAGTCTATTTTAAGCTGGCTGAAAATAAGGGGATAAGCGAAAACACAAACAGGGCTTTTGAAAAATGCACCGGGGACTATATAGCCCTTTTAGACCATGACGATGTTATTTTGCCAAACGCCCTGTACGAAAATGTCAAGGCGATAAATCAATACGGCGGGGATATGCTGTACAGCGACGAAATCACCCTTGACGGCCAATTAAAGCACCTTATACAGTTCCACTTTAAAGTTGATTACGCCCCGGATTTTTTAAGAGGGGTAAACTATATAACTCATTTTTTGGTGTTTTCAAAAGAACTGTTTGAAAAAGCAGGTCGGAGGGAAACCCCGGAGTATGACGGCGCACAGGATTATGATTTGATTTTGCGTCTGTCGGAAAAGGCGGAGAAAATCTATCATATTCCCAAAGTTTTGTACTATTGGCGAGGCCACAGCGGTTCCACCGCCAAGGATATGTCCGCCAAGAGCTACGCCTTTGAGGCGGGGAGAAAAGCCGTTGCCGCTCACCTTGAAAGGATTGGGCTTAAAGGCGAAGTTTCAATACAAAAGTACAACGGCAGTTACAGAACCCGGTACGAGATTTCCGGCAATCCCCTTGTTTCGATTATCATTCCAAACAAAGACCATATTGATGATTTAAGCCGCTGCGTAAATAGTGTTTTCTCAAAGGGCGGCTGGGATAACATCGAAGTTATAGTTGTGGAAAATAATTCCGAGGATAAACGGACATTCGATTATTACGATAAAATCACCGCCGAAAACCCAAAGGTTAAAATTGCTTATTATAAGGGGGATTTCAACTTTTCCGCAATATGCAATTTCGGCTTTGAAAGCGCAAGGGGAGAACATATTCTGCTTTTGAACAATGATGTTGAATTTATTTCAGATGGATTTATAAAAGAGATGCTCTCATATTCACAGCGCAAAGATGTGGGTGCAGTGGGGGCAAAGCTCTACTATCCGGACGGCACAATTCAGCACGCCGGGGTAATCATAGGCATAAACGGTTCGGCAGGCCACAGCCACAAGGGCTTGCAAGGGGACACCACCGGGGATATGTACCGCCTTGTAACAACACAAAATTATATGGCGGTTACCGGTGCTTGCCTTATGACAAAGGCGGAACTTTACGCAAAGCACCCCTTGGACGAGAAAAATTTTGCCGTTGCTTACAACGACATTGATTTCTGCCTTAAATTATATGAGGACGGCTATCTTAATGTGTTTACCCCTTACAGCGAGGCATACCATTACGAGAGCAAATCCAGGGGCTTGGACGAAACCGACAAACCGAACCCCAGATATGAGAGGGAAAAGAAAAATTTCCAAGACAGATGGGGCAAGTATTTTAATTATCACGACCCATACTACAACCCACACTTTACACTTTTGTACGAAAATTACGGGTATAAATAATGTTAAAGATTAAGCGTTTTAAAGAGCTTGTGGCTCTTTTCTTCCAATATGTAAAACAAGAGGGTTTTTCCGGCACAGTAAAGCGTGCAACGGGGTTTTTCCGCCGCAGAATGAAGCGGAAGAAAGGCAGATTTTTGCCCCCTCAATCAGAGCTTGAAAAGCAAAAAACATATGTGCCGAATAGGGAAAACAAAACAATTTCCGTTATAACCGCCTTGTACAACACCGACAAAAAATTTTTGGCCCAGTATATCGACAGCTTTTTAAACCAAAGCTACCGTTTCGGCCAGCTTGTTTTGGCAGACGCATCCGACAATCGGCACGGCTATGTGGGGGAATATGTAAAAGGCCTTAACAGCGACAAAATAAAATATGTCAAGCTGGAGAAAAACTCAGGTATTTCCGACAACACAAATCGGCGGGTAAATCTTGCCGACGGGGATTATATTTGTCTGGCAGACCATGACGATATTCTCTCCGCCGACGCTTTGTACCAAATGGCAAGGGCGGTTTTTGAAAAAAAGGCGGATTTTGTTTACAGCGACGAGGCACTGTTTGACACCGACTATAAAAACCCGATTGTGGGCCATTTTAAGCCGGATTACAGCTATTATTATCTCACAAACGTAAACTATATATGCCACTTGGTATGTATGAAGAAAAGCATTTTTACGGAGCTTGGAGGACTTAAAAAAGAATATGACGGCGCACAGGACCATGATTTATTCTTAAAGGTGTCCGAAATACCGAATGTTAAAATTTTGCACATACCAAAGGTGCTGTATTACTGGCGTGTGCATTCCGGCTCCACCAGCGGCGGCGTAGGCGCAAAGCCCTATGTTACCCAAAACGCAATAGCCGCCATTGACGCCCACCTTGAAAGAACAGGTGTAAAAGGCAAGGCGAGAGAGGGTATGTTCCCGAGCACCTATAAAATCGACTACGAGATTGAAAATCCGCCCCTTGTTTCAATCATAATCCCAAATAAAGACCAAGTAAAAGTTCTAAAACAGTGTATTGATTCTATTTATGAAAAAACTCTGTACAAAAATTTTGAAATTTTGGTGGTTGAAAACAACTCAACGGAAAATGAAACTTTTGAATACTACAATGAGATTGAAAATACCCATGACAATTTAAGGGTCTTGTATTACAAAGGCGGATTTAATTTTTCAAAGATAAATAATTTTGCGGTTTCACAGGCAAGGGGCGATATGTACCTGATGTTAAACAACGACATTGAGATTATCACCCCGGAGTGGCTGGGGGAGATGGTGTCCCTGGCAATTCAGAAAAACGTGGGTATTGTTGGGGCTATGCTCTACTACCCGGATAACCGTGTACAGCACGCCGGGGTTATAACCGGCTTGGGAGGCTATGCCGGCCACAGCCACAAGTACCACCCAAGAGGTAAAAGCGGGTATATGTTCCGCTTGTCCTGCGTGCAAAATCTGTCCTGTGTAACGGCGGCTTGCCTGCTTGTTACAAAACAGGCTTTTGAAGCCGTGGGAGGTATGGACGAGGAATTTGCCGTGGCATTTAACGACGTGGACTTCTGTCTCCGTGTGAGAAATTACGGCTATCAGGTTCTCTTTACCCCTTATGCACAGTGCTACCATCACGAGTCTGTTTCCCGAGGTGCGGACACATCCGGGGAGAAAAAAGAAAGGTTTGAAAGAGAGAGACAGAGACTTAAAAACCGCTTTGGCGACAGTTTGTTACATGACCCGTTCTACAACCCAAATTTGACCTTGGATATGGAGGACTTTTCCGAAAGCAAGGTATTACCTAAGTATTAAACGAAAGGCTTAAATGAAAGTAATTATCATAGGCGGCGGCGCCGCAGGACTTTTCTGCGCAGGCAAACTCACACAGGCCGGGGCAGATGTTACAATAATAGAACATTCAAAGGAAACCGGACTTAAAATTCTTGTTACCGGCAAGGGCAGATGCAATGTTACAAACGATTGTGACGAGGAAACATTTTTAAAAAATGTCCGCACAAATCCAAAATTTTTATACTCTGCCATATACGGATTTCCTCCGTCGGCAACAATGACATTCTTTGAAAGTTTGGGCGTTTGCCTTAAAACCGAAAGGGGCAGGCGAGTTTTCCCTGTGTCAGACAATGCGGGGGAGATTAAGCAGGCACTTGAAAAATATGCCGGCAAAGCTAAAATTATATATGATAACGCCACAGGTCTTGTTTTTGACGGCGATCGTGTGGCCGGAGTAAAACTGGGCGGCGGTAAGATTTTGTACGCCGACAAGGTGGTGGTTGCCACCGGCGGGCTTTCCTACAAGCAGACAGGCAGTACCGGAGACGGCTATAAATTTGCCAAAGAGGCAGGCCACAAGGTGGTTACTCCTACTGCAAGCCTTGTTCCTTTGGTGGAAAACGGCAGTGTGTGCCGCAGAATGATGGGTTTGTCTTTGAAAAATGTAAATCTTACAATCAAAAACGGTAAGAAGGAACTTTTCAGCGAACAGGGGGAAATGCTGTTTACCCACTTTGGCATTTCGGGGCCATTGGTTCTTTCCGCATCCTGTCACATAAAGGACAGCGATGTACAAAAATGCGTTGCTGTGATAGACTTAAAACCGGCTTTAAGCGAGGAAACTCTATACAAGCGCATTTGTACCGACTTTGAAAAATTGGCAGTTAAACAGGCTTCAAACTCCTTGGATTTGCTTTTGCCTAAGTCAATGATTGATGTGGTTTTGGACAGATGGGGAATTGACAGAGAAAAAAAGGTAAACCAAATTACCAAAGAGGAAAGGCATCGGCTTGTGAAATTGCTTAAAAATTTCACAATACCGTTAAATTCAAAATATAAAATAGATGTTGCGGTTATAACTTCCGGCGGCGTAAGCACAAAAGAAATTAACCCGGCGACAATGGAATCCAAAATTAAAAAGGATTTGTATTTTATAGGCGAGGTTATTGATGTTGACCGGTATACCGGGGGATACAATTTGCAAATCGCCTTTGCTACCGCCTATGCCTGTGGCAGTGGGATAGCTGAAAACATATAAGTTTGGAGAAATATTATGATTTATTCCGTAGCGTTAGACGGCCCCGGCGGAGCCGGCAAAAGCACAATAGCAAAAGAAATAGCAAAGCAAAAAAACATAGTATATGTGGACACCGGCGCCATGTACCGTGCCATAGGCCTGTATATGCTTTGCAACGGTATCGACATAAATGACAGCCGGGCGGTTTGCGCCGCATTGCCGGCGGTAGATATAAAGCTGGAGTACACAGACGGGGCACAGCGCATTATTTTGTGCGGCAAAGATGTTTCCGCCGAGATAAGGAAAAATGAAGTTTCCATGGCGGCAAGTACCGTTTCCGCCTATCCAGTGGTAAGGCAATTTTTGCTTGAAACACAGCGCAGCCTTGCCAAAACGCAAAGCGTGATTATGGACGGCAGAGATATAGGCACGGTGGTGCTGCCCAATGCAACCGTTAAAATTTTCATTACCGCAGACAGTCGGGTGAGAGCCGAGAGAAGATACAAAGAGCTTTTGCAAAGAGGCGAGGAAATCACCTATGAAAAGGTTCTGCGGGATATTCAGCGGCGTGATTATCGGGACAGTCACCGTCGGGCGGCTCCGTTAAAACAGGCGGAGGACGCAGTTTTACTGGATACTTCGGATATGGATTTTGACACGGCGGTAAAGGCTGTAAAAGATATAATCGAAAACAAGGCGGGCCAAGATTGATGTTTTACTGTATTGCATTTGTGGCGGTTTCGATAGTTTTCCGCATAGTGTTTAATTTTAAAGTTCAGGGCAGGGAGTATCTTACCGCCTATAAAACCAACGGCAGACCCTTTGTTGTCTGCGGCAATCATTTGAGCATGATTGACCCTGTTTTTGTGGTTATGGCCTACGGCGTAGGCAAAAAAATGTCCATTATGGGCAAGGCGGAGCTTTTCAGAGTACCTGTTTTAAAAACATTGTTAAAGTGGGTAGGCTGTTTCCCTGTTGAGAGAGGCACGGCGGACAACTCCGCCCTTGAAAGAGGTATTGAAGATGTTAAGTCCGGCAGAGGTATGATGATTTTCCCGGAGGGCACAAGAGGCGATCGGGACGAAATGCAAAAGGTTAAATCCGGCGCCTTTGTGGTGGCACGGGCTACCGGTGCGGATATAGTGCCGGTGCGACTTATTTTCCCCAATACAAATTGCAAGCCACGCCTTTTCGGCAAGGTGGTTGTAAAATTCGGCGAACCGATAAAGGCGGAGGATATGAATTTATCCTCAGAGGATAAGCGCTCTCTCCGTGTACGGCGCATCAAATACAAAGAGAGCATGGAAAATATTTTGCGGCGGTATTGCCGGGAAACCGGCTACATGCCGAAAATGAGAGAGATTGAGAAAGAGAAAATCTCGCCTGGGGAAGAATAATTGTTTGAGGTGATTTTATGAAAGTGACAAAGGCAAAAACCGCAGGATTTTGCTTCGGCGTAAGCCGTGCGGTTAATATGACGGAAGAACTTGCAAAAAGCGGAGCAAAAGTGGCCACAATGGGTCCTCTTATTCATAACACACAGGCAGTTAAGGCCCTGGAAGACTTGGGTGTTATAACCCTTGACGGCGTGGAAGCTCCGGCGGGTTACGAAGTTGTTTTACGCAGTCACGGAGTGGAAAAATCCGTTTGCGATTACTATCGGCGGCATGGGATTACCGTTCATGACGCAACCTGTCCCTATGTTAAAAAAATCCATCGCATAGCCGAAAAAACCGGTAAGGACGGCAGAGTTTTACTTGTGGCCGGGGACAAAGCACATCCGGAGGTACAGGGCATTGTAAGCTACACCGACGGCGAAGTGTTCACTTTTAATGAGCCGGCAGAATTAGAAGAATGGCTGAATATTGCCAATAATAGAACAAAAAAAGCAAATCTGGTTGCACAAACCACATATATGCTCAAAAAGTGGGACGAAATAACATTTCTTGTAAAAAAACTATGTACAAACTGCGAAATTTTTGATACAATATGTAGAGCAACTGAGGAGAGGCAGACTGAAGCTGCTGAGCTGGCAAAGCAAAACGATTTGATGATCGTTATTGGCGGCCGCCATTCTTCAAACACACAAAAATTGGTTCGGGTTTGCAGTGAATATTGCAAGACAATCAGTATTGAAACGGTTAAAGAGCTCTCACCGGAGTTGTTTATAAATATTAAAAATGTGGGCGTTACGGCAGGAGCAAGTACACCGGCGTTCATAATTCAGGAGGTACTTAATAACATGAGCGAAGAAATTCGTGAAGACGGCAAGAGCTTTGAAGAAATGCTCAACGAGTCTTATGCAAATCAACAAAGAGTTTTCAGAGGCGCAAAGGTGAAAGGTATTGTAACAGGTATTCAGGGCAATGAAGTTACTGTTGACATAGGCACAAAGCACACAGGTTTTATCAAACTTGACGAGCTTACAGACGATCCAAGCGCTAAGATCGAAGACATTGTTAAGAAAGGTGACGAGTTGAATCTTATCGTTATTAAGCCTAACGATCAGGACGGAACCGTTGAACTTTCAAAGAAGAGATACGATGCTATCGAAGGTGCAGACGCAGTTGCAAAAGCAGCCGAAACAGGCGAAACAGTTGTTGCAACTATTGTTGAAGCCGTTAAGGGCGGCGTTGTTGCATTTGTAAACGGTGTTCGTGTATTTATCCCTGCCACATTGGCAGCGGCAAGAAACGAATCACTTGAAGCACTTGTTAAAACAAAACAGGAAATCAAGATTATCGAAGCAAGCAAAGACGGCGCACGCAGAAAAGTTATCGGTTCAATCCGTGCCGTTAAAGACGAAAAGGCTAAGGAACTCAGAGATAAATTCTGGGAAACAGTTGAAGAAGGCAAGCACTATGTAGGCAAAGTTAAGAGCATCACACGCTACGGCGCATTTGTTGATCTCGGCGGCGTTGACGGCCTTGTTCACCTTTCAGAACTCACATGGGAAAAGATCAAACACCCTGCAGAGGTTGTTAAAGTAGGCGATGACATTGATGTTTATGTAAAGAGCATCGACAAAGAAAACGGCAAAATCAGCCTCGGTCACAAAGATCCTAACGACGACCCGTGGAAGAAGTTTGAAGAAGAATACCCAATCGGTTCTATCATGACAGGTAAGGTTGTTTCAATCACAAAGTTCGGCGCATTTGTAAACATTTTGCCGGGCATTGACGGTTTGGTACACATTTCCGAAATTTCAAACGAAAGAGTTGACGACCCGAACAAGGTATTGAAAGTAGGTCAGGAAGTTAAGGTTAAACTTAAAGATGTTGACCTTGAAGCTAAGAGAGTTTCACTTTCAATTAAACGGACATTGGAAGCTCCTAAGGAAGAAACAGAAGAATAATCTTCAAAAGCTATCATAAAAATTACGCCCCGATTTTCGGGGCGTTTTTGTTTTGTGAAATAAGACATTCTTTTTTATGGCTATTGATATTTAATTTATCAGACTGACTGTTTTGCACCGTCGGCACAACCAAAAGCCTGTTACAGGCAACTTGTACAAAATCCCCGGTTATTAAACGGTAACCTATACAATCTGCAAATCGGCTTAGTAAATCCGGTTAAAGGGGAAAAACAAAAAGTCCGCCGAAGCGGACTTTTCGTTTTATAAATATTTTGTTTTATAGAGATGGAGAAAAACAAGATTATTCTTCCGTAGATACAACGACTGTGTTGATTACGCTGTCAAGTGCTGAAAAGGCCTTATCGGCATTTTCACTTACCGTAACTTCGCCCTCAACGCCTGCGGACTGCAAAAGTTCTGCGGCATCGTCACCGCCGGCCTTAATTGTTTCGTAGGAGCTTTTTACCAATGACCAAGCCTCAAAGAAAGTGCCTTTTTCGGTGTCGTCATAGGATGACAAAGCCTCTGTAACAACCTTTTCTATATCGCCGTCTGTCAACTCACAGCCGTCTGCCCACCGAATAAAATCCTTTGCGGCAGTGACTGCTTTAAGTGACGAACCGGCGCTGCCCGGCTGTACTGTATCGTTAAGGTTTTTAATCAAATTTGTAAGTTCTTCGTCCTCAACCTTTACCCGGTCGGAAGCAGAGCTTTCACTCTCACTTTGAGAGGAAGATGTCTCTCCGCCCTGTGATGAAGAATTTGTGGAACATGCCGTAAAAGCGGCAACAATAACACAAGCCAATATAACTGCTAAAATCTTTTTCATAATTATTACCTCCCTTTCGGATACTTACAATATAGTTCTCTTATGTGTAAAATGTATGTCACAATAATTAAAAATAATTAAAAATCGGTTACAAAAAAATAACAGAGCCGGTAAAGGCTCTGTTATTAAAATTATCTTTTAAACATCAAGAAATGCCAGCATTATAACGCCGATCAAAACCATGCCAACAACAAAGTACTGTTTCTTTGTAAGTCTTTCTTTTAAGAAAATATGTGACCAAATAACCGAGAAAACAGTGTAAGAACCGATTGCCGGTGCGGCAACTATTGTGTTGCCGGAAAGGGCAAACACATAAGTGAACTGGCCGAGAGTTTCAAAGCAAGCGCCGAGGAGCTTAAATTTGTCTCTGTCAACAGACAATTTTTCTTTCTTTATGCCCAAAACATAGATTGCGCAAATAATGCCCACAATCATAAATGTAAATTCATAAGAGATATTACATACAAGTTCAACTGTGTCCTCTGTTACGCCGATGTAAAACCAATCCGGGAATTGGAAATCAAAGAACATACCGTCAAGGAATGTACCCATAGCGTCGATTATAAGGTACAAAACCGGGAACAAGATAGCCAAAAAGCCTCTTTCGTATTTTATGTCATCCGGGTGTGCACGCAAACTTCTTGCCTCTTCACCTTCCTGTTTTTCGATAATTGCAAGGAAGAAAATACCGAAAGAAATAAGCAAAACCGCAATGAGAGCCAAAGGCGACATTCTGTCACCAAGTAATACAAAGCACAAAAGTGCAACGAGAGCCCCTGATGAGTTGCATATAGGCGACGAAATAGAAAGTTCAATGTAACGCAAACCTATGTAGCCGAACATCATTGATATAATGTAGCAGGCGGAAATAGGCATGTATGCTATAAAGTTGTGTAAATCATAGCTTACGCCGCCGATTGTCACCTGGTAAATGGCGTGAATACCCATTACAAAACCAACGGCCATAAGCATTTTCAAATGGCTGAGCTTATCGTCCGGGCGTGAACCCATCTTGCTCATAAGGTCGGAACCCGACCATGCCAAAATAGTACAAATCGTAAAAATAAACCACATATTTTAAATTCCTCCGTAATTAACAAAACATAAACAAATTAAATAAAAATCAATTTGTGTTATGTGCTGTTAAAATAGTCGGAATGTCCTTTACTCTGCGCATAGGGAATATGATAATCTGTGCATTTGAAATTCATTGACTGTCCTCCCCCTTAAAAATACAATAACTTAAACATTATAATAGAAAAGGACATATTTTGCAATATTTAATTTTTATATTTTACAAGTTATATCATGCTTTCCGCCACAAGGGTTTGCCATTGGTTGTAAAGCCGATTCCAAGTCTTTTTACCCACTATACCGTCAGGTGTAAGGTTAAATTCTCTCTGGAAGCTTTCCACCGCCTGCTGGGTTTTTGCCCCGAAAATGCCATCCGGCGCTATATAGGGTATTTGTGTGTAAACCTGCCCTACACCGTTAAGCCATTGTTGTATTTTTGTGACATTCCCCCCTGTGGAACCACGGCGCAGAAGATAACCCGGATAGGCATCCGCCGGGGGAGGGGTGGCACCGGGCATCGCTGTGCCGTTGTAAATGCTTTTGTAAAAATTGTGCATTCTGTGCCAGGTCAAAGGACCCACTTTGCCGTCTGCGGTTAAATTGAAATACCTCTGGAAGTTTTTAACCTGTTTTTCCAAGCCGGCGCCGAAAATGCTGTCGGCTTCCACTCTGTCAACGGAAGAAATGTAAACTGCCCGCTGATTTATGTAGAACTGTATTATAAGCACATTCAGTCCTCTGGCACCTCTTGATATAACATATCCCGGGTATGCCCCCGGTGCAAGTGCTTCTCCTTCGCTGGTAAGTTCCGCAAGTTTTTTAACGGCAGTGTAAATATAGCTTATTTTGTACCAAGTGCTTTTGCCTACCACGCCGTCTTGCGTAAGGTTAAAGGCTTTTTGAAAAGCCTTAACCGCTTTTTCGGTATTCCCGCCAAAGATGCCGTCGGCAACCTGTTTGTTTATCGACGGATAGTTGTCGCTTATTCTGTTTAACTGAGCCTGTATGGCCTGAACGCTTTCTCCGGTTGAACCGTTTTTCAAAGGGGAGCCGGGGTAAGAGGCATAAGATGTGCTGATGTTGTCAGTTTGATTTATCTGCACATCGCCGTAATAATCTTTTAAAATTTCAAGGGCGGTTTCCCCTGCCTTGGCTTTGTCGTAGGAACCCCACTGTTTAAGCCCGTTACAGCTTGCCTTTTTGCCGTCGCAGTATTCGGTAAAGTATGGGTCACGATTGTAAATTTTTGTCACATAGTTGTTAAAAATTTCTTCTACAACCCGGTCGGTAGAGGCAAATGTGGCACGGTTTAAAACAAATTTTTGGTCGAAAGAGGTGGAATTTGTTATATCAAACCCGTACCCTTGGCTCCTGTACCATTCGGTGTAAATTCTGTTTAAAATAAATGTGGTTTGGCAGTAGATATTAGCTTTTAAGGCCTCGTAAGGCCATGTGGGATAAATTTCGCTGGCGGCCACACTTTTGAGATATGTTATAAACGGCACCTGCACATTTGCCACTTTTTCTTTGGGCTTGCCCAAATGAACGGTGACATATTCGGGTATTACCACTTCTTTTAAAACTCGACCCTCTTCGCCCTCTTGATTGTGATAAACACTGCGGTCAAAAAGATTTTGAGTATCGGTTACGGAATAGTCAAGCTCGTAATCGTTGCCGTAATCTACGGGTCTTGGCAAAAGGTCGATTTGCTGTAATGTGGTTTCGCCGTCGTATATCTGCACACCGCTTAATCTGCCTTTGATAAAGCCGTCTTTTTCCACCGTTACAATGTAGTTTTTGTAAGGTAGAATTTCGGTGTTGTCTTTTGAAAATGTATATTTTTTATCTACCGTTTCAAGCTCTATGAGAGGTGTTTGCCCGTTTTCGTCAGTTGACCGTTCTTTGTTGGTTAAAGTTTGCAAAGTTTGGGCATTCGCAATGGTAATTTTAACATCTTTTAAGGGCAAAGCTTGCCCGGTTGTAACAGTTACCTGTAAATTTCCGTAAAACATATAAATAAAATCCTCCTATCAGGGTTTCGTTATATTTTATGAATTATAAAAGTCTTTGGTTACTTGACATAAGATTTTATAAAAGATAAAATTAAGTAAGGAGATAAAGTGATATGACGATAGATGTAACAAAAAGAAAAATAACAAAAATAAACAGAGAAGTATCCCGCTTAACCGCAAAGGTAATAAAAAACAGCGGCGTCGGCACGGCGGAAATTGACTTTATTCATGTTGTCCGCAAAAATCCGGGCATAACCCAAAAGCGGCTTGGAGATATTTTGTCGGCGGATAAGGGGGCTGTGGCAAGGCAGGCGGTGAACCTTGAAAAAAAAGGGTATATTATACGCAGGCAAAATCCTCGGGACGGCCGCAGCCAGGTATTGTACGCCACCGAAAAGGCGGATAAACTTAAAGATTCAAAGGCGAGAACCGAGGCATTGTTTTACGGTTGGCTGGAAGAGGATTTAACCCGGCGGGAAAAACAGCGGCTTGAAAGCATTATAGATAAAATGTACACCAAGTGCAGAGAGGAAAGCCGGAATAATTTTAAAAATTTTTTGGCTCAAACAGAGGAGCTTAATAAAGGCGACGGAGATATATGAAAAAGCAACCATTGATATATAAACTTAACACCGTAGGCGGTGCGGTGATAATATTTTTACTTATAAGGACTTATGTTCCGCCTGTATTGGCAAAATTCGGCCTTAATTCTAACATGACGGTTTGGCTTAGTGTTTACTGCCTGCTGTCTGCGGCAGCCTGTCTTTTGCCTGTGGCTTTTATTGAGAGTATGTGTGATTTCCACCCTTATCTCTTTAACAAAAAGTTTCCAAAGGATGGCCGGTATTATGTAGGCGCCGGCATGTTGTTTTTTTTAGCCGCTATGATTTTAAATCGGCTTTTTATGGGCATTTTGGCAAAATTCGGCATATCTTTTAAAGGTGTGTACATGCCGCCGGTAGGCAAGGGGTTACAGGCTGTTGTCTATTTTATTTATGCTGCGGTTGTGCCGGCTGTGTGCGAAGAACTGTTTTTACGAGGTACGGTGTTAAATCTTCTGAGGGACTACGGCCACAGATTTGCGGTTATAGTCTCTGCGATAGTTTTTACCATCATGCACTGCCAGGGGCAAAATTTTGTATCAATATTTATCAGCGCTTTGATTTTGGGCTGTATATATGTATATACGGATTGTATTTATGTGTCAATGGCCTTGCATTTCACAAATAACACCTATTCTTTTTTAACCATTTACGCAAACGAAAATATGAACGGCGTTTCGGCTGTGAGTTTTTCCACGTTTATGATATGTATAATAATTGTCTTAGGGGCTATTTCGGCTGTATATTTGAAAAGAAATCACAAAAATGCAATTCAGGTTATATCTCACGGCGGTAAAAGCCCAAAAATTAGCGTAATATTTAAAAGCCCTGTTTTTGTACTTGCAATGCTGGGCTGTTTGGCGGCTGTTTTACAACGGCTTTACGGCGACTTGATAATAGGGTGATTTTATGTCGAAACACAGAGATTATATGACCGAGGCCTTAAAATTGGCAAAAAAAGCCGCCGATGTGGGGGAAGTACCGGTAGGGGCTGTGGTTGTGCATAACGGGGAAATCGTTGGCAGAGGTTACAACACAAGGGAAACAGAGCAAGACGCCCTTGGTCACCGGGAAATAAACGCTATCAGGCAGGCTTGCCAAACCCTTGGCAGATGGCGTCTTGACGACTGCGTTTTGTATGTAAATCTTGAACCCTGTATAATGTGCGCAGGGGCGATAATTAACAGCCGAATACCACTTGTGGTGTACTCCTGTATTGATTTTAAGGCCGGTGCCATGGGGGGCAGGGCAGATGCCGCCGCAATTATGCTTACAAAGCCTGTTGAAACCATTGTCGGCGTGTGCGAGGAGGAAAGCCTTGTTCTGCTTGACGAATTTTTTAAAAATTTGAGAAATAAAAAGTAATTTTAAAGAATATTCTCAATACAGAATAACCGATGTCACGCCGATGGCGTGACATTTTTGTTTTGTGTTTTATTTTTACAAGTATTGAAAATGCACCGAATGATAAATAAAATAATATTAAAAACGGTAAAACAAAAAAAGAGAAGTACAAAAATGTACTTCTCTTGGTGGGAGAGGATGGATTCGAACCATCGAAGGCATAGCCAGCAGATTTACAGTCTGTCCCCTTTGGCCGCTCGGGAACTCTCCCATGTATTAAGTTTAATAAAAATGGAGCTGGTGGACGGATTCGAACCCCCGACCTGCTGATTACAAATCAGCTGCTCTACCGGCTGAGCTACACCAGCAACTTAATGCTTAGTAAGTATAGCATAGCAATAAACTTTTGTCAAGGCCTTTTTATCAGTTTGTGTGGTATTGGCACCAACTGCTTATGATTGTAAAAAAAACAGAGGCGATGTTGCCTCTGTTTTTTTATAATCTAATCAATATTTTTTTATAAATGCGCCGATCATTGTGATGCCCATAAAGCCGAAGTTTAAAAGCAACATCGAAAGCACCGAAATATAAGGCAGTGTAAGGGAAACAGTAAAAAGCACTGATAGCACAGCGCCTATAAGCACGCAAATTGCCTGTAATATCTCACAGAACTTTTCAGCCGATCTTGCACTTTCCGCACCGCAAAACGCCGCCACAAGGCTTGTAAGGCTGTCAAGGTGGGCAACACAGGCGTCTGTTTTGTCCACATAACTTGTAAATCCGCTTAAAAGAGCAGTTTCTTTTTGGTTTAAAACTGTAATTCTGTCAACAGGCACTCCGTAAACCTGTTCTATCAGAGCCGGGTCGATATTGAAATCCGTTGAAGAAAGAATTATATTCACATCTCTTTCAATCAGCTTGTCCAAATTTTCTTTGACGGTTTCATCCGGGTGGTAACTAACCGCAAACATACCGAACAGTTTGCCGCCTACCGCAAGATAAACAGGCTTTCTGCCTTGTTTTACAAAGACGGTTTCTATACTTACAGGGGGCATGGCAACATCATATTTTTCCATAAGGGAGCGGTTGCCGATTATAACCCTGGTTTTTTCAACCCAGGCCACATAGCCCCCACATTGAATGTATTCGCAATTTTCCACAGGGTACAAAATATCCGTCTTGCCTTCGATTACATCCATAAACAGGGGGCGCAGTGTTTCGCACTCTTTTACAAGTACGCTTGCGGCATACATAATCGCAAGGTCAATGCGCTCTTTTTCAAATGTTTTTATACCGTGCAAAATAACCGTTCCCTTCGGGAAAAGGTGCTTTGCGTCAAAATTAACATGGGTGGTTTTTGAAAGCTGATCTATGCCCTTCCAGCCGTTTACAAGGGCGCCTACTTTTTCAAGGCTCTTTTGCATAAGGGCGCTTGGCACGGCAGTTACAAGGGTTTGTGAAAGTGGAGCCATAAACGCCGCTGCTCCGGTTGCACACAAAAGGCCCGTAAGCAGGCTTTTTGACATAAAAGTGCCGATGCAGAAGCACACAAATGTTACAATATAACTTGCCACGGCAACTTTGCGGGCAGTGTAATCACCGCTGTGAATTGAAAATCCGCTGCTTACAAAATCTTCGATAGCTCCTGTCTTTCTTGAAACAAGAATTTTCGGCGTTTTTTCGTCAAGGGAGCGTGCAAGTTTTTTAACTGCGTCGCTGTCCTCAATTATATAGCCTGCGTTTATTCCGTCCGGAACATTTGCAAGGCTCAGATTTTTTATAATTGTGCTTGTGTTTATCTTTTTGCCCATTGCGTTAAACGCCATTGCAATACACATGGCAGAGGCAAAAACCGTCATACTGCCAACGTTCAGCCCTGTGGGGAAAACTACCCCCAACACAAGCTGCAAAAGGGACAAAACCCCGCCAAGACTTATGAATGTATCCGGGGCAGGGTTGCCCTTTATTGATGTAAAGCCGGAAATAATCGTGGGTAAAAAACCTATAAATGCCGGCAGATAGACAGCCGCACAGGCAATGTAAAACATAAAAGGCTGGGCGTCGGGTGCGATAAAGGCCGGCATAGGTAAAGTGTTTTGGCTCCGCAGGCCGAAATATCCCAGTATAATTCCGCACACAAGCCCTAAAACCATACGGAAGTTTAAAGTCTTGCGGAAATCCATAAGTTCCCCTACAATGTCCCGGCTTTCGCTGTCGGCCTTGTTGAAAAACTCGCTGTTTACGATGTACGGTTCAAAGACCTCTTCTTCCTCGTCCTCGTATTCCGACCGGAATATTTTAACCTTATCGCCCGGCTTTTCATCCTTTTCAGGGTATTCTTCCGTGGGTTCAAGGTTTATAAATCCGGTTTCGTCCGTTGTGGGCCGGTTTTTCGGTTGGTTTTCCGCCTCCGTGGGTTCTTCCGGTTTCGGTTCTTCCCGCAAAACCGAATTGTAAATGCTGTTTACTATATCCCCGTCGTCTGTGGGAATATTTGTTTTTTCTTCGTATCCGGATGACACCTTTTTATCTTCCGCAGCGGAAATAACATCATCTTCCTTGGGTTTTGCCTTTTCTTTTTTTGGCGGATTTTGTCTTTTTTCCAGTATGGATCTGGCCAAGCTGTCGGCGTCGGGCAAAGTGTGTTTTTCCTCGGTATGGGAAACAGCGGATTTTTCCGCTTGAATTTTTTCTTCTGTTTCCTCAGCCGGTTTTGGGGATGTTTCTTTTGGCACATCCGCTTTTTTGGCTGGTTTTGGCTCCGCTTTTTTTACTATTTTCGGTTTGGTGGATTCTTCATCCTGCACCGGGGTTTTCAGCGACAGGCTGTCTGTCACATATTTGCGTTTAAAAAATCCTTTTTTGCGCTTTATTTCCACATTTGAGGTTTGCTCCGGTGTTTTCGTTACTATAACCGACTGGGTAAAGAAATTTTTGAAATTCTCGTCGATGTAGTCCTCGCTTTTTTTTGCTGTATGGGCGGCAAAATCACCGTCGTCATCGCCGTTCAAAAAGCCGGACAGAACTTTTTTGTCTCTTTCGATGACTTCTTTTTCCACATTTGGCTTTTCGGCAGGTTTAGGTTTTTCAACAGGCTGTACGGGGATTTTTATCTCCGTATCGCCCTTATCGCTTTTGATTTCGGCACTTACGGCCGCAACCCGGCTTTGTTCCGACTGCCGTTTTCTCTTTTTTATGTCTTCGAGGATTTTGTCGATATCCCTCTGCTCCATTTGATTTTCTCACCCCTTTAAAATTATTTTTAAAGATTACTTTTCGGCTCTCTGACGGCTGATTTCGTACATAATCACGCCGGCGGCAACAGAGGCGTTGTAAGAGTCGACTCCCGTGCCCCGATTGTGCATTGGGATTGAAACCGTTGCGTCGCACAGGCTTTTGACAAGTGGTTGCACCCCCTTGCCCTCGCTACCTACAACAAGTGCGATAGGGCCTGTCAGGTTGTGTTTATATACCGGCTGTGCATCAAGGTCGGCACAGTAAACAAATATGTTTTTTTCCTTTAAAGCTCTCACGGTTTGGGCAATGTTGGCAACTTTTGCAACCGGCAGGTGCATTGCGGCACCGGCACTTGTCTTTTGCACAACGCTTGTAACGCTTACGCCGCCTCTTTTGGGAATTACAACTCCGTGGGCACCCATTAAGTATGCACTTCTGATAATTGCCCCAAGGTTGTGAGGGTCTACGATGTCATCACAGATAACAACAAATGGGTCCTCGCCTTTTTCTTTGGCAGATTGGAGAATATCCTCGATGCTTCGATATGATATACTGCTCCGATAAGCCCGTATGCCCTGGTTGTTTTCGCTGTGGCACATAAGATTTAATTTGTTGGAATGTACCGTTTTTACAACTGCACCCCGTTCTTTTGCAAGGGCCGTAAAATAACTTTTAACGGCAGGATTTAAGCTGTCGCTTACAAAAACCGTGTCAACCTCTTTGCCGGATTTTAAAAGTTCGGTAACAGGGTTTTTGCCGTAGATAATTTGGTTTTCGGCCTCAAAGTCATCATCTCTCCGAGGTTTTTCTTCATATTTGGGTTTGGTTTGCGGCTTTTCTCTTTTTGGCCGAGCATTTCTGCCGAAATTCTTCTCCCGGCCTTTCTTTTTGCCGTAAAAGCCCTTTTTATTGTCGGTGCGGTTGAAATTCTTTTTATTTTCGTTTCTATAAGCCATAAATACCTCTCGTTCGGTCTGTAAATTGATATATTTTAAATATTTTAGATACTTATACAGTATATCAAATACGGACGTTTTTTTAAAGGCTTTTATGACAAATATTTACATTTTGTCATAACATTTTTATTTATAATCGGGTTTTATACAAAATTACGACAGCAAAGGGTAAAACGGTAAAGTAAAAATTACATTTTGTTTAACGGTGTCAATGTTAAAAATGTTGAAAACTCTGTTGAAAATGTTAAAAACTCCCTAATTTTAAAGGATTAGAGGGTTGTTAAAGTCTGTTAAAAAGACAAGTTTTCAACACAGTGTTGAAAACTGTGTTTAAAACTTATTGTAATATATTTTAAAAGTCAATGGTAAAAATACACAAAATTACCATTAAAATTTTTGGCGGTAAAAAAGAAAATTATTCAATAAAAATTACGCATTTTTTGAAAAAATCGGTTTTATATGCTATAATGTGCATATAATATCGTGGCGGCATCGGGGGTCGTGCAAAATGGAAAGCGGTTTTAAGGGCAAAACGCTGTATTTTAAAGGCGTAAAAGATTTTGATTTGGATCAGATTTTTAACTGCGGACAGTGTTTCAGGTGGGATAAGTACGAAAAAGGCTATCGTGGTTTTGCCGGCAGATACCTGTGCTATGTGTATTTCAGCGGTGATGACCTATTTGTGGAGCCCTTGACAGAGGCAGAAAACAAAGAAGATTTTAAAAGCTATATGACCCATTATTTGGCTTTGGACTTTGATTACCGGGATTTAAAAGAAAAATTTTCCCAAGACCCTATAATGGAAAAGGCCATGGGTTACGCCCCGGGAATAAGAGTTTTAAACCAGCCCTTCTTTGAAACGCTTATAACCTTTATCATCAGCCAAAACAACAATATTCCCAGAATAAAAAAGATTGTTGACAGTTTGTCCGAAAAATACGGCAGCGATTTAGGGGGAGTGTACGCTTTTCCTACGGCGGAGCAGTTAAGTGATGTTACCGAGGAAGATTTTCGCCGGTTGAAAGTGGGCTTCAGGGCAAAATACCTTGCAGACGCAATGGAAAAAATAAAATCCGGCGAAATAAGCCGGGAAAAAATAAAAACCATGGATTTGGAAACGGCGAAAAAATATCTTATGCAAATAAAGGGCGTAGGCCCGAAAGTGGCGGACTGCGTTTTGCTGTTTTCCTGCCAAAAGTACGAATGTGTGCCTATGGATGTGTGGATGAAAAGGGCGGTGGCGGAGTATTTCCCCGACGGCTGGCCCCAGTGCACCAAAGGCTTTGAGGGCATAGCCCAACAGTACATATTCCACTATGCAAGATTTAATCTTGAAGCAAAATAGAAGTTAATAAAATTTAACGAATAAATCAACGGCGGCACACTCTGCCGCCACAGACAGAAAAGGAGATTTAACATGCTTGTAAACGCAAAGGAGATGCTTTTAAAGGCAAAAAAAGAAGGCTATGCGGTAGGCGCATTCAACATCAACAACCTTGAATGGACAAAGTCGATTTTGCTTGCGGCTCAGGAAATGAACAGCCCGGTTATGCTTGGAGTATCCGAGGGAGCCGGCAAGTACATGACCGGATTTAAAACCGTTGCCGCAATGGTAAAGGCAATGGACGAAAGCCTTGGCATTACCGTGCCTGTTGCCCTGCATCTTGACCACGGCACATATGAGGGTGCAAAGGCTTGTATCGAAGCGGGCTTTACCTCAATTATGTTTGACGGCAGCCATTACGGTATAGAGGAAAATGTTGAAAAAACAAAGGAGCTTGTTGCCCTTGCACATGAACACGGCATGACCATTGAGGCGGAAGTAGGCGCCATCGGCGGCGAAGAAGACGGTGTGGTAGGCAGAGGCGAGGTTGCCGACCCGAAAGAATGTAAAATGATAGCCGATTTGGGCGTTGATATGTTGGCCGCCGGCATAGGCAATATTCACGGCAAATATCCGGCAAATTGGCAGGGCTTGGATTTTGACGCCCTTGAAAAAATCAAGGCGGAGACAGAGGGTATGCCTTTGGTTCTCCACGGCGGCACAGGTATTCCGGCGGATATGATTAAAAAGTCAATTTCTTTGGGCGTTGCAAAAATCAATGTGAACACGGAGTGTCAGCTTTCATTTGCACGGGCCACAAGAGAGTATATCGAGGCCGGCAAGGATCTTCGGGGCAAGGGTTACGATCCGAGAAAACTTTTGGCACCGGGTGCAGAGGCTATTAAGAACACCGTAAAAGAAAAAATCGAATTGTTCGGTTCAAAGGACAGAGCCTAATCTCGGCCGCCGACGTTACCCGCAAGGTTATACCGCCGGCAATCGGGAAAGACAAATCGGAACGGGCAAAATAATATTTAAGTTTATATTGAAAGAGTGCGGAATTTTCGCACTCTTTTTATGGTTATAAAAATTAAACTTTTGTAAATTTTGATTTTATTTATGGATTATGGTTGCAAAAAATAAAATAATTTGATAATATAATCATATGTCATAATAATCTTTATAAATTTTATCAGCGGAGAGTTAATATGGAGCAGGGCGCATTTAGCGAAAACCAAATAAAATATCTGACAAAACTGTCGGAGGAGTACCCGACTTCAAACAGCGCCTCGGCGGAGATAATCAGCTTAGAGGCGCAGCTTAAACTGCCGAAAGGCACAGAGATGTATATGTCGGATATTCACGGCGAATACGAGGCTTTTACGCATATATTGAACAACCGGTCAGGGGTTATAAAAGAAAAAATAGATGTGGCTTTGGACGGTGTTACAACAGCGGCACAGCGTGCTACCTATGCCAGCCTTATTTACTACCCAAAGGAAAAAATCGCCGAGATAAAGCAGACGGAAAAGCGAATGAACCGGTGGTACAAACTTACGATTTACCGCCTTATAGATGTTTGCCGCCATGTTTGCAGTAAAAACACAAGGCGGGCCGTAAGGGCAGCCATACCGAAAGACTACGCCTATGTTATAGACGAACTTTTGCACGCCCATTTTGAGGACCACAACAAAGAAGCCTATTACAGCCAGTTTGTTTCGGCAATAATCGAAACCGGCTCGGCAGACGATTTTATCAATGCCATAAGCACTGTTATAAAAAGGCTTGCGGTACATAAATTACACATTGTGGGAGATATTTTCGACAGAGGCAGTCGCCCGGATATTATTCTCGATAAACTTATGGCACATCACTCCGTTGATATTCAATGGGGCAACCACGATGTGCTGTGGATGTGTGCCGCCACAGGCTCTCCGTTGGGAGTGGCAAGTGTTGTGCGCATCTGTGCGGCTTACAACAACTTAGAGGCATTGGAGGAGGGCTACGGCATAAACCTGCGCCCCCTTGCAATATTCGCAAACCATACCTATAAGGAATACAAGCGGTTTAAGCCCAAAAACAGCGACGGTTACAACAGCGACGACGAGGTTATCGTGGCTAAAATTCACAAGGCCATTTCAATCATAATGTACAAGTTGGAGTGCCAGACCATAGCCGGAAACCCGGATTTTGAAATGTCCGACAGGCGAATGCTTGAAAAAATAGATTATGAAAGCGGCAGAATAGAAATAGACGGGGTGAAATATCCTTTAAAAGACAGGGAACTGCCTACGGTAGACCCGAAAAACCCGGCAAAGCTCACCGACGGAGAAATAGATGTTTTGCAAAAACTCTGTCTCGGTTTTAAACAGAGCGAAAAACTGCAAAAGCACATAAGATTTTTGTATTCCCACGGCTCTGTTTATAAAGAAGAAAACAACATTCTCATGTTTCATGGCGGCATACCCTTAAACGAGGACGGCAGTATGCGTGTTGTGGCTCTTGCAGGCAAACCGTTAAAAGGCAAGGCGTTGCTTGACCATGTGGACGAATTATGCCGTGTGGCGTATTTCGGCTCTGACGGGGGAATAATGAAAAGAAAAGGTCAAGATGTTTTGTGGTACCTTTGGTGCGGAAAAAACAGCCCCCTTTTCGGCCGCAGTAAGATGGCCACCTTTGAAAGCGTTATGATAGGGGAAAAATCCCTCTTAAAAGAAAAAGAGGACAGCTATTACAAACATCAAGACGAAGAAAAAACCGCCGATATGATTTTAAAGGAATTCGGTCTTGACCCTGCCAAGGGAAGAATTATAAACGGGCATGTGCCGGTAAAAGTAAGCAGCGGCGAAAACCCCATAAAGGCAAACGGCAAAATAATTGCTATAGACGGGGGTTTCAGCAGGGCTTACCACAAAAAAACAGGCATAGCCGGCTACACAATGGTGTATTCTTCAAGGGGAATATCTCTGCGTGCCCATCAGCCTTTTACAAGTTTGCAGGATGTGGTTTTTCGCAATTCGGATATAAAGAGCAAAGTGGATGTTTTCCGGGCGATGAAAAACCGTGTGCTTGTTGAAAGCACCGATGAGGGCAGAGAAATACAAGATAAAATATCGGATTTAAAAAAACTTATTTCAGCATATAGCTGCGGAATTGTAAAACAAGCGGAAAATTGATTATCCGCTTTTGAAAATTTTGAATACCCCACAACCCACAAAGACCTCTTTGACAACAGAGGTCTTTTGTTTTTTAAACGAATATATTACGAAAATCAATATATTCACAAATTAACACAGGGGGGGGCATCTGTCATAGGCCTGTGCAAACAGCAGGTTTGCAGGTTGCCGTTACAACTTTTCTGTCACCGGTAAAACCCGTCACATCTCCATTGGCATGGAGAACAAGTTTTGCAGTAGGGGTTTTCCGCTGAAAAATACAAACGAACAAAGTGTGAAATATCTGCAAATCTATTGACCGAGAATGTAAAAAGGTGTATCATTTTTCTCATACCGACCGCACGGTCGGAATTTGGTTTTACAGAGGTTTCTATGACAAAATTAAGCGTTAAAAAACCATATACCGTTTTGGTAGGTGTGGTTTTGATAATAGTTTTGGGTATAGTCTCGTTTTTGGGGCTTAACACTGATTTGTTGCCTACGATGGATCTGCCCTATGTGGTTGTTTACACCGTTTATCCCGGTGCAAGCCCGGAAAAGGTGGAACAATCGGTTACAAAACCGGTGGAAAGCGCAGTTTCCACAACATCGGGGCTTGAAAATATAACAAGTATTTCACAGGAAAATGTCAGCATGTTAATACTGGAATTCAGCCAAAGCACAAATATGGACAGCGCCATGTTGGAGCTTTCCACAAATTTGGACACCGTTTCCGGCAACTTTGACGATATGGTTCAGTCTCCGATTATGATGAAGATGAACCCTAATATGCTGCCTGTGGAGCTTGTCAGCATAGATGCCGACGGCATGGATATAAAGCGGCTTACGGAATATGTAAACACTGCTCTTGCCCCGGCTGTGGAAAGAATTGACGGCGTTGCCTCGGCAGATGTTACAGGCGATGTTCAGGACAGAGTTGATATATTCTTAAACCAAGAAAAAATCGATGGGATAAACGACACTGTTCTCTATCATGTAAACAAAGAACTTTACAACACAAAGAAAAATCTTGACAGCGCACAAAAGAAATTGGACGATGCACAGGCAGAACTTAAAAAACAGGAGAGCGAAGCGGTTGATAAGTTGGCACAGGGCTCGGCAGAACTTGACGCAGGGCTTATAAAAGCCAGCGCCTTGGACAGCCAGCTGACGGCTTTAAAGGCAAGGCAAGCGCTGTTATCCGGCGCAAAAGAGGCGGTAAATGGGCTTGCGCAGTTAGAGGGCATATCCCGTGTGATCGACGGCCTCATATCCGCCAATGTGGGATTTGACGAAAACAGCACCTTGAACGACGTTTTGGCGTCAATAGACCAAATATCCGCAATGCCCGGTGTTCCGGAACAGGTAAAGAACTTGCTTGCCACGGCAAAAGATGCGGTAAATCAAATTATCGCCTCCGGCATGGCCACGGGAGATACAACACTGGGTCGGTTAAAAGCAACCGTAAACGGACAACTTGAAGCCGCAAAGGCCGCCCTTAAAGAAATGGGAATTGACGACAGCATAATTTCAGGCGGGGCGGTTGCACTTGAAAGGGACTTGTCAAGCCTTGAAAGAGAAATTGCCCAGACGGAATTTTTGTCAAAACAGGCGGAACAGGCGGTTACAAAGTTAAAGGAAACCTATGCGCAGCTTGAAAAAGCAAAAATTCAAGCCACAGAGGGGTTGGCGGTAGGCACCGTGCAGATAGCAAACGGCAAGGCACAGCTTGAAAGCGGAATAGAGCAGTTTAACAGCGCAAGAGACACCGCCCTCAAACAGGCCAATATCGACAGCCTTGTTACTCAGTCTATGCTCAGCAACATCCTTACGGCGCAAAATTTTTCAATGCCGGCAGGTTATTTAAAGGACGGCGGCGCCAAATACACCGTTAAGGTTGGGGATACTTTTAAGGATTTGGAAGAACTTAAAAACCTTATGCTTGTGGATATGGGCATAGACGGTATGGAACCCATATACCTTAAAGATGTGGCGGATATTGAAATAAACGATAACTCCGATGAAAGCTATGTCCGTGTAAACGGCAACCCTGCCGTTGTTTTGTCAATCTCCAAGCAGAGCACCGCATCAACTTCCCGGGTTTCCGACAGGGTAAACGCCAAATTCGATGAAATTATGGGGGAAAATCCCTCTGTTCACATTACTGCTCTTATGGATCAGGGTGTTTACATTCACATGATAATTTCCAGCGTTTTGAAAAACCTTGCCTACGGCGGTATTTTGGCAATTATCGTTTTGCTTGTATTCCTCAAAGACATAAAACCTACGGCGATTATCGCCTGTTCAATTCCTATCAGCTTGCTGTTTGCGGTAACGCTGATGTATTTCAGCAATGTAACGCTGAATGTTATGTCCCTTTCCGGCCTTGCCTTGGGCGTGGGTATGCTTGTGGATAACTCCATTGTTGTTATCGAGAATACATACCGTTTGAGAAACCTGGGATATTCAAAGGTACAGGCGGCGGTTTCCGGCGCAAAGCAGGTTGCAGGGGCAATTACGGCATCAACCCTTACAACTGTGTGTGTATTCCTGCCTATTGTATTTACGGAAGGCATTTCAAGGCAGCTTTTCACGGATATGGGGCTTACAATCGCCTACTCCCTTTTGGCAAGCCTTATTGTGGCGTTGACGGTTGTGCCGGCAATGAGCAGCACAATGCTTACAAACACAAAGGAAAACCCGGAGGGCTTCTTTGCAAAGCTTGTAAAGGGCTACACAAAACTTTTGGATTTTGTTTTAAACCACAAGTGGACGGTTATCTGCCTGTCTTTGGGTCTGCTTGTATTCAGCGGGTATAAGGTAACAAAAATGCCTATGTCCTTTATTCCGGAAATGGATTCAACCCAAATGACAATGACCTACACCCTGGACGCCGAAGAACACACGAAAGAAGAACTTTTGGCAGACAGCGAAAAAATAGCGGAAACAGCCGCCGCTGTTCCGGGGGTTGAAACCGTAGGCGTTATGGAGGGTTCATCCGGCATAAGCAGTATGATGTCATCATCCGGCAATAACTCACTGACCACAACATTTTACATTGTTCTGTCCGAGGACAAAGAGCTTACAAACAAGGAAATAGCCGATGAAATACGCCGGCAGACAGGAGATTACAATGACAACCTGTCCATAGAAACCTCTGCAATGGATATGAGCAGTATGGCCGGCGGCAGCGGCGTAAGCATTAAAATAAAAGGGGACGATCTGGATGAATTGCAAAAAACAGCCACGGATATGGGGGCATACCTTGCGGATGTTGCAGGCGTTGCGGAAGTTGACGACGGCAGCGAAAACGCCGACAGCGAAATAAGAATTGATGTTGACAAAACCAAGGCTATGAAATATCAGCTTACGGTTGCACAGGTTTACCAAAAAGTTTCCGCCGCCCTTACGGACAGCACAACGGCAACTTCCATGACGATTGACGGCACGGATATGAAAGCGATTATACACGCCTCACGGACTTATGACCGCAACAGCATAGAAAACTTAAAAGTTGCCACGGAAACCCACAAAAACGGCAAGGAAAGGGATATTTTGTTAAAGGACATAGCCTCAACATACATGGCTACCAGCCCTACGGCCATAAATCGTGAAAACAATTCAAGGTACAAAACCGTAACTTTAACATTGGAGGAGGGCGCAAACGCAACACTTACCGCAAGGCAGGTACAGGCAAAACTGCGGTCTTTCGATATGCCTAAGGGGTACACTTATGAGATGTCCGGCGAAAACGAAACCGTAAAAAGCTCCATGACCGACCTTGTAAAAATGATAGCCTTGGCCTGTGTGTTTATTTATCTCATAATGGTGGCACAGTTCCAAAGCCTTAAATCACCGTTTATTGTTATATTTACTATCCCGTTGGCATTTACAGGGGGCTTGCTTGCCCTGCTTGTAACCGGCACGGAACTTTCGGTAATTGCCATGATAGGCTTCCTTGTTCTCTCCGGCGTTGTTGTAAACAACGGCATTGTGTTTGTGGACTATATAAACCAGTTGAGACTTGAAGGCACCGAAAAACGCCGGGCGATTTTGCAGACCGGCCGTGACAGAATAAAACCTGTCCTGATGACCGCCATGACGACTGTTTTGGCAAACAGCATTATGGCCATAGGTGTTGACATGGGTGCGGATATGACAAGGGGCATGGCTATTGTAACCGTAGGCGGTTTGACCTACGCAACTTTGCTTACATTGTTCCTTATTCCTACCTTGTATGATATTTTCAATCGCAAAGAAATGAAAAAGATAGAGGTTGAAGATGAATAACTTTACATATAAACAGGTTGAAGTTTTAAACCGGGTAGTCGCCCTTATAGAAAACGGGGCAGACATAACAAAACTTACCACATCAGAAATTGCCGCCCGGGCAGGCATAAGCAAAAGCACATTGTTTGACAGATTTGCCGATAAAAATCGGCTTTTGGACGGTGCCCTTGAGTATATTTTAGGCACAAAACTGAAAACCGATGTGGACGATATATTCAGCAGACAGAGCTGCAAAGAGAAATTTTACAGCCTGCTTGAAAAATTCGATGATATACAAAGCAGAAAAAGCAATGTTGTGACATCAATAATAAAATCTTACGGCGGAGTAGAAAATATAATCGAAAAATACAGAGTAAAATACGGAAAAGAAGTTGCCCACATTCTTGCAAAAGTCGCCGACGATGTTATAAACGATATTATTTCCGCCGGTAAAGCCGAAAAAATCATAAGCGGCGAATTGACTTATCGGTACACAAAACAAGTCCTTTACAGTGCCGTGGCAAGCATAAGGATTTGCCCGATATGCGCCGAAAACCGAGAAAATGTAAAAGAAAACGCTTTTAATATATTTGTAAAATCTCTCAATTAAAGAAAATAAAATAAAAGTTCACTTTTTCAATAAAGGGAAAAGTGCATTTGCGAAAAGGTTCGGGAAACCGAACCTTTTTTGCTGTTATCATTCAAGTGTAAAGTGATAAAACGGGAAATCAAGTGATATTTCGTTGTCATTTAATTGAAAACACGGTTTGTGGTTTGTTTGGATAAAATTAAAGTTTTAGTTAATAAATGATATGTTGAAAATTGTAAATTTCTTGCATTTTTTGTCACATGTGCTATAATCAAGATGGATTTAAATAAATTTTTGGTTGAATGTTGTCTTTTTAAATATATGGATTGATAAGAGATATGGAACGGAAACCACAGCGAATACCGTGATTTCTGAGTATAGAGGTTAAAAACATGACTGAGCTTGAAAAAATTACGGAAAAACTGTGGGATATGTATATAGGCAGGAAGGATGATATAACAGAACTGCTGGAATATTACGACGATAATATTACGGTTATAGGCACCGGAGAGTGGGAATATTGCCGCAACAAGGCAGAGTACGCCGAATATTTAAAAAATGAACGCATAAAGAGAGACCAATCGGTTTATTACAAGGAATATTTTTCATGCCGTGAGAAGAAAATCAACGAAAAGTCCTCCGCCGTTTACGGCCGTCTTATACTGTGCAACAAAGACGATAAAAACATAAGGATGTATATCCGTTTTACACATTTATATGAATTAGAAAACGGCAAGCCGAGGGTGGTGCTTATTCATAAATCCTGCCCTAACAAAGAACAGCTTGCCGGAGAAGTAGTGCCTCACAGCTTGAGTAAAAAATTAGGAGAAGCAAGTGAAAAGTATGATAATTTGCAAAAAATCGTCATGACAGATAACGAGATAATCGCAAACTTGGGCTACGGCCTTTGGAGAATAGAAATTCCCGCCGACGGTGAACCGCAGATGTTTGTATCACCTTACTTAAAGAAAATGCTTGTGGTCGAGGATAAAAATTTTTTCCCGGAAGAGATGTATAAATACTGGCGTGCCCATATTTTAGAGGAAAATGTTCAGTTTATGGGCAAAACCGGCAAAGTTGAAGTTGGGGATACTTTTGAAATACTTTATAAGTGGGACAACCCGGAAATCGGTATGCAGTATATAAGATGCGGCGGTATGGTTAATGCCGTTGACAGCTGGCGAAAATTTTTAAGGGGTTATTTGGGTGATGTAACAAAGCAAACTGTGGAAACATTGGAAATCCAAAGAGACCTAAAACAGGCAAAGGAAGAGGCAGAAAGGGCAAACGCCGCAAAATCAAGCTTTATTTCAAGAATATCCCACGATATGCGCACCCCTCTAAACGGAATTATCGGCACATTGGAAATTGAGGATCACAATTCGGACAATGTGGAATTACTTAAAGAATTGCGAGCCAAGCAGAGAGTGGCGGCAGGGCATCTTTCGTCTTTGATAAACGACGTGCTGGATTTAAGCAAGTTAGAGGACGAAAAATCCGAGCTTAGCAGGGAAGTTTTCAGTATGCCCGATTTGATGAAAGATGTTTACACCATGGCCGGCTTGAAAGCCGGGGAGTTTGGCATAACATTAAACGGTAAATCCATTGCCGATATGAGAACACCTTATGTTTACGGTTCGCCTTTGCATCTGCGACAGGTGCTTTTGAATATTTTGGGCAACTGTGTAAAATACAACAAGCCAAGCGGCAGCATTACATGTGATGTTCGGCAAATTGCGGACAAAGACGGTAAGGCAGTTTATCGCTGGGTCATCAGCGATACCGGCATAGGCATGAGCCGGGACTTTTTAAAGCATATTTTTGAGCCTTTTGCCCAGGAACACAGCAACGCAAGAACGGTGTTTAAAGGCACCGGACTGGGTATGGCCATTGTAAAAAGTTTAGTTGACAAAATGGGCGGTACCATGGAAGTAAGCAGCCGAGAGGGGGAAGGCAGTGAATTTACAATTACAATTCCATTTGACCCGGCACAGGAAAAGGACTATACCTCGGTAATGGAGTCCACGGCGGTTACAGATATTCACGGAGTTAAAGTTTTGCTTGCCGAGGACAACGATTTAAACAGAGAAGTTGCCGCAACCCTTTTGAAAGAGCAGGGGGCAATTATCCGGGAGGCTACAAACGGCGAAGAAGTTTTAAATATGGTAAAAGACAGCCGGCCCGGCACCTATGATGTTGTTTTGATGGATATTATGATGCCGAAAATGGACGGTATAACCGCCACAAAGAAAATAAGGGAACTTGACAGAGCCGACGCAAAGACTTTGCCTATAATAGCCCTTTCCGCAAATGCATTTGCAGAGGATATTCGCAAAACAAAGGCTGCGGGAATGAACCGGCATCTATCCAAACCTATTAAGATTAAAGAGCTTGTGGTGGAGATTTCAAAATGCGTTTTCCGGGATAAAAATGCCCAGGAAAAAGAATAAATCGGACTGCTAATACATAATTATTAGTCATAATCTACAATTAAGATACAAAAATATTGTCATTTGCCTTTGTTGACACCGGGTAAATATAGTTATACAATTATTATATTGATTAAATTAGGAGCTTTTAAAATGAAAATACTTGATTTCGGTTCACTTAATATAGACCGTGTTTATGCCATGGATCACTTTGTAACACCGGGGGAGACCATATCTTCTTCATCTCTCAATGTGGGATGCGGCGGCAAAGGCTTAAACCAGGCCATAGCCTGTAAAAAAGCCGGCAGTGAAGTTTATATGGCAGGTAAAATAGGTTCTGACGGCATGGCATTGCTGCGGAAGCTTAAAGAATTCGGCGTAGATACCGATTATGTGCGGATTCGGGAAAACGAATTTTCCGGCCACGCAATTATTCAGGTGGATAAAAGCGGACAAAATAACATAATTTTGTACGGCGGCACAAACCGCACCATAGATAAAAATTATGTTGATACCGTTTTTGAAAAATTCGGCAAAGGGGATATTCTCCTTTTGCAAAACGAAATTTCCTGCCTTGATTACATAATCGAAAAAGGCCGGGAAAAGGGCATGACAGTTGTTTTAAATCCAAGCCCTATGGACGAAAAACTTTTGCGGTGCGATTTGTCAAAGGTTTCTATATTCATTATGAACGAAGTCGAGGCAAAGGCAATTTGTGGTTTTGACAGCGCCGAGAAAGCCATTGAAGTTTTGCATAAAAAATATCCCAATTCGAAAATCGTAATCACATTGGGCGGGGACGGCTCGGTCTATTTTGACGGCGCAAAAATATATCGTCGGGGTATTTACAAAGTAAATGCCGTTGACACAACCGCCGCCGGAGATACCTTTACAGGCTATTTCTTAAACGGAATTTTAACCGGAATGTACCCGGAAGAAATTTTAAAAATGTCTGCCAAGGCAAGCGCAATGGCGGTTTCAAAACACGGTGCTGCGGACAGTATTCCTTTAAAAGAAGAAGTTTTGGCACGGCAGCTTGAAATGGCGTAAAAGCTGTTTTATAGGCTTTGGCAATAAAAAAGTGTTGACAAAAATATTGCTTTGTTATATAATGATTTAGCAATATTTAACGGACCTTTAGCTCAGTTGGTTAGAGCATCCGGCTCATAACCGGACGGTCCACAGTTCGAGTCTGTGAAGGTCCACCATTGCAAACCGCAAAGAGTATCTTTGCGGTTTTTTGTTTTGTTTGACTTTCAAGGGTTTGTGACTGAAATTTGATGTAAACAGGTTGTCTGTGTGTAAACCCGGTGTTTGCATAGGCGTTTGATGAACGCCCCTACGGTTTGATTTTACAAGTATATTTGTTCATAACAAAAAGTTAATATAAACAATTTGCTTTAACAATCCTTTTGTCACCCAGAGTGCGACATTTCTGTTTTTAAAAATTTATCTATTGAAAATTTTAATTCCTTGGGACGCAATTTAAAGAAATTATTGTTAAAAGCCAAAGGCGGAATGTAACGGATAATAGGTTACAAATTCTATAATCTGTAACCTTAAAAATTAAAATTTGATTAAATTTCCATAATTTGCCTGGGGTTTGGTTGTAAATTTCACACTTTGCTATGGCAAAAAGGCAAAAAATGTTGTACAATGTTGTTATACGCAATCAGCGTACAGGGTTTATGGTATGTTTTAAGGAGATTTAAGGTGAAAATTTCTTTTCAGTCTATTGCAGATAAAATTAAAAATTTTAACAGAAATCAAAAAATAGCCGCAGGTGTTTTGACGGTTGCCATAGGGGCAGGGGTTATAACCTCTGTTGTCACGGTGTCAAAATATGCTTCGGCAAACGGAGAGCCGATAAGTTTTTCCGAACTCTCCTCGTTTTCTTCATATATATCCTCAATGGTTTCTTCTGCCTCATCGGAAGATTCTTCAAGCGAGAGCAAAAAGGATATAAAGATAACCCTTAGGCCGTCTTCCGTTGAGGAGGATTTGGAAGTTCAAATCGTGGACGAAAAGGGCGAACTTGTTACAAATGATAAGTTTATTCTTACCGTAAAGGGTAAAAATGTAGGCTACAACAAGGACTGGACGGTTGGCGACGGCTTTTTGAAGTTGACAAAACTCAAGGCCGGTAACTACACGGTAAGCATTCGGGATAAGGACGGCTACATCATGCCGGAACCTATCGAGTGCAAAGTTGCCGAAAAAGTTAAGTATGTGAAAATGGATGTAAGCGACAAATTGGTTGACGACAGCAAGGTTAACTCGGCAAAAGAGGACGCCGGCTACGGCGCAACTGAGGCAAAGCCTACACCGGCACCGGTAACCGACACGGTTGAATATGTGGAAACAGGCAAAAAAGAAGTCGAAAAAGATGTTGAAGTAATTAAATACAAGCCGGTTGTTGTGGAGGACGGAACCATAAAGAACAAAAACACCGGCGAGTCAACAAAGTATCACCCTATTTTGGACAGCGAGGGATACATAACAGGCGCATATTATATAGAGCGTGTACCGAAAACACGGAGCCAGGCTTTAAATATGTTTTGGCTTAGAGTGTATGCGGAAGAGCCGGTCTCTACGCCGGAGCAGGCCTCCACACCGGAGCAGGCCTCTACACCGGAGCAGCCCTCTACGCCGGAGCAGCCCTCTACGCCGGAGCAGCCCTCTACGCCGGAGCAGCCCTCTACGCCAGAGCAGCCCTCTACGTCGGAATCGACACCTGCGCCACGGCCTGATCCTGCTCCTGATCCTGCACCTACACCAACTCCGGAATATGAGGATAAGCGTGTAGATGTAAATATCTTTGATTCTAACGGCAATCTTATCAGCGAGTATTCCTATTTCGATCTTACCGAAGTTAAGACAACCAAAAAGGAAAAGGTTACAATCCTTACAGGCTGGCAGAATATTGACGGCAGCAGATATTACTACGATAAAAACGGCGACAAGGTTATAGGTTCACAGGTTATACAGGGCACCGCATATCTTTTTGACTCCAACGGCAAGCTTGATACCGGCGTGGGCAAGGGTATAGATGTGTCAAAGTATCAGGGTAATATCGACTGGAACAAGGTAAGGGACGACGGCATAGAATTTGTAATTATCCGTGCAGGCTACCGTGGCTACGGCTCCGGCGTTTTGGTTGAAGATCCTAAGTTCAGGCAAAACATTCAAGGGGCAACCGCCGCAGGCTTAAAGGTGGGTGTTTACTTCTTCTCACAGGCCATTACAACCGAGGAGGCAGTTGAGGAAGCTTCCCTTTGTTTGCAGGCCGTAAGTGGTTACAATTTGGCTTATCCGATATTTATTGACTCTGAATACTCCACATCACGGCGTGACGGCAGAGCAGACGGTTTAAGCCAGGAACACCGTACAAAGATAGCCCAGGCTTTCTGTCAGACGGTACAGAACAGCGGTTACAAGGCCGGTGTTTATGCATCTAAAACATGGTTCTACGGTCAGCTTAATTACTCCGCTTTGTCAAGCTATCATATTTGGATGGCTCATTTTGCACAGCGGACAGACTTCGCTTACAGATATGATATTTGGCAGTATACAAGCAAAGGTTCCGTAAACGGAATAAACACCGCAGTTGATATGAACTACAGATATCGCTCATATTAAAATCGCAAAATTTTGTGCAAAAACACAATCGAGGCAGGCTTTTTTGAGCCTGCCTTTTCATATATTATGCCAATAGTATATAAAATATATCTGTGTTATTATATTAACAGGCGCAAAAGCGCCGAAATTTTATATTGAGGTGAAATTATGTCTGAACAGACGAAAAAAGACAGAGATTTTTCCAAAATGGTAATGGGCATTGCACTGCCCATTATGGTTCAGAACGGCATAACCAGCTTTGTAAATTTGCTTGACAACCTTATGGTTGGTCAGGTGGGTACAATGCAGATGTCTGCCGTATCTATTGTTAACCAGCTTTTTTTCATTTTTAATCTCACCGTAACAGGAAGCCTTGCGGGAGCGGGCATCTACACATCACAGTTCTTCGGCAAAAAAGATACCGAGGGCGTACAACAAACCGTAAGGTTTAAAATTTATATTGCAACAGCCGTTTTGCTTATTGCAATGGTAGCCTTTACAGGCTTTGGACCGCAGCTTATCGGGCTGTACTTGGCAGAGGGTGACTCTCGGGGCCGGGTAAGCCAAACTTTGGGCTATGCTTTGGATTACCTGCACATTTTGATGATCGGTTTTATACCCTTTGCCTATTCCGGCATTTTATCGTCAACTCTCCGTGAGTGCGGTCATACTCCGTTGCCTATGAAAGCCGGCGTTGCGGCAATTTTGACAAACCTTGTTTTTAACTGGTTGCTTATTTTCGGTCACCTGGGTATGCCACGGCTCGGCGTAAACGGTGCGGCTATTGCAACGGTTATTTCAAGATTTGTGGAATTTTTTGTAATGTTTATCAGCGTTAAACTGAACAAAGAAAAATATTTCTATTTCAACGGTCTGTTTAGCAGCTTTAAAATCAAGCCTAATTTGGCAAAACAAATTACACTTAAAGGCATACCTCTTCTGATGAATGACAGTTTATGGGGCACCGGCACATCAATGGTCGTTGCGGCATACGCTTCAAGGGGATTGCATGTTGTTGCGGCATACAACATATCAAATACTGTGGGCAATTTCTTTAACAGCGTGTTCTTGGCAATGGGCATTTCCGCATCTATTATTATAGGCCACGAACTGGGGGCGGACAGGAAAGAGCAGGCTTATGATTATGCAACACGCCTGCTTAAAATCAGCGTTAAGGTCTGTTTGGAATTGGCAGTGTTTATAGCGGCAACATCGCTGTTTGTGCCGAATTTGTACAACACCGAGCCGGAAGTAAAGTCCTTGGCGGCACAGTTTATAATTGTCTATGCATTTTACAGCACAATTCAGGGTTACATATTCGTCAGCTACAACACATTGCGCTCCGGCGGTAAAACATTTATCACATTCCTGTTTGACTCCGGCTTTGTGTGCTGTGTGACTTTGCCGGTGGCATACTGCCTTACACATTTTACAACACTGCCTATTTTAACATGCTACATTCTTGTATGCTGTGTTGACCTTATAAAGGTTGTTTTAGGCACCGTGCTTATAAGAAAAAAGATTTGGGTCGTGAATATGGTTTCCGACCGGTAATGGGAAAGCGGCTTGAAAAAGCCGCTTTTGTCGTCTTGATATTTACACATATTTTTGATAGAATACATCTGTATATCAAGGAGGTATGGGCAAATGGACGCTATGGTAAAAAGAATAAATGAATTATACAAAAAAAGCAAGGCAGAGGGATTGACCGAGGAAGAAAAACACGAACAGGCAAAGCTGAGACGGGAATATGTAAAAGGTTTCCGCAAGGACCTTATCAGCCAGCTTAACAACGTTACTTTAAAAAACCCCGACGGCAGCCTTACACACCTGCGGGATAAGGGTATAAAAGAATAAGCGCAAAGTTTATGTTTAAAATCCGAGAGAGCCGAAAGGCTCTCTTTTTTTGGTGCTCATATGTTAAAGGATATTAAAAATTATCTTGATTTTGCCAAAGTATTACTACTAAATTGCACAAAAATACCACTCTCAATTTATGTGATATATAGAAAATACAATATGTATATTGAAATGAAACCGGACAAAAAATATAATATTTATAATAATTTTAATTTTAGGGAGGCAATTATGAGCCTTAAAAAAAGAGGGTTGGCCGGTACCGAAAACCCGGCAATAACAGAAAGAGAAAAGGAAAATCATCTGCTGTCCGGCAAGCGGGCACGGCAGGGCTTTGTTCTTTTAAAAAACGACGGAATGTTGCCCTTAAACAGGGGCGATAAGTTGGCAATTTACGGCGGCGGCGCAGGAAAAACCATAAAGGGCGGCACAGGCAGCGGCGATGTAAACGAGAGAAAAAGCGTTTCCATATACGAGGGCTTAGTGGCCAAGGGCGTGGAAATAACCGACAAAGATTGGATTTTAGGTTATGAGGAAATATATCGGCAGGCACGCCTTGACTGGAAAAATAAAATTCAGGAAGATTTGCCGATGTATAACGGAAATTTCTTTCTTTCATATTCATCACATCAATTTTCTATGCCGGTAGGCGAACCTATCGACATTGAAAAAGCCAAGGCAGACGGCGCAGACAGAGCACTGTTTGTTTTAAGCCGTATTGCCGGGGAGAGCAAGGACAGAAAGGACGAAGCAGGAGATTATTATATTTCCCACAGTGAAAAACAGCTTTTGACCCGGGTTTGTCGGCGGTATAAAGAGGTGTGTCTGGTAATAAATTCCGGCAGCGTTGTCGATTTGGCATTTACAGACGAGTTTCCTAACATAAAAGCGATAATTTACTATGTTCAGGCCGGTCAGCGGGGCGGCGACGCCTTGGCAAGTGTGCTTTTGGGCGAAGTTGTTCCGCAGGGCAAATTAACCGACACATGGCCCGCTGACTATCGGGATTTGCCAAGTGCCGATACATTCAGTTATAAATCCGGCAGTGTTTACAAAGAGGAATATATAGACGATATTTATGTAGGCTACCGCTATTTTGATACATTCGGTGTGCCGGTGAGATACGGATTCGGTTACGGTTTGGGTTACACGGAAACGGAGATTTTAAATCCGGGATTGGAAGTATCTCAAATCGGCGGAGAAAATAAAATTATCGTTGACGCAACGGTGAAAAATATAGGCGACAAGTATGACGGCAGAGAGGTTGTTCAGGTTTATGTAAGCGCACCACAAGAGGGGCTTGATAAGGAATTCCGCAGGCTTGTGGGCTTTAAAAAGACAGGCTTGTTAAAACCGGAAGAAGAAGAGCAGGTAAAAATTGAATTTTCTGCGGAAGGGCTTACAAGTTTTGACGAAGAAAAATCCGCCTACACTTTGCAAAAAGGTCTTTACGGCGTGTGGGTCGGCAACAGCCTTGAAAGCGCCCGGCTTGTTGGGTCAATCCTTTTGGAGGAGACAATAATCACCGAAAAATTGCGGCATGTGTGCCCGTTAAAAGAAGAACTTAAAACAATTAAGCCCGACAAAGCTGTCGTTTTGGCAAAAGAGGCTCGGTGGCATAAAAGGGGCGAAAAATTGCCTGTCATAAAAATTAACGGCAATCTTATAAAGACAAAAACAGCGGTTTATGATTCGGATACAAAGCCTCTTATCGGCGAAGCGGGCAAACTTGTGGAAGAAATGTCTGTTGAAAAACTTATAAGTATGGCAAGCGGAGACCCGGGTAAGGGACAATCTGCCCTGGGCGGCGCCGCACAAACTGTGCCGGGGGCCGCCGCAGAAACGGTTGGAGATGAAAATATCGCAAGTATGGTTTTGGCAGACGGCCCTCGGGGACTTAGGCTCAAACAGGTTTTCTATGTAAAAGATGACGGCACAATGGAGGAAAGCACGATTTTTGCCGCACTGGAACACGGTTTCTTTGAGGAGGAGAAAATTCATACAGGCAAGCCCAGATACCAGTTTTGCACAAGTATACCGGTTGGCACGCTTCTTGCTCAAACATGGGATACGGAGCTTATAAAAGAAGTGGGCGAGATGATAGGCCATGAGATGAATTTGTTTAATGTTACCCTGTGGCTTGCCCCGGGTATGAACATTCACCGCAATCCTCTTTGCGGAAGAAATTTTGAATATTATTCAGAAGATCCGTTTTTAAGCGGTATGATGGCCGCCGCAATGACAAAAGGTGTGCAAAGCGTTGCCGGCTGCGGTACCACAATCAAGCACTACGCCTGCAATAACTGTGAGGATAACAGAATGGGCTCCGACTCGATAGTTTCCGAAAGAGCATTGAGAGAAATCTACTTAAAGGGCTTTGAAATTGCAATTAAGGAAAGTCAGCCGATGTCTATTATGACAAGTTATAATATGGTAAATGGTGTGCATACCGCCAACAGCTACGACCTTTGCACAAAAGTAGCAAGGGATGAGTGGGGCTTTGCCGGGGCGATTATGACCGACTGGACAACAACCGTTGCATCCACACGGGGTGAATGCAGCGCACGGGGCTGTATGCGAGCAGGCAATGATATGGTTATGCCCGGCGTGCCGGAGGATGTTGAAAGCATTAAAACCGCACTTGCCGACGGCAGTCTGCCTATTGAAAAATTAAAGAGATGTATTTACAACACCGTTAAACTGGCTTTGGCGTCAAATCAATACACCGACCGGAAGTGTTACACCGGCAAAGATTGACCCTTAATTTCTTATAAGATATTATATAAAAACAAAATGTAAAAGGGTCAGTTTACACCCTATGAAATCATAAAAAGGAAAACAGCAAGGTTTAGCCTTGCTGTTTTGTTTTTCGATTTTATCTGTATGATAAAATCATTATGGCCTCATATAGAAATTGCAGGTTGGGAGATGTCCTGTTGATATGAGTTTTTCTATGTTTCTATTATACCATTGAAAATGCATATAATAAAGTGTATAATTGTATGTATTATACTTTTCTTTTAAAAAAGGAGACGAAAAATGCCTGTAAATTCATTTGAATACTATCCGCTTACATGGCGACCGGACAGAAATAACCTGACAAGGCCGGTGTATCTGTCTTTGGCGCAGCTTTTGGAAAATGATATTTTAAACGGCGTTTTGCGACGGGATACAAAATTGCCGCCGCAAAGGGAGCTTGCAGACTTTTTGGACATAAATTTTACAACAGTTACAAGAGCTTACACCATATGCCGGGATAAGGGGCTTATTTACGGCGTAAAGGGAAGCGGCACATTTGTTTCAAGGGTTAAACGCAAGTCGGTTGCCGTAGGACCGGCGGCACCGGGAAGCAGGATAGAACTTGGATTTATGAAATCATTTGAAGAATGTAACGAAATTCTTATTCCATCTGTCCGCAGGGTTCGGGGAAAGAAATATCTTGGGGATTTGTTGCAGTATGATTACCCCTTGGGTATGCCTCATCAGTTGGTAGCGGCCGAACAGTTTTTTGACTACAAAGGAGACAACTGTGCGATTACATCCGGTGTGCAAAACTCATTGGCAGTTTGTTTTACGGCTCTTTTTTCTCCCGGCGATAAAATAGCCGTTGACGAATACACCTATCCTAATGTTATAGAGCTTGCAAAAGCATATAACTTAAAACTTTTTGGGGTAAGTGCCGATATAGACGGTATGTTGCCGGAAAAACTACAAAACCTTTGTCGGACGGAAAATATAAAGGGCATTTATCTTATGCCGGGCTGCGCAAACCCCACCACATTTTCCATGCCCGGCGAGAGACGAGAGCAAATTGCAAATATCATAAAAAAACATAATTTGCGGCTTATAGAAGATGACATTCTCGGCTTTTTGGCGGAAAAGAGGGAAAAATCTCTGTCAAGCCTTGCACCGGAAAATTCGGTATGCGTGGCCGGCACATCAAAGATGATATGTTCCGGCATAAGGGTGGCGTATATAATGTATCCCGACAGGTTTAAAAAAACCATTGAAAATGCAATTTTTAACATAAATGTAAAGACATCTTCTTTAGACGCAGAAATTGTAACCCAATTTATAAAGGACGGCTACCTGCCTAAAATGACACGGGAGAAAACCAAAAAAGCGGTTGAGGTAAACAAGATTTTTGAAGAATATTTCCCGAACAACAAGCAATATTCAAAAATACCTACGCTTTTCCGTTGCATTGATATAAATACATCACGACCGGGAGATGAAATAGAGGAAGAACTCAGTGACAGATCGGTTTCGGTTTACCACTCCGACAGATTTTCTGTTTCCAACGGTGAAAGGAGATTTATCCGTGTGGCACTGGCATCGGTGCGATCTTACGATGAACTCCGTGAAGGATTAAACATACTGAAAAATTATCTTATTGAAAAAGGATATATCAGTTAAAATTATATTATTTTTTGTTTTTCAGCCCACTGCACCGCCTGCTCTCTTTGCCAAAAGGGGGGCGGGTTTTGTGTGTTATTCCCCCTATAATTCTACAAGACATAGGAATTTTATTCTGTTTATATTGTTAAAAAAATATCAATCTATATGTAAAAATTATCGAACTTTTTGTATAAATTACACCAAACAATCAGAAATCAAGAGAAAATTATATTAAATTTATCGGTAAAAAGCATAAATATGGATTTTTGATTTTGGGAAATTTCTACAAAATTTTAATTGCGGTTAAAAAATAATTGATAAATTGTTCATAATTCGTTTATAATTTAGTCAAGAAAAACAGTACCGCAGTGATACCGGTGCTGAGGGAGAAATAAAAGGAGAAAATTAATATGGCTGAAAAATCCACAATGCAACAGCTGAATAAGACCCTTGGTTTTATGGATCTTATGTCTATCGCTGTTGGACAAATTATCGGTTCGGGCGTTATGGTTATGTCCATTGCCGCCCTGGGTATGACAGGTCGTTCGGTTAACATCGCATTCGTTGTTGCTGCTGTCTTTACCTGCTTCGGCGCTTTGCCGACAATCTTCATGGGTTCTACAATCCGTGCTATGGGCGGTTTCTACTCACAGGCCGCTATCTTCGTTGGCGATAAATTCGCCGGTTACTATGCTGTAACTTATATCTTTAACAGAATGTCACTTGCCCTTTTCGGCACAGGCTTGGCTTCATACACAATCCAGCTTGTTCCGGGCTTGGCACCGTATGCAACACCTCTTGCAATCGGCTACCTCATTTTGTTCTTCGTTCTTAACTTCTTCGGTACAGAATGGATGGCAAAGGCACAGACATTTATGTTCTACTTGCTTGTTGTTGCTCTTATTATGTTCACAGCTTTCGGTCTTCCTAAGGTACAGTGGGCAGGCTACTTCGGCAACGAACTCTTTGGTGAACCTCTTTTCACAAACGGTATTTCAGGTTTGCTTGAAGCTGCTACATATCTTACATTCGCCACAGGCGGTGCCACAGTTGTTGTAAACTTCTCTGCTGAGGCTATCAACCCGACTAAGGATATTCCTAAGGTTGTTATCATTTCTACATTGCTTGTTGCTGTATTGTACGCATTTATGGCTTGCTGTATCGGTGGTATCTTGCCATCAGCAGATGTTCAGGCCGCAGGTAACTTGGGCGTTATCGCCTTGGAAATTATGCCTAAGCCTTGCTACTACTTCTTCATGGTTTGCGGTGCTATCTTCGCCCTTGCAACTACTTTGAACTCATCAATCGCCAACGCTATCAGACCTTTGATGCGGGCTACAGATGACGGCTGGTTCCCGGCATTCTTTAACAAGCTTTCTAAGTTTAAGACAACACCGGTTTGGCTTCTCATATTCTTTATAGTTAACGGCGGCGCCATCCTTCTTGGTATGAACACTGCTATGATAGGTAAATTGGTTCTTCTTTTGGGCAACATCAATAACTTTATACTTGCCGCAGGCATTCTCAGATTGCCTAAGCTCTTCCCTGAAGCATGGTCTAAGTCACCTTTCCATGTATCAGATACAGTTCTTAAAACTCTCATCGGTATGTCAGAAATTATCATACTTGTTCAGGCTTACATGAACTGTAAAGGTCAGGCACCATGGGTTCTTATCGCCAACGCTGTAATGCTTGTATTCTCACTTGTTTACACACAGGTTCTTTATAAGAGCGGTAAAATTCACGTTGCACCTTCTTACGAATTTGCATAATCGCAAGTTTAAACAAAATAGTATCACCTATAAAGGTGCGCCCCAATCGGGGCGCACTTTTTAATTTAAATAATATGGTTTGTTGTTGCCGTTTTATGGCGGAAACTTGTTTTGGCGGGTTTGTATAAACCGTCTTTCGGCCGGCTGTCGCTTACGATTTATCGGTTTATTTTTTAATATTTTTTATCGCAAAGCCGATTGCCAAGGATATACATTCAAATATTGCAAAAATCACAACCAGGTAAACAGATGTCAAAAGTGTGGGAACGGTTCCCGGCCGATAAATGCTGAACATATTTGCGAAGAAAAATGTTAATACAAGGGAAATGATTGTGGCTACTATTTTCATTTTACTGCTCCTTAAATTTAATTGTCTTTTTATTTATTATATCAGTGGGTTCTGCAATAAAAAATAAAGAAGTGATTAAGATTTATCGGCAATGAAAAGTGATAAGTTTGATATTGCAAAGAACATACAAAAACCTCTCCGATTTTATCGGAGAGGTTAATTTTTGCTGGTTATGTAAATTTTGCTTGTCGGCAAAATAAACGAAGATTATTTTGGCAATACAAAGCCGACTTTCTTGTAAACCCTGTTTAAAGTTCTCTGTGCCGCATAAATGCTCTTTTCGGCGCCGTCTTTAAGAACTTTTTCTATATACGGTTTGTCCGCCATAATCCGATTATATCTATCCTGGAAAGGCGTCAGTGTATCAACAACCGCTGTGCCAACAGCCTCTTTCAAAGCGCCGTAGCCAAGACCGGCAAATTCTTTTTCAATTTCTTCAAAGCTCTTGCCTGTGAATACATTGTAGATACCCATAAGGTTAGACACACCGGGTTTTTCTGCCGGGTCATATCTTACAATGCCCTCGCTGTCGGTAATGGCACGTTTGAATTTGCGCATAATTGTGTCTTTGTCATCCAACAAAAGAATAAAGGCATTCCGGTTTTCGTCGGATTTACTCATCTTCTTTGTAGGCTCCTGCAAGGACATAATTCTTGCGCCAACCTTAGGTTGCATACATTCGGGCAAAACAAATGTTTCACCGTATGTGTTGTTAAATCTCTGGGCAATATCCCTTGCAAGTTCAACATGCTGCTTTTGGTCCCGACCTACCGGCACCTGATGTGCGTTGTAAACCAAAATATCCGAAGCCATAAGCACCGGGTATGTAAACAAACCGGCGTTGATATTATCGGCGTGTTTTGCGCTTTTATCCTTGTACTGGGTCATTCTTGAAAGTTCGCCGAACATACAGTTACAAGCCAAAATCCAAGCCAACTGTGAGTGTACCGGGTTGTGGCTCTGTACAAAAACAAGGCTCTTTTCCGGGTCGATACCGCTGGCTAAAAGCATGCCTGTGGCCTCATAAGTGCGCTTGCGCAAAAGAGTAGGGTCCTGCCTTACCGTAAGGGCATGCTGATCGGCTATCATATAAATACAGTCATACTCATCTTGTAAAAGAGGCCAGTTGCGCACAGCCCCTATATAATTTCCCAATGTAAAAGTACCTGTTGGCTGAATGCCGCTTAAAACACGCTGCTTGGCGTTTTCTTTTTCCATACTGTTATCCTCCTTACTAAGTATAGACTTAAAATTTGATTTTATCATCGCAATATGTGTGATAAGACTATAATACCACAGAATTATAAGTTTTTCAATTGACAAAATCAAAATAAAATAATAATATATATACTATAATATACTAACGCCATGGGCGTTTAAATCGGAGGAAGAATATGGCACTTGACAGAATCAGAACGAGATTTGCCCCAAGCCCTACGGGATATATGCACGTGGGCAACCTGCGTACAGCTTTGTACACATATTTGACAGCTAAGAAGTTTAACGGCGACTTTATTTTGAGAATTGAAGATACCGACCAGGCACGCCAGGTTGAAGGCGCCGTTGACATCATATACAACACACTTAAAGAAAACGGCCTTTTTTGGGACGAGGGCCCGGATGTAGGCGGCCCTTACGGCCCTTATGTTCAAAGCGAGAGAAAACCTATATACAAAAAATATGCGGAACAGCTTGTTGAATCAGGTCACGCTTACTACTGCTTCTGCACAAAGGAAAGACTTGAAGAGGTAAACAGAATTAAAAAGCTTTCCGGTCAGCCCACAGGCTATGACGGACACTGCCGCAACCTTTCAAAGGAAGAAGTTCAGGCAAGACTCGACGCCGGGGAAGAATATGTTATCAGACAGAAAATCCCGCAGACAGGTGAGACATATTTTGACGATATGATTTACGGCAGAATCACAGTTGAAAACAGCACTCTTGACGATCAGATTTTGCTTAAAGCAGACGGTATGCCTACCTATAACTTTGCTAACGTTATCGACGACCACCTTATGCTTATCAACCCGGTTATCAGAGGTGCGGAATATCTTTCCTCTGCACCTAAGTACAATCTTCTTTATCAGGCATTCGGTTGGGAAATTCCTGCCTATGTTCACTGCCCGCCTGTTATGAGAGACGCTCACAACAAATTGTCCAAGAGACACGGCGACGCATCTTATGAGGATTTGGTACGGATGGGCTTTTTGAAAGAGGCTATCATCAACTACATCGCACTTTTGGGCTGGTCACCGAAGTCAGAGCAGGAAAAGTTCTCTTTGAAGGAACTTGAACAGGTATTTGACCCGGCTAATATTTCAAAATCACCGGCTATTTTCGATATGGCCAAGTTGAGAAGCCTTAACGGCGAATACATTCGTGACCTTACACACGAAGAATTTAAGGAAAAAGCATTGCCGTTTATCCGCAAGACAGTTAAGAGCGACTGCGATATTGATCTTTTGGTTGAAACCTTGCAGCCAAGATGCGATTGTCTGTCGGAAATTTCCGAGCAGGTTGACTTTATCGACGCTTTGCCTGAGTATGACATTTCTCTTTACACAAACAAAAAGATGAAAACAAACCCGGAAAATTCAAAGGCTGTTTTGCAGGCTCTTGTTCCTATTTTGGAAGGTATTGAGGATTGGAGCGTTCAGCCTATTCACGATGCCTTGGCAAAATTGGTTGCGGATTTGGGCGTTAAAAACGGACAGGTGTTCTACCCGCTGCGTGTTGCGGTTTCCGGCAAACAGTTTACACCGGGCGGCGGCGTTGAACTTTCCGCTATCCTGGGCAAGGAAAGAACAATTGAAAGAGTAAAAATTGCTATCGAAAAATTGTAATCGACATCGACTAAAAACTTAATATTTAGCCACGGATTAGTCTCCGTGGCTTTTTCTTTTGCAAAATTGTTGTTTAAATTTACTGTATTTTGTACTATCACGGAATATGGCAAATTATTTTATTCCCTGCGGATATAATATCTTTAAATTATATTGGCGAAAGGGTGTAAATATGTCTGCCGTAAGTAAAAAAATAAAGAGTGTAAATCAAAAGTTCCCCGAAATTTATAAAATCTGTACATATATCTTCTCTTTTGCGTCGGGGTTTGGCTCTTTAAGAGCCGCCCCGTCAGATGTGCCTGTGACATTTTTTATCGTCACGCTTTTGTACTGCCAAAGAAGTTTGGAAAAACAGCTTTGTCTTTTGGCAGGGTTTATGGTTGGTTTTGTTTTAAATGCCGCCAATGCTTTTGAAAACTTTGGGTATTTAATAGCTGTTATATTACTTTTTGTTATAAAATATTACATTAAAAAAGAAAAAGCCGCCTTAATCATCTCCGCAGCGGCAATGACGGCTTATTCTCTGTTTACAAACCTTTTATACGCCCCATGGCAATATAAAGCCCTGGCGATAGTAGGCGGTACGGTGCTTATATATTTTTCCGTTATGGCGGAATACGGTGCAGAAATCCTTAAAGGGAGAAAATTTTCTTCTTCGTTTTCCGAATATTTTTGCTGTGTTTGCTTTATGGCGGCCAGTGTTTTTCCGCTGTCGGGGCTTAACAGCGCATTTTTAATGCCCGGTGTTATGTTATCAACGGCTTGTGCTTGGAAAAGCGCAGAAAGCGGAAATATGGCTTTTTCTCTTACAAGTTTGATTTTGTGTTTGGCTTTGACCGACGACATAGGTTTGTTTGCCCGGTATTTTGCTTGTTTTTTGATTATTTGGGCGGCAGGTTGTTTGGCGGCGGAAAAGGGTAAATTTCAACTGTTTGCCTCTGTTGCTTTGGCGGCTTTGATTTTAAACTTAATTTTTTTATCCGATTTTTTAAATTTTTCTCTTTTTCTTACCGTTGTCGGGGCAATCCTGATTTATCCTTTTATGCCGGCTATAAAACCGGCGGCCAATGTGCAAACCGGGAAGAATTTGAACATAAGCCGGCGGATTGAAAATATGGCCGATTCGATAGGTTATATTTCCGACTGTATAATCGGCATCTATCGGGTACAGGAGAAAATCTTTTCTTATTCCGCCTCCGATAATGTGGCGGAAACAATTTGTCGAAAGTGCCCTAAAAACCACATATGCTGGTTTGAAAATTACGATTTTACATACGGCGAGTTTTTGAAAAAGGAAAAAGAACCCGGCGGGGATTTTTCTCGGGGCTTTTTGGCAAGATGCAGTAAAACCGAAGAGATAAATCGGCGGTTTGAAAAGGAAAATCAACTGAGGAGGATAAAAAAATACGCCTCCGGCCGGCAAAGAGCAAATCGGCAAATGCTGCGGCATACACTGGGGGAAATTTCATCTTCTGTGGCTGAACTGTCAGCCCAAATAGCCACACAAAGGCTTGCGGATATGGATCTTACCGCAAAATTGGATAATATGCTGAATGATATAGGTATATTGCACAGCTATTGCATTTGCGGTAAAGAGCCGGAAGAGGTGCAATTTACCGCCAAGGACAAGCCGACGAAAGAAGCAATAGCAATTATAAAGTCGAAAATCGAAAATATGTACGGGCGAAAATTTCAAAATCCACAGATAGACAAACGCCCGGAAGGCTACACGGCGGTGTTCACACCTGTGCCGAAATTGAAAGCCCGGTGGGCGGTAAGCGAAAGACCTTTGGGGCCGGTAAGCGGTGACGGCGGAACCGTTTTTATAAACGGCACAAAGCTGTATGCTATTTTAAGCGACGGAATGGGTACCGGCAACCTTGCGGCAGGTGACAGCCAAACGGTGTTGTCCCTTTTGCAAAGGCTTATAACCGGGGGGATTGCACCGGACAGGGCGTTGGATATGGCAAACATTACCTTTAATCTTCGCCGTGACGGAAGTTGCGCAACCGGAGACATAACCGTGATTAACCTTGAAACCGGGGATTGCAGGATGTACAAGTGCGGCGCAGTAAATACGGCGGTTATAAGGGGCGGCCGGGTTATAAATTACGGCGACGACAGCTTGCCGTTAGGAGGCAGCGGAAAAATTAAACCCTACCGACGGCAAACTCTTTTAAAAAGAGGTGACACGGTGATAATGACCACCGACGGAATTAAAAATTTGCCCGGGGATATAGCGGAGTTTGCATCTGAAAGCCCGGACACAATTTCCGCACATGTGTGCGCCGCCGGAGAAAAGAATGACGATATAACCGCATTGGTGATAAAAATAAACTGATAATCAAAAATCTGTATGTTGCCGCGGTGTAAGTTAAATTGACAAATAATCCCCAAGGGGCTATAATTGCCGTGGATAGAGGGTTTGGGAAAATAAGATTGTATGACCGGTTATTCTTAAATCAGAGAACAAGAGGCTTAAAAATGTCATCAAGTAGGGATTATTAATATATTATCGTGGTAAAATCGTCGGCGGTATTTACGATAACAGGCTCCTTGTAAAGCCGGTGAAATCGGCAGTTTCTTATATGCCACGGCCTGTTTACCGGTTGCCTTACGAGGGAGCAAAGGAAATGATTTTTGTCAATGATGTGGAGGATAAAGAATTTTTGACAGGGCTTTTTAATGCAATGTACGATGAATTGCCCCCGCCGAAATCAAAAAAGAAAAAATAAAATTTGCAACTGTACAAAGTGCGGATATGTGGTATAATATCAGTTAGCTAAGGCTAATTTAAAACAAAAGGTCTGATATTATGTTAAAATACGGTATTTACGCTAAGGCGGTGGAGCTGTTGTGCTTTAAGTCCGCCTTGAAAAAACTGTCGGTTCTACACCCGGAAATTGATATAAAAGAATATAAGAAAAAGGTTAAACAGGAGTATAAAGCCATGCTTTTGCGCACCCCGGATATAGGTGGCAGTTCCTTGGAAATGAACTTATACATAGCGGCTTTTGTGTTCTCTTTACACAAGGCCCATTCGGAGAAAATCACCCCGGAGGTTGTGGACGAAATGGTTACGGCGGTATTTGAGTCGCCGTTTATGATAAAAGCTCACAAAAACAAAAAATGCACCCTGTTTACCGACAAAGTACAGGACAAAAAGGTTAAGGAGAGCATAGCAAGCCAAAATTCGCCATATGAACTTGACTGGAAGTTTAAATACGAAAAAGGCAAGGACGAATTTTACAATACCTATACCGAATGCGGAATTTGCAAATTGGGAACAAGGGAAAACTGCTTTGAATTTGTATCCTGCCTGTGTAATATGGACGAGAGAAACTACCGCAACGAGGGCGGCAAGTTACACCGCACAAAAACACTGGCACAGGGGGATGATTGCTGCAATTTCCATGTTACAAAAATAATAAAATAGCTATATTTCAAGGGGATTTGATTATGGAGATAAAACAACAAAATCAGATAAAAGATTTTTTAACCCGTGAATATGGCCGGGGAAAGGCTGTCGATTTATTTGCTTGTCAGGAGAGCGAGCTAAACAAGGCTATTGAAAATACCTGTGATAAAACCAAAAATCAGATGAAAACTCTTACAAATACCGTTTTGCCGAGAGTTGCTTTGTACAAGGCTTTACAAGAAAAAGGTTTTACGCAGGAGCAGGCTTACGAATGTTTGCGAAAATATATGATTGGCGTTGTGGGGGCTAAAAAACATGGGTCAACCGCAAGAATGGAAATCGTACCGGGATTTTATTTCCTGTACAGCAATATCTTTCTTAAAATTATGCAAATTACAGACTTACAGCAAAGCCGACAGGCAAAGGGCAAAGATTATTTTGATGTGACGATTACAAAATGCCTTTGGCATACCGCATGCGTTGAAAACGGCTGCGGAGAATTGTGCCGTCTTTTCTGCGATGTAGATGATATTACATACGGCGGACTTAAAAAGATGGGGTTTACTCGTACAAAAACTTTGGGTTATGGCGGCGATTGCTGTGATTTTCACTTTTTTAAAAAATAATAGGCAATTTAAAATAACTTTGAAAAAATTATATGGGAGAAATAAAAATGAGCAGTAAAAAAAGATTTGAAGAAATATATTCCGAGGGCGGTTTCAGCGGCGTTGTGAAAATTTTGGTTGACAAAGAAACCGGCGTAAATTACCTTTTTAAAGCCAGCGGTTATGCCGGCGGTTTGACGCCGTTACTTGACAGAGAAGGCAAACCTGTTGTTTCGCCTGTTTTGCAGGAAGAATAAAATAATATGAAAATTAAGCCGTAGGTGGGGGTATTTACCGCCTATACAAGCGCAGATTTGCACTGTTCGGTAGCTATAACAAGCCTACTGAAAGTGAATATCGTATATAAACAAAATGTTTCCAATCTCTCAGTCAGCTAACGCTGACAGCTCTCTTTACCAAAGAGAGCCTTGTTATTCGTTTGGTTTAAAATGCTGATTTACAACTGAACAAGCGTATCAAAAAGAGCCTGTTTTATTGAAATTGTAGATTTATAGATTTTTAATCAACCCTCCCGTCGGCTAAAGCCGACACCCTCCCTTATACAAGGAGGGCAAGTTTTGCGGTTTGTTTAAACTGTGTCTTTATAGCGGAAAATTGTTTTAAACAATCTTCAATAAGGCGACTGATGGTCGCCCCTACGGTGTATCCGTGATTTATTTTTGTCGGTCACAAGTAAATGTATTTGTAAATTGGCATCGTAGGGGCGTTCATTGAACGCCTATGCAAATCGTAGGTTTGCACATAAACAACCTGTTTACATCAAATTTCGGCTGTAAATAAATATTCTCAATCTTCACATCAGCCTTGGCTCCACTGTGCAAGGGGAGCTGGCGGCGTCAGCCGTCTGAGGGGTTGTCAAACAACCTGTTTACATCAAATTTCGGCTACAAATAAACACACCCAAAAGTCTGTAATACAGCCTCCCTTGTACCCATAGGGCATAACATGTAAAGGGAGGTAGTTTTTCGTTAGAAAAACCGGAGGGATTGACCTTGATAAAACAACCAGATTTTCAACCGAACTTGTAACCGAATATCGTATATAAACAAAATATTCATCAATCTCTCAGTCAGCTACCGCTGACAGCTCTCTTTACCAAAGAGAGCCTTGCTATTCGCTCGGTTTAAAATGCTGATTTCAACCGAATAAGCGTATCAAAGAGAGACTGTTTTATTGAAATTATAGATTTATAGATTTCTAATCAACCCTCCCGCCGGCTAACGCCGACACCCTCCCTTGCACAGGGAGGGCAAGTTTGCGGTTTGTTTGAGTTGCTGATTTATAGTGGAAAAACAGTTTAAATAGTTTGAAAAGAGGCGACCAATGGTCGCCCCTACGGTGTATCCGTGATTTATTTTTGTCGGTCACAAGTAAATGTATTTGTAAATTGGCATCGTAGGGGCGTTCATTGAACGCCTATGCAAACCGCAGGTTTGCACATAAACAACCTGTTTACATCAAATTTCGGCTACAAATAACAATCCCAAAAATCCACAACACAGCCGCCCTTTGGTAAAGGGAGGTGGTTTTTCGCAAGAAAAACCGGAGGGATTGACCTTGATAAAACAACCTTATTTTCAACCGAACTCACAGCCGAATACAAGATGTGAACAAAATGTTTTTCAATCTCTCAGTCAGCTAACGCTGACAGCTCTCTTTACCAAAGAGAGCCGAAGTTGTGTTTTATTGAGAATTTTGGTTTACAGCGGAAATTTTTATTAAACAATTTACAAAGCACCAATCCTGTCGGTAAACGCCGGCGCAAACTGATTTTAATTTATCACTATCGGCTGCGGAACAATAAATTTAAAGGTTGATAATATCTTGTTTTCCGCAATAGGGAAATGTCATGCCGACGGCGTGACAAAATGGGTAATATTAAAAATCGGTAATGAATAATATCCGTTATCAAAAACCATTTAGATTAAGATAAAACAAGGTTCTTTGCAAAATAAAAGGGCGGCAAATGCCGCCCTTTAAATTTTTAATTTTACTTGTTGCCGAAGTATTCAACGGCTTTTTTAGCAAATTTTTCACCCAAAGCTTCCAAAACATCTGCTTTGTCTTCAACTTTTGCGTTCTTAACAAAGGCATTTGCGCCGATATGTGTAAGCGGCGTACCGTGTGTGCAACCGCCGGAATAAACCGTCATACCTTTTGCAAGCATAATGCTGTTAAGGTTCTGCAAAACAATCTCCGTGCCGCCGTGTGAGAAGTTGCCGGTTGAGAAAGCGCAACCCAATTTGTCGCTAATATTTATGCCGCCCACTTCAAGGAATTTAACCATCTGCCATGAGGCCTCTGCAAGATATGTAGGTGCACCGATTGCAACGCCCACAACATCGTCAAAATCTTCTTGCTTTGCATCGTCGATGGAAATCATCTTAACTTCTTCAATGCCCTGAACCTTTTCCATACCGGCCTTTACAAATTCACCGGCTTTAAGGGTATTGCCTGTTTCTGAATGATAAAGTACAGCAAGTTTCATAATAATTATCTCCTTTATGTTTGTATTTGTGATTATATTGTAGCAACAATATGTGTTTATTTCAAGTAGCCAAAAACTTTTTTAGTAATAAAATCGGCTCAAATATTCAACAATAAACAGTTTAAAATGGGAATTTTTTCAAAAAAGTTTATAAATTTAAAAATTATTTGTTTTTTTGTTGAAAAATATACTATTGATATATTATAATACTATACAGCATTTATTTACAGGAGATTAAAAATGAACAAAAAATCAAATCTGCAATATGTGTTTGTGGTTGTGGCGTTGCTGGCTTTGCAGGGCGGCTTTATAGGTATGCTTGTCAACTGCACCGGTATTTTACTTTCCGCCGTTATGGCGGATATGGGCTTTACCGCCGGCAAAATTTCACTTTACTACACCGTCAGGGCTTTGGCACAGGCGGCAACGGTAGGTTTTACCGCAAAGTGCTTCTTTGAAAAAAATCAAAAACTTACAATATCCGTTATGGGAGTTTTAAGCGGACTTTCTTTTATACTTATGTATTTTTACAACGATCTTTGGCAATGGTATATTTCCGGCGCTTTAAACGGCGTAGGCATGAGCTGTGTTCTTGTTGTTATCCCGGTTGTAATAAATAACTGGTTCAAAAAGAAAAACGGCCTTATTATAGGTATTTCAATGGCGGCCTCCGGTTTGTTTGCAACGGTTTTCGGCCCGGTTCTCTCAAAATGGATTTTGGCCTACGGTTGGCGCAAAGCTGCAGTTATATTAGGCGTTACAGGTGCTGTTGTGGTAATTGTACCTACAATACTTTTCCTAAATCTCACACCGGAAAAATTGGGCTTAAAGCCATACGGCTATGAAGAAGACACCGGTGACCGGGTGAAAAAAGCACGTGGTAAAAGTTACAATATGCCGGGCTTTATATTCCCTCTCTGCCTTGTAAGCATAATAGCCGGTTCAATGCTCACCCAGTTTATGAACCAGATACCGACATTTGCCGCCTCGATAGGATATTCTCTTACCGTTGGCGCTATGATTAACAGCTGCTCTATGATAGGCAATGTAGGCGGCAAGCTTGCTATGGGCGCTTTAAGCGATAAGATAGGTATTTTTAAAGCACTTTATCTTGCGTTGAGTATAGTGTTTGTATCCATGGTGTTGTTTATCGTGGGTCAAGGCTCAATCAATGTACTTTATGCCGCATCTCTGTGCTACGGCATGTGCTATTCTTTGGGCACAACGGCGCCGTCCTTGGTTTTCTACTATGTTTACGGCGAGGGCTACAAGTCAAAACTCAGCAAATTCCAATCTGTAAACGCCGTAGTTTTGGCCTTTGCAAGTTCGATTTTCGGCTTTATTTATGACTTTGCAGGCAGTTATACACCTGACTTTGTATTCGGCGGCACGATGGCCGTGCTTTCAATTATCGGCTTTGTTATTTTGAGAAAGAATGTTGACAAGATAAAAGCCCAACAATAAGAATATAATCAGAAAGGCTCGTGATCGAGCCTTTTGTTTTATCGTTATAAAAAAATTGCTTTCAAAAGTCCGCAACATTGCCGCCCTTGTACCCACGTGGCATGACATGTAAAGGGAGGTGGTTTTTCGCAAGAAAAACCGGAGGGATTGACCTTGGTATGATAAACTGATTTACAACCGAATATCGGATATAAACAAAATGCTTTCCAATCTCTCAGTCAGCTAACGCTGACAGCTCTCTTTACCAAAGAGAGCCTATTTTGTGGGCTGTTTATATCTTATCATCTTACCAAAGAGAGCCTATTTTGTGGGCTGTTTATATCTTATCATCTTACCAAAGAGAGCCTATTTTGTGGGCTGTTTATATCTTATCATCTTATCAAAAAGGGCTGAAGTTGCAGGGCGCGGGGTGATATTATACATTCAAATTTTAAAATACAGTATTATATTTAGAGATAAAAACTTAATGTTTTAAAGATAAAAGTCTAATGTCACCTGCAAAAAAATGTGAAATTAGGCATATCCCGTCGGAAAGGTGTGTTTTTTGTATTATAAAGTTAATATAGACATACACAGGGATAAGGGACGATATGTCGGTGTTATCCTTTATTTAATAAACAAATCGACCCAATATATAGGTAAAATCTTAACGAAATACAAATGTACATTTTGCACAAAAAATAAACGTTTAGAATATAAAAAACGCTGAATTTGACATATAAGGCCGTAAAAATATTGACAAATTGTGAACGAACTATTAAAATATATTTGTTTTTAGGAATTAGCAAACGCTCCGGTGATTAAGCGTTTGTAGTAAAAAAGGAGAAAATTTATTATGGCTTCATCAGCAAAAGATCTTAAAAAGACCTTGGGCAGAATGAACTTGATGTCAATGGCTGTTGGTCAGATTATCGGTTCGGGTGTTATGGTTATGTCAATCGTTGCCCTCGGTATGACAGGTCGTTCAGTTAACATCGCTTTCGTTGTTGCTGCGGTTCTTACATGTATTGGCGCTTTGCCAACAATTTTTATGGGTTCTACAATCCGTGTTTACGGCGGTTTCTATTCACAGGCTGCCATCTTCGTAGGTGACAAGTACGCAGGTTTCTACGCTGTTACTTACATCTTCTCTAACTGTTCAATGGCTATGTATGCAACAGGTTTGGCATCATACCTCGGTTCTTTGATCCCGGCAGTTGCTCAGAATCAGTTAATTACTTCAGTTGTTATCTTCGTAGCATTCCTTATTTTGAACTACTTCGGTACAGAGAAGATTGCTAAGGTTCAGGACTTCATGTTCTACCTCCTCGTAGCTGCTTTGCTTATGTTCACAATCTTCGGTGTTCCAAAGGTACAGTGGGGCGGTTACTTCGGCAACGAGCTCTTCGGCGCTCCTTTGTTCACTAACGGTGTTTCAGGCTTGCTCGAAGCTGCTTCATACCTTACATTCGCAACAGGCGGTGCTACAATTATTCTTAACTTCTCAGCTGAAGCTATCAACCCGACAAAGGATATTCCTTTCGTAGTTATCGTTTCAACTGTTTCAGTTGCTGTTTTGTACGCTTTCATGGCTTCATGTATCGGTGGTATCATTCCTGCTGAACAGGTTATCGAAGCCGGCAACCTTTCAGTTATCGCTAAGCAGATTATGCCTACACCTTGCTACTACTTCTTCATCATTTGCGGTGCTTGCTTCGCTCTTGGTACAACATTGAATGCTTCCTTGGGTTGGGTTACAAAGCCTTTGCTCCAGGCTACAGCAGACGGTTGGTTCCCTGCAGGCTTGGCTAAGCTTAACAAAGCAGGCGTTCCTTACGTATGGCTTACAATCTTCGGTATAGTTAACGTATTGGCTATCGTTTCAGGCATGAACATTTCAATGCTTGGTAAGCTCGTTCTTCTCATCGGTAACGTTAACAACTTTGTACTTGTTTACGGTATTATGAAATTGCCTAAACTCTTCCCTGAAGCATGGGCAAAATCACCGTTCCATGTATCAGACGGTGCTTTGAAGGGTTGTCTTGTTCTTTCAATGGCAGTTCTTCTTATGCAGGCTTACATGAATATTAAGGGTCAGGCAACTTGGGTTCTTATCGCTAACGCTGTAATGTTTGTTGTTGCTTTTGTATACGCAAATGTTATGGTTAAGGGCGGCAAGATTCACATCCAGCCTTCTTACGACCTTGAATAATACAGTTTACTGTTAAATCGAATTCAAGAAATTTAATTTACATAATCACCAAAAAAAGAACGCACCCAATCGGGTGCGTTTTTGTTTTTGGTGTGATTGACAGTGTGGATTTATATTGAATGCCTATGTAAAATACAGGTTTGCATAATAACAGTTCTTTGCAATTTTTAAACTTGTTGAGGGTTATAGTTTATATCGGAAAATCGGTTCATATAATCTGCAACAAGGCGACCAATGGTCGCCCCTACGAGCTATCTGTAATTTACCGCTGTGGGTTACAGAATAATATTTCAAAAAGTTTGAGTGCCTTAACGGCCATAAATAGTAATTATAAAGTTAAATCGTAGGGGCGTTCATTGAACGCCTATGCAAACCGCAGGTTTACACTGTGGTAAGGTTGTGATGTCAATTTTTTATTAAAAGAATGAGTTTTACAGCTTGTTAAGTTGTTATTTTATGACTGAAAATCGGTGTAAATAATTTATAATAAGGCGACCAATGGTCGCCCCTACGGGCTATCTGTAATTTACCGCTGTCGGGTACAGAATAATATTTCAAAAAAGTTTGAGTGCCTTAACGGCCACAAATAATAATTATAAAGTTAAATCGTAGGGGCGTTCATTGAACGCCTATGCAAACCGCAGGTTTGCACTGTGGTAAGGTTATGATGTCAACTTTTTGCCAAAAGAATGAGTTTTACAGCTTGTTAAGCTGTTATTTTATGACTGAATTTATAATAAGGCGACCAATGGTCGCCCCTACGGACTATTTGTAATATATCGCTGTCGGTTATAAGGCAATAAATACACAAGACAATAATGTCTTGCTTTTCTTGTTAATTGAAGGTAAACATTTTCAAATTAAAAATGGCGGGCAATGACCGCCTCTATGATGTATCTTAATATAACTATTATTGAATTACATAAAGATACATGATATATTTTATTTATAAATGTTGATATTTGGGTGATTTAATATGGAAAATAATTTTCGTAAAGTTATACGATTAAAAGATTATGATTATAGCCAAAGGGGAGCATACTTTATAACTATATGCACAAAGGATAAAAAATCAATATTGTCACAAATTAAATTTGATACATATAAAATAGAATTAACCTCAATCGGCATTGTTGTTGAAAATTCTATAAAAAATATCAGTAAAAAATATCCAAATGCTTTTATTGACAGTTATGTTATAATGCCAAATCATGTTCATTTAATTATTTTTATTGTCAATGGTTATGATAATATTTCGGTAAGCACAATTATACAACAATTTAAGGGATATACATCAAAACAAGTACAAAACTCGATTTGGCAAAAATCTTTTTATGATCATATCATTCGCAACGAACGGGATTTATTCACAAAGCGAAAATATATAGAAGAAAATCCTTTAAAATGGAAAAGCGATGGGCTATATCGTGAATAAATTACATTTTATAGAAATATAAGATTACAAGCGGTCAATAACCGCAATTTTATAAAATTTTAAATCGCAAAAATACTGTTCTTCACAAAACAAAAACAGCCCCGAAAGGCTGTTTTAAAATATGAAATATTAAATTGTGTTTAAAATATTATATAATGCTTGCGGCACTTATAACGCCGAAAATAAACACAAATGCCAACACGGAACCGAAAATCGCAAGTATCAACATAGCTTTTGCCCAGTTCTTTTTATTTATGTTTTGGCCTGCAAAAGCGGTGTAAAGTATATAAACAATACCCACAATCGGAATACCGGATATAATCATCATCCAAAGGTAATCAACAACGGTCAACGGGTCGGTGGATTCTGCTTTTTCATAGCCGCCGGCGTAATAATCATTGCCGGAGAAACCGGTGTTGTAATTCTGATTATAATTTGAATATGTGCCGGACGAATAATTGTTTTGACTTGTGCCGTAATCACCTGTATAATTATTCTGTGATGTGTGCCGTGTTTCCCGGCTTTCGGCAGATTTGTTGAATGAATCCTCATTCGATTTATCTTCGGTTGACACATTGTTATTTTCTTCGGCTTTTTGCCGGTTATTATCGGAAGAATTGTTCCGTGAATATTTCAATATTTCTGCTCTGGGCAAGCCGCAACCGCCGCAAAAATTGGCGTTATCGCTTACCGGGCGTCCACATCTGGGACAATACATAACAATCAACTCCTTACTTTACTTTTGACATTTTAACACAGATATGTGATAAAATAAAGTATCAAAAGACAGAAGAAAGGCACTTTTAATAGATTTTTGGGAAAGGTGTGTTTATATGCTAACTAAAACGATACTTGCCGCAGTGGACTGGGGCCAATACAATATGGAGGATTCCATAAAAGAGCTGTCGGCTTTGTGCGAAGCCGCAAATATGGAGGTTGTGGGCACGGTTATACAAAACAAAGACCATCCGGAGGGCAAATATTACCTTGGTGAGGGCAAACTGGAACTTGCAAAACAGGTTGCCGCCGAAAACCGGGCGGAACTTTGCGTTTTTGACTGCGAATTGACAGGCAGCCAGATAAGGAATATATCCGATTATTTGGGCATTGAAGTAATAGACAGAACCATGTTGATACTTGAAATTTTCCGGAGCAGGGCCACTACCAGCGAAGGCAAGCTGCAAACAGAGCTTGCTTTGCTTAAATACAGACTGCCAAGGCTTTCCGGCGTTGGGGTTTCCATGTCAAGGCAAGGTGGCGGCGGTTCCGGCGGAGGCGGTGCAAGAAGAGGCGCCGGTGAAACCAAGTTGGAACTTGACAGGCGTTACATTCAAAGCAGGATTGAACTTATCCGTTCAAAGCTTGAACAGGTTGAAAAACGCCGTGACCTGTTAAACACACGGCGCAAGAAAAACGATGTGCCGATAGTGGCTTTGGCAGGTTATACAAATGTGGGTAAATCCAGCCTTTTGAACACTCTTACCGGCAGTGAAATTTTTGAAAAAGATATGCTTTTTGCCACCCTTGACCCAACGGCGAGAAAACTTGTTTTACCAAGCGGACAAACGGTGATTTTGGTTGATACGGTAGGTTTTGTAAGCAGACTGCCCCACAAACTTGTAGAGGCCTTTAAGTCCACTTTGGAACAGGCTAAGTATGCAGATATTATTTTGCAGGTTTGTGATATTTCCGGCGACGACCGAGATATGCAGTTACAGGTTACCGGGGAAGTCTTGCGGGAAATAGGCTGTGATATGGACAATGTTATCACGGTTTACAACAAATGTGATAAGTATGACGGGGATATTTTACCGTTTAACGGCATTGTTACAAGCGCAAAAACGGGAAAAGGTCTTGAGGAGCTTCTCTTAAAAATCGACGATATGTTGTCACGGCGTATGTACGCCTTAGATGTTGTTTTACCATACAGCCGGACGAGCCTTATAAACACAATAAGAGAAAACGGCAGAGTAGATGGGGAGGAATACCTGCCGGAGGGAATAGAGGTAAAGGGCTTTGTGGATAAAAAGCTTGCCTATTTATTTGCCTCTTATCAAAAGAAATCCGATTAAACGGCAAAAACATATATTTTTCTTTTTCTCTTTTATGTTTTGCACATTATGAAATTTTTGCCCGGCATAAGATATGTATTTTTTCACAAAATTGAAAATTTCACTTTACTTTTTAAAGGTAAGTGCGTATAATATCAAAAGTAAAGTTAATAAGATTATGTTTGGCCTATATTAACATAAGCCGACAATTACGGAGGATATATGGACGCTACTGATAAGAAAATACTTGAATTGTTGCAGACTAACGGCAGAATTACAGTAAAAGAAATTACACAGACAATTTCTTTAACGGCACCTGCCGTAAGCGAGAGAATAAAAAGACTTGAAAAGGACGGTATCATCGAGGGATACACGGCTATTATAAACCCGAAAAAAATGGGCAGAACCATACACGCCATTGTAAATGTATCCGTTCAACCGGCAGATACCGAAACATTCTTAAACCTTGTAAATAACGAACCTATGGTTGTTGAATGTTACCATGTTACAGGGGCATACAGCTACCTTGTAAAAATTGACGCATACGAAATCGGCGACCTTGAAAAGTTGATTATGCAGTTTCAAAAAATGGGAAATACAAATACCCAGATTATTTTCTCAACACCTTTGCGGAGAAAACCTATTTTGTAATAATTAAGTATATTGCCTTGCAATCAAAGCCTTGAATGACCGGGATTGCAAGGTATTTTTACATAAAATGTACATAATTGGGAAATATAATATACGCAATTAAGGAGAATTTGTTATGTTGTACGATTATTTGTTTTATTTTGTTGTTTACTCTTTTATCGGTTGGTGTACCGAGGTGTGTTTTTGCAGCGTAAGCACCGGTAAATTTGTAAACAGGGGATTTTTAAACGGGCCTGTTTGTCCTATTTACGGCTTCGGTATGGTCATAGTTATATATATACTCACCCCTGTGACGGAAAATGTTTTTCTTTTGTTTTTCGGCTCAATGATTTTGGCAAGCGCTTTGGAACTTGTCACCGGTTGGGCGCTTAAAAAGTTGTTCCACACAAGTTGGTGGGATTATTCCGACAAGCCTTTTAATTTAGGCGGTTATATCTGCTTGGGTTACAGTTTTTATTGGGCGTTTGGCGGCGTTTTGATGATGAGAGTTATTCATCCGATGATTGCGGATTTAATCGCAAAAATAAACCCGAAGTTGGGATTTGTGTTCCTTTGCGTTTCATTTGCTGTTTTTGCGGTTGACTTTGTTGCCACAATTTTGACAATCAACAAGTTGAACAAGGATTTGAAAACAATCAATAAGTTGGCCGAGGCTATTCACGACAGCAGCGAGAACCTTGCAATGCGCATAGGCAACAAGGCAATCAAAGAGGATGAAAAACTTGCAGGACTTAAAAGAGAGCTTTCCACAAGGAAGGATATGCTTAAAGCCGATGTTGCGGTAAGCCGTGTATTCGGTAAGCAGAGAATTTTAAAGGCTTTCCCTAACGCAAAGCATATTGATTATAACGATTTGCTTGAAGAACTTAAACAAAACTACGGCGTGAAATAATCATACATAAAAATAAAATTACCCGAAAATCAATTTCGGGTAATTTTTTTAATCTCGTTAAATTTCTCTTTTGCCTGTGGATAATTGTCAAAAGTTGCGATTACTTTTTCCCCGCCCGGATTGGAGAGGGCAATAATTTGGTATTTTTCACCCTTTCGGCCCAGGGTAAATCCTGTGACTTTTCGTGGCAGAGAAATTATCTTTTTATATATTGAAAAAGCTGTTTTTATTTTCATTTTATTTTATCTTTAACCGGCGGCGCAGGCGGTAGTCTATATAAACAAACACATTTTTTATCATCTGCCACTCTACCCAAATGTAGTTCGGCAGATTTTTTAATCTGAATTTCGGTTTATCTATTTTTCCAACCATTTTAAATGCGCTTATAAGACCTTTTGTTAAATCCCCGGCATAGCCGTTTTTAATATATGCCAAATATTTTGGAATGTAACCCAATATGAGGAACGGCAAATTTAGAATGTACATTAAAATCGGCATATTTTTGTAGTGAAGCAGTGCGGTGTTTTGACCGGATTTTATGGCCTTAAATGTGTTGTATTTACCCCCTGTTGTGGCGGAACAAATATGGTAACACACTGCCTTTGGATTAAATATGTTTTTATAACCCAAATTGTTGGCACGCCAGCCTATGTCAACATCTTCGCCGTAGGCAAAGAAGTTTTCGTCAAAAAGGCCGATTTCGTTTAAAATGCTTTTTCTGTACAGGGCGGCTCCTCCGCAGGCGGAAAAAATCCTCTCTTGCCTTGTGTATCTGTCTTTTGAAAGGCCGTCACCCCTTTTGCAGGTCCAGCCGAAAAGTGGAACATAGTCCCCGGCGTCGTCTGCCAAGTCACGGTGGAAATGCTGTACCATCAAACTGCCTACGGAAAAAATCTTTTTGTCGGTATCGGCAACCGCCACAAGTTGTGACAACCAGTCCGGTTGGGCAAAGGCGTCGTTGTTAAAAAGCACCGCATACTCCGCATCGCTTGCCTCTATGCCTCGGTTTACCGCATAGGAGAAGCCGGTGTTTTCCCGAAATTTTATGATTTTAAAATTTTTAAATCTTGTGGCACACTCCTCGATAATTTCAACCGAGCGATCTTTACTGCCGTTGTCTATTATTATAATTTCGTATTCTTCTTTAAAATCCTGATTTATACAGCTGTCTATACTGTCTTTGATCCAGCCCTCGCCGTTAAGGTTTGGGATTATTATACTTGCTTTCATTTATTTATCCTTATTTTAAATTCTGTGTTTATTATAAATTATGCGGGGCAAATCGTCAATACAAGGCACAAAAAAACGCCGTTTACACGGCGTTTGATTTTGAATAATATTTAAGATAAATTATTCTTTGTAAGCGATAGCTTCGATTTCAAGCAAAGCGCCCTTTGGTACTGCAACTACCTGGAATGCGCTTCTTGCCGGGAAAGCACCTTCAAAGAATGTGCCGTAAACACCGTTCATAGCTGCAAAATCGTTGATGTCTTTGAGCAAAACTGTTGTCTTAACAACATCTGCCATTGAGTAGCCTTCGCTTTCAAGAATGTTCTTGATGTTTGTAAGGCTCTGTTTAGCCTGAGCTTCAATACCTTCCGGGAATGCACCTGTTGCAGGGTCAACAGGAAGCTGACCTGAAACATAAATTGTGTTGCCTGTTCTGATAGCCTGTGAATATGGGCCGATAGCTGCAGGAGCTTTTTCACTGAATACTACTTTTTTCATTTTAGTGTTATCCTTTCGTTTTTTAGCGGGATTGTTCCCGCATTTTTACATATTTAAGTATAACATCAAACGGCATTTTTTTCAATAACTAAATACCGAATTATGTGTAAAAACAATGTTATTTTCCCTGCCGATTAAGGGTGTCATAAAGCCATTTGTAAAAAATATCGGAATTTGCTCTTTTGGCATAATAACAATTTTTAGGGGTTGGGCGGTTTTCGTAATTGCGGTTTATTACGGTTTCGCCGTAGGCATAGCCGTGGCCTAAATCCACATGGCAGGAAACATGCTCAACATCTTCCAAAACTTCCGGATGGATAAGGGAGCAAACTGCCAGTGGGTCATGGAGTGCCACGCCTACCCCGGTGCCGTAGGTGTCTCCCTCGGCATATGAGGCTTTAATTCTGTGCAAAATCAAATCCGCCCGCAAATTGGCCGGTTTTGTGCCGATACTGCGTATATTTTCCGCCTGCTGTCTTGTGAGACAGGCGTGAGATGTGGCATCCAAAGAAACCATTGTCACCTTTATACCGCTTTGCAAAACGATTTCAAGTGCCTCAGGGTCGCACCAAACATTAAATTCCGCCGCCTGGGTTGTGGCGTAAACATTGTGTGTGCCGCCCATCATAACAATCTCTTTTATTTTGGGGATAATTCTCTCATCGGCACGCAAGGCAAGGGCTATGTTTGTTATAGGGCCTACCGGCACAAGTGTTATCTCGCCCTCATCGGCGGCAAGCAATGTGTTTATAAGCCACACAACGGCACTTGCCTCCCGTGGCTTTGTTGTTGCAGGAGGCAGGGGAAGATGGTCGGTATGAACAGCTGTCTCCTGGTCTTTTACACCCTCAATCCTGGGCAGTTCTCTTGCCTGAATAATCCAGGGCTGTAATGTGGCGGCAAGGGGCAGGGCAGCCCCTCTGTAAACTTTTACCCTATCTTGTGCATCGCAACATTCAACTACTCGCAGGGTGTTGTCGGTGGTGTTTTTAACCTCTACATTGCCGCCTACGGTGCAGATACCCAAAACATCAAGCTCCGGGCTTAAAAGTGCCGTGGCAATGGCTATTGCGTCATCGCTGCCGGTGTCCACATCCAAAATAATTTTTCTTCTTTCCATAACAAAATCTCCGTTTTACTTTTTGTTTATGTAATTGTGAACTTCCTCAGGGTCTGGCACGCTTTGTATTCCGCCGTTTTTAAGGGTAGAAAGGCTTGCTCCCACAACGGCAAATCGGCAAATATTTTTAAGTTCGTTTTCGGTTAAGTCCTCGGGGTTTTTGCCGTATTTTAAAAGCATTGCCGCCCGGAAACCACCGAAAATATCTCCGGCGCCGGTGGTGTCAACAGGGGTTATATTTTGGGGGGCGTGTACGTAGCAGAAACCGTTTTTATTTTGCCGATAACAGCCCTTTGACCCCATTGTAACATAAACCAGCTTGCAGTTATAAATGTTGAGTATTTTTTCGGCACCCTGTTTTTCGTCGCAGTTAAAGAGAAATTTTACTTCTTCGTCACTTATTTTTACAATATCCGCATAGTTTAAACCGAAGAGCATGGCCTCTCTTGCAAGATTTTCGTGTTCCCACAGGGCCGGGCGCAAGTTCGGGTCAAAACTTATAAATTTGCCATTTTTCTTGGCAAATTCAAGGCAGTTTATAGTTGTTTCCCTGGCAGTCGGATGTGTAAAACTCAAAGTGCCGAAATGAAAAATTTTACAGTTCTCAATAAGCGATTTGTCAACTTCATCAAATCTTATGCCTGTGTCGGCGCCGGGTTTTCTTGCAAAGGAAAAACTGCGGTCGCCGTCTTTTAGTGTGACAAATGCCAGGGTGGTGAAAAAGTTTTTGTCTGTAACCACATTTTCCCGATTGATTCCTGCCTGTGACAGAGTATTTTTTAAAAGATGCCCAAAGGCGTCATCCCCCACCTTGCCGATCATGGCGCAGGATCTGCCGCATCTTGTCCGTGCCGCCAAAAAATTTGCAGGGGCACCGCCGGGCTGGGCTTTTATTGTAGGGTAGCCGTCGTCGCTTACCGCCGTTTGCATAAAGTCAATAAGTATTTCCCCAAGGGCTACTATATCGGCCATAATTACCTCCTTGAAAAATGTATTTTTAAATGATAATATATCTATATTATATTACATTTACACCTATATGAAAAGGGGGATTAACTATGAAAAAAATCGGCATTATAGGCGGTTTAAGCTGGCAGTCAACCGTTGACTACTACAAAATCATCAACGAGGAGTCCAACAGGCGTTTGGGCAATAAATCCACTGTGGAATCTATCATTTATTCTACGGATTTGGAGGGCAAATTTAACCATGTTGTAAGGGGCGAGCTTGACGAACTTGCACGGGAATTTATCGAAATTGCACACAGCCTTGAAAAGGCAGGGGCAGATGTTATTCTTATGGCAACTAACACAATGCACCTGGTTTACGAAAAAGTTCGGGCAAGCGTAAGCATACTGGTAATTCACATTGCCGACCCTACTGCAGAGGCAATAAAAAAGGCCGGTTTTGACAAAATAGCCCTTTTGGGAACTTCTTTTACCTGCACACACCCATTTTATATGGGCAGATTAAAAGAAAAATACGGCATTGACACTCTTGTGCCTACCGAGGAAGAAAAGAAAGAAATACAGCGTGTTATCGAAGAGGAGCTGACCTTTGACATAATTAAGGATTCTTCCAGAGAATACTATGTAAATGTTATCAAAGAGCTTGCACGGCAGGGTGCACAGGGGGTTATCCTGGGCTGCACCGAAATACAGATGCTTATAAAGCAGGAGGACAGCCCCATACCTGTGTTTGATACAACTACTCTTCACGCCATGGCGGCTGTGGATTTTGCACTTGAGGATTGATAAGAGGTATTAAAATGGAAATAAAATATATGTCACGGCAAGAAGTGGCCGAAAAACTTGATATGAAAACCTGTATTTCCCTTATGGAAAATGTTTTTATGGGTTTTGCAAAGGGCGAAATCAAAAATATTTTGCGCTCAGCGGCACCTTTGCCCGGTGGAGTTCTTGGGGTTATGCCCGGCGTAATACCTAAGGATAAAACCGCAGGGGCAAAGCTGATAACCGTAATACATGATAATTCAAAGAGAAACCTGCCCAGTCACCAGGGGATAGTGGCGGTGTTTAACTCCGATGACGGCACTTTAAAGGGAGTATGCGACGGCACATCAATAACCGCAATACGCACCGGGGCTGTAAGCGGCCTTGCCACAAGGTATATGGCAAGAGAGGACGCCAAGGTGCTGTGTTTAATAGGCGGAGGCGTTCAGGCAGAGCAGAACCTTGATGCGGTTATTGCGGTGCGCCCTATTCAACAGGTTAATATTTGGTGCAGAAACCCCGAAAAAGCCGCAGAGTTTGTTAAAAAACATTCTCGGCGATATCCAGGTGTTAAATTTACGCCCTTTTCCGACTGCCAAAAAGCTGTTGAAGATGCCGATGTGATTTGCACAGTAACGCCGGGCAAAGAGATTGTTCTCAAAGGTCGGTGGGTTAAACCCGGCGCCCACATAAATGCCGTTGGGGCTTGTGCTGCCGCCGACCGTGAGGCAGACGGAGAGTGCGTGGCAAAATCAAGATTTTTCGGTGACAGCATAGAGGCTGTAAAGGCTGAAAGCGGCGAATATCTGCTTGCCAAAAAAGACGGACTTATAGACGAAAGCCATATTCTTGGGGATTTGGCGGATATTGTAAGCGGAAAGAAAAAAGCCAAAGAAAGTAAAGAGGATATAACAATGTTTGAATCTTTGGGGCTTGCGGAAGAAGACATTATTTGCGCCGACTATCTTTTGAAAATTTAACCGACCGGTAAATTTATTATCCGCTAATAAAATTGCTTGTATATTCAGTGAAAATACTATATGTGATATTATTAGTTCTGTTAAAGTACTCAAATGTGAAATTTGATAAATATCATACACGAAAATAGTAGAAAAAGCTTGAATGTTGTGTAAAAATGGTGTATAATCTATTGGTTGAATTTATTAAAAATCAAAAATTTTTTCAGGAGGAGTTAATACAATGGATTTAATTAAATTGGTCATTGTATTTGCCGTTGTTATCGGTTTGGTTGCAAACAAAAAATCAATGTCAACCGCTGTTATCATCGGTTCAATCGCTTGCTGGATTTTGTACAAAATTCCGGCAAACGTAGGTGCTATCACCGTTGCTAATACAGTAACGTCGCTTACTGTTCTTAAAATGATCGGCGTTATGTATGTTATCACATTTATGCAGAGAATGATGGAAAAGAGAAACGCCATCAACACTGCAAGAGACGGACTTTCCGGTCTTTTCAACAGCCGTTGGGTAAACTGTGCGGCGGCTCCGATTTTCATCGGTTTGTTGCCTTCACCTAATGCCGCTTTCATCGCCGGCGATATGGTTGAAGCTTCAGCTTCCGAATATCTTTCAAAGGAAGAAATGGCTGTTACAACATCTTACTTCCGCCATGTTTCAGAGGCATTCTTGCCTACATACCAGAATATTATTCTTGCCTTGGCCATCACAGGTTATTCTGCAAGCCAGTTTGTTATCGGTATGATACCTATGGTTATCGTACTTATCGTTTTGGGTATTTTGTTCTTCCTTAAAGGCAAAGTTCCGAACAAAACAGGCGAGGCTAATACAACAGACAAAAAAGAAGACATTAAAAAGGTTGCAGAACTTTGGCCTATCCTTGCAACTATTATATTGATCGTTGCATTTAACGTAGATACCCTTTATGCAGCTATCCGGGTTATCGTAGTTTATTTCTTTGTAGGCAAATTTAAGGTAGGCGATGTTGCTCCGTTCTTTGTTTCTGCTTTTGAATCAAAGATTGTTTTCAACACTCTCGCTGTTTACATCTTTAAAAACTTCTTGGAATTGTCAGGCGCAATCAAGCTCTTGCCTGGTTTCTTCTCACAGTTCCCGATTCCGACATTCCTTATCTTTGTTCTCATTTTCCTTTTCGGTACATTGGTTGCCGGCTCAATGACAATGACAGCATCTGTTTTGCCTGTAGCTATGGAATCTGTTCCAAACGCAGGTTTGCCTCTTGTTTGTCTTTTGATGATGATTTCATACATCGCTATGCAGATTTCACCTACACATATCTGCCTTTCAATCGTTTCGGAACACTTTGATGTTTCACTGGGCGATATGGTTAAGAAAACTATTCCGCTTTTGGTTGTATTTACAATCATCGCTATTGCTTACTACCTGTTGCTTACAACAATCGGTATTGGCTGATTTTGAAAATAAATACAAAGCACGCTTTTTAAGGCGTGCTTTTATTTTGTGAAAAAATGGGAATTTGTCGGGAATTTATCGGGAAATCTGCGGGATTTTTTCACATGCTTTTAGGTGTATAATACTTCCGGGGAATGTTTGAAAAGGAGGATATATGAACAGTCAGCTTGATTTTGAAGAAAAAGTAAAGAAATTGATGAAAAGCAGAATAAACCGGGAGGCGGCCGCAACCATGGACTTTTTACCGGAAGGCAAAAAGTGTACATGGATTAACGCAATGTGTCTTTCTTTGGCCAATAAAGCCGTAAAAGGAGACATAAACGCAATAAAATATATAAATGAAATTTGTAAAAACAGCACTGGTAACGGCGACGAACCTTTTACGGTTACGGTAAAGGTGATTGAAGATTGAAAATTGACATTACACCAAAACAAAACCTCTTTATAAAGGCAGACCGGGACGAGGTGTTGTTCGGCGGCGCCGCAGGCGGCGGCAAAAGTTACGCACAAATAGTTGATGCGTTAATCTATGCTTTAAAGTATCCCGGCTCAAAACAGCTTATTTTGCGCCGCACATACCCGGAGCTGGATAAAAGCATAATAAGGCAAAGCCTCGCTTTGTACCCTGCAAAATTATTTAAGTACACGGCATCGACCCACACCGGCATATTTTATAACGGCAGTATCATAGATTACGGCTACTGTGACGGGGAGAACGATGTGTTTAGGTACCAGTCTGCCGAATTTGATGTTATTCGTTTTGACGAATTGACACATTTTACAAGGGATATGTACATATATTTGCAAAGCCGTTTGCGAGGAGTAAACGGATACCCAAAGCAGATGAAAAGCAGTACAAACCCGGGCGGCGTTGGGCATAAATGGGTAAAAGAAAGGTTTATTGATATATCGCCCCCTATGGATAAAACCGTCATAGGGGAGCAAAGCAGAATTTTTATCCCCAGCCTTGTGACCGATAACTCATTTTTAATGGCAAAGGATAAAAGCTATATAAAAAGACTTGAAAATTTACCGGAAAAAGAGCGCAAGGCTTTGCTTTACGGCAGTTGGGATATTTTTGAGGGGCAGTATTTTAACGAGTGGAACCGTGACATACACACCTGTAACCCCTTTAAACTGCCCAAAGAATACAAAAGGTACATTGCCATGGACTACGGCCTTGATATGCTGGCGGCTTATTTTATAGCTGTGGACGAGAAAGAAAACGCCTATGTATATAAAGAAATATATCAATCTAATTTAATCATCAGCCGGGCCGCAAACGCCATAAAAGGGCGGATAAACGAGGATATAACCGCTATTTATGCACCGCCGGATATGTGGAACCGCAGGCAGGATTCCGGCAAAAGCGTGGCCGGAATATTTGCCGCAATGGGCTTGCCTTTGACAAAGTCCGTAAACGACAGGGAGACCGGCTGGTACGCTGTGAAAGAATATTTGCAAATCAAAGAGGGGAAAAGTAGGCTGAAAATTTTTACAAACTGCGTAAATTTAATACGCACTTTACCGGCGCTGACACATGATGACAAAAATGTAAATGATGTTGCAAACACACCCCATGAATTGACCCACCGGCCGGACGCTTTGAGATACTTTTGCGTAATGCACCGGGGCAACAGCCGGATACAGTCGGTATTTGATTACAACGAGGCGGAAAGTCTTTTTGAAATGACCGTTTTATGATTGTCTGCCCGGGGAGAAAGTGATATATTAAAAGCGGAGATGATTTTATGAACAGTACCGAAATATTTTTATCATGGTGCCGTGAGCTTATAGCAAGTTATGATCGGCCGGAAAGTTTGCCGGATACCTGTTACCGTGGGGACTCTCTGGAATGGCAGTATCGCCGATTTATAAGCCTTGCGGAAAAAATAAATATAAAAGATCTTGAAAATCAACCCCGGTATCGGGATACAATAAAAAGATCAATGAAAATTGCCAAAGAACTTGGAATAATTTACGGAGAATAACAGGCAGTTTGAATTAAAATCCGAAATCCGTCAACAATAATACAGCGGAGGTGGATTATGAAAAAAATTACATCAATTTTAATTTGTTTGGCGGCTGCCTGTATTTTTGCGGCATGTGCCAAAAGCCAAACCGCCCTTGAGGGAGCGGACGATTTTGTATCGGCGATAAAGTCATACGACTTTATAAAGGCCGAGAGATACTACAGCGGCAATTTGCCCGGCTTGGAAAGCTTTGGCATAACGGATAAGCAGGCGAAAGAAGCCTTAACAGACGAGAATATCAAGGCCATAGCGGACAGGATACTTTCCGTTGATTATTTGCTTACTCAAAGAGAGGCGGAAAAGGACGGCAAGGCGGTTGTGGAGCTCAGCTTTAAAACCTATGATTACCTTACTCTTGCGGCGGACACTGCGGTTCGGCTTACAAAGGACATTGCTCTTTCCGGGAAAAAGCCGGACAGTGATGAGTTTAGAAATATGTTTATAGCGCTGTTTCGGGAAAAAATAAGTAAAGCCGATGCTGCCACAGATGTGGTTTTGAATATGTATATGGAAAAGGAAAAAGACGGTTGGAAAATAACGAAAATAGAAGATTCCAACGGCAATATAACAAAGATGTACAATTCCATTTACAGCATGTATAAAATGGCACAATAAAATTACAGCCGTTAAAGAGCCGGAGAAACCTATAAAAACCCTGTTTTGAATTTTAGCGAAACAGGGTTTTTAATATTCGATATTATTTGTTGGCTGAATTGATTATTCGGTGACAATCTTTCGTCATTTATAAGCCGATGATATTTCCCTTAGCAGGGGAACGAGTTTTGCGGTTTGGTTAAAATGATATTTTATAGCGAAAAGAATGTTCAAACAATTTGCTTAATCAATCTCTCAGTCAGCTAACGCTGACAGCTCTCTTTACCAAAGAGAGCCTTATTCTGTGAATTGTTTATATCAAATTTCGGTTACTAATAACACCCCCAAAAATCCGCAACATTGCCGCCATTGTGTAAAGAGAGCCGGGTCTGCGGTTTATTCGGTTTGTTCTCTTATAGCGGATAACCGATTTTAAATTTTACACTTAATAAAATTTTCGCCACACCAAAGGCATAGTGTATTTCCTATTATGGAAAACAAGAATTTGCCGTTTGGTTAAATTATTAGGTTAAAGCAAAAACCGCAAATCCTAATGATTTTTTAGCGCAAAAAACTCCCTGAAAAATCAGGGAGTTTAATTTTGTCATATTAAATTATTTATTCAAAAGTTCGCAGGCGGACTTCATCAAAAATTCTGTTCCCAGTTTAAGAGCGTCCTCATCTATTGTAAAGCATGCGTTGTGATTTGCCACATGACCGATGCCCTTTGCCTCATTGGCACAGCCGATATTTGCGTAAAAACCGGGGAAAGCGTCAAGCAAAAGTGCCATATCGTCACTGCCCATGGCCTTGCCTTCTTTTGTAACTTTCAAGCCCATTTCTTCGGCAATTCTCTGACCCATTTCGGCAACTTCTTTATCGTTTACAACAGGGATCATAGGGTCGAAAATGTATTCCATTGTTCTTGTAACGCCGTAGCTCTTACATACACAGTCGGAAATATTTTCAAGATAGTTGAAAATAGGCTGAGTTAAATCTTTATTAAAGTATCTTACCGTACCGCCGATTACAGCCTCGTCCGGGATAATATTTACAGCGCTGCCGCCCTCTATATGGCAGGTAGAGAACACAATAGGGTCTTGCGCGTCAATGGCGTTTGACGGCAGTGAAGCCAACTTCAAAACGATTTCACAGGCTGGTTTGATTGGGTCAAGAGCCGCATGAGGGGCAGAACCGTGGCCGCCTCTGCCTTTAACTCTTATTTGGTATGTGATAACGCCGGAGGCCATCGGACCGGCAGGCAACATAATTTCACCTATGTTTTGGGCACATCCCACATGAATGGCGATTGAGTTATCTGCCCCGCCCATATCTTTTACATACTGCACCATTGTGCGGCTGCCTTTAAGGTTTTCTTCCGCAACTTGGAAACCTAAAAGAATTTTGCCTGTCAATTCGTCCTTTACTTCCATAAGGCTTTTGCCTATTCCCAAAAGCATAGCGCCGTGGCAGTCGTGACCGCAGGCGTGCATAACTCCCGGGTTCTGTGACGCAAATGGCAAACCTGTTTCTTCGGTAACAGGCAGGGCGTCAATATCGCCTCTTATCAAAACGGTTTTGCCCGGTTTGCCGGAATCTATTGTTGCGATAACCGTGTAGTCCGGGTAAGCCTTATAGGGGATACCCATTTTTTCAAGTTCTTCGCAAATCTTTTTGCTTGTGTTTACTTCCTGCGTGCTAAGCTCCGGGTGCCGGTGGAAGTATCTTCTCATTTCAACCACATAATCGTGATTTTTTTCAGCCAATGCTTTCAAATCCATAGTAATTTTCTCCGTATTTAATAGTATTTTTCCAAAGCCCTTTTATCTTTTAATGGGCTATGACTAAATTATAGCCTTGCAGGCTGAATTTGTAAATAGACACAAAGTAAAATAAAAAGAGGGTAAAAACCCTCTTTTTTGTATGAATGACTATATGTTAGTATTGTTTTACAGTGAAATAGCCGCATTAAGAGCAATTTCCATCATATCCGTAAAAGCATTTTGTCTTTCTTCTGCTGTTGTTACGGTCTTTTTAATCATATGGTCGGAGATTGTCAAAAGGCAAGCGGCGTTCTTTTTGCAGTATCTTGCAGTTGCAAAAAGACCGAAACTTTCCATTTCACCGCAGAGAAGTTCGTATCTTGAAGGCTTGTTTACTGTTTCGTCGCTGTAAAATACATCTCCGGATTCAATCAAGCCCTTTGTAATTTTTTTGCCCAGTTTCTTTGCGGATTCTTCAATAGCTTCGTTGAGCTTTTCAGATGGAAGCTGAATGTCCTCCCAATAGCCGAAACCTACTTTTGCGTAGCTGGACTTTGAATAAGAGCCTGATGCCAAAACAACATCAAACAAATCAAGATCTTCTGTCATAGCGCCGGAAGTGCCTATTCTTATAATGTTTTCAACGCCGTAGAAGCTGTAAAGTTCATATGAGTAAATACCGATGCTTGGCATACCCATGCCTGAACCCATTACCGAAACAGGAACCCCTTTGTATGTACCTGTAAAGCCCAGCATACCTCTTACATTGTTAAACTGCTTTGGATTTTCAAGAAAATTCTCAGCAATAAATTTTGCACGCAAGGGATCCCCCGGCATAAGCACTGTTTTTGCAATGTCGCCTACTTTGGCGGTGTTGTGTGGTGTACCGTTAAATTCTGCCATAATAAAATTCCTTTCAAAAATAAACTGATATACTTGTTACAAACCGGATTGCCGGTTGTAAATTAAAAATTAAAGAGTGATGGCTGCATTAAGGGCAATCTCCATCATGTCCGTAAATGCCGTCTGCCTCTGCTCTGCGGTTGTTTCCGCTTTTTTAATCATACTGTCGGAAATTGTCAAAATGCAAGCTGCGTTCTTGCCCAAATGTCTTGCGTTTGCAAACAGGGCAAAGCTCTCCATTTCCGCACAGAGAAGTTCATATCTTGACTTCTTTACAACTGTCGGGTCGGAATAGAAAGTATCGCTTGATTCGATAAGACCCTTTGTAACTTTTTTGCCCAATTTCTTTGCGGCGCTTTCGATAGCCCGGTTAAGTTCTTCGGAAGGTTTTTGAATATCTTCCCAATAGCCGAAGCCCACTTTTGCATAAGTTGATTTGGAGTATGCGCCGTCAACAAGGACAACATCAAACAAGTCAAGTGAGTCAACCATACCGCCGGCTGTGCCTACTCTTATAATGTTTTCAACCCCGTAGAAGTTGTAAAGTTCATAAGAGTAAATACCGATACTTGGCATGCCCATACCTGAGCCCATTACCGAAACAGGTACCCCTTTGTATGTGCCTGTAAAGCCCAGCATACCCCTTACACTGTTGAACTGCTTAACATCATCTAAAAATGTGTCCGCAATAAATTTTGCACGCAACGGATCCCCGGGCATGAGAACCGTTTTTGCTATTTCTCCTAATTTAGCCGTGTTGTGTGGTGTACCGTTAAATTCTGCCATGATACAAACCGCCTTTCATTTTTACTACATTATATTTTAACATACCAACGAATAAAAATAAATAGCCCATTATGTCAAAAAAAGACAGTTGCTTTTGTATATCTTGACGCAGAGAAAAATAAAGAGCCGACAAAGCGGCTCTTAGGTTTTTTGGTGTGCCAGTAAAATTATTTTCTTATTTCAACGATAAGCTTCATGGCTGTTTTTGATTCGCCGTCAATCACAATGCTTGTGAAAGCAGGAATGCAAACAAGGTCAAGTCCTGACGGAGCAACATAACCTCTCCGCACAGCAACACTTTTAAGTGCCTGGTTTACGGCGCCGGCGCCGATGCCCTGCACTTCAACACTGCCTTTTTCTCTGATAATGCCGGCGATTGCGCCTGCTACAGAAACCGGATTTGATCTTGAAGAAACTTTTAATGTATCCATACTATGTCTGCCTTTCTCAGTTTATTGGTGTGATTATTTTTACGGAGTATATTATAACATTTGCCGGGTAAAACAGCAAAGGTTTCACGAATTATTTTATGTGAACCTTTTCAATTTTTACCGCTTTGCCGTTATTATCAATTTCGATGAAAACTCCGTTTACATACCCGGGACCCACCGCTGTTTTAAAGTGTACCGGTCTTAGGTATTTTTGTTTTTCAATCGCAAGTTCCTTTACAACGCCGAGAACCGAATTGTCTGCGCAAACACAGCCTGCATCGGTTATATATCCGGTGCCACCGGGCAAAATTTGCTCGTCATTCGTCTGCACATGGGTATGGGTGCCTACAACGGCACTTACTCTGCCGTCGCAATAATGGGCAAAGGCGTACTTTTCGGCAGTGGATTCAGCATGAAAGTCCACAAATATATTTTTGCCGTCTATGTCCGCCAGTATTTTGTCAATCTCAAAAAATGGGTTTTTGTGATTTTCCATAAATGCGGTGCCCATAAGGTTTACCACATACAGTGCGGTTCTGCCAAGGTCAACTTGGCATACGCCACAGCCTTTTTCGGCATATAAAAGGTTTTGGGGACATAACAGATATTGATTTTCTTCGTAGAGAGAAATATTTGCTCTGCGCATAGAGTGATTACCGCCGGTTATAACATCGGCTCCTGCGGCAAAAATATCGTCAGCGTCGGCTTTGGTCATGCCGGTACCGCTTTCGTTTGAATTTTCGCCGTTCACTATGCAAACATCGCAACTGTATTCCTTTTTTATGGCCGGCAGTCTTTTCAGCAGCAACTCTCTGCCGTTATCGCCTACCACATCGCCTATGAATAAAATTTTCAATCCTAATCTCCCCAAATAACGATTACTCACATTATAAATACTTTTTGAAAAAAATGCAATTATTTTTTGTGTGAAAATGCGTTAATGTTCAATTAGTTTTTGTAAAATAAATGTGTAATTTAAGATAATGACAAATTTGAAACAAACAACGGTAAGTCGTTATGTTTTTATTTTAGATAAAATAAAAACAGCATTTCATCCGAAATGCTGTTTTTGTGTTGAGCTATCGGGCGCCCGAGCGTGGTGTGCCGCAAATATACATTTTTTGTGTCTTTGGCCTGCGGCAGATTCGAAGTTCGAATAACCGAGTGAGCCACGCCGAATTTGCCGACTTGCAATATAAAATATACGGTAAGTCGTTATGTTTTTATTTTAGATAAAATAAAAACAGCATTTCATCCGAAATGCTGTTTTCGTGGTGAGCTATCGGGGATTCGAACCCCGGACCCACTGATTAAAAGTCAGTTGCTCTGCCAGCTGAGCTAATAACTCACATCTACCTGTCCAGATAGCTTAATTATTATAGCAAATGATTTGCACTTTGTCAACAACTTTTTTCAATTTTTTTAAATTCTTCAAAGTTTTTACAGCGTTATCATAAGCAACTCGGACATTATATCACAAAAAATGCTCTCGGTCAAGCCGAGAGCATAGTTTTTTAAAATTTATTTAATTTTAAATCCTGTAAGCCAAGAGATTAAAGGCGTCTTTCCTTAATTTCATCGGCAGCATAAAGGATAAAGTCTTCAGCTGTAACAGGGTTCTTAAATTCTTCTCTGTCTTTTCTGTCACGAACGGAAACCATGTTGCTTTCAGCCTCTTTGTCACCGATAACAAGCATGTAAGGTACTTTCTGACCCTGCTGTTCTCTGATACGGTAGCCCAATGTTTCGTTTCTGTCGTCCAATTTAGCACGGATACCTGCGGCGTCAAGTTTAGCCATAAGTTCTTTTGCGTAAATCATCTGTGCTTCGCTGTCTGTCTTAATCGGAATAACAACAGCCTGTACAGGGGCAAGCCATGTTGGGAATGCGCCTGCAAAGTGTTCGATAAGAATACCGATAAATCTTTCGATTGAACCGTAAACAACACGGTGAATCATTACCGGACGGTGTTTTTCGCCGTCTTCGCCAATATATTCAAGGTTAAATCTTTCAGGCATAAGCATATCCAGCTGAATTGTGCCGCACTGCCATGTTCTGCCGATAGCGTCGTTAAGGTGGAAGTCAATCTTAGGGCCGTAGAATGCGCCGTCGCCTTCGTTGATAACATAAGGCAAACCGATTTCTTCAAGAGCGTTCTTCAAACCGTTTGTTGCCATTTCCCACTGTTCGTCGGAGCCCATTGAATCCTCAGGTCTTGTTGAAAGCTCTGCGTGATATGTCAAGCCGAATTTTGAGTAAACTTCGTTGAACAATGAAACAACGCCTTTGATTTCATTCGGAATCTGTTCCGGTGTCATAAAGATATGAGCATCGTCCTGGTGGAAGCATCTTACTCTCATAAGACCGTTCAAGGCACCTGAAAGTTCGTGTCTGTGTACAAGACCGATTTCGCCTACACGCATCGGCAAATCACGGTATGAGTGTGGTTCCATGCCGTAAACAAGCATGCCGCCCGGGCAGTTCATAGGCTTGATTGCGTAATCGTCGCCGTCGATCTTTGTAAAGTACATATTGTCCTTATAGTGATCCCAGTGACCTGACTGTTCCCAAAGTTTTCTGTTAAGAATTGTAGGTGTTGAAATTTCAACATAGCCGTTTCTCTTGTGAACTTCTCTCCAATAGTCAAGCAATGTGTTGTAAACAATCATGCCGTTAGGAAGGAAGAACGGGAAACCAGGGCCTTCGTCAAACATTTCAAACAATCTAAGCTCTCTGCCAAGCTTTCTGTGGTCTCTCTTTTTGGCCTCTTCAAGCATGTGCAGATATTCGTCAAGCTGTTTCTGTTTCGGGAAAGAAATACCGTAAACACGCTTTAACATCTTGTTTTCGGAATTGCCTCTCCAATATGCGCCGGCAACGCTCATAATTTTAAATGCGCCTACTGCGCCAAGGCTCATAAGGTGCGGACCTGCGCACAAGTCGGTAAAGCCGTCCTGTTCGTAGAATGAGATAACTTCGCCCTCAGGCAAGTCGTTTATAAGTTCCTGCTTGTATTCGTTATTTGGGAATTTTGCAAGAGCTTCTTCTTTTGGCAATGTGTATCGTCTTATTGAAGAATTTGCCTTTGCGATAGCCTTAAATTCGGCCTCGATTTTAGCAATCATTTCTTCGTCGATGTTTACATCGGTATCAATGTCATAGTAGAAACCGTTGTCAACAGCCGGTCCTATTGTAAGTTTTGCATCCGGAATAAATTTCAAAATGGCCTGTGCCATAATGTGGCTTGATGTGTGCCAGAATGTTTTTTTGCCTTCCCGGTCGTCAAATGTAAGGATTTCAACCTCTACATCTTTGTCGGCAATATCTCTCAAATCGTGAATTTCGCCGTTTGCCTTTGCACAAGTTGCCTTTTCCAAAAGTTTTGGGCTGATAGATTTTGCTATTTCCGCATAGCTGACGGGACTTTCAAACTCTTTAACAGAGCCGTCCTTCAATGTTACTTTGATCATGATAATTCCCTTTCTGTCTTTATAATTTTTTTACAGATTTTTGAAATTTCGGTATTTTTAAGTATAAAAAAATACCTCCATCCCAAACGGGATGAGGTAACTAATAACCCCACGGTTCCACCCGAATTGCGCAAAATGCGCCACTCTTGTAAGATATAACGGTCTTGCCCGTGCATGGTTCGCCGTGCCTGCTCGGCGGTGGTACTTTGCCTGCAACCTGCCCCGTTACACCTGCCCGAGGCTCTCTGTAAAGCTGTGTCAAGCAAAACATATCCGCTTCAATGCTTTAAGCTCATATTATCACTTTTTACCTTAACTGTCAATATATTTCTTGACAATATTAAATTATATCTATAAAATATATATGTGACATTTATTATTTATGTAACGGATATATAGTTTAGTATATATGCTGTGTATTTATGTAATATATATTATAGTATCTTTTTATAAATAAAATTAAATTGTTATTAACTTTTTGAAGGAGAACAGTATGACATCAGTACCATTCTATGTTTTGGTAGCTGTCATTTTAGTTGCTGTTGTAGCCTGTGCTTTGATTGCCAAAAAAATGTATGATAAGGGCAAAAAAGACAGGCAGATATACGCCGAGGGCAAAATCGGCGGTGCCGAAGAAAAAGCAGAAAAAATAGTAAATGACGCTATTAAAGCAGCTGAACAAAAACGAAAAGAAGTATTATTGGAGGCCAAGGACGAAATTTTCCGTTTGAAGGCCGACGGCGAAAAAGAACTTAAAGACCGCCGTAATGAAATCACCCGTCAGGAACGCAGATTAAACCAAAAAGAAGAAAACCTTGACAAGAAAACCGATGCAATGGAAAAACGCGAGGCAGACCAAAAGCAAAAAGAACTTTTGATTGAGGCAAAGCTTGCCGAAGTAGAGCAGGTTAAAGAGCGTGAATTGCAAAAGCTGGAAAGCATTTCCGGTTTGTCACAGGACGCCGCAAAGGCTCTTATTTTGGAAAAATTGGATCGGCAGTTGACCCACGAAAAAGCCGTTAAAATTTCGGCTTACGAGGCTCAGCTGAAAGAGGACAGCGACGAAATGGCAAGGGATATTGTAACCCAGGCCATTGCAAGATGCGCTCGGGATCACTCTGCGGAAGCGGTTGTAAGTACCGTTTCATTGCCTAACGATGAAATGAAGGGCAGAATTATCGGCCGTGAGGGCAGAAATATCCGTGCCTTTGAAACCGCCACCGGTGTTGACCTTATCATCGACGACACACCGGAGGCAATCACAATTTCCAGCTTTGACCCAATCCGCCGTGAAGTTGCAAGACAGGCTTTGGAAAAACTTATTTCCGACGGCCGTATTCACCCACGGAGAATTGAAGAAACCGTTGAAAAAGCCCGCAGAGAGGTGGAACTTACCATCAAGAAAGAGGGCGAAAGGGCGGTTATGGACGCCGGCGTACACGGTTTGCACCCTGAGCTTATCAAGCTTATAGGCAGGCTTAAATACCGTACAAGTTACGGCCAAAACATCTTAAAGCACTCACTTGAAGTAAGCGCTTTGGCAGGCCTTTTGGCAGGGGAACTTGGCGCAGATGTGACAATGGCTAAGCGTGCAGGTCTTTTGCACGATATAGGCAAGGGTCTTGACCACGAATATGAGGGCACTCATGTTTCAATAGGCGTTGAGGTTGCCAAGAAGTTCAAAGAAAACCCGATTATTATTCACGCTATCCGGGCACACCATAACGATGTTGAGCCTACATCGGTTATCGACTTTGTTGTTATCGCCGCCGATGCTATCAGCGCCGCAAGACCGGGTGCAAGAAGAGAAAATATCGAAAACTACATCAAGCGTCTTGAAAAGCTGGAAGAAATTTCCAACAGCTTCCCTGGCGTAGAGACGAGTTATGCGGTACAGGCCGGCCGTGAGGTTAGAATTTTGGTTAAACCGGAGGCCGTAAGCGATGACCAGATCGTTATACTTGCCCGTGATATTGTTGCCCGTATCGAAAACGAGCTTGACTATCCGGGCCAGATAAAGGTAAATGTTATCAGAGAAAGCCGCGCAACGGAATTTGCAAAGTAAAAGTAAGTAAAATAAATAAGAGAACGGTTTCGGCCGTTCTCTTTTTATATATCAGAACAGGTCGCCGGGAAAAAGCGACCTGCTCTTTTTATAAAACATTCAATTATTGTTTCAAGTTATACATAACTTTACTTTGTATATTTTGCAATCCAATCGGTTATTTCCGTCAGTCTGCGCAGGCGGTGCAAGGGTTTGCCACCTCTTGAAAGTTCGTGGTTTTCACCGTGGAATACGCACATTCTGCTGTCCACACCCTTGTCTTTCAAAGCCGTGTAAAGCTGATAGCCCTCGGCGATAGGGCAGCGGTAGTCTTGGTCGGAGTGAATAAACAATGTAGGTGTCTTCATGTTGGCGACATATTTAAGCGGGCTGGCATTCCACATTTTTTCAACTCCCTTAGGGGTAAAGACAGTTGCCGCACACTGATCTGTGCCGAACATAATGCCTATGTCGGAAATGCCGTAGAATGAAATCCAGTTGGAAATCGAACGCTGTGTGGCTGCCGCAACAAATCTGTCGGTGTGACCGATAATCCAGTTTGTCATAAATCCGCCGTAGCTGCCCCCTGTAACGGCCACTTTTTCCTTGTCAATTTGCGGATAAGCCGCCAAAACCCGGTCGGTAAAGTCCATAATATTCAAATAATCGGTTGTGCCGTATTTGCCACGGAGGTCGCCGAATTCATTGCCCTTGCCGTCGGAGCCGTACGGGTTGCAGAAGAACACAAAGTAACCCATATTTGCCCAGGCTTGCATTTCGTGGTAGAAAACCTCCCCGTATGCGGTTTTAGGGCCGCCGTGAATATCAAGTATTGCCGGGTATTTCTTTGTCCGGTCATAATCTTTCGGCAACAAAACCCAACCGTCAATATCGTAGCCTTGGCTCTTTATTGTCATCTTGTTCGGCTTTGCAACATATGTATCTTTTAAAATATCCTCATTGAAGTGAGAAACTTGATGAAGTTTGCCGTCAAATGTGTACACTTCCTGCAACTTCATATCATACATACCCACAAGAATGATTTTGCCGTTTTTAATGTCAAAGCCGTCAACGGTGCCTTCTACACCTATTGTCGTTTCTGCCTTGCCGGAAAGGTCACTGCAAATAAGGTGTGCGGCGTTTACAACTGTCGAAACAAAGTAAACTTTGTTACCATCTGTGGCAAACCGACCGTTGCCCCCAAGGCGGCAATCACTACCTACGGAGTTGCCGGGGCCCTGCTCGGTGTAAAGGAACATCTCCGGCTCTCCGCCGTCAAATGATAATTTATACAGACAATCCGACTGGGACACACCATAAGTTTCTTTATATGAGCCGGAAATAACCAACATATTATCAACCCAGTCCATATACGAAACAGACATAGGCTTTTCTGTCAACTGCTTTGTCCGGCCGGTTTTTGTGTCATAGGAGTATATGAAATGAACATCCGCCATTTTTGCGGTGTACTCCTCGCCGGCGTAGTAGATAACTCCGTCTTTTTCGCAGTAGTCGCCCACACGGAAGTTGGCAGGGGTAATCATTTTAACCTCACCGGTTTTAATGTTGCATACAAACAAGCCACAGCGTTTTTTGTTTATCATCCCTGTGCCGTTAAACCACCATGGGTTTTCGTCAATAACCTCATAATCTGCCTCAGCTTTGTATTTTGCGGCGGTTTCCTTGCGCTTGTCGGCGTCATAGGTGTAAAAATCCGGGTAATTTACATCAACGGCACCTGTTGCTGCAAAAAGTTCATCGCTTATTTTGTGTATTGATAATGCGGTGAAAGGCAGAGTAAACGCCGGCAAAGCCTCGCCGCCTTTTACGCTTATGCGGTAGTATGGGGTGAACATATCGCCGCTTTCCCGACGCTTTTTCTCGGCATCGGAACGGTTTGCGGCAAAGAGAATGTGTTCGTCATCTTCCCAAATAAAACCGCCTACCTTGCCGTCGGTGATAAAAGGTTTAACGGTATCGCCATCAATTAAGTATAAATTCTTTTTGTAGCCGTTGTTTTCAACATCCGGCTCTGCCCGGATAACGGCGGCCAAACTGCCGCTTTTGTTGTATTCCAGGCCGGAGAGAAATTTGTACTTGTAAAAATCCTCTAATTGTAATGTGCGCATAGATAAATGTCTCCGTTTCTTTTAGTATATATTTTTATTATAACACATATATATCATATCGGCACTTAAAATTATTCGGCCGAATAGACAAAAAACCGGCAGAAATATTGTCACAAAAACCCGAATTTGTTAAAAATATACAATTCAGGACTTTTAAATTCTGCATTTTGGCACTGGAAAAATCTATTAAAAATGTTTAAAAAAATATTGATATGTGGTACAATTTTTGTATTGAATGTACGATTAAAAATAATTTGATATTATTCGGCTTTACAAATCAGACAAAAGGGGGTTCATGTATTATGGACTACAAACAATTAAAGGTGAAGAATATCCTTGTTGCCGGCCATGCCGGCAGCGGCAAAACCAGCTTGGCAGAGGCCATGCTCTATCGGACAAAGACAGTGGACAGACAGGGCAGAGTGGAGGACGGAAACACGGTTTCCGACTATGACGGCGAAGAAGCCAAGAGACTTTGCTCTTTGCAAAGTTCGATTTTGCCATACGAATACGGCGACACAAAGGTAAACATTATTGATGTGCCGGGACTTTTTGACTTTGAACTGGGTCTTTATGAGGGCATAAAAGCGGCGGAAACCGTACTTATTGCCGTAAGCGCAAAGGACGGAGTTGAGGTAGGTACACAAAAGGCGTTCCGCTTGGCAGAGAAAAATCAGAAGAGCACAATGATATATGTTTCAAAAATTGATGTTGAACATGCTGACTTCTACAAGGTTTTTGAAGAGCTTAAAACACAGTTCGGTCCGCAGATTTGTCCTATCGTCGTTCCGGTTGCCAGAGGCAATGAAACAATATATGTAAATCTTATGGACTTTAAGGCATATCAATATAAAAACGGTGTTGCAGAGGAAGTTGTTATGCCTGCTACAGGCCACCGCCTTGACGGCCTTGTAACGGCTATAAATGAGGCTGTTGCCGAAACCAGCGAAGAACTTATGGAAAAATATTTCTCCGGCGAACCTTTGACAAAGGCGGAGATTGTACAGGGTATCAAGTCCGGTGTTAAAGACGGTACAATTACCCCTGTTGTGTGCGGCGTTGCCACAAAACTTGAAGCCATTGATATGGTTTTGGATGTTATCAACGATTTAGCACCTACACCTCAGGACACAGAGGGTACAAAGATTGATATAGGCTCAACGGAGGTTGTTCTTCCGTTTAATGAAAACGCCCAGGTTGCGGCATTGGTATTTAAAACCGTTGCCGACCCCTTTGTAGGCAAAATGAGCTTTGTAAAAGTGTTAAGCGGCGTTTTGAAAGCCGATTCAAATGTTATAAACACAACCACCGGCGAACCGGAAAAAATGGGCAAACTTTTGTTTATAAGAGGCAAAAAGCAAACCGATGCCCGGGGTATTAAGGCCGGCGACATAGGTGCGGTTACAAAGCTTGCCTCCACCAAGACAGGTGATGTTCTCTGTGACCCGCAGAACGATTACAAGGCGATTGACAATATATTCCCGTTGCCTACAATGGAAATGGCAATTAAGCCTAAGAGCAAAGGCGACGAGGCTAAGATTTCCGCCGCATTACAGCGTATTATGGAAGAAGATTGCACAGTGGGCTACCGTCAAGATGCGGAAACGGCACAACAGCTTATAAGGGGCTTGGGCGAACAGCACCTTGATGTTACACTTGCAAAGCTTAAAAATAAATTCGGTGTTGAAGCAGAGGTTTCAAAGCCGAGAGTGGCTTACCGTGAGACAATCAGAAAATCCGTTGAGGCCGAGGGCAAACATAAGAAGCAGTCCGGCGGTCACGGTCAGTACGGCCATGTAAAAATCAGATTTGAACCTTGCGACAGCGACGAACTTGTATTTGAGGAAGATGTATTCGGCGGCTCCGTGCCTAAGAACTACTTCCCGGCTGTTGAAAAGGGCTTGCAGGAGGCCGTTGCAAACGGTGTATTGGCAGGCTATCCGCTGGTTGGCCTTAAAGCCACATTGCTGGACGGTTCTTACCACCCGGTTGACTCTTCCGAAATGGCCTTTAAGATGGCGGCTAAATTGGCTTACAAGGCAGGATTGAAAGACGCATCACCTTGCTTGCTTGAACCTATCGGCACTTTGCAGGCATCTGTTCCGGATACAAACACAGGTGATGTAATGGGCGAAGTTACAAAGCGCAGAGGCAGAGTTTTGGGTATAGAACCGGGCGAGGACGGATTGCAAAAGGTAGTTGCGGAAATTCCTATGAGCGAAACAGCGGACTTTACAACATATATTCGTTCTCTTACAGCAGGCAGAGGCAGTTTCACCCTTGAATTTGCAAGGTATGAACAGTTGCCTGCAAACCTTGAAAGCAAGGTTATCGAAGAGGCTAAGAAGTTTATCGTTATGAAATCAGACGAAGAATAATATCAAATGGCTGTCGGCAATAATGCCACGGCCAAAGTCTCCCCCAAGAAAGAGCTTTTTCCTATGGGAAAAGGCTCTTTTGCTTTGTCAATCGGACAAAATTTCCCATCCTTTTACGCAAAATTTTGTTGACATAAATTTTATATGAATATATAATATGTATTGTCTATAAAAGTAATTATTGCAAAAGGAGATTACTAATGGCTAAGGAAATTGAACTTACACAAGACGGCTATGACGCCTTGGTTAAAGAACTTGAATATCTTAAAACCGAAAAAAGACGGGAAATCGCAGAAAAAATCAAAGTAGCCCGTGGCTACGGCGACTTGTCCGAAAATGCCGAATATGACGCTGCCAAAGACGAACAGGGTCATGTTGAACAGCGCATTATGGAACTTGAACGGACAGTTAAAAATGCCAAAATCATGAATAAAGGCTCTGTTACAAAAGGCACTGTAAGCGTAGGTACCAAGGTTACCGTTGTTGACGAAGACGGCGACGAAGAAACTTACAGCATTGTAGGCAGCACAGAATATGATCCGCTTAACGGCAAAATCAGCGACGATTCACCTGTAGGTCGGGCTTTGAAAGGCCACAAAACAGGAGAAACAGTTACGGTTGAATTGCCCACAGGCAAAACAATGCAGTTGACAATCAAAAAGGTTGTTATAAACAGATAAGATGTTTGCATATCAAAGGCGGGGCTTTGTAAGCTCGGCCTTTTTGCTTTATTATAGCCGTATTGGGAAAAATCAATATTGTAAAAACTATATTTTTGTGTTAGTATAATAATATTAAGATAAAATAACGGCATATTGTAATTATACAAATTGCCGAAGTATAAAAGGAGATTGTAAATGGAAAACAAAAAGCAGCCTCAGGTTCAAAATGACAACGAAATTTTGAAGATCCGCCGCCAAAAATTGGCCGACTTGCAGCGGGCAGGCAAGGATCCTTTCCAAATAACAAAATATAATCAGTCTCATCATACAGATGAGGTTAAGGCTTTGTACGAAGCCCATGAAAAAGAGCTTTTGGCAGGCAGAGAGCCTGTTAATGTTGAGGGCCTTGACGAGGCACGGGCAAAGGAAGCCATAAATAACGATTACAACGAAAGACGCCGGATTATGGACGCACAGCCAATCCATGTTTCAATCGCCGGCCGTATGATGTTTAAGAGAGTTATGGGTAAGGCATCTTTCTGCAATATTCAGGACTTAAAGGGCAAAATCCAGGTTTATGTTTCTAAGGACGCAGTAGGCGAGGAATGTTACGCAGACTTTAAAAAGAGCGACCTTGGTGATATTTACGGCGTTACCGGCTACGCTTTCAGAACAAAAACAGGGGAAATTTCAATCCATGCAGATTCTCTTACACTTCTTTCAAAGAGCTTGCAGATTTTGCCGGAAAAATTCCACGGTCTTACAGACACCGATTCAAGATACCGTCAGAGATATGTTGACCTTATCATGAACGATGATGTAAAGGACACATTTATCAAGCGTTCCAAAATCATCAGCGAAATTCGTCGCTATCTTGACGGTCAGGGCTTTATGGAAGTTGAAACTCCTATGCTTGTTTCAAACGCCGGCGGCGCCGCCGCAAGACCTTTTGAAACACACTTCAATGCTTTGGACGAGGATTTGAAACTCCGTATTTCTCTTGAACTTTACTTAAAGCGTCTTATTGTAGGCGGCCTTGAAAGAGTTTACGAAATCGGCCGTGTTTTCAGAAACGAGGGCGTTGATACAAGACACAACCCGGAATTTACTCTTATGGAGCTTTACCAGGCATACACAGACTACCACGGTATGATGGAATTGACCGAAAATCTTTACAGACATATTGCAAGAACCGTAATCGGTTCAGAGGTTTTGCAGTTCGGTGACAAGGTTCTTGATCTTTCAAAGCCTTTTGAAAAGCTCACAATGATTGAGGCCGTTAAAAAGTACTCAGGGGTTGACTTTGCACAGGTTGAAACTTTAGAGCAGGCAAGAGAGCTTGCAAAGGAGCATAATATAGCATACGAGGAACGCCACAAGAAAGGCGATATTCTCAACCTGTTCTTTGAAGAATATGTTGAAGATAAGCTCATTCAGCCTACATTTATTATGGATCACCCGGTAGATATTTCACCTCTTACCAAGAGAAAGCCGGAAAACCCGGAATATGTTGAGAGATTTGAATTCTATATGAACGGCTGGGAGCTTGCAAATGCTTACTCCGAGCTTAATGACCCGATTGACCAGAGAGAAAGATTTGCCGCCCAGGAGGAAATGTTCCGGGCAGGTGACGAGGAGGCCAACCACACAGACGAGGACTTCCTTAACGCATTGTCAATCGGTATGGCACCTACAGGCGGTATCGGCTTCGGCATCGACAGAATGATTATGCTTATGACAAATTCACGGGCTATCAGAGATGTTTTGCTGTTCCCGACAATGAAGTCCTTGGACGGCACAGCAAAGAAAAACGATACAAGCAAGCCTGTTGCAGAAGCAGCCGAAAAGTCACCGGAGGCAGAAAAGATTGATTTCTCCAATGTGAAGATTGAGCCAATCTTTAAAGAAATGGTAGATTTTGATACATTCAGTAAGTCTGATTTCCGTGCAGTTAAGATTTTGGCTTGTGAAGCAGTGCCGAAGTCAAAGAAGCTTTTGAAGTTTACATTAGATGACGGCGAACGCAAAGACCGTGTGATTTTAAGCGGTATTCACGAGTATTACGAGCCGGAAGAACTTGTAGGCAAGACTTGCATTGCCATTGTAAATCTTCCGCCGAGAAAGATGATGGGAATTGATTCCGAAGGTATGCTGATTTCAGCAGTGAATAACCTGAAGGATTCAGAGGATGAAGAACTGCATCTTCTGATGGTTGATGACCACATTCCGGCAGGTGCAAAGCTCTATTAAGATGATGTAAAGATGTACCGTTTTACCGAATAGACGGGACGTACTTCATTTGATAAAAAACTAAAAAAACAGCGATTTACATCAATTGATGCAAAATTAAGTGCAAGCAAGAAAAAATCGCATAATTAGTGCAATGAGTGGGCAATTCCAATC
>CAKSZX010000007.1 GCA_934526065.1 uncultured Oscillospiraceae bacterium
AATGTCTTGACTTTATTTCTCCTGTTGACTTTTTCAACAAGACTGTTGCACTTGGCTTGACAATTTGAGGAGGCAAAGTTGTGGATTTTTGGGTATGTTTATCTGTAACCGTAATTCAACATAAACAATCCACAGAGCAAGGCTCTCTTTGGTAAAGAGAGCTGTCAGCGGTAGCTGACTGAGAGATTGAAAAACATTTTGTTTATATACGATATTCGGTAACAAGTTCAATAGCAAAGTTCGATAGCAAATCAGCTTATCATACCTATGTAAATTACCTGCTTTGTTTAAAAGTTTCTATTCCCTTTATTACCTTTTCCTGCCGCCGAATTACTTTTGCGTACAAATCGGCGTCGGCCTGCTCTTTTAAAGGGCGAAGCTGTTCGGTAAGTTCCGAGGCGGCCTTTGCAAGTTCGTTAAAAGAGAGGTTTGCCGCAACGCCCTTTAATGTATGGGCAGCCCTGAAAGATTTTTCTATGTCATTTTCCAAAACAGCCTGTTTAAGTTCTTCAAATGTGCCGTCTGCTTCATATTTAAGGGCAAATTTTTCGATTAAAGCGTCGTTCATAAGCCTTGACTTTGCTTCATTATAATTTCCGCCTATTTCGTCATACATTTCTTTTAAATCCATGTGAGTTACTCCTTATCCTCTTTTGTTTTTTCTCTTTTTTCTTTTATTTGGGAAATTGCCCGGCGAAGTTCCGCTTCTTCCTCCTGTCGCCGTAATTCCCTGCTTAATTTTACTGTTTGGTACAGATTAACCGATAAAATCACCCCTAAGGGCAATACGATAAAAGGTATAAAAATCAGCGGATTTGCCGCAAGCCTTGATATTTTGCCCAGTGTAAGGGAAGAAAAAACCACTTTGCCCACCAGCCTGTCTGCCGGTGTTTTGTATAAATCCGCCAGCGGGTTGGCATCGCCTTTTGTTGTAAAGGAAATTTCTCCATTTTCGTCCTTTTCCACAGAAACCACACGATGGGTGTTTACAGCCCCGGCCAAATTTGGGTCGGTGGAATAGAATGAAATAACATCTCCCGGGCGGATTTCCTCCCCACTTACCTTATGAACAAAAAGCATTGCGTCTATCGGGTAGTCCGGCTCCATACTGCCGCTTACAACACGCAAAACCGTGTAACCGCCTATTGACGGCACACTGCCTGCCGGTGTTTTTATAACCACAACCAAAACCGCAACGGCAAAAACTATAACCAAAGCCGCAATAATATCCAATATTGCCAAAAAGAACTTTTTTATCATTGCCGGTTGTTCTCCTTATTGGGAATATCACCTTCCCGGGTTTGAGAATTTTCTCTTGCCCGGTCACGAGCCTGCAACTTTTGTAAAATATAGTGTGACAAGCTGTTTGCCTTTGCACGCTTTTCGGCTTTCCGCTTGGCTTTTTCCAATTTCCGAATACGCTTTTCGCCGCCTTTGATGTCCTTTTCCATACGCTTTGCAAGTTTTTGCGCCTCTGCCATGGCACGAATTGCCTCTTGCTTTGCCAGCTGGGCATTTTTGCTGTTCCGGGCAAATTGCTCTCTCTCTTTAACAGCGGTTTCTGCAGCTTTTTCTGCAAAAATTTTCCGCCGGCGGTCATCATCTGCACGCCGCAAGGCCTCTTGTTTTTCCCGCAAAGCCTGCCGCATCTCTTTTTCGGCCTTTTCTCTGTGCCGGTCTGCCAAAATCTGCCGTTCTTTGGCATTTTTTGCAGCTGTTTCCGCCTGCTGTCTTGCGGTTTGTTCTGTCTGCAAATTCTCTTTTGCAGAAGAAAGCTCTGTTTGCAAGCTCAGCTGTAAAGCCAAACTGCTTTCCAAATCTGCGCTGATTTTGCCGTTTGTCTCCTGTAAAAGCTCCTTGTCCCGATTTGCACGGTTAAGTTGTTTTTCGGTGTCGCTGATTTTAGCCCTAAGCCGTTCCCTTTCCTGTTCAAGGGCGGCGGTTTTTGCTCTTTCTTTCCGCAGCCGTGCCTCGGCTTCAAGCTGTGCCCGGGTAACTTCCTCAATAAGCACACGCCTTACTTCAACATCCGGCAGGTTGTAGTCGTCAACTATTTCTTCACGGATTTCTTTTACAAACTTAGGCTTGATTTTCTCAAAATTTCTCTGTGCAAGCACATCTTCCTTGCGGCCGTCGCCGTCGGTAAGACTTTTGAAAACCGTGTAATTTGAAATTAAGTTTGTGTACATCCGAACAAGGTAGTCCTCGTCCATTTCAAGGGCGGTGTCCTGTTCGTCAATGGTATAACCTATATCGTCGTAACTTTCTATAAACTGCCACAGTTTATAACAGGTGCGATAATAAGGGTCTTTCATCATAAGGTTTGTACGCTGTATAGGGCTGCGCACCACCGTACAGCCTGCCATTGTTTGGCAAAAGGGGCTTTTTCTCAAAGCACGGATTTTCTTTTGGATTTCTTCGATTCTTTTGAATAAATCCATATGTTCCTCACGGCTTTTGGCCACATTTTGCAAGTCCTTAATATTCAGCTCTATTTTGTAGTTTACTTCCTCATAGGCGTCTTTAAAACTGCTTTCCAAGGTGAGATTATCGGTTATCTCGTCCCCGGTTGCCCAGAATATAATGTCCGTTCTCTTGTTGATAAAAGCCGCCAAACGCTGTATAAGGTGATATATAAATCTGTTTTCGTACAGATTAAAACTTTCCTCGGTGGAAACATTTAAAATTCTTGTAGGCTGTATGTCGCCCCCTTCGTCCGAGGCGATGAACTGTGTGTTCATGCTTAAATGGCGAACGCTGTCGGCGGTTATTTTTTTTGCCAAGCCCACCGGCACAACTTCTTCTTTTGTGGCTATAAAACTGCGGGGTTTTTGAATGATTTTAAAGATGGCGTCAATATTTTGCTCGATAAAATCAATCCAATTTTCATCTATTTTTTTGTGGAGTATTTTGTGTTGCTGATTGATGGTGTTGTCGCCGGAATCAACCAGGTTGTACAAATACTGGAAATATTCGTCATTTTCCAAAGAGGGGCCCACTTGCTGTGTTATAAGCAAGTAGAGGTCGTTTATATCAGCCGACATGGGGTTTCCTCCAAAAAATTATTTTATCAATACAAATTCTGTATTCTCTGCAAATATGCTTTGCTGTCCGGCATTTCGGTTTTGCCGAAAAGCTTGTCGATATAGTCTGTCAAAGCGTAAATTTCATCACGGGTAAATGTGATGTTCATACTTTCAAACTTTTTCAAAACTTTGCGGGCGATGATGTAGTCCATACCTGCAAGTTCCGTGCCGCCGCAGGCAACATAAACCGGGATAAAGTCGTTCATCTGCTTGATGATACGGTTGCCGAAAGACAGCTTAAATCTTGTCATAAGATAATCGTTTAACTTATCCATACCCTCAAGGGTCTTTTGACTGATAGGGTGATCTATGCGTGCCTTTTCAAACAAGTTCTGCAAATGTTCGCTTGAAACATTGCAGGGGCCCTGAGGCTCACATTCAAAGCTGTCTGCCCTTTCGTTTATTTCAATAGGTATGGCACGGTCGTAAACCTTATCGGTAATAGTGAAAGTAGAATCGTCGTTGTTCCGGGTGCCTACAAACCAGGTGTTGTCCTGCACGGTGATTTTACCGTCCTGCATTTTTGCAGGGTCATTTGCCCATGCGGTAGGCACCAAATCCAAAACCCATTCGTCCTTGCTTGGCATTTCAAGTACAGAGAGAATTTCCGCAAAGTAATACTCGATACGGGCAAGGTTCATTTCGTCCAAAACAATAAATGAGGGGTCTTGGCGGTAGCCTGCCTCGTACAAGGCACGCAAAAATTCCGTCTCGTTAAATTTCTTAGAAAATTCGTTAAAGTAGCCAAGCAATTCCGTGCGGTCACGGTATGATGGCTGTACCGATATAATGGTAGCCGGGTTGTTTAAATAACGGCTGAATGAGTAAGGCAAACTTGTCTTACCTGTACCGGAAATACCCTCTAAAATAAGGAGTTTACTTGCGGACATACCGGCGATAAAACGGCGGATGATCTCCGGCGAATAGTAAAGGTTCATTGCACTTGCGGCAAACTTACGGTAGCCCTCGGCAAATTCTTCCAAGGTGATCCGATTGTCAAACACTTCCGCCGGCATATTCCGGTATTTTTGGTCAACCAAAGCAAGCTTTGGAAAGCGAACCGCCAAAGGCTCTGCCGCCGCTTTTGCCTTTGCCTTTGCGGCAGCAAGTGCCGCCGAAGTTGTAACATTGCCCACCGAGGGCAAAACGTCGTCGGTAAGTGCCGAGGCACCCATATACGGTATGTGTTCCGTGCCGCCCATTGTGTTTACTTTAAGGGCAAGAATACTGTTTTTTTCGTCAATTAACTGCAAAACCTGCTTGTTGAGCCTGCCGATTTCCTTGTAAAGTTCGGCGTTGTCGGTTTTGTCGGTTTTAAGGCGGTGTTTAAGTCGCCGCTTTTGCACAATGAGATAAACAATCAAAACCGGTATTGCAAGCAAAATAATCATAAGCAAAATCGAAAGGATTTTACCCACTATGTTAAGGGTGAAGAAATATGTCTTAAAAATAAGAATATAATCAACCCAGCCTGTTATAAACAATTTTACGGCGGCCCCGGCCAGCCGGGCAATATAATATACAATTTGAGAAATTATTTCATATGCGAATTTAAGGAATTCACTCATCTGCATTCTCCTCTTTGTCTGCCTTTGCCTGTTTTAAGGCCTCCTCGGCCTTGGCACGCATTTCCTCTGCCTCAGCTTTAAGCCTTTGCGCCTCGGCAAGTGCCGCCCGGGCGTCGGCGTTTTTCTCTGCCTTTTCTTCGGCAACGGCATTTTTAAGCCGCATACTTACCATAATAAGGTGATAAATCTGATATATAAAGAAAAGGAGCATCGGCAAGACGATTATCAAAAGAAAACCTGTGCTGCCGGACATAAAGTCCATAACCTTGCCCATATTCGGCAATTTACCCTTATAAATTCCCACAATATCCCCGTCGGAAATAACATGAGTATCCGCAATGCCCTCATTGTTGTCGCCTATTGTGGTGTAATACCTTGCGCCGTTTTGCTCATCTATGCTCTTTATGCGGTGGGTGTTAAGGACATATTCGCTGTCGATTATGGTGTGGAAGCAGATAATATCCCCCTCCTGCAATTTTGCCGGGTCGCATTGTTTAATAAAAATCAAATCTCCCCGCTTAAATGTAGGTGCCATTGAGTCGGATTCAACCGTCATTGGGGTGTAGCCTGCTATGCTTGCGATTTTGTTTTCATCTCTTGTGGCCATAGTTGTAAAGGCGAACAGTGCCGAAACAAATATAACCGCCCAAAGCAAAAAGCTGAATATGCCGGAGGCAATTTTTTTGATAGTTTGCATTTTTATTTCCTCGTTTTTCTGTATTGTCACCGGAATTAACCTGCGTATCGCCGATCCATTCCGACAAATCTCAATTTTATTGAATAATCCGCACCCTTTAAATCGTCGGTGCATTTTTCGTCTGTGCCCTCGAGCCAGATGTGAACTAAAACTTCTTTGTCCTCATAGGCTTTAAGCCGGAAAAGGCTGTTGTTTTCGGACAATTTCATATTCCGCCGATCCCCAAGGCCGAAAGTTGTCAAATTACCCGCCTGCCTTGTATCCCCAAGACCCGGGTCGTAAACCCAAGTTTTGCCGTCAGCGGTAAAACTTATCCTCATAGCCTCCGGCAAACCGGCGATTTTTGATGTTATCTCGGTGCCGTCCCGGTCGGTTTCTCCGTTGGCACTTGTCAGGTGAACGGTCAAATCTTTATCCGCTATAAAATGCAGGGTGAATTCAAGATAAGCTCCGCTTGTGGGGCTTACTGCCCGGCCGTTTTTATATGTAAATGCCCTTGCGTCGGCGGTTGTAACCGGGCGCAAAGGGGTTGTGGCCATTGAAAAGCCTTTTTCCCCTTGAATTTTTCCGTCTATATCCCGAAAAGACAGTGTGCGGACATAGTCCTCAAAATTCCGCCTTTTGTAAAGGTCAATTCTCAATTCTTTGCCGCTTTCGATTTCCAGGTTCATGGTCTGTACCCTGGCATGGTCGGCAATGGTAAACCATGCCGCCGTGGCGGCGGTAAGTGCAACAAGGGCCACTAAAATAAGCAAAATTGTTATTGTAAGCCTGTTGCGTATTTTTTTGTTTGTATCTCTGGCCTTTTCCATACTGCCCCCTTAATTTATGATGCCGTAAAAGGCAAGATTAAGATTGCCCTGTGAAAAACTTGCTCTGTCGTCGCAGTCCGGGTCACAGCCCTCTAAGTACACGAAAATATCAAGGGAATATATTTTGTTCATTTCTATTTCCGCTAATGGCATAACAGCCCCCCGGATACTCTCGGTATTTATAACGCAATCGGCAATATTTACGCTTGGGTCGTCTGCCCGGACAAAACTGCCGTTTTGGTAGGTTACAACCTTGCCGTCGGTGAGTATATTGCCCTCTATTTTGGTGTTGCCGGCAGAGGCGGTGTTTTCCTCTCCCCTTAAAATAATCGCAGAGCCGCCGTCAAAAGATAAGCCCAGTCTTGCGGCTTTATTCCAAAGGCCGCCTAACTGCTGGCTTATGGGCTTTTCGGTTTCATCTAAATACAAATACATTTTTTTACCGGCAAAATCACCTGCGGCCAAAGCCCTTATGTAAATTCTGCCGTGATAGATATTTTCCTCATTTTCCAGTTTTTTAAAAGATACGGCGTAACCGTTTTCAAAAGCCACAGCCTGTGAGAATGTTTTGCAGTCGGCCGTTGTAACAGGAAGAAGATATTCCCTGTCGGCAGTATTCACCTGCACTATTTGCGCCCGGTCACTGCTTACAAAATTATCTCCCCCGTAGGAGCTTATTTGCAGTTCCACATTTGCGGTGCCGGATTTCGCCGTCACCCTGCTTGTGTCAACTGCCCGATTGCTTGTAAACCAGGCGTATGTACCTGCCGCCAGCGAAAACAACAGCATAATCAAGGCGACAATCAAAAGATATGATTTGATTTTTTTGTTCAATTTCAGCCTCTCCCCTCCTGTTTTACATATCTGTGTGAATATCTGAACAGTATCACTTAGGTAAATCTGTGTCCACGCCGCCAAAGGCAAGTTTAAGGGCGGTTTGTCTGTTTTGCGCCGGGTTGTACCGATTTTCGTCACAGCCCTCTATGTAGTAAAAAAATTCCACAGTTGCCACTTCCTCCCGTTCCAAGGTGCATAAAACCCTTTTCCCCGGCGATACTTCCTCTCCGTCGGTTGTGCAAAAATAATCGGTCATGGGCAAGGCAGGGTCAGCAACATAATTTGCCCCTGTGCCGCTTAATGAAGATACAACCGTACCTGCTGTGGGCACGGTTGCTTTTGCCAAAGCCTCGGAAGTGTCCGCCAAATCATCTGCTTTGAAAATATATGTTTTACTGCCGGAATTTGTGGTGACAATCAGTCCAAGGCGCATTGCGGCCAAAAGCTGTGTGTCCCGGCCTAAATCCAAATTTGTCCTGTCAATATAAACATCACTGCCGCCGTTTTCGCTTTTAAGATACACGGTGCCGTGCATTGTGATTTTATTTACATCTTCCGCCGTAAGTTCTTTGTAAACAACGGCTATACCGTCCTTGTTGTGTGCCACGGCGGCGGAAAATTTAACCAAATCCGCAGTGGACACAGGCTGTAAACTGTCATATCCGCCCCGAAAAATAAGCTCACAGCTTTTCTCAAAAGGGCCGCCTTTGCTGTTTGAAATAAGCAGGTTTGCATCCCCCTTGCTTATTGTGCCTGCCACCGGGGTAATGTTTACCGAAGAATTGCCGGTATATGTAAACCATGCCAGGGTTGTACCTGTGAGAAGAACAAGTATGAGAATGATAACCCGAATTAAGGAATACATTCTTTTTTTCAGTTGTTTCTGCCTTTCCATACCTTTCTCCTTTTAGTTTGCCTTAACCCCTGCAAAGGAAATCGCCAAATTCTTTAATGTTTGGGCGCTTAAATTATTTGTGCAGTCCTCGTCACAGCCTTCAAGCCAAATGTAAACATCAATTTGCACAGGGGTGCCGGGCTTGCCCTCCGCCGTGCCGCCGACATTGCAAATTTTTAAAGAATTTTCTTTTAAAGTGACAGAGTTATCTGCCGATTTGTATATGCAATAATTTTCGCCGGTGTAATGTTTAAATTCCAAGGTTGTGCCGTCGGTTTTCCTGCTGTCCAGCACATAGCCCTCACGGCCTGTTGCCGTGTTGTACTCCGCCTCCGGGTTTTTGTTTTCATTTATTGAAAAAATATACTCATTTTCCGGCGGAGTGTTTTCCCCGGCAGGGTGTACAACAAAGCCCACTCTCACCGCTGTGGATATAGGCAAGGCCGGGTTGTCGTCCTCATAGGAAATATCGGAAATATACACATCGGTCAAGGAGCCATTTGTGCGTATATAAAGACTGGTTTTGTAGTATTCCCGGCCGTTGGCACCGGCGAACCGGTCTGCCAAAATATTAGCCCCCACCCCTGTGTTGTTGTCGACAAACTTTGTGACACGCTGAAAGCCGTTTTGTATATAATCGGTGGAAACGGGAATAAGCTCCCCCACAAAACTGCTGAGGGGCGTCCGTGAGGCGTAACCGCTGTCATAGGTGTTGCTTATCTGTAAATTAGATCCGGCACCTGCCGCCAAGCGAACACTGGTTGTTCGCTTGCCTGTATTGTAAATGTACCAGGCATAGGTGGCACTTGCGGCAGCCAAAAAGGCCAAAATTAACGCAATAATTGCCAGCCATACACGGTTTTTAAGTTTTTTTGCGTCATCTTGACTTTGCCGCATCTGCACACCTCCCTGCCAAATTACGCATTTACCCTAATAATATATTATATATCACAATTTTACAAAATTCAACAGAAAAGCCCTAAAAACAGGGTAAAATTTCAGTATAGCCCCCAGTAAAATAAGGGTTTGCACAAAAGGCAGGCTTATTGAAAACAGGCCGAAAAACACTTGATGTATTTTGGGCAAAAGGAAAAAATCTCCGCTTTATAAAAAACGAAGATTTTTCTGTCTGTTTCTTATTTACTTAAATTCCAGGCCATTTCCCAAAAGTTCAATTCATATCTTGAACACACCGTAAAAATATCAATCAGGTGATTGATTTGCTTTTCGGAATAGTCAACCGTCAATTTATTTAACATATCGATTAAAACCTTGTTGTCCCGGGAATATCTGTCGGAAATATAGTTTACAACCCATTCCCCGTAAAACCGGTCATTTACACAGTCGGGCTTGTTTTTAACCATATTTTTTGCAATTACTTCATAGCTGTAAGCGCAGGAGAGAATTGCCGCCAAAATTTCGGCCTCCCCCTCATCGTAAGCTACTCTCAGCATATAGGATGTATAGGAAAGGTTGTCCAAAGATGCCGGTGTGTTGTCGATTTCCTCCTGTGTTACGCCGAACCGACCCAAATAACCCTCATGGACATTTAATTCGCCGTTCATAACCTCTATGTACTTTGCAAAAAGATTTGATGTTTCATGGCTTTTTGCCTTTGCAACCCCTATGGCAAATGTTTTTGCGTAGTCCTGCAAATACACATAGTCCTGCACTATATAAAAGCGGAACTTTTCTCTGTCCAAGTCACCGTTTTGTATTCCCAAAACAAAGGGGTGTTTGTTATACCGCCGCCAAATATCCTTAGTTGCCGCCAAAAGTTTTTCTACTGTGTTCATTATTCCGCCTCCTTGGCAAATTCGCCCTGTAAATCAAATGCGTGGTTCATAGGTCCCGATCCCCGGCCCAAGTCCAACATAGCGGACAAAGCCCCGGAAATATAATCCTTAGCCCTTTTAACCGATTGTTCCAAAGTAAAACCCTTTGCCAAATTTGAGGCAATGGCACTTGAAAGTGTACAGCCTGTGCCGTGGGTATTGGGGTTGTTTATCCTCTTGCCCTCAAACCATGTGATATTGCCCTTTGAATAAAGCAAATCGTTGGCGTCATTTACGCTGTGTCCGCCCTTTAAAAGCACATTGCAGCCATAGGTGTCCCCTATTTTCTTTGCGGCGGCAACCATGTCGTCTTTATTTTCTATCTTCATACCGGAAAGCACCTGTGCCTCCGGCACATTTGGGGTAATTACCGTTGAAATAGGCAACAACTCCTCAATCAATGTGTCAATGGCGTCGGTTTTCATAAGTGCCGAACCGGAAGTTGCCACCATTACAGGGTCAACCACTATATTTTTGGCCTTATAAAATTTTAACCGCCGGGCAATAACACGGATAAGCCGGGAAGAAGATACCATGCCTATTTTTACCGCATCCGGGTAAATATCGGTGAATACCGCATCAATTTGCTGTTTTAAAAATTCGGGAGTAGACTCCTGAATTGCCGTTACGCCGGTTGTGTTTTGTGCCGTGAGTGCGGTGATTGCGCTCATTCCGAAAACCCCGTTCATGGTCATCGTCTTTAAATCGGCCTGTATACCGGCGCCTCCGCTGCTGTCACTGCCTGCAATGGTCAATGCTGTTTTTAATTTCATAATAAAATCCCCTTTCGTTACAGCACAGGTTTATATAGCGGCAAAAGGTGGTGCCCCCGATTTACCGCTTAAAATTCGCCTTTAAATTATACGAATTTTTATACATATTAAATTTACTTGCCGCTTACCGCCTGCCGGGAGAGGGAGCGCAGAATTTTACACTCATTTTCTATATCCTCTGCGGCGAAAATTGCGCTTACCATGGCAACGCCGTCCATGCCCCGGCCGGCAAGCTGTAAAATGTTTGATTTGTTTATGCCGCCTATGGCCACAACAGGCAGGTCAACCGCCCGGCAAATTTCCTTTAAAGTTTCTTTTGAGGTAACATTTGCGTCGGTTTTTGTGGCGGAGCCGAACATAGCCCCTACCCCTAAGTAATCCGCACCGCCGCCGGCGGCTGTTAAAGCCTCATCTACCGAATGGGCGGAAACCCCGATTATCATATTTTCCCCCACCAACCGGCGAACCCGGCCGACGGACATATCATCCTGCCCCACATGTACCCCGTCGGCGCCGGATTTTATGGCAATTTCCACATCGTCGTTTACGATAAATGGCACATTGTAAGATTTACACAGTTTGCAAATTTCAACTGCCTCTTGCAAAAACAAATCTCTGTCAAGGTGCTTTTCCCTAAGTTGTAAACAGGTTATGCCGCCTTTCAAGGCATCTTCCACTTGGCGGTACAGGCTTTTTTCCCCTGTCCAGGCTCTGTCGGTAACCGCATACAAAAGCATAGTTTGTTTATCGCATTTCATATTTTGCTCCCCTTTCAAGTTCTTCGGCGGTCATATTGTAGATTTCGTCTATGAGATATGTTTTAAATGTTCCGCTGCCGGCAGGTTTTTCTATGCGCCGGGCGGCTTTTTCCCCTGCCAAACCCATGGCGCAAACCCCGGCCAAAACCGACCGGGTAATATTTTCTTTATTTGCGGCGGCAAAAGCCGTGATTAAAGCAGAGAGCATACAGCCGGAACCGGTTATGCGGCTCATCATCTCATGGCCGTTGTGCACAAGATAGGTTGTGTCCCCGTCGGTGACAATATCGGTTTTGCCTGTTACAACAACCCTGCACCGGGCTTTTCTCCCCAAATTTTCAGCGAGTTTTACCAGATTACCCCGGCGGCTTTCCCGGTGTGTTTCCGCATCGACCCCGCCGAAATTTGACATTCCCGTTGCCAGGGATTTTATCTCCGAGGCATTGCCTTTTATAACGGTGAATTTTACGGATTTTAACAGCCGGGAAATTATGCCGTTCCTAAATTCGGAGGCTCCTGCCCCTACCCGGTCAAGAACCGTAACATGCCCCAGTGCATTTGACCGCTTACCTGCGGTGAGCATTGCGGCGGCTTTTGCCTTTGTTGCCATACCGATATTTATATTAAGCCCCCGTGCGATTGATGTTATCTCGGCGGCTTCCGATTCTTCCTCGGCCATTATGGGGGACGCCCCTGCCGCAAGCAAAATATTCGCACAGTCATTGACCGTGACATAATTTGTGATATTGTGAATTAAAGGGGATTTTCCCCTTACATTATCTAAAAACTGACCTAACATAATTTTAATTTTCCAAGGACCTCTGCATATTTCCAAGAGCTTTTGTCTTTTTAAGGGCGTAAATCAGCAGGCCGGCAATAACGGCTCCACCTGCGGTTGAAACCAAAAAGGGAATAACATATGCGTAAAATGCCAAACCTGCACCGCCTTTACCCATAAACAACACCGCAACCGGATAAGCGCAAAGGCCGCCTAAAATGCCGGTGCCGAAAACTTCCCCCACAAGGGTAGCCGGGATATTTTTTGTTTTTTTATAAACAATGCCGCAGAGCAATGCGCCTATCATACTGCCGGGGAAAGCCATAAGGCTGCCCAAAGCCATAATATTGCGAATAAGGGAAGCGCAAAAGGCAACCCCTACCCCGTAAGCGGGCCCAAGCAAAACGGCGCACAAAATATTTACCAAATGCTGTACCGGGGCGCATTTACTGCCGAAAACCGGGAAAGAAAACAAACTGCCTACAACCGCAACGGCGCAAAATATACCTGCAACCGCCAATTTTTTAATATTTACTTTTTTCATTTTTATTCTCCTTTGAGTGTATGGGGAAACTGCATACAGCGACATTTCCCCGAAGATTTTTAGGTTTTGTTTAAGATTAAAAATCAAAACCCGCAAAACAAACAACGCCGAATTATCATAAAACTTTCGGCCTGTTCGGAAAATTTCGGTCGGCACTCAAAGGTACCCTCTCACGCCGGAACACGGCTTCCCATCGCTATATACAAAGTCCAGGGCGCTCCCCCTCGGCCTGTCACATTTAAGTGAAAACCCCTTTCTCAAAAGTAAAAAACAGGAGAACCCTTTTGTGGGCTCTCCTGCAAGTCGTAAAATATCTTCCTACGGCGGCATTACCCACATCAGGTTTAAAGGGTCGAAGGTGATTCCTTCCTCTCAGCCTGTCAAAACAAGCTCCCCTGTTCTTATTGAAATCATTATACAACTTATTTCTGTTTTATTCAAGAAAAATTATCAATCCTCGTCAATGGTTGAAACCGACATGGTAATTTCGTCAAGGACATTCAGCAATGCACCGACCGTGTCCAAAGATGTAAACACATTTATGTTGTTATCTGCGGCACAGCGGCGAATTTTAAATCCGTCGTCGGCGGTTTCGCTTGAAAAATCCTGTGTGTTTATTACATAGGTCACATAGCCCCGATGTATCATCTTGTAAATATCGTCACTGCCCTCGGAGAATTTTTTAACGGTTCTTGTTCTGACACCGTTAGCCTTTAAAAATTCCGCCGTGCCCCGGGTTGCAACAATGTTAAAGCCCAGGTTGTAAAATCTCTTTACAAAAGGCAGAGCCTTTTCTTTGTCTTTGTCCGCAAGGGTTACAAACACCGTGCCGTAATTTTGCACCTTTATGCCGGAGGCCTGCAAAGCCTTGTACAAAGCACGGTTAAAACTTCTGTCATAACCCATTGCCTCGCCGGTGGATTTCATCTCCGGGGACAGATATGTGTCCATACCGCTGATTTTTGAGAAAGAGAATGTAGGTGCTTTTACATAGAATTTGTTCTTTTCCTTTTGAATGTATGTGCCGTAGCCCAAATCTTTAAGGCTGTGACCCAGCATTACCTTGGCGGCAATATTTGCCATAGGCACACCTGTTGCCTTTGAAAGGAAAGGAACCGTCCTTGATGACCTTGGGTTTACCTCAATAATATAAACTTCGTCATTTTCGTCAACTATAAACTGAATATTAAATAAGCCCTTTATGCCTATTGCCAAACCAAGCTGCTTTGTATAGTCAAAGATTTTATCTTTTACAGCCCGGGAAATTGAAAAGGCCGGGTAAACGGAGATTGAGTCACCGGAGTGTACACCTGTTCTTTCGATGTGCTGCATAATGCCCGGGACAAAAACATCTGTGCCGTCGCAGATTGCGTCGGTTTCAAGCTCTTTGCCGCTGATGTATTTATCAACAAGCACCGGCCGCCGTTCGTTAATTTTTACGGCAGTAAGAAGATATTTTCTCAAAGATTTTTCGTCGGAAACTATCTGCATTGCCCTGCCGCCCAAAACAAAAGATGGACGAACAAGAACCGGGTAACCTATTTCCGCCGCAACTTTTACGCCGTCCTCAATGTTTGTAACGGCAAGTCCTTTCGGCTGGGGTATGCCCAACTTAACCATAATTTTTTCAAAGCTGTCACGGTTTTCGGCTCTGTCAATGGCCTCTACCCCTGTGCCTACGATATTAACTCCCAAACTTGCTATATCGTCGGCCAAGTTTATAGCCGTTTGGCCGCCTAATGTAACTATAACTCCCTTAGGATTTTCAAGCCGAATTACATTCATAACATCTTCCACACACAGCGGTTCAAAGTAAAGTTTATCCGATGTGGTGTAGTCTGTTGAAACAGTCTCCGGGTTATTGTTTATGATAATTGCCTCGTAGCCTGCCTGCTGAATTGCCCAAATTGCGTGTACCGTTGAGTAGTCAAACTCTACCCCCTGGCCTATTCTGATAGGGCCGGAGCCTAAAACGATAATCTTTTCTTTGTCGGAAACTATTGATTCGTTTTCCTGCTCGTATGTGGAGTAGAAATAGGGCACATATGCGGAAAATTCCCCGGCGCAGGTATCAATCATTTTGTAAACCGGCATTATGCCCTTTTCTTTGCGGAAAAGGAATATTTCCTTTTCGCTTTTGCCCCAAATTTGGCCGATGTACTTATCTGAGAAGCCGTTTCTCTTGGCTTCGTACAAAACCGCTGTGTCAAAAGGATTGGCGGCAACAAGTTTTTCGATTTCCGTAATGTGGGAAATCTTTTCAAGGAAGAACAAATCTATCTTGGTGGCGTTTACAATTCTGTAAAGTCCGGTGCCTTTGCGGATAAGGGCGGCAATGGCGTAAATTCTGTCGTCGGTGCCTATTGCGATATAGTCAAGGAGGTCTTTTTCGCTCATCCGGTCAAACTTCGGGTCATAGATATGGCATTTGCCTGTTTCCAAAGAGCGAATCGCCTTTAAAAGAGATTCTTCAAATGTTCTGCCTACCGCCATAACTTCACCTGTGGCTTTCATCTGTGTGGAAAGAACATTTGATGCCCCGTCAAATTTATCAAATGGGAACCTTGCAATCTTGGTTACAACATAGTCCAAAGCAGGTTCAAATGAAGCCGGGGTGTTGGCAATTTGAATTTCGTCCAAAGTCATACCCACTGCGATTTTTGCGGAAACCCTTGCTATCGGGTAGCCGCTCCGCTTTGATGCAAGGGCGGAAGAACGGGATACTCTTGGGTTTACCTCGATAAGGTAGTATTTAAAAGAGTGTGGGTCAAGGGCAAACTGAACATTACAGCCACCTTCGATTTTAAGTTCACGAATAATTTTCAAAGCGGAATCACGGAGCATTTGATATTCCTTATTCGTAAGTGTCTGTGACGGGGCAACAACTATTGAGTCACCTGTGTGTATGCCCACCGGGTCAAGGTTTTCCATATTACAAATCGTAATGGCGGTGTCGTTTGAATCACGCATTACCTCGTACTCGATTTCCTTGTAACCCTTGACGGATTTTTCCACCAAAACCTGGTTTACCGGGGAAAGTTCCAGGGCGTTTGCAATAACCAGTTTAAGTTCTTCGTCATTGGCGGCAAAACCGCCGCCGGTGCCCCCCAGTGTAAAGGCCGGGCGCAAAATAACCGGGTAGCCTATTTTATTTGCGATTTCAAGGCCATGTTCAACGGTTGTGGCAATGTCCGATGAGATAACCGGCTCGCCGATTTTTTCACACATTTCCTTAAACAGCTCTCTGTCCTCGGCTTTTTTAATAGATTGGAAAGATGTGCCTAAAATTTCAACGCCGCACTCTTCCAAAACCCCTTTTTCCCGGAGCCGGACAGCCAAATTCAAACCTGTTTGTCCCCCCAGTGAGGGCAAAATTGCGTCCGGGCGCTCATGTCTTATAATTTTTGCAACATATTCAAGGTTCAAAGGTTCCATGTAAACCTTGTCGGCAATCCGGGTATCTGTCATAATCGTGGCCGGGTTGGAGTTTACCAAAACAACCTGATAACCCTCCTCTTTCAAGGCAAGGCAGGCCTGTGTGCCGGCATAGTCAAATTCTGCGGCCTGTCCTATTACGATAGGGCCGGAGCCGATAACAAGTATTTTTTTAATATCAGTACGCTTAGGCATTGTGGTTTTTCTCCTTTTCCATCATTGAGATAAATTTATCAAAAAGATATGAGGAATCTTGAGGGCCCGGTGCGGATTCCGGGTGATACTGTACCGAGAATATTTTATCCCGTACACACTCTACCCCTTCGGCGGTGTTGTCCAAAAGGTTTATGTGTGTGAGTTTCAACTTTGTGTCCTTTAAAGAGTCTGCATCAACGGCGAATGAGTGGTTTTGAGATGTAATTTCTATCTTGCCGGTTTCAAGATTTTTAACCGGGTGATTGCCGCCTCTGTGGCCGAATTTCATTTTATAGGTTTTTGCACCGTAAGCAAGGCTTATCATTTGATGACCCAGGCATATGCCGAATATAGGCAGCTTGCCCCTTAATTCTTTTACGGTTTCAATTACCGGGGTTACATTTTCCGGGTCCCCTGGGCCGTTGGAAAGGAACAAACCGTCCGGCCGGAATGACATTATTTTTTCCCGTGGGGTGTCAAATGGCACAACGATAACATTGCAGCCCTTTTGATTTAATTTGCGTATGATATTCAGCTTTATGCCGCAGTCTATGGCAACCACATCATACTTGTGGTCGGGAGTTCTTGAAAACCAGGTTTTCTTGCAGGAAACCCTTTCAACTTCATTTGGCTTTGGGTTGTAGGCCTTTATTTTTTCAAGAGCAGACCAAAGAGGGGTGTCCGCAGAGCAAATCATAACTTTCTGCGCACCCTCACGGCGGATTATCCCTACAACGGCTCTTGTGTCAATGCCCTGTATGCCGGGGATATTGTTTTCTTCCAAAACTTCGCTTAAAGTTTTTGTGTATCTGAAATTTGACGGCGTGTCGTTGTACTCCCTTACTATAAGGCCGCCGATTGAGGGCACTTTTGTTTCGTAGTCCTCATCGTTCATACCGTAGTTGCCGATAAGAGGATATGTCATAACAACGGCCTGCCCTGTGTAAGAGGGGTCGGACACAATTTCCTGATAGCCTACCATAGATGTGTTAAAAACTATTTCGTTTATGGCCTCGGTATCCGCACCGAAACCGTAACCGTAAAACTCTCGCCCATTTTCCAAGACAATCTTTTTGTTGTAAGAATTCATATTACCTTTCTCCCATATAAAAATAACCGAGGGGACAAAAATCCCTCGGCAAATGTTAAATATTAAAATAAGAAAAGACGATTGTGCCTTTTAAGGCGTTAAAAGTGACAAAAATGCCGCAAAAATCGTTATCTGATAACTTTTTACCTGCTACTGTCATACTTTTGGCCTCTCTCATATTTTTCAATATTATATCAAAATCAGACTTTCTTTGCAAACAGAAAATGAGGCGGAATTTTCCGTCTCATTTGTGCTACTTTTACAAAAAATTTTTATCCGTTAAATGGGTTGTATTTTTAATTTTTATCTTCGGTTTTTTACTTCCTCTGTTTCCACTATGAACACAACACTGCCCTGTTTGCCTTTTGCAATGCCGCCGAAGTTTTTAAAGGCCTTGTCTGCATCACGGGTTGCCATAACTCGCCTTTTCATATTTGTAAGGTTTTCTCCCCCGATTTTTGCAATTTCTTTAACGGATTCCTCCTTAAACTCATTTATGGCGTTTTTAAATTCGTTTATTGCGGATTTTACGGTATCTGCGGATTTTGTGAGAGCTGTGCTTGCCCGGGGCAATTTTTCACTTAAAACTTTTGCGGCAGGGGCGCTTTGGCTTATGGCCGCAAAGCCGGCATTTATTCCCTCTGCCTGTGCTTTTGCGGCTGCGGTTTTAGCCAAAATATCCACCGTTTTGGTTTTGCAGCCGGCCAGTGTGGTATTAAAATCCGTATTTTCCAGTTTTTCGTAGGCGGATTTAATTCTGTCAACAGCGGTTTGCATATTCCGCAAGTCGGTGTCTATTTCCCGGGGGTACTTTTGCAAAACATCGTTAAACATTGTTTGCAAATCCCGAATTTGCGTTTTAATGTCGGCTAAGCAGGCATCGTAATCAACGGCGTTTAAAATCCGCTGTTTTGTCCTTTCGTCAACACTGTCGCCGATAGCGGAAGAAAAAGCGTTTTTAACAGCCGTTTTTGTGTCATCGTAACCGATGCCGTTAAGGGTGTTCACCCGATTTTCAAGTTCTGCTTTAAAGGTTGTCAAAGCCGCAATTTTACTGTTCAAGTTGTCAATATTGGTTTTTAAAACCGGCAGCTGTGCGCTTATATCGTTTACGGCATTTTGGCTTTCCCGGTCAAGGGAAGGTATATCCAAGGCGGAAATTTCACCGTTTAAAGCCGTAACATTGCGGGAAAGGTCTGTCAATCCCGCCTCCAGCCCCCGGCTTGCGGACAGTGCCTCTACCACCGAGCCTGACCACTTGCTTAAAGTGTCAACATTATCGGAATACTCTTTAAGGTACTTTTTAAATTCCCCAAAGCCGTCGGAGAGCTTGCCCCCGGCATCGCTCATTTTGTCAACGCCCTGTTGCATATCGTCAAGGTCGCTGCGCAAATCGTCAATGTCTTTTAAATCGCTGTTTTTTACATCTTCAAACAGTCCGTTTGTGAAAACCGTGGCTGTGTATTCTATTTGAAAGTCGGTTGTGTATGCGGAAATTTCCACATATTCCGGCAGGTCGATTTCCTTTGTGGCCTCATATCCCTTTAAGTTAAGCCCCCGGCTAAGCCCCGGCAGGGCGTAGCCCATTGCGACAATATCGCCATCGGCTTTTACGGACTTGCCGTTTTCCACCTCTACATCGGCAAATTTTTCACCGTCCAAAAACACGGCGGAAATCGCCGCAAAAGGCACTGTGCCCTTTGTTTTAACCCCGTCCTCGGTAAAATAGCCGGCGGTGTTGTTTTGGTAATCAAAACGGATTTTCACATTGCCGGCTTTGCCTGCAATTTCCTCCGCCGTCACCTGTTTGCCCTCTAAGTAGTAGGTAACCTTTACGGTTATAGGCAGTTCTTTGTCGGTTTTGCCCCGGTATTTAATATCGCTGCCCTTATTTTGCCAAATAATTGTGCCGTCCTCGGAAAGGGTGTATTCCTCGTCCCCCTCTTTATTTTTTATATCCGTAAGGGTTGTAAAGTCCTCTATGGTGTCTCCCTCTTTTACAGCTTTAAGGGTGGTTTCCACAGTTACCTCTTTTTTGTTGCCGTACCGGTCGGCTTTTATGCGAACGGTTTCGGCTTTGTCCGGGTCGGTTTCGTTGTATATCTTTTCTGTTTCGGCAGATGATTTGTCCTCGGTGTTTTCATTCAGAATTTCATAAACCGGCTGTGCTTCGCTGTCGGCAGGTTTGCCGTCTTTATTTTTAATGTAAAAACCTGCGGCACCTAAGCAAAATACCAAGCACAACGCAAATAATATCCTTTTTTTCATTTTACATTACTCCACATTTTTAAGAGCCTCGTTCATAGGCACATTTTTAATCTTTCTGTACTCCGCAACAGCCACAACAAGGTATGTGCCCAGGCCGCAACAGAACATTTGTACAGGGATAACCGGGTCAAGATAGTAAGGTATGTAGCCGGAAATTTGGGTGAGCAAAACTTCACGGAAAATATAATACATAATGTAATTTTCTATGGGCAGGCTGATTAAAATAAACAGCACCACCATAACCGTTGTGGGTATTATGTAAAGTTTTGCTATCTCCTTGTTTGAATAGCCCAAAACCTTTGTCATTGAAATTGAATTTGCGTTTTTGTCGATTATAACCTTTGAAAGAATATATACCACAACCGCAAACATGGCCACAGAGAACCCGTTTATCAAACCCATCATACCGCCCATAGATGTTAAAAGCTGCCTTGAAATTTTTGTAAGCGCCACTATATCTATAACCGTACCGATGTACTTTTCGTCAATATCTTCTATGGGTGAAGATGAGAAATAACCGCAGAAGTAGCCCTCCCCTAAGTCAAACCAGTCGTTAAGGCTGTCAATATCCGCAAAAACCCGCACCCGGCCGTCGTAATCATAAACGCCGGTAACTTTTAAAGCATAGGTTTTATCTTCGTACTCCTCACGGAGAACTATAGTGTCTCCCTCACCGATTAAAAACTTACCCCGATAAGCGGAGGAAATATAAACATCTCCCGGCTGTAAATTTAAATCCACATACTTTGAATTTTTCTCTATGCCGTAAAGAGTTACAGGTTCTCCGTCAAATTTAGAGTCCACAGCCAAAAGGCTGTAAGCGGAGAATTTTTCCCGATCCTTGTTTTCCGTCCGGACTTCGTTTGCAAATTTAAGCATATTTATTGTGCTTTCAAGTTTGTTTTCCTCATTTGTCCGTTCAACGGGAATGGTCAGCATATACCGGTAGTCGGCTATCATATTTTCGGACACTCGCCGGGTGTAATAGTTCATAATAGAGGGGAAAATCAAACCGAACAGCAGTAAGAGATTTGCAAATATAATGCCCACAAACAACATTAGGTAATTTGAAAGATTTTGGTAAACCGTTCTGATGCCGAAGCGTGAAAAAAACGGGATTTTTCTGCTTAAATAGAAAGCTCTCTTGCTCTTTTTTCCGCTTATATCTCTCCTTAAAAATTTTAACGGGGAATATTTAAGTTTTGAGGCCAGCAGCCCATAGTTTATGACAAACATCAGCACTACCGGCAAAACAGTGGTTTGCAAAAGTGCGGATAGGTTAAACCTGGGCAGGAATGTAGGCAAACTGTAACTTTGATAATAAAGACCCGAACAGTAATTTACAAAATATGTATAGCCTAAAATATTACCCGCAACAGAGCTTACCGCCGTAATAACCACCGTAGGGGCAAGGTAGTGCATGATTATTTCTCGGCTTGTGTAACCCATGGCTTTAAGTGTGCCGATAACCGATGATTCTTTGCTTATGGTGTCCCATGTGGTAACCGCAAATATAAAGGCCATAATGCCCACTACAATATATAAAAGGGCGTCCATCATCACACTGTCGCCGCCCATATCGTCACCGGTAAAGTGTATAGCCTGGTTTAAATAGCCCGGTGTGTAATCGGTAAGATGACATTCACGGTTTACCACTTTTAACAAATCGTCGGCGGCCTCTTTTTCCCCGGCTTTGTCCGCCGGCGGGGTGTTGTACTTCCAAGCGTAGCTGTAAATGATTTGTTCCCTGTCAAAAGTTGCAAACTCCGGCCGGCTCACAATGCCCACGCCGAATTTAATGGAGTCAAACATGGCGTCGCTGTTGTTTTGGAACAGGCAGCTGTAATCGGAAAGTGCCACAAGCCCTACAATCTGCCAGCTTTTTTCACCGTCGGTTATAACATCTCCTACGGAGAGGCCGTTATTTTCCGCATACATTCTGTCTATGGCAATTTCTCCCCTGTTTTCCGGGAATTTGCCCTCCATAAGACATTCTAAGTCCACCTCTGTGCGCTTTTGAAAAATTCTCATGGTACTTGAATTGGTAAGTGGGCGCTCCACATAAAAGTTATCGTAAATTTTCACTCTGGCATCTTCAATGGCTTTTATTTGCGCCTTGTTGGCCTTGTTAGCCAAGGCAAACTTGCCGTCCTCGATATTGTAATCCCGAAAGCTGTTGTTGTATGTGGTAATCATACTGCCGGAGGCACTTTTAAACCCGGAACACACACCGATTGTAAACACCATAAACAGTACAATGGCAATGTACTTACCGGCTTCGGCTTTAAGCTGTGGGATTATTCTTTTGTAAAGAGGATTTTTCATATTACCACTCCAAATCCTCTGCCGAAATTTTAGTTTCGTTCAGCTTATCGCTGAGAACCCGGCCGTCACGGATGCGCACAACCCTGTCCGCCATATTTTTAATGGCGTCATTGTGAGTTACCATTATAACCGTGTTGCCGTATTTTTGGTTTACGGTTTCGATAAGTTTTAAGATCTCCTTTGATGTGTTGTAGTCCAAAGCGCCGGTTGGCTCGTCACAGAGAAGAATATCCGGGTTTTTGATGATAGCCCTGCCTATGGCACATCTCTGTTGTTGACCGCCGGAAAGCCGGTTTGGCAGTTTGCGGCGGTGTTCGTACAAACCCAAGGTGTGTAAAAGTTCGTCCAAATCCAAAGGGCTGTCGGAGAGATAAGCCCCCACTTCAATATTTTCTTCAACCGTCAGGTTGGGTATAAGGTTGTACATTTGAAAAATATAGCCCAAATGGTTGCGCCTGTACAATGTGAGAGCCTTTTCGCCAAGGCCGGTCATCTTGTCGCCGCCTATGTAAATTTCACCACTGTCTGCATGGTCTATACCTCCGATTATATTCAAAAGGGTGCTTTTGCCGGAGCCGGAAGGCCCAAGCAAAACGCAAAATTCCCCCTTTTTGATTGATAAGTTTATGCCCTTTAAAACATTTACCCTGTTTTCTCCCCGGCCGTAGGATTTTTCTACATTTTTAAGTTGTACAAACATAAATTTACCTCTTATAGAGTTTTTTCCGTAAGTGTTCCGCCGTTCACCGTTAAAATTCTGTTGCAATCGGTTAATGTTGACCGCCTGTGGGATACAATCATTATCATCTTGTCTTTGTATTCTTCGTCAAGGGTTTTAAGCAGTCCTTTTTCGTTGATTATGTCCAAAGCGGAAGTAGGTTCGTCCATTACCAGCATATCCGGGTTTGTCAGCATAACCCTTGCAATGCCCACACGCTGGCGCTCGCCGCCGGAAAGACGGGAGCCTAACTCGCCCATATCCGTATCGTATTTATTGGGCAGGGTTTCGATAAATTCCGCCAAACCGGCCCTCTTTGCGGCAGTTTTTATCTCCTCAAGAGTTGCCGCCGGCTTACCGAAGGCGATATTGCCTGCTATCGTATCGTTAAATATAAATGTGTCCTGTTCCAAAAGGGCAATGTGACTGCGCAGGCTGTAAAGGCTTATGTCCTTTATGTTTATGCCGTTTATAAGAATTTCCCCGGAGGTAACATCCCAAAATCTCAAAAGCAAACGGATAATAGTGGATTTGCCTATGCCGCTTGCACCCATAACGCCGATTTTATCTTTTCCGCTTATTACAAGATTAAGGTTTTCCAGCACCGGCTTTCCCCCTTTGTTGTAAGCAAAGGAGACATTTTTAAATTGGATTTTCTCGATTTTGCCAATCTCAACCGGGTGTTCCGCCTGGGTTACAGCCGGCTGTGTGTCCTCTAAGTCAAACAGTCTTTCGGCGGCGGCAAATGTTTCCAAAAGGGAAGTTACAACCATTGTAAGACTTTGAGTTGAAGAAAAAGACGCAGAAACCACAAAGGATAACACAATTACCCCCACCGGGTCACTTTTCCCCGTCGCCGCCAGGTAAGATGCCACGGCGATAATCAAAATTCTTGCAAGATAGATAAAGAATGTAGGGGCACTTGTAACAAGCTGGCGGTGCCATGTGATAACATGGGCCGATTTATTTATCTTCTCCGTCTGCCGAATAACCTCTTTTTTTCTCTCGTCGCCGATGCCGAAAATCTGTATATCTCTCATGCCGTAAACGGATTCCAAAACATGGCTCTTTAATTTGCCCACATCCCGGCGGTACTGTCTGCCCACATTTATACCGGCTTTAAGGGAGATGTAAGGCAGTATAACCGATATTATTAAGTACAAAGGCAAAAGAACCCAAACAAAAATCATATTCACCTTGCCGGCGATAATCAAAGTAGTCAAAGGCAGGAGAATAACCGTAAACACAGGGCCGATTGTGTGTGCAAAGAAAAATTCGATTGTTTCTATATCCGCAACCGCAACCGACAAAATGTCACCTTTTTGCCTGTCCATTAAACAAGCCGGCGCAAGGTCTTTTACAACTTCAAACATATGTACACGCATATCCCGAAGAAGGGTGTATGCTGCATCATGGGATACAAGCCCCTCGGTAAAGCGGCAAATCATAATCGTAAATGCAGAAATACCCATTAAAATCCGCCATGTTGACCCATTGCCCCAACCGGTCAGCCCTGCGTAGGAGAGTATCATCATTGCGCCGAAGCCCATAAGACCCAGGTGCCCTATATTCCCGAAAACAGAAGCCAAGGTTGAAATTATAAGTTTGCCCTTTACTTCTTTTGCTATTTTAAAAAGACGGGCGGACATCTGTAAAAATCCTCGTTTTTTCTTATTCATTTTCCTCTCTCCTCTCGCCGTGATTTTCAAGCCGAAGCTGTTCGGTAACAAGGTCTTTGTACAAACCGTTTTCCGCCATTAACTGCCGGTGATTGCCCTTTTCCCGAACTTTGCCGCCGTTGATAACATATATCATATCCGCTTTGCCGATTGTGGAAAGACGGTGAGAAATTACAATAGGTGTTCTCTTAGGGGCAAGGGAATTTATGCAGTCCCAGATTTCGTTTTCGGAATTTATGTCAACGCTTGAAGTGGCCTCGTCAAAAATTATGTAAGGGGCGTTCTTTAAAAGCGCCCTTGCTATACCGGTTTTCTGTCGCTGGCCGCCGGAAAGTTTGCCGCCGGCGTCCCCCACCTGTGTATCAAGCCCCTCCGGCAGTGATTTTACCCAATCTGCAAGTTTTACATCTTCCAGGGCTTGCCACATTTCTTCCTCTGTTGCGGCCGGGTTTGCAATCAGAAGATTTTCCCTTATTGTTCCCGTGAAAATTGTTACGGTTTGCGGAACCATAACTATATTTTTTCTCAGTTCTTCGGGAGAGATTGAAATGTAATTTGTGCCGTCAACAGTGATTTCGCCACTGTCGGCGTCTAAAAACCTCATAAGCAATGCGGCGATTGTACTTTTGCCGCAGCCGGACTTGCCAACAAAAGCGGTCATCTTGCCTTTTTCGATTTCAATATCTATATCCGAGAGGATTTTTCTCTTTTTATCATAAGAAAAATCAACATCTTTCAGCACAATGCCATCGGCATTTTCTTTTTTGTCCTGTGCAAGGTAAGGTCTGCTTGTGTCTATATCCAAAATTTCGGCAACATTCTGCGCCGCCGCAACCCCCGTCAAAGCCTGATGAGTTGCATTCATCAAAGAGCGAACGGCCGTGAAAAAGCTGTAAGACAGCATAAGCACCATAAGTGCCCCGGAAAGGCTTAAATTGCCCTTTGCAACTTCGCCGCAGGTCATAATCGTTGCGATAAAAACAGAGGCGTAAATCATTGTGTCCGTAAGCAGGAATGATGAAAAGTTCATTTTCATTGTTTTCATAATTATGGACTTAAAATTGTAGGCCTTGGTTTTAAGGGTTTCAAACCTGTTGCCGTCTTGATTAAACAGCTTGATTGTTGTGAGGGAGCGTAGGGATTCCAAATAATAAGCGGTCAAATCGGAAAAAGAACCCCAATATTCCTTTTTCAAGGTGTCTATCATTTTTCTGAAAATATTGTTAATAGGCATAATTATAAATGACACTATAAACAGCAGCAAAGCCACTTTAAATGACACGCCTTTAAGCCTGAAAAACAAATATATGGGCGCAAGCAAGCTGTAAAGCAAGCCGGGCAAATATTTTGAATAGTAAATCTGCATGGACTCCACACCGTCCACAGCATCTGTAACTGCCCTTGTGGCACCTATTTTTTCAATGTTGCCGGCATCAAGTTCCAACATTTTGGAAAATATTTTTTCCCTCAGTAAAATTCTGGATTTTGCCGTACAGCGGAACTCGATTTCCCCTATTACAAGTTCCCCTATAAGCATAATTGCCGCCGCAAAAAATGCGGAAAGTATTGCCCCTTTTAAGTCCGCCGCCGACATTGACGGTGCGAGCATATTGCCCATAAAGGCGGATATGTTTTGTGCAAACTGTGCGGTAGCCGCCAAAACAGCCACTTTAAGCAAAGCAATACAAATTATGTACCTGCGCAGACCTTTTGAAAGATCCAGCATTGTTTTGTTGATCAAAAGCATAGTTCTTCTCCTCTTTAAATTAGGTTAGCGTTTGCTAACTATGTGATAGTTTACTACTTTTTCCCGCCGTTGTAAAGAGGAAATCACAAAATAATTACCCTTTGCTAACTGTTTTTTAAAACATTTTTGATTTTGTAATTTACTTCCGTGAGTTAAGACTGATTTTGGAAAATTACCCAAAAGAAAAAGCGACCCGCAGGCCGCTTTTCTCAAAGAGGAAAATGAAAATGTTTAGGCGGTATTTCGGTTTCACCGCATATAGGGGCTGTACCCGAAAACGCCGATGTATCTTATTTAACAATACCTTTATCCGCTTTTGGGCAGGCATTGCTTTAACTTACGGTTTTATTATATAGTTTACATGTGAAAATCCGGCGATGAAAAAATTAAATCTATGTTAATTATCTGTGAAATATCAGTCTTTAATCTTCAAGCTCCCCCAGTGCTCTTTCAAGCCTGTCGGCCTCGTCGGATAAATCCTCTCTTGTCTTTTGCAAAATTGCACTTACCCTGCTTTGCCGTTTTGCCTCCGGCAGGATATAGTCAATATCACGCAGCAATGTAAAAATATCTCTGCTGATTTTATCAACTGCGGCGATACTTTCCTTAATAGTCCTGATTTGTGTTTCTCTGTCCATGGTTTGCCCTTCCTTTTTATAAAGATTATACATCCCCGGGGCAAAGGTGGCAAGTGTCCTGTGTTATTTTTTTCTTTTGGCGTATATTTCCAGAATGCCGTAAAAAGCGGCAAACAGCAACCGGGCAACCGGCCAAACAACCCAAGTGGTTTCCCAATTCATATCTTTAAAACTCAAAAACAGGTACAGTGCAGTAACCAAACACCAGTATATACCCGACCATGGGCCGATTTTTCTTTTTATGAGCTTTTCCTCCGGGGTGAAATCCCCCTCCTGCAATAAAATATCGAAGCTGTTGTTTATTACCATCACCCTTACAATTATATTAACCGCCAGGGCCACCACAATCAGCAATATACCCACACAAAGGCAATAGACATAACCCGGTATATTATCGGCAATGCCGCAAAGAATAAGTGGCACGGAAGAAAGAATACAAAGCACTGCGCCTATGGCAATTCCCCTGTTGTATGTAGGGGCAAACCGGATTTTACCCTCTTGTGCCATTTGAATGACGGCGTATTCCGCTTCAAAATCTTCTTTTTCCAAGTATTCCATATCTTTTATATCTCCGCCGCAACGGATAAGAATAAAAACCGCCGCCGCAACAAGACACAGCAAAAAGGCCACACCTACCCCCATTGCAAAATTTACGGATATATGTAAAAATCTGTCGCCGGCCATTCCAATTAAAACTATGAGAACCACCGGGCTTATAATACACATTGACACCCGGTTTGCCCCTTGGCCGGCAATAAGCCTTTTTATTTCCAAAAACCGATTTGCCTGCTCCGATGAGATTCTGCTTAAAATACGGCTTTCCTCTGTAAAGGGCTCTGCGGTTTCCCGGCGAAAGTCGGATTTTACACCTGTGTACAGTTCACCCTCTTTGCTCTCCTGCCCATTGTCCCTTAAAAGATAATCGGTGCTTACCCCGAATAAATCCGCAAGCTGTATAATTCTTTGCAAGTCCGGCACAGAGCCTACGCTCTCCCATTTGGAAACCGCCTGCCTTGAAACTTCCAATTTATAAGCCAGTTCTTCTTGTGACCAGCCTTTCTTTTTTCTTTCTTCTATTATTTTGTCGGATAATGTCATATCTTACCTCCGAAATATTTTTCTGTCTGTATGATACACCCTTTGCCTGTTGCATACCACCAAACGGAACTGTCATTTTGTCAACCGGCAGTTGCAATTATAAATATAATAATAATTATTTTTTATATTTATAAAATATCGTATAATATACTACATATTTATAATATTAAAAATTTCGTGTAAATCTTTTATTTCATAGTCCGGAACAAGGTCGCTTTTGTTTTCTGCCCCGGTGGGGTTGTACCAACAGGTTTTTATTCCTGCGTTTATGCCGCCGGGAATATCGCTTGTAAGGCTGTCCCCCACTATGATTATTTCGTCTTTTGTTATATCCGGGAATTTTTCAAATACAGGTTTAAAGAAATTTATGTTGGGCTTTTCGTAACCTACTGCCTCGGAAAGAAAAACCCCGTCGAATAACTTGTCAAATCCGGAATTTTTCAGCTTTTTGTTTTGGGCGGTAATTGTGCCGTTGGATGCCCCTGCCTGTAAAACCTTTGTTTTTAATTTTGTGACAATTTCCTTGCTGTCATCGCAAAATACGATTGTATCCCCCAAAGCATTTTGGTAAGCCGTGTTAAATTCCCCTGCTTTTGACCAATCCAAGCCGTAAAGAGAAAAAAATTCCCTAAATCTGTTTACCAAAATTTCGGCTTTTGTCATTTCTCCCTTTTCCAGTGCCTGCCAATATTTTCTGTTTATCCCGGAGTACACCCGGAGCATTGCATCGGTACATTCCCCGAAGCCGAATTTTATAAAAAGATTTTTTATCGCCGCTTTTTCCGCAGCTTCAAAATCCAGCAATGTGCCGTCAATATCCCATAAAATAAGTTTTATCATTTGTTTTTCCGCCTGTGTTTAATTTACGGCCGGCTTGCTTTAATTTAAAGTTAATCCCCCGGCCCTTTGTATTTAATTTTATCATAAAAATATATAATGTCAAAATTATTTAACCGCCAATTCATAAATAGCCGGTTTTGTTAAAAAAAGTTTAATTATTTACCCCCAAATTATACACAAAGTTTTTGTAAACTATAACCATAGCACAAGAATTAAAAAACTTTTTCTCCTCTTAATAAATACAGCTGACGGCCGGCCCTTGGGGGTCGGCTGTTTGTTTTGAATTTTCTGCCTGCTGTGGCCCTTTTCCGCTATTGACTTTTACCCATCTATCCTGTACAATACAGCTGTAATTTAACACAGACCTTGTCACCTTGATAAGGCTCGGTGATGTATCGTAGACATTCTCGCAGGTGTCGGCTTAATGCCGTAAGAGATTGTTTTGCGGTATTTTTTTTAAGTGAAAACTCTAAAATTTTACCGAAAAAGGTGAATTTTCAAAACGGAGGTATAAACTATGAGCAAAAATAAGGCTGCACTTTTGTTGTTTTTGGTTTCTATAATGTGGGGCGGCGGTTGCATCGGCATAAAACTTGCGGTAAATGCAGGCCTTGCCGGGGGACAGCTGAATATGTACCGTGGCTTTTTTTACGCACTGCTTATGCTGATTTTTTTCTCGAAACAGGTTTTTGCCATGAGCAAAAAGACATTTGTAATCGGGCTTTCCGCAGGGGTTTTCAACTTTTTGGGATTTTTGTTTCAGGCTATCGGCGCAGCTTATACAACCCCGGCAAAGTCTTCCTTTCTGTCCACAATAAGCGTTGTAATGGTGCCTTTTATAGTTTGGGCAATGTACGGAATAAAGCCGAAAAAGCAAAATATAATTGCTGTTTTCATCTGTGCTTACGGCATGGCTGTAATGACAAGTTTTTTCTCAAATAACCTGACCTTGGATATAGGGGACACATACACCATTATAGGTTCATTTTTCTTCGGTATGTCGGTGATTATGCTTTCACGCCAGCCGAAAGACGCCCATTTTTCACAGAGTTCATTCCTTTTGGCTATGGGCTTGTTTGTAGGCGGCGGAATTTACGCAATGTTGTTTGAAGGCGGTTTGGGGCTTTCCACAGTTCATTGGAAAAGCGGCATTTTGCCCCTTGCATATCTTGTAATATTTTCAAACTTTATCGCACAGTCTTTGCAGGTTGAAGCTCAAAGGCACATACCTGCTTCCACTGCCAGCCTGATTATGACCCTGGAAGGGGTTTTCGGCACAATTTTCAGTATCTCTTTCGGCTTTGAGCCGCTGACAAAGGCCACCCTTGTAGGGGGAACACTGATTTTTATAAGCCTTATTATATCGGAATATGATTTTTCCTCTTTGCCTAAAAGGGCAAAAAAGGCAGAAAAGGCAATATCATAATTTTAAAACAGCCCTTTGGGGCTGTTTTGTTTTTTGAAAATTTATGTTTACTCAAAGCCGATTTAGGTGTAAAATACACTTTGGATTTTATTTTAAATATGTAATTTATTTGGAGAGGAAAATATGAAAAACAAAACACTTACCGCCGGAGATTTAGACGCACGCATTCACTACTGTATGACATATATCGGCGGATTTATGGGTACATATACGATATTCAGCTTTGCCGGCAGTTTCGGCAATGCGGGAACAGCCAATATGATAAGCATTTTCACAAACTTTTTTAAGGGGAATATCTTTACAACGATGTTAAAGATATTGGGTTTGTTGATATATTCCCTTGGTATTACCCTTGCGGTATGGCTGCCTAAACATACAATAATCAACACAAAAATGTTATCTTTAAAAATAACCTGTGCCTGCGCAATTTTGCTTTGGCTTTTGCCGGACACACTGCCGCCTACCATGGGTTTGTACCCCACATTTTTTGCGATGTCTTTTCAGTGGTGTTGTTTCCACGGGGCATACGGCTACGGCAGTTCAACTATCTTTTGCACAAACAATATAAGGCAGTTTGTCACCGGCCTTGTTGAAACATATCTTAACGGCAATGACGAAAGACTTAAAATCAAATTTTTCGGTTTGACACTGCTGGCTTTTAACCTGGGTGTTACGACCATGTGCTTACTTTTTACAAGATTTGATTTCGGGGTTAAATCTTCTGTTCTTGTGCTTGTGCCGGCGATCTTCGGAGCTTATTATATAAAAGAAAAAGAAAAAATGTCAAAAAAAGAATTGATAGATTGAAAATAAATTTTTGTACAGAAAAAGGCTTGAGAAAACAAGCCTTTTTCTTTTTGAAAGAATTGTGATTGTGACGGTAAAGCGATTATGCCGGTAAAGCGGACAAGTTTTACCGGTTGCCACTCTTGGGGATTTAGATTGGTAAAGACAAGCTGATTAAATCAAATTTGGGCTATAAATAAATATCTTTGAGTTTCGCATCAATCTTGGCTCCACTGTGCAAGGGGAGCTGGCGGCGTTAGCCGTCTGAGGGGTTGTCTTGCGGATTGTTTATATTGAATTACGGTTACATATAAATATATTTATAAAATAAATCCGTAGGGGCGTTCATTGAACGCCTATGCAAACCGCAGGTTTGCACATAAACAATCTGTTTACATCAAATTTTGGCTACAAATAACAGCCCAAAAATTCCGCAATTTTGCCTCCCTTGTGTAAAGGGAGGTGATTTTTCGTAAGAAAAATCGGAGGGATTGACCTTCGTAAGATAACCTAATTTGCAACCGAACCTGCAACCGAACATTGTATATAAACAAAATGTTTTTCAATCTCTCAGTCAGCTACGCTGACAGCTCTCTTTACCAAAGAGAGCCTTGCAATTCGTTCGGTTTAAAATGCTGATTGTTTTACAGCGGAAAGTTGAACAACCCTCCCGTCAGCTACGCTGACACCCTCCCTTGCACAGGGAGGGCAAATTTAGGGTTGCTTTGCGGATTTTTTACATCTTATCATCTTATCAAAGAGAGACTTGTTATAGATTTTACTTCGAGTTTTGGGTTATTTTGCTGATTGCTTACATCTTATTTACGAAAGCCTATTTTACATTCTTTACATAAAAACAGGAGGCATTAAGCCTCCTGTTTTAATTTTATATCGATTTTAATTTTACATCGAAATATTAAATTTTATCAAACACATTCGGAAAGGTTTTTCGGCAAAACAACGCTTATTTCGGTGCCTCTGCCCTCTTGGCTTTCCAAAGTCACGGTGCCCCCGTGGTAAGCTACGGCTCGTTTTACAATGCTAAGACCCAATCCCGTGCCGTCAATTTTGCCGGAATGGCTCTTGTCACCTCTGTAAAATCTCTCGAATACCCTTTGTTTGTCCTCCGGGGGGATACCTATACCGTTATCCTCTACCGTAAGGCGAACGCTGTCTTTCTCGTCTATCACATAAATTTGTACAACGCCGCCCTCACGGTTGTATTTAATGGCATTTTCCAGCAGGTTATACACAATTTCGTATATTAAAGACCTTACGCCGTTTATCTCTCCCCGGTCGCCGGAACAGCTTACGGTTACATTTTTCTCCCCTGCCATAGGTTTAAGGGTTGAAACGGCATCGGCACAAATATCTTTTATCAAAACATTTTCTTTGGGCATCTGCTGTCCGCCGTCTAATTTTGACAATTTGATTATATCGTTTATCAAATCCAACAAACGCAAAGCCTCATCGTGTATGCTCCGAATAAATCTCGATTGATCCTCCGGCTTTACAAGACCTTTTTCCATAAGTTCCGCCGAGCCGATTATTCCCTGTAAGGGCGTTTTAAGTTCATGAGAAACATTTGCGGTAAATTCCTGCCTTATTTTTTCGGCATTTACCCTTTCGGTTACATCAAAGGCCAAAAGAACTATACCGCCCTCTTGAATTTTGCTCAGCTGAAATTGATAGATTCTGCCGTCGATTTCGCACCTTGTCTCGGCGTGTCCCTTTTCCTTGGTTTCCCGCAAAATATTATACATATCGTTTTTGCGGTAAACCGTCAAAAAATTCTCGTCTTTGCAATCTGCCCGAATACCGAAAAGTTCCGCCGCCGCCCTGTTTATACTTAAAATCTTGTTTTCGTTGTTTAATAAAACAAGGGCTTCACCCATATTGTCGGCAATATTGGCAAATTCTCGTCTTTGCTTTTTAAGGTTCTCTGTTTGAATTTTAATTTCTTCCTGCTGTGAGTAAATTCTGTGCAGCAAAGGAGAGAGTTCCTCGTAGGTTTCCCCGGACATAGGCTCGTCAAGGTTTATGTTGTTCATAGGTTTTACAACCCTGTCCGCCACGGATTTTGAGGATATAAAAGACAATACCCCTGCAAAAATAAGTATAATGGTAATCGGCTGTACCATGCGCAAAACTAAGTTGCCTACGGTGGCTCGGCTTACGGACACACGGAGAACACTGCCGTCACTAAGTCTTTGGGCACGGTAGATTGTTTTTCTCATCAATGTGTCGGAATATCGCACGCTTGTGCCTGTGCCGGTTTTCATCGCCTGCCGAATTTCCTCACGGTCTTTGTGGTTTCCCATTTTGCTCCGGTCTGCCCGGCTGTCGTATATAACCTTGCCGGCGGAATCAACCCAGGTAAAGCGGTCATTTGCCTTTTTAATTGCCGCAAGGTATTCGGTGCCGGTTGACTCTACCCCTGCCACGGCTATATTTAATTCTTCCGCAAGTTGATTTTCCCGCAATTTGCCGAAGTATTGATACAACACCCCTGTTACCAAAAGCAGAGCCGCCGCCAACACCCGCACTGTTGCGGCAAGTGTGGATTTAAATATCTTTTTAGTCATCTTCTGCCTCCCAACGGTAGCCTACATTGCGCACCGTTTCGATACATTTTCCGTATTCTTTTAATTTCTGTCTCAGTGTTTTTATGTGCATATCAAGGGTGCGGCTGTCCCCTATATAGCCGGACCCCCAAACGGCGAAAAACAGTTTTTCCCTGGTGTGTGCCGTTTCCGGATTTTTTAAAAACACCTTTAAAAGCTCAAATTCTTTGTATGTAAGGGGGATTTTTTCCCCTTTTATCTCCGCTGTGCGGCGGGTAAGATCAAGGGTTAAGTCGCCGGATTTCAAAACCTCTGCCGCAGATTTTTCCCCGCCCCGGCGGCGTAGAACAGCCTTAATTCTCGACACCATTTCCAGCATACCGAAAGGCTTTACAAGGTAATCGTCCGCACCTAAGTCCAAATCCCTTATCTTGTTGTATTCCCGGCCTTTGGCACTTGCCATAATAACCGGTATGTCCTTTGTTCCGGGCAGAGATTTCAACTTTTTTAAAAATTCTTCGCCGTCCATGCCGGGCAACATAATATCAAGAAGGATAAGTTCCGGCCTTTCCCTTTCCAGTGCTTTATAGGCGGTTGCGGCGTCCTCAAATCCTTTGGCGGCAATTCCCACGGAGTTTAAAGTGTAAATTTCCAAATCTCGAATGGCCTTTTCGTCCTCTATGCACCAAATCATTACTCGGTCTCCCGGCGAGTGCCTGTTACGGAGTAAATCACCCACCGGGCGATATTTACCGCATGGTCGCCTATCCTTTCAAAATATTTGGAAATCATCAAAAGGTCAAGTAAAAATTCGCCCCGATTTGGCGTTTCCTTTATCATATTGATGATAATATTTTTCATCTTGTCAAAGTAGCCGTCAACCACATCGTCGTAGTCGATTACGCTTTTTGCAAGCTCCGTGTCCTTGTGTACAAAGGCGTCCACGCTTTGAGTAACCATTTTAATTGTGGCTCTGGCCATATCTTCTATAATGGCAACGCCGCTTACGGACTGTCCCTTTAAAAAGATTATTATCTCCGCAATATCCCGGGTTTGAACGCCTATTCTCTCCATATCGGTTATCATTTTAAGGGCGGCGGAAATCTGCCTTAAATCCTTGGCAACCGGCTGTTGGTGCAAAAGCAATTTCATACACCGATTTTCTATTTCACGCTCCATACCGTCTATGGTTTCGCTTTCGCTGCGCACCTTTTCCGCAAGGGTCAAATCACCGTCGCTTAAAGCCTTTGCAACAAGGGCTATGCTCTCTTCGCACATTGCCCCCATTGCGGTTAATTTTTCGTTCAGCAGGTCAAGCTGCCGGTCAAATCTGTTTCTCATAATTGCCTCCTTAACCAAATCTGCCTGTGATGTAATCTTCCGTTCTCTTGTCCTTAGGCTGTGAGAATATACCGTCTGTCCGGCCGAATTCCACAAGTTCCCCAAGGAGGAAAAACGCCGTGTAATCGGACACACGCACCGCCTGTTGCATATTGTGGGTTACCATAACGATTGTATATTTGTTTTTAAGCTCCGTTACAAGCTCCTCGATTTTTGAAGTTGAAATCGGGTCAAGGGCCGATGTAGGTTCGTCCATTAAAAGGACTTTCGGCTCTACCGCCAAAGCTCTGGCAATGCAAAGACGCTGTTGCTGTCCCCCGGACATACCCAGGGCGTTCTTTTTAAGGCGGTCTTTTACCTCGTCCCAAATTGCGGCGCCTCTCAAAGCATTTTCAACTATTTCGTCAAGCTGTACTTTGTTTTTTATGCCGTGGGTTCTTGGGCCGTAGGCGATGTTGTCGTAAATGCTCATTGGGAAAGGGTTAGGTTTTTGGAAAACCATACCCACTTCTTTTCTCAGCATATTTACATCTACGGATTTTGAAAATATGTCCTGATCCCGATACTTCACTTCCCCGGTGATACGCACCCCGGGAACAAGGTCGTTCATTCTGTTTAAAGTTTTTAAAAATGTGGACTTGCCGCAGCCGGAGGGGCCTATTAAAGCGGTGATGTTATTTTCCGGTATGTTTATGTTTATACTTTTAAGTGCCCGGTGTTCCGAATACCAAAGGCACAAATCCTTTACGGTAATAATATTTGTCATAATGCTCTCATAATGCTCTCCTTTTATCAAAGTATTTTTGCACCGCCGAGGCGCCGAAGTTTATAACAAGGGCAAGTATCATCAAAATTGCGGCTATGCCGAAAGCCACCCGGAATTCACCGTCGTCCTTTGCGTAAACATACAGTGCCACCGTAAGTGTTGCCCCGGGGGATTTTAAACCACTGCGGATACCGTTTACCGCATGGGCAAAACCTGCGGTGTAAAGCAGTGCGGCGGATTCGCCTAAAATTCTGCCTACCGACAGAATAGCCCCGGTGATTATACCGTCTATACAGCCGGGCAAAACAACCGTGCGTATAACACGCCACTTGCCTGCACCAAGGCCGAAAGCCCCCTCACGATAAGACCGGGGAACGGTTTTTAAGCTCTCCTGTGTGGAGCGCATAATCGTAGGCAGGTTCATTATTACAAGGGTCAAACTGCCTGCCCAAAGACAGGTGCCCATGTTATTTGAAAATATAAGCATGCCCACAAGGCCGTAGATGATTGACGGTATGCCGGAAAGGGTTTCCGCCGCATATTCTATAACCGCAACCAGCTTTTTATTTTCGGCGTATTCCGTAAGATAAACCGCACCGCAAACACCCAAAGGAATTACTATTAAAAGGGTTGCAAACACTATGTACAGTGTGTTTAAAATATCAGGTAAAATGCCTATGTGCCGGGTTAAATAACTGGGTGCTGTGGAGACAAAATCCCATGATATATTGGGCAAGCCCTTACTTAAAACATAGAAAACCAAAAATATTACCAATCCTGCGGTAAGCCCCACCGCCAAGCCCATAAGAACTCTCATTAGGATTTCGTAATTTTTTCTTTTTCCCGAAATTTTTTCCTTAATCATAATTTAATTCTTACCTCTTTTAAGAAAAAGATTTAAAACCGCATTTATAATCATAATAAATACAAACAATACCAATGCTATGGAGAAAAGCGCCTGTCTTTGCAAACCGCCGGCGTAGGACATTTCGCTTGATACGGCAGTTGTCAAAAATCTTACGCTTTGGAAAAGGGACGGCATATTAGCTGCGTTGCCTGCAACCATCATAACAGCCATGGCCTCCCCTATGGCACGGCCTACCCCCAGAACAACCGCCGCCGCAATACCGCTTTTTGCCGCCGGAACAGAAACTCTGAAATATGTTTCTATTGGGGTGGCACCCAATGCAAGGGAGGCGTCCTCATATTCTTTCGGCACGGCGTCAAGGGCGGTTATTGACATTTTTATAATGGAGGGCAGTATCATAACCGACAAAACCAGGATTGAAGCCAAAAGGCTTGCGCCGTCCGGCACATGGAATATTTTTCTTATCCCCGGCACAAGTACCATCATACCCACAAGGCCGTAAACCACCGAGGGAATACCTGCCAAAAGGCCTACGGCGGATTCCATTACCTCTTTAAATTTCGGGTTTGCAATTTTGGAAAGATAGACGGATGTTAAAAATCCCACCGGCACACCTATCAAAATTGCCCCTGCCGTTCCGTAAAAACTGGTAAGTATAAAGGGCATTATGCCGTACAAAGGCTCTTTTGCGGTAGAAGCCCACACTTTGCCGAAAATAAAGTTTACTAAACCTATTTTTCCTATTGCCGGTATGCCGGATATTACCAAATACAAGGTAATAAGGGCAACGCAGGCAACGGTTATCAAACCTGTTATAAGAAAAATCCCATGAATGACCTTTTCGATTATTTGATTTGTTTTCATTAAATCACCTCATTCAAAAAGCGGCGAGCATATTACGCACCGCCGCTCTGTCTTTGAATTTTTATCAATTAGCTGAAACAACGCCGGCCAATGTGATTATTTCGTTTGCGTCGGCTGATGTTGCCCAGTCAAAGAACTTCTGTGCCCGTGCAGAAAGCCCTGTGTCCCGCTTTGTTACAAGCACGAATGGACGCTGGATTACATAGCTGCCGTCTTTAACTGTTTCCTCACTTGGTGTAACGCCGCCTACGCTTACAGCCTTAACGGTGTCTTTTATTGATGCAAGTGATGCATAGCCGATTGCGTCCGGGTTCTGTGCCACTGTTGTGATAACATCCCCTGTTGATGAAAGTTCCTGGCGATATTTGCAAGCGTCTTTTGTATCTGTGATAGATTCAAAACCGTCACGGGTACCTGAACCTGCCTCACGGCCTATAAGAACGATTTCGGCGTCTTTGCCGCCAACCTCTTTCCAGTTTGTGATTTCACCTGTGTAAATCTTTGCGATTGTTTCAACATCCAAATCGCTTACGGTATTTTCCGGGTTTACAATGATTGCGATACCGTCGTAAGCAAGTGTTGTGCCTACAAGGCCGCTTGCAACTTCATCATCTTTCAAAGCTCTTGATGAAAGGCCTATATCGCATCTGCCCTCGGATACGGCCTTAATGCCTGAGCCGGAACCTGTTGGGTTGTATGTAAATGTGATGCCTGTGTCCTGCCGGAAAGCCTCGCCCAAAGCACCGATTACCTTTTCCATTGATGTTGAACCGTCTGTTGCAACGGAACCTGTAACTGTTTCGCCCCGGCCGCCTTTGCTCTGTGACCGTGAATTGTCACTTGTCGAGCAAGCTGTGAAGACAATAGCCGCAACCAAAGCAGTCATAATAACAGCAATTATTTTTTTCATATTGTTTCTCCCTCCGAGATAGCCCCAACATTGGGGTTTGTTTGTATTTGCTTTTCGCTTTACGGTTAATATTATAGTTTCCCTTTGTAAAATCAAAAAGATTTTTACTGTCAAGTTTATGTTAAATATTAAAACCCTTTTTGCACAATTATTTTACAAAACTCGGTGGTTTATACTCATATAAAACCTGTGATACACATATATTTTATATTTTTTAAAGGTTACATATAAGTTGTATTTTCCGAAAGTTCTGCTTTAAATTTCGGCTAAATACATACACAATACATATAATTTGTATGTACAACAAATACACTTGTACTCTAATATTGCACAAAACATCTTTTGTTTTAGGTAAATAATTGTGCGAGGCTACAATCTTTAAGTAAAGATATTGACTATTTTAAAAAATGGGTTAAACTGTTTGTAAAATACATTTTTGGAGATAGAACATGAGCGACCGCATAACCCGTTCCGCAATAAATCGGGATCTTACACGCTATAATTCCAGCACCGGCTGTGGGGGTTATCCCCATATATAAAAATAACCCCGAATAAAACCGGGGGCGGCAGGAAATAATAAATTTTAAATATTTTATAGGAGAACAAAAAAATGAGTAACGAAAAAATATCATCGGTTAAAATAGATTCAATGGCGGCAGAGCTTACTTCTCTTGCCCGGGACATTTGGGAACACCCGGAGGTTGGCTACCACGAGTACCACGCATCAAAAGCCACGGCGGATTTTTTGAAAAAGCGGGGTTTTGATGTTGAACTTGGCGCATACAATATGCCTACGGCAATTCGTGCCGTTTGGGGCAAAGGCCACCCGGTAATCGGTTTTTGCGGCGAATACGACGCTTTGCCGGGTCTTTCACAAAAGGAGTGTTCTTCACAGTCGCCGGTTATGGCAGGCGCACCCGGCCACGGCTGCGGCCACAATCTTTTGGGCGTAGGCTGTGTTGCCGCCGCAATAGGTTTAAAAGCGGAGCTTGAAAATTCCGGCAAAGAGGGCACAGTAATTTACTACGGCTGCCCTGCGGAAGAACTTTTGACAGGTAAACCTTGGATGGCAAAGGCCGGTGCATTTAAAGAATGTGACTTTACATTTGCATGGCACCCGGGTTCATCAAACCAAACAACGGTAGGTACTTTTACTGCCCTTGAAGGCGCAAAATTTATTTTCCATGGCAGAACGGCTCATGCGGCAGGCAACCCACAGGACGGCAGAAGCGCCCTTGACGCAGTTCAGCTTATGAATATCGGCTCTGAATTTTTGCGTGAACATGTTACCGACGATGTGAGAATTCACTACACAATCCGTGACGGCGGTATGGCACCGAACATTGTGCCGGATTATGCGGTTGTGGAATACTTTATCCGTGCTCTTTCAAGAGAGGCCACCGTTGACGCTTACAACAGGGTTAAAGAGTGTGCCTACGGCGCCGCAAGAATGACAGGCACAGAAGTTGAAATTATTCACACAGGCGGTTGCTACAACACTTTGCACAACTTGACCTTGGCGGAAATTTTGCAGAAAGTAAGCCGGGAAACACCTCTTTGTAATTGGACAGAGGAGGAAATTAAGTTTGCAGACGAACTTAACCACAACGCACCAAACTATTACGAAGGTGCAAAGCCCATTGATGACGAATTGAAACCTATTGCCCACACCAATGTGTACGGCTCCACTGACTACGGCGATGTTGAATACATTTGCCCGGGCATTATGCATTCGGAATGTACTTCCGCATCACTTGCCGGTTCACACACATGGCGAGTAACCGCCTCGGTTGGCTCCTCTATGGGTATGAAAGCAATGCTCCGTGCAGGTAAAATTCTTGCAGCCGGCGCATATGAACTTATTTGTTCACCGGACTTGCAGAAGAAAGCTATTGACGAATGGAAAGCCGCCAAGGCAGGCAAAGAATATGTTTGCCCTATTGATGATTCCGTGGCCTATCCTTATGAAAAATAAGAATTAACTTGTTGATATTTTATTTTAATATCGTATGTTAATATCTTATTGAATTATATATACTCCAAAGTAAAGAAAGCGGTTCTCCGCTTTCTTTATTTTTGCGGATTTTTACAGCTTGCGGGCTTATTGAAAAAACCAACAGGAGAAATAAAGCCAATATACTTACTAAAACACAAAAATTAAAAATTCTTGATGCCGCAACACCAAGAATTTTCAAAATTACACAGAAATTAAAATAGATTTCATATTTTGTTGTGAACTGTACGGTTTTGTGCGCCAAACACTTTTTACTGATATAGACAAAACCTCGGTACGGTAGCGTCAAGAAAGTTTTATAAAATATCGCAAAAGGTATATAGATATTGTTCAAAAGACTTCTTGTGCTGTCAGCATACACAAACAAAATACAACCGATAATCAATGATTACTCATTATTTATTGTTTGTATTATTAGGCATTAAATTTTATGTATACCTATTTCAATTTTTTGGTATGAAAATATATGAATTGGTGAAATTTTGGTAAAACCTTACATTTATCTCCAAATTTTTCAGAAATTTAAGTATACTCAAAATAACATGGGCAAGAGGTTATATGTTTGATATTTCCCATGTCCCACATGTTTCAAATTTAATATGGCTTCCCCCGTTGAATTTGACATTTTTGCGATATGGCGATATAATAATCACTACATTATGTAGATTAGATTACTATATTACAACAATTTTTTTTAAAAGAAAGGAGATCCTAAAATGAAACCATCTAGAAAGGATATAAAGGATTTATTTATACTTAGAAATTCGGTACTCAATACCTCCGATGAAGGTAATAATGCAAAAAAAAGTTTTAGGTGGAGGGCTCCATCATTTAATTTGTGTAATCCATCTAAAAGGATTAAATTCTATTGCAAAAGTTTTCCTAATTATTATTATTCTGGAATTTCTTTTATAGTATTATTTATTATATTCGCTATATCTTCTATATGTTACAAAAAATCACTTATTTGTTCTGCTGTTTTAGCTATTGCAACACTTATAGCCGCTATTTTCTTTATACACAGTACCCCCGGACTAATAACACAAAACTATATAAAAGGAATAGCTGACGAAACAGACAACTCACATATTAATAAAGATACTGTAAAAGAGGACGCAAAAACAATAGCCATTATTTCCGAAATATTATCCATTCCGGTGGATGACATAGAAAATATATATTTTAGTGGCACTATTTTTGCGTCATTACGAGAGCATTCATATAACATATTTAAATTTATACTCAACAATATACTTACAATTTTACCATCTGTTTATTTAGGCAAATATGTTATACCAAGTGATATTCTAAAAGGGCTTTTTGAAAAAAACTCTTTATCACTTTGGGTTGAGGGGATAATTTATTTTACAATAATCACTTTGTTCTTATATTTTGCATTCTTAATACTACTATATATGCTAGAAGCACTACTTCGCAGCAAAATAGATAACCGAATTTATTATGCCATACGACGCTTCAATTTGAACAAAGATAAATTTTCCTTTGAAAATATTAAAGACGATTATCAAAAATTTAAAGATGACATAAAAAAAGAACTTCCAAACGAAAAGAAAGAAGGCCAAGACAAAGAGGATAATAAAGACGAAAAACCACCTGTAAAAGAAGAGAACCATAACATCGCCCAACGGTCAAGCTCCAATAAAACAAATATCGTTGACACAGAAACTAACCCCACAACCGACAGCGACACCCCACCACAGACGGATAACAAATAAATACATACAAATTTTAGCATATAAAACTGCCTCGGCTATTTGCCGAGGCAGTTTTTATGCAACCAAATATTTTTATTTCAAAATTATGTTGTAGGGAGAGTACATCTATTGGTTACTTCAATCGGGTACAAATTAGCACCGATTGTATAAATCTTGCTATCTTTTGTAATCGGATTAGAATTTGCGTACAATGCAGTATTTGTATCAATTGTTACATCTGTAATCTTATAGTATGTTACACCATTGATTACAACGGTTTCAGTACCAACTGTTGCAGATGTCAAGTCAACAGGAGCAGTTGATGTTTCCTTAATTTTTGTCACAGCTGTTTCAGAATTGTTACTGTCAAGTTTCCATTCACAGCTCAAAGCCCACTTGCCGTTATTCAAATCTGCAAATGTAGTGTTGTTACATGTGTTATCTTCACCTTCAAGCCACAGACGAACAACTACTTTATAATAAGTGCTTTTATTCCGTGTAGCATTCAACTCAAAAGATTGATTATATGTAACGCTACCCAATGCAGTTGTAGAAGTAACAGCTTCATTGGTTGTGAAGTTGCCTGCTCCATCTACCGTGTAAATTGCTTTCAACTCGCCCAATTCATTAGCAGTTGGAGCTGTATCTGTTATATCCTGTGCAAATACAGCAACACGGAATGTTTTCTGCGGGTCGCTTGTAGCATTAAAGCTGAGACCAAGGTCTGTAAGTTTGACTTTTAAATCACTGCCTGTGCCGTTAACCGCTTTTAATTGGAAAACATAGTCAATGTAACCGACTGCACCCGTTGTTCCATAGTTTGTGTTGAAATCTGTTTTGTCGGCAGCATCGTAAGCAATCCAGCTGTCAGTTTTGGTATCACCGTCACCTTTAACATTATCTGTTTTGGAATAGAAGAAGTCCTTACCGTTAACAGTAGAAACAGGCTGGAGCAAACCGGATACATCCTGCACTAATGCAGTTGTAAAATCTGAATCTGCCTTCTTTGCTATTGAATCAAGTGTGTCACCGGTAATAAACAAGTTATTCCGTACGGTAGCAGTGAAGTTCATACCTGTTGCAGTAACCTTACTGTTAACAGCAAACCAAGCGTAAGTTGATGTGCCCAAGGAAATTGCCGCAACCAAAACCATTGCTATAGCTGCTGCCAACTGCTTTTTCAAGCCGCTGACTGTTTTGTTTTTTTCCATAAAACTTATCCTCCGTTTTATTATTTTATTTAGGCTTTTCGCCTTTTTTCCGTTAAAATTTCGCCGTTTGCCTACACGCGATGTCAATTTACAATTAACATACCCGCTTTTGCCGGGGCACATGGCCTTTGGCAGTATATGCCCCCATAAAAGCGGATACTTTCGGCAAAAGCCGCAAGCCCTTTGGAGGTGATTTTTGAGTTTGTTTTACGGTGATGTTATTTGTTTTTAACTGTGCCTGCAAAGCAGATACAATTTTAACGGATATATATTTAATCGGGGTTGTGGCGCCCGACTAAACCGAACTTAACTTGCGGCCATTTTTAACGCCCCGCCGCCGGGGCGATAGGTGGCAAAACTACTCCCTTAGAGAGCCTATTTTATGATTTTTACGATGACGGTTTTACAGCGGAAAGTTGAGCAACCCTCCCGGTGTTCGCTAAATGCTCACACCACCCTCCCTTGCACAAGGAGGGCAAGTTCTGCTGTCTGCTCGGCTTGTTATTTTATAGCGGATAGCAAATTCAAAGAATTCGCCCAAGGCTATCAATTCTCGCTTTGACAACCAAATCTATATATTCACACACACCGACGAAATTATTATTAACTTCGTTATTCGGTATGCGAAGAACAAACAATCCAAACTTTTTTAATTCTTCTGTTCGCCGAGTATCTTCCCGAATATTTTTATCTTCAAAATGTTGGAAGCCGTCAAGTTCGACCACCAGCTTTGCCGTCGGGCAGTAGAAGTCGACAATGTAATTTGAGATAACTCTTTGCCTATAAAACTTTACAAAATACGAATGCAGAAAATCATACCAAAGATGTCTTTCCTCTTTTGTCATTCGCTTGCGTAGGCTTTGTGCTACATGAGCCATTTTTTTATTATACTTACCCTGCATAATAAAATTCTCCGTTATGGAAATAAAATCAGTGACATCCAAGTTCAATACCTTAGGCTCCATTGTACCCACAGGGCATAACATTCAAAGGGAGCTGGCGGCGTTAGCCGTCTGAGGGGTTGTCTTGCAATTTTCAACCGATGACGGTTTTACAGCCGGAAAGTTATTTCAACCAACCCTCCCGGTGTTCGCTAAACGCTCACACCACCCTCCCTTGCACAGGGAGGGCAAGTTTGTAATTTATTTGATAGCAATAAATTATTTCGATTGCTTTAAATAATCTTTTCCTCACGCCTTTGGCGTGTCACTTGCCACTGCATTAGAAAACATATAGGAAGCATACCCCCTTACTGTGTACTGTAATCATCCTTATTTCTTCTTGTATCCCAAGTTACGTCGCCGTAGCCGTAGTAGCCCTTGTTACCGGCTTCGTTACCGGCGGCGTCGATAGGTTTGTCACCTGTAAGGGTATCCTTAATATCTTTAACAAACTTATACAGCAAGTTGGTTTCATCTTCATAGTCGGCGTCAATAGTCATGCTGAACTGCACACTGCCGCCGATTATCTTATCAACACACTCCGGGTCGTCCCCCTCCATCCAAATTACAACGGTGTACTTGTCCACATTGCCCACAAGGAAATTTTCCTCGTGATATGAACAAACCACCCTGTCGGATTCAAAGGCAGTTGTGCCCGGTTCCCGATTGCCGTCCCGGGCGGCCTTGGCATAAACCGTTGGCTTGCCGTTGCGGTAAACCGCAACACGAACGGCATCTTCCGCCCCTTTTGAGGCAGAATCCAAAGTTACCCTTGCTATGTAGCCCACATCCTCCTTGCCGGCATTGCGGACATAGTAGGTGTAAGCCATGTAATTATCGCCGTTGTGCCCACCGTCTATACTGTCAAGATTTGTGGGCAGAGAGTCAACGGAAATATTGGTTGCGTCTTTTACCGTGGCGGCGGTAAGCCTTGCGGTTGCGCCGTTGAAATCGCCGTTTTCGGATATTGCTATGCCCTTGCGGTACAGCTCCAAACGGTTTAAGTTTATGGTGAAATTACCCATTTTTTCCTGAGAAAAGGCCAATATGAAAAGAATACACACCAAAAATAGCGCAGACAAAAGCAATTTTTGCATAAAGTCCAGTCGCAAAAGTGCCGCCGCCAAACTGCGGCGCCTGCGGTGAGGCATATACATGCTGACGATTTTGTCCTCGTCGATTTCTTCCCCGTCCTCACCCATTATTTCTTCAAGCTCTTTGATGCGAATTATCTGTTCCGTGTCTTTTTTCTTGTGGCCAAAGGGGGTTTTTCTCTTTTTTGAAGTTTTACCCTCCGGCTCAGGGGGAACGGCCTGCCGGGTTTGTTCCCGATTTAACTTGTCATCATTCATGGAAACACGCCCCTGTTAAAGTTTATATTTTTCTTTTACAAAGGTAACATAATCCGCCAAGGCCTGTTGATCCCGAGTGCCGGAAAAGCGAAACTGCACGCCGAAAATATACTTGTAACCAAGGCCTTTGGAGGCCTCTCTGTCCCAGCAGATAACCCCTACAACCGGCAATTTGGCAATGCCGTCTTGGGCTGTGCCTATGCGTGGCAGTACAAATGTGAACACCGTACCCACATCAAACACACGATTTGAATACAAGGCCACACCGCCGTTTGAAATATCCAAAGTTTCGCCCTTTTCCGGGGTGATCGTGCCCTGCCGGTTAAGAGGCCAGGTTTCGTCGTAATATTCCACCGGCAAAGCCACTTTTAAACGGACATCGACACGCTTATAAAACTTGCGTTCTTCGGACACTTTGTAAATTTTTAGATATCTTCTTATGCCCTCTTTGACTATGTCGTCCACATAGCCGCCAAGGATAAATTCTTCGCCCCCCTGCCGGAATTTAAACAGAAACTTCTGTTTTTCATCGGGGATAAGGGGCTTGCCCTCCACAATGGGAACAGATACGAGAAACAGCGTCTCGTCAACGGGCCGGTGAAAGGTACACACCATATTAAAATTCGGTTCTACGCCTACCGCCGCCGCAAATGCCATGTGCATTTTTGTGCCCGGTTTAATCTGTGATACTAAATCCAAAAACAAGTCCTCCAAGTGGGATGAAATCTGAACAGAATACACTTATCTATTCTCTTATATATTATCATTCGGTGCGAAATTTGTCAATTTTTATACAATGTTTTTTTGATGTTTTATTTATGGGAATTTCGGCTCTTTTACAGCAAAAAGCCCCTTGGATAAATCCAAGAGGCTAAAATTATATTTTATTTTCAAGTTTGCGAAAATCAGTTTACCCGGTGACCTTTGGCTTTGATTACGGTCACAACCTCATCAACATATTTTTGGCATATTTCATGGGTCGGTGCTTCAACCATTACACGGATAAGAGGCTCTGTGCCGGATTCACGGACTAAAATTCTGCCTGTATCCCCAAGCTCCCGGGCAACCTTTTCAACCGCAGCTTGAACATCCGGGTCTGCCTGTGCGGCGGCCTTGTCTTTTACCTTTACATTCACTAAAACCTGAGGGTAAATTGTAAGTCCCCGGCAAAGTTCGCTCATCTTCTTTTCTCTGTCCATCATAACCTGCATAAGTTTAAGGCTTGTAAGGATGCCGTCGCCTGTTTTGGCGTATTTTGAGAAGATAATGTGGCCGGACTGCTCGCCGCCTATGCGGCAGCCGTTTTTCGTCATATATTCGTAAACATACTTATCCCCTACGGCTGTTTTGGCGTAGCCGATACCCAGTTCGTCAAATGCCTTATACAAACCGAAGTTTGACATAACAGTTGTTACAACGGTGTTTGTAAGGAGTTTGCCTCTCTCCTTCATATACTTGCCGTAGATGTACAAAATGTGATCCCCTGTTATTACATTGCCCTTTTCGTCAACCGCAAGGCATCTGTCGGCGTCGCCGTCATAGGCAAAACCCACATCAAGGCCGTTTTCCACAACAAATTTCTGCAAGCCCTCAATATGAGTTGACCCTGCGTTCATATTTATATTGTAGCCGTCCGGCTCTGCGTTGATAACATAAGTTTTTGCCCCCAAGGCGTCAAATACCGCCTTTGCGATATTCCAGCTTGAACCGTTTGCACAGTCCAAGCCCACTTTTACGCCCTTAAAGCTGTACATACCAAGAGAGATAAGATAACCGATATATCTGTTTCTGCCCCGAACATAGTCCACTGTTCTGCCGATTTTCTCCCTGTGGGCAAATGGAACTTCCCGCCATTTTTCGCCGAAAAGTTCAAGCTCCCCGTCAAGGTAGGCTTCAACCAATGCGATGGTTTCTTCTTCCATTTTTTCGCCCTTGCCGTTAATCAGCTTTATGCCGTTGTCATAGTAGGGGTTGTGGCTTGCGGAAATCATAATGCCGCAGTCGAAATCGTCCACCCTTGTGATATATGCCACCGAGGGCGTTGTGGTTACATGCAGCATATATGCGTCTGCCCCGGAGGCTACCAAACCGGCAACCAGGCTGTATTCAAACATATAGCTTGAACGCCTTGTGTCCTTGCCGATTACCACCTTTGCAGGGGTTTCGTCATTATTTCTTCTCTTTAATTCACCGTAATACCAGCCCAAAAAACGACCTACCTTATAGGCGTGGTCTGCCGTTAAATTTTTATTGGCCTCACCACGGAAGCCGTCTGTACCGAAATATTTACCCATAATTGTTTTCTCCGATTAAATTTGCAGGCAACCTGCCTGTTTGGCGGCGCCTAAGGATTTTTTTTAATTATAAAGCAATAAGCTGTCCTTGTCAAATTTACCCTGGATTTTATTGATTTTTTTGCGGCATCATATATAATAATATGTAAAATTAAAGGAGGTTTATAACCTTATGTTTAAAATAACGGAAAAAGACGGCAGAAAAATCATTCTTTACGGCCGGGAAAATCGGGATTTTTGCCTGATACAGCCTACCGACACTTCCGATGAGGAAAAACTTTCCTCTCTATTGGATAATTTATCGGCTTTTACAGACAAAACATTTTGCTACCGGCGGGTGAATATTCCCGATTGGAACGGTGAAATGTCCCCATGGCCTGCCCCGGCGGTATTTGGGGATAAGGATTTTCAAGGCGGGGCAAAAGCCACACTTGAATACATAGAAAACCTTGTACCATATTTAAAATCGGAATTTAATTTAAGTGACAATACAAAATTTATTTTAGGGGGTTATTCCCTTGCCGGATTGTTCAGCCTTTGGCGGGGGTATGAAAGGGGTATTTTCGCAGGTATTCGGGGGGCTTCACCCTCTGTATGGTTCCCGGATTGGGACAAATTTACCGACAAAAATATAAACGCCGATTATGTGTATTTAAGCCTTGGGGACAGAGAGCGGAAAACAAAAAACAAAACCATGTGCAAAGTCCGGGAAAGAATTGAAATGCAAAAAGAAAAACTTGTAAAACAAGGGGTTCCCTGCTCCCTTGAATACAACCCCGGCAACCACTTTAAAGATACGGATATACGCACAGCAAAGGCATTTGCCCGGGTTATAAATAATCTTTAAAAATTTTAGGCTGTAATTTGCCTTTGGAGAACTTAAAATGATAGATAAAATGCTTATTCGTGGGGCGAAAGTCCACAATTTAAAAAATATTGATGTGGACATTCCCCTGGGTAAAATAGTTGGGGTTGCCGGGGTGTCCGGCTCCGGCAAGTCCTCTTTGGCCTTGGGGGTTTTGTACGCCGAGGGCTCCCGCCGATATTTGGAGGCTCTGTCTACCTACACACGCCGCAGGCTGACACAGGCTTCTAAGGCCGCTGTTGATGAAGTTTTGTATGTGCCGGCGGCTCTTGCCCTACATCAAAGGCCGGGTGTGCCGGGTATCCGCAGTACATTCGGCACCGGCACGGAGCTTTTAAACAGCCTGCGCCTTATGTACTCTCGCCTGGCAAGCCACCGCTGCCCAAAGGGCCACTATTTACAGCCTACATTGGCAGTGGCCGCCGGGAAAGAACTTGTATGCCCTGTGTGCGGTGAGCATTTTTACGCCCCCTCGGCAGAGGAACTTTCATTCAATTCACAGGGGGCTTGCAAAACCTGCGGCGGCACAGGCAGAGTTCGCAGTGTTGATATTTCCACCCTTGTACCGGACGACAGCCTTACAATAGACGGCGGCGCAGTTGCCCCCTGGAACAGCTTGATGTGGTCTTTGATGACCGATGTGTGCCGTGAAATGGGGGTGCGCACCGATGTGCCTTTCCGTGAATTGACCGACAGGGAAAAGGATATTGTGTATCACGGCCCTGCTGTGAAAAAACACATTTTTTACAAAGCTAAAAATTCAAATCAAGCCGGGGAACTGGACTTCACCTACTACAACGCAATTTACACAGTGGAAAACGCCCTTGGGAAAGTCAAGGACGAAAAAGGCATGAAAAGGGTAGAAAAATTTTTAAAAGAGGACACCTGCCCGGACTGCGGCGGCAGCCGACTTTCCCCTGCCGCCCGCCGGCGGAAATTAAGGGGGATTTCCTTAGACAAAGCCTGCCAAATGACTTTAACCGACCTTGTCAAATGGGTCAGAGGTGTGCCGGCAACCTTGCCGGAAGAAATGGGCCCTATGGCAAACAGCATTTGCGATGCCTTTGAAAGCACTGCAAAAAGGCTTATGGATTTAGGCCTTGGGTACCTTACACTGGATCGCTCAGCCTCTACCCTGTCCACCGGGGAGCGACAGAGAATGCAGCTTGCCCGTGCGGTGCGCAACCGCACAACAGGGGTGTTGTATGTGCTTGATGAGCCCTCAATCGGCCTGCACCCGGCAAATATAGTGGGGCTCACCGGTGTGATGAAAGATTTGATTGCCGACGGCAACTCGGTAATTTTAGTGGATCACGACACACAAATTTTAAAACAGGCAGATTGGATTGTGGAAATGGGCCCCGAGGCCGGCGCAAAGGGCGGTTACATTATGGCACAGGGAACTGTGCCGGATATAGAGGCAAACCGGCTTTCAAAAATCGGCGGTTTTCTCTCCGGCAAAACAAATACAAAGGTGAGAGAGGCGGCCAAAAAAGAAAAGCTCTTTGAAAAAGGGGAAATTTGCCTTTCCACTTCTCAAATTCACACCGTAAAGCCCTTGGAAGTGGCCATACCTAAGGGCAGGCTTACGGTTGTAACAGGTGTGTCCGGCTCAGGCAAAACCACAATGGTTTTGGAAAGTCTTATTCCCGCCTTACAGGCAAAAATCGACGGCAACCCCCTGCCGGCACATATTAAATCCATATCTGCCCGGGGAATAGGGCATATAAAGCTGATTGACGCAACCCCTATCGGCATAAACATTCGTTCCACGGTAGCCACCTATGCCGGTGTACACGACGAATTGAGAAAAATGTTTGCAAAAACCGAAGCCGCAAAAGCCGCCGGTTACAAGGCAAGCGATTTTTCATACAACACAGGGTCTCTCCGCTGTCCCGGTTGTGACGGCACCGGGATTGTAAGCCTTGATGTACAATTTTTGCCGGATGTAAATATCCCCTGCCCGGACTGCCGGGGTTCTCGCTACGGGAAATCCGCCCGGAATATAAAGCTTACAAATAAGGCCGGGGAAAGTATGTCCATGCCGGAACTTATGGACGCAGATGTGAATACGGCGGCGGATTTTTGCAAAGATATGAAAGCCGTAAGCCAAAAATTAAATGTTTTAAAACAACTGGGGCTGGGCTACCTTACCTTGGGGGAGGAAACCCCGGGGCTTTCCGGCGGCGAGGCACAGCGTTTGAAATTGGCAAGCGAGATAGGCAAAACACAGAATGATTCGGTGTTTGTATTTGACGAGCCCTCAATCGGCCTGCACCCGGCAGACGTGCAAGTTTTGCTCAGGGTTTTCGCATCTCTTATGGACAGCGGCGCAACGGTAATTGTAATCGAACACGACCTTGATGTTATCCGCAACGGCGACTTTATAATAGATATGGGTCCCGGCGGCGGTGAGGCCGGGGGACAAATAGTCGCCGCCGGCACACCGGAAGAAATAAAGAAAAACCCGAACAGTGTCACAGGCAGATATTTATAACAAATTTTCTTTTGTGTAGTTTTACCGTTTATTTTCTCTTTAACATCCATTATATAATTTTGTAATTTGAAAGGAGATGTTTTATTTGGAATATGTATTTTCTGTTTTTCTGGGCTATCTTTTAGGCAGTGTAAACCCGGCGTATATTTTCGGCAGGCTGAAAGGATTTGATATAAGGCAGCGTGGCAGTAAAAACGCCGGTGCCAGCAATGCAAAAATTTGCCTTGGCTGGGGATATTTTATAGTAACCGTAATTTACGATATATCAAAGGCCTATATTTCACGGTTTGTTATAAGCAAAGTTTTCCCAAACAACTTATATCTCCCTGTTTTGGCAGGGGTTTTGGCGGTTTTAGGCCATTGTTTCCCCTTTTACCTGCAATTTAAAGGGGGAAAAGGATTTGCTTCTTTTATCGGTCTTTCCCTTTACATAAATTTTAAATACGCACTGATAATTTTAGTTGCAGGGCTTGTGTTGTCGCTGATTTTAAACTATATCGTAGTGGCAACGGTGATACAAACCCTGGTGTTCCCGGCATTTATGATAATTTCCGGGCTGTATCCGCCGATTTCTTGCCTTACGGTGTGCCTTGCCTCTTTTACGATTTTGGCAAAACACAGGGCAAACTTTTTAAAATTAAAAACCGGGGAAGAAATAGGCATAAACGGCAAAAAAATAGGGTTTTGCAAAAGGGGATAATAAAAATTTAAATAATCTCAACCGTATTTTTACAAATTTTTCTTTTTTGCTTGACATCTCCCTCAATAAGTATAAAATATTGTGGTAATTTATTTTTAGGAGAAGAAAAGTGAAATATCTTAAACAATTTTTGATGATACTTATAATTTCCCTTATAGGGGAGGTTTTAAAATATCTTATTCCTCTTTCGGTGCCGGCCAGCATTTACGGAATGGTCATTTTATTCCTCTGTCTTTTAACAGGGGCTATCAAACTTGAACAAGTAAAGGACGCAGGTAAATTTTTAATAGAAATTATGCCGGTTATGTTTATCCCCGCCGGAGTGGGGCTTGTAAATTCACGGTCGGTTTTAAAGCCTATTCTGTTGCCGGTTTCCGTAATTACTGTGGTTACCATAATAACGGTAATGGGTGTAACAGGCACCGTTGCACAGAAAATAATCGGAAAGGAGGAAGAAAAATGAGGGAATTTTTCATCTCGTCATCTTTTGCCGGGGTTGTTTTAAGCCTTGTGTTTTACGAAATCGGCACCTTTCTCAAAAACAAGTTTAAAATAGGGCTTTTTAACCCTTTGCTTGTAAGCCTTGTGTTGACTATCGGCTTTTTACTGCTGACCGGTGTGGATTATGAAGTTTACAACGACGGGGCAAAATATTTAAGCTGGTTTTTGACCCCTGCCACCGTTTGCCTGGCCATTCCTTTGTATGAAGAAATAACTCTTTTAAAGCGTTATTTTAAGGCCATTGCCATCAGCATTACAAGCGGAGTTTTAACAAGTTTAACAACTGTTTTTATCCTTAGCAAAATTATGGCCTTAGGTCACACAGAGTATGTAACTTTGTTGCCTAAGTCCATAACCACAGCCATCGGTATGGGGGTGGTTCAAGAGCTGGGCGGCCATGTTACCATAGCCGTTGCGGTTATTATAATTACCGGTGTTCTGGGCAACATTTTTGCCGATACCCTTTGCAAAATTTTTAAAATTACCGACCCTATTGCCAAGGGCCTTGCAATCGGCACCGCCGCCCACGCCATAGGAACCGCAAAAGCCATGGAAATGGGCGAAATCGAAGGCGCAATGAGCAGTTTATCCATTGCGGTTTCAGGTATTTTAACCGTTGTATTTGCGTCATTTTTCGCAAATTTAATATAATTTAAACTTATATTTTTTCACTTATTATTCCTTGAATAATAAGTGAATTTTTTTCGGGTTGTAAGGATTTTAAATTGACATTTCGGTATTTTTTATATTTTTAGTATAAATGATATAAAATAAGAGATATAAAAATTAAAAAAATGTTACAGGTTTGCCCTTTTTGTTGCCAATAATCAAATATTCTGCTATAATCAAACCATAAGCACAGTTTTATTGATATGATTTTATCAGTTAAATTCTGTGTAAAATTAAGGAGAACAGCAATGAAAAGATTTTTGACACTTGTTTTGTCAGCTGCAATGCTTGCTTCTTTGGCAGGTTGTTCATCAAAGAACCCTGTAAAGACAGTTGAAGTTGACGAAACTAAATCAGCCGACGTTGTTATTGTCGGCGCAGGCGGCGCAGGCCTTTCAGCTGCTATTGAAGCTGTAGAAAACGGCGCAGAGAGTGTTATCCTTGTTGAAAAGACAAACACAACAGGCGGCTCACTCAACTTTACAGGTGGTACAATGTCAGGTGCTGAAACAATTATTCAGCAGATCGACGGTATCGAAGACACAAAACAGAGCTACATTGACGATATTATGTCAAACGGCGACAACAAGGGTGATATTGATATGATCACTGCTTATGTAAACGAAGACGTTGACGCTATCCAGTGGCTTTGGGACAACGGTCTTAAAGACAAGAAGTTCTCAGTAGACAGACAGACAGGTACAATGTCAGTATTTGCTCCTGAGCACCAGCTCTACTCTGTAAAGAGAAGCTACAAACCGTCAGCTTCAGACCCAACTAAGTACAAATCAGCAGTTCACGAAATTTTGGACACTGTTTTGGCAACAAAAGAAAATGTTACTGTTGACTATGCAACAACAGCCACAGAGCTTTTGAACAATGAAAAGGGTCAGGTTCTTTCCGTTATCGCTAAAACAGCAGACGGCAAGACAGTTCGCTATGACGCTAACAAGGGCGTTATCATGGCAACAGGCGGATACTCAGGCAACTCTAAGCTCATGGGCGCATTTGCAGAAAACGGTTCTAACTACCTCCTTGGCGGTTCAGACGGTGCAGACGGCTACGGCATCTACATGATGCAGCAGGTTGGCGCTTACATTGACCCTGTTGCAATGAGCTACATTCCTACATTCCCAATGGGTCTTGACACAGGCAAGGGCCCCGGTAAAATCGCTTCTTCATACATGTGGAAGTGCGGCGCTATCAGCGTAAACCAGAACGGCGAAAGATTTGTTGACGAAACAGAGGACAACGTTGTTACAAGAGAAACAGCTCTTGAAGTACAGCCTAACGCTATCCAGTATGATATCTTTACAGATAACATCATCGCTGATGTTGAGGCTAAAAACGCTTCAGTATTCTGGAACTTCTACTATGCTCCTGGCAAGCCATACAACTCATTTGTAGTAACAGCAGATTCTATTGAAGAATTGGCTGAAAAACTTGATATGCCTGCCGAAACACTTGAAAAAACAATCGCCGACTACAACGCACACGTTGAATCAGGCGAAGCTGACGAGTTTGGCAGAGAATTTACAGAGGATTCATTTGACGGTACATACTCAGTTTCAGCTAACAAGGTTGAAGGCGACAAGTACTATGCAATTCCTTTGAAGGCTCTTTGTGTTATGACATTGGGCGGTGTTAAGACAAACACATCAGCACAGGTTTTGGATGCTAACGGCACAGTTATCCCGGGTCTCTATGCAGCCGGCGAATGTGTTGGCGGTATCTGGGGTAAATACGTATCAGGCGGTACAGGTGTTATGGGTCCTGTTGTATTCGGCAGAATTGCAGCAAGAACAGCTATGACATCCGAACTTGCAGACAAGTACAAGATGCAGACACCCGGCACTACAATTACAGCAGATATGTTTGAAAAAGATGAGCCGGAAGTTCCTGCAACAGATCGTTACAACGATGTAGCAGCAGCTAAGGACGGCGAGTACACAGCAACAGTTGACGGCCAGGAAGGCGAAATGACAGTTAAGGTTACAATCGCAAACGGCGCTATCACAGCTGTTGAAGTTGTAGAAAACCACGAAACACAGTCAGTTGCAAGCAAAGCATTGGAAGAAATTCCTGCTAAGATTGTTGAAAACAACAGCTGCAATGTTGACGGCACAGCAGGCGCAACATTGACATCAGGCAGAATTATGGACGCTGTTTCAAAGTGTCTTGAAGAAGCCGCAAAGTAAGTTTGCTTTAAAACTTTAATAAAAACGAATATCGGCTTTGCCGACGGTTCGTAACACAGAAAACCCTGTTTCGGTAAAAGGAAACAGGGTTTTCTTATTTTTGTGGGATATTTTCTCCGTGTTATTGCCGGGGACAAAGCTGCCTGCCCTTTTGGGGGTACAGGCCGCCCCCCTTGCCGTGGCAGGGGGACGAATTTTATAATTTGTTTATGAGCCGCAAGATATATTTTTGCAAAATAAAAACAGCCCTCCGGTAAGGGCTGTTTTCAATCGCACTATAAACCAAATTTTAATAGGAGAGATTATCTCCCTAAAAAATCATTTAACAGTTATATTATATACCTAAAATAAAATAAGTACAAACGGCTAAAAATGTTATTATATAACACATACTAAAACTTATTTTTCCTTTGGTGATATTTTATTATGCACGGTAAAATACCCATATTCCATGTTATTTGTTTTTAAATAAAAGTATCTTTTTATGATACTTTTTTATTTTACATAGGTTTTTTTTAAATTTCTGTGGGGATTTTTTATTTGAATTTTTTTAAAAAGCCTAAAAAAATAATTTTTTATCGTATAGTTAATCCCACAAAAAGTGGGATTATTTTTCTTATATATTGTGATATGTTACATATAATTTTTTTATATTGCCGATTTTTCACAAAACCTGATAGTGACTTTAAGGTTTTGCGCCGTTTTTTGTTGACTTTGTATTAAATTTGCTGTATATTCCTACTTGTATCTATAAATTTTTTTGAGAGGAGATTAAATATGTCAGCATATTTATCATGGGGATCTGCCATCTTCACATTCATGGTTTTCTGTGCCGTGTTCTTTGTAGGTGAGCAGGTTTCAAACCTTACTAAAGGTATTTTCGGAACGGGCTTTGTTGGAGCTATTCTCTTCATTGCCCTCTATTGGACAGGCATTATGCCTACCGACGCAGTTGCAAACACAGGTCTTGTTGCTATGCTTTCAAAATTGCTCATTCCTATGCTTATCGTTAACCTGGGTACAATGATTTCCCTTAACGACATGCTTAAAGAATGGAAAACAATTCTCACAGCTTTGGCAGGCTTCGTAACACTTGCTTTGTTCGCTTACACCTTGGGCATCATGCTCTTGGGCAGAGAATACGCCCTTGTTGGTGCTTGCCCGATTTCAGGCGGTACAATCGCAGGCGTTATCGCACAGGAAACCTGTGAGGCCGCAGGCAGACCTGAACTTGGCGCTTATGCTATGCTTTTGGTTTCACTTCAAGGTCTTGTTGCTATGCCTTGTGCGGCAGCTTGCCTTAGAATGGTTGGTTCAAAGCTTATCAAAGAAAAAGCAGACCTTGACCACCTTGGCGGCGAATCAAAGGTTAACATCAACATTCGGGTTATCAAGACATGGCCTGCAAAATTCCAGTCATATTTCTTCGGTCTTATGAGAATTGCCGCTGTTGCCGTTGTTGGTAATGTACTTTCCGGCGTAACAGGCGGTAAGCTGAATGTTAATATTGCATACCTTATCGTTGGTATCTTGTTCACAGAGCTTGGCTTCCTTGACAAACAGCACCTTACAAAGGCTAACGCTTACGGTTTTGTTATGGTTTCCTTGTTCTCACTTACAGCCAACTCAATGGGCGCTCTCACACCTGACTCATTGAAAGAAATGCTTTTGCCGATTGCCGCAATGCTTATTTTCGGTATCATTTCATTGGGTATCGGCGGTGCTATTGTAGGTAAGATCTTCGGCTATGAACGGCCTCTCGGCTTTGCTATCGGCGCTTGCGCTATGCTTGGCTATCCGTCAACACAGATTGTTACAGACGACGTTTGCAAGGCTCTTGAATGTTCCGATGAAGAAAAGGAAAAAATCAGAAATTATCTTCTTCCTAAAATGCTTGTTGCCGGCTTTACAACAGTTACAATCGCATCTGTTGCTTTTGCTGGTATCGTTGCACCGACAATTTTTAAATAATTTGATTTCTTGTTATACATAATAAATCATAGGATACAAAGGTGGGCTTGTCCTGCCTTTGTATTTTTATTTGGAGAAAATGATTTTGCCGGTTGTTTAATAAACTCTCGGTATAAAAAGGCTCTCTTTGGCAAAGAAAGATGTCAGCGGTAGCTGACTGAGTGAATGACTGAGCAAATTGTTTGACTATATTTCCGCTATGAAATATCAAATTAAACAAACTGCAAACTTGCCCTCCCTGTGCAAGGGAGGGTGTCGGCGTAGCCGACGGGAGGGTTGTTCAAAACCTATAAACCTATAACTTTCAATAAAACAGGCTCTCTTTGGTACACTTGTTTAATTGCAAATCGGCATTTTAAACCAAACGAACAGCAAGGCTCTCTTTGGTAAAGAGAGCTGTCAGCGTAGCTGACTGAGAGATTGGGAAATGTTTTGTTTATATTCAATAATTGGTTGTAAATCGAGTGCTTTATTAAAGACAATCCCTCCGATTTTTCTTACGAAAAATCACCTTCCTTTATCAAAGGGCGGCAAAGCTGCGGATTTTTGGGGCTATTATTTGTACCAGAAATTTAATGTAAACAAATCGCAAGACAACCCCTCAGACGGCTAACGCCGCCAGCTCCCCTTGCACAGTGGAGCCAAGGATAATATGAATTTTTAAAATATTTATTTGTAATCGAAATTTGATGTAAACAAGTTGTTTGACAACCCTTTTGTCACGCAAAGCGTGACATTTTCCCTTGCATGTTATGCCCTGTGGGTACAGGGACAACAAGATGTTGTCGATTTTTTGGTGTGTTGCTTTGTATCCGAATATGATATATATTTTATTTTTTACTCTTTCCGTTTTTGTCTATGGCATAGCCACCTCCCCCTATGTGAGGCAAGATGCTACTGTCTTATAAAATTGCTATTTTGTACCCGATATAAATAAATTACATATACACCGTAGGGGCGACCATCGGTCGCCTTATTATGAATTGTTTAAAATAATTTTTAACTATAAACCGGCAACCCAATCAAATAATAAAACTCATTTTCTTGCCGGGCTTTAAATCTATTTTTTCAATCAACAGAAATAAACCAAAATATTCGTTCTGTAAATTATAAAATTTCCCGCCGGGTTGTTTTATGGAAAAAAATATTATATAATGATAAAAAAGATAAAGGAAGAACGGCTATGAAAGGTTATCTCACAGTAAATAAAATGTCGAAACTTACGGGCATAGCTCCCTCTGCCCTTCGTTATTATGCCAAAATAGGCCTGTTTACCCCTGACCATGTAGACCCGGAAACAGGGTACAAATACTATGCTTTAAACCAGGTTTCCTATGCGCCGATGATACGCTATCTGCGCTATTTAAATATGCCTATTGAGGAAATCAAGCGATTACAGGGTGATGTAAGCATAGAAACCACCTTAGACGCATTAAAAACCCAGCAGTCAATCATAAAATACCAAATACACGATTTAGACAGAATGTATAAAAACCTCTCCGGCAGAATTGAGGAAATAGAAAAAGCGGTATCTACCGAACACGGAAAACTGTTTTACGAAAAACTGCCGGATCAATACGCTTTATATGTTGACCGCCCCATTGATGTAAAAGCCCCTTTGACAGATACGGTTGTGGATTTTCAGCAGATTATCGAAAAGCAAACCAGCCACTCTTATGAAGAAATGTTCTTCGGCAGAGTTTTAAGTGTTTACAGCACAAGAGACGCCATTGAGGGAAAATTTGACACCTACTGTTCCACGGAATTGATTTTAGATGACCCCTTAGGCATAAAAAATACACGCATTTTGCCTGCCGGCACCTATGCCATGATGTATGTAAACGACATAAGAGAAAACGCCCGGCAGTATATCCCCTATTTTTTGGAAAAAATTAAGGAGGACGGCAGACAAATTGACGGCAACATAAGAGTTGCTTACTCCGTCGGCTACGCCGTAAGTTTGAAAAAACAAGAACAGACCACAAGAATTTCGGTAAAAATCAAGTGATTTTTGAGAGAAAATTATAGAAATATAGCCAAAATTTTGCAAAAACCAATAAAAAATATCATAAAAAAGAGGAAAAACACAAAAAAATTAAAAAATCGTTGACAAAACCCACTGCCTGTGATATACTGATTAAGCTGTCAATCAGACAGCGGTTAATAACAGACAGTCGGTGCTGATTGCGTTCAGGTTCCACCTGTTCCCATGCCGAACACAGAAGTTAAGCTGAATTTCGCCGAAAATACTTGGGTGGCGACGCCCCGGAAAGATAGGTAGGTGCCGACACTGTCAGTTATTGACAAAATGTGGGAGCTTAGCTCAGCTGGGAGAGCATCTGCCTTACAAGCAGAGGGTCACAGGTTCGAGCCCTGTAGTTCCCACCACATTTGGCCCGGTAGTTCAGTTGGTTAGAACGCTAGCCTGTCACGCTAGAGGTCGTGGGTTCGAGCCCCATTCGGGTCGCCAAATGTAAGCCTTGGTAGCTCAGTCGGTAGAGCAAGGGACTGAAAATCCCTGTGTCGATGGTTCGATTCCGTCCCAAGGCACCATAAGCGGGTTTAGCTCATCTGGTAGAGCGCCACCTTGCCAAGGTGGAGGTAGCGAGTTCGAGCCTCGTAACCCGCTCCAATTTTTTATAACTCATAATTTTTCATATTCATTGATCCTTATCGGCCGCTGTAAAACAGCGGTCGTTTTTCTTTGCACGAAATTTTGTCAATTTACAAAATTGAGGTTAAATCTTAATAAATTTTAATAGTTCATTTATTAAATTTAATCTTGATCCGGGTTATAATATAGCCGTTGGAGGAATACATATGAGTAAATTATTATTTATGATTTTTGGAATATTTTTTATGTTGCTGGGCTTTATCGGCCTTATGCTTCCGATTGTTCCCCAGATACCTTTTCTAATGGCCGGTGCTACGCTGCTGTCAATGGGGTCGGAAAAAATAAAAAAGAAAATCATACATTCGGATATATACAACAAATATATAAAAGATTATGTAAATAAATATAAAATAACAAGGAGAATATTTGGCGAATAACCCCCCAGCCCCCTTAAATTTATTATTTTACATCCAAACCATAAATATTATATGTCACGGCTTGCCGTGACATTTTTTACGGTTATTTATTAAATTTAATTTTTTGCATAATTTTCGCCTTTTTTGCGTTTTTAAGGGCTTTTTCGTCGTTTTTTGCCTAAAATTTTAAATTTTCCCCATTTTGTACTCAACTTTTGCTCATTTTTCCTGTTTTTCTTTAAAAAAACCCCCTTTTTGTACTTATCACGGCTGTTTTTTGATAAAATCCTGCCCCTTTTTGTACTTAACAGTGTGTATTTTTGTAAGGCAATTTCCCTTTACAAGCCTGTAAATATGCCCAAATTGTACTTAACTGCAAGCAAAAAGCCCCCATTTTGTATTCAACTGGGTGATTTTAACCCCCAATTTGTACATAACAGCAGAAATTTTCCCCCTTTTTGTACCCAACTAAACAGGAAAATTTTCAAAATAAATTTGATCAGGCTCCTCTCCCCTATTTGTAATAAACTGAAAAATTCCCGGAAAATTCCCGGAAAATTCCCGACTTTCTCCCACAAAATTCCCGGTGTATTCTCATGAAATTCTCAGTGTTTTCCCGACTTTTTCCCGACTTTTTCCCAATTTTTCACAGATTTTTTTTAAAATATTTTATACATATAGTTAATTTTATTGTGTTTTATACTTATTGACAATTTAAAGAGGAGGGATTTTCTGATAAAATTATTTAAAATACTCCCCCCTTTTTGTACCTAACAGGGAAAATTTTTTTGCCCCATTTTGTACTTAACATTCCCGGATTGTATCTTACTGAACCCCGAATTGTACTTAACAAAATCCCCTTTTGTACTTTACTAACTCCCAATTTGTACTTACATCTTACCCGAAATGTATTTAACTGCCTTTGTAAATCCCCACAGAGAGCGGGTTTTCGGCTGCCTAAAATATAAAATAATAATAAAAATAAATATTAAAAAATAAAATAAAACACTGTAATTGTTTTTTACCTTGGCTTATGGTATAATAGTTTAACATAGATAATGAGGATCGGTAAATTATGCCAAGAAAAAAGAAAAACAAGGTGAACAACGATATACGTGTTGTTACCCAAAACGAATTTAATAATGTTTCGCTGGCTACATTTACGCCTAACGAAAACAAAATTTTACACGCCATAGTGGCTAAAATCAAAAATAAGGACACACAGAAAATTCAAATTTCTTTTGATGAAATTAAATATCTTGTTCAATATAAGCGAAATGACAATTCAAGTTTTATTCGGGATATTGAGCGTGTCAACACAAAGTTAATGCAGCTTAACTATCGCTATGAGGACGAGGACAAAATCGTTCAGTTTGTTCTGTTCCCTACTTATATCATAAACAAAAAAGAGAAAACCCTTGAAGTTGCCGTAAACCAAGATTTTACTTTTTTGCTTAATCACCTTACCGGTGAATTTACGGCTTTTGCTTTAAATGATTTTACAAGTATAAAGTCAAAGTATGCTTTGTTGATTTATCCTTTTTTGTCCCAGTGGAAAAGCGTCGGCAAGTACACCGTTTCAATTGAGGATTTTAAGGCGAATATGGGTCTTGACGAAGATTATTCCATAAGCAACATAGACAAAAGGGTTTTGATACCTACAGTTCGTGAGTTAAACGCCCTGTTCCCCGGTTTAAATCTTGAAGTTGACAAACAGAGAGGTTTAAAAAACAAAGTTGTGGGATTGAAATTTACCTTTGTAGGCAGTAAGCTGGAACCCGGCAAAGATATAAAGACCATTGCCGCCGGAAAAATTACCCCGGAAAAGGATTATACCGCCGTGTGTGAGATTTTCGGCTATGACAAGGACAAGCTGAAAGCGGAAGATATGGCTACCATAGATTCTTGGTATAAGGATTTACAAATGAGCAATGAGATGATTGCCGCCGCTTACACCGCCGCCCGTGACAGGGCAAGTATTCGCTACTGTAACGGTATTTTGAAAAACTGGTTTAACAGCGGTTACAAAAAAGTTGAGGACATTGTGGGCTACGGCGCAAAGCCGGAGAAAGTTTCGGATGAGGATTTTCTCCTTGGTGACATTGCCCAGTTAGGGCTTTTTGAATAAAAAACAGGGCGTTTTATCGTCCTGTTTTTTATTTTGGGTTAAAGTTTGATAAATATTTTCCGAAATCGCCATTTTAAATAGGCTAAATTTGAATTTTAAATGTTTTTAGTGTTACGTTATTATAGACAGTTAAAAATGAATTTTGGGCTGTTAAAATCCCTGTGGAGGCGTTCGGTATAAAATCGGTGTTATTGATGACAATTTACCATTGCCCTTTATTGACAATTTTCCCCTTTTGTATCTAACTTGAATTAGGGGTTTTGATAAAAGAAAAAGTTAGATTTATCTGATTTTCGGATAAAACAAAAGGCGGTTTTCCCCGCCCTTTATTTTATAAAAGTTATATAAGTTTTTCTTTTTGCAAACTGTCGACTAACAAACCGATTACAAGCCGATTTTTGGATAAATCCGCTTTTTGGCATATTTCGTTAAATTTTTCACTTTCTGCCGGGCTTAAATAAAGTGTTACCTGCTTTCTGTCCAGTTTAACAATCATATTTGGCAGGTAAAGAGAGGCCCGGTCGGATATTTCGTACCCCTCTCCCCGATTTTTAAGCCGACTGCGAACTAAATTGTTAAAAGCCGTGCCGGGTAAAATTCCCTCCTGCCGCCGATACCGGCAAACCGCCGAATAAAGGGGCTCTTTTACAATTCGGTATGCGCATTTTATAGGGTGATATTCGCTTACGGTGTATCTTGCCATATCAGCCCTCGATTTCCTGTTTTAACCGGTTTATCAGCCGTGAAAGCCGATTTAATTTTTCAAGTATGCTCTGCTCATCTTTGCTGTTTTCCAGCCGTTTAATCTGTTTTAAAGCTGTTTTGTTGTCCAGTTTTTTAAGCCGTGTGTAGGCACTGTCAACATTTTTAAGATATTTTGTTCTCAACAAATCCGCCGATGTCCGAGGCTTTTTAACCTGCCGAGATTTTATTTTTGCCTTTGTTTCCTCTTGCAAAGTTTCAAGAGGTGATTTTTTGTCCTCTACGGAATTTTTTGCAAGGGTGAGAATTTGGTTTCTGGTATCGGTGTAAAGGCCTGAGTAGCTGCCGCCTATTTTGGTTTTGCTCTTTTGCAACAGAGATAAAATTTCGATTATAATTCCCTGCTCCTCCGGGGTGAATTCCGTAAATACAAGGGCGTCGGTTTTGGAAATTTCGTTCTCCCCGTTGCGCACAAACTCGTACAGTTCCGGCACAAGTTCCTTGTACAATTTAAAGTTGCGGTCGATGGTTTTTCTTTTATCCCGGCCGGACTGCTTTTGAATTTGAGTTCTTAAAGTCTTTTTTGCCTCACTTTCGTTTAATCCGTAAACCGCTTGCAGGTTGTTTATGTACCTTACGCTTACGGTTTCAAACATATCGCTGTCGGCAATGCCCTCACGGGTGAATACATTGGCGGTATCAAGATAAAGCTGTTCGGCATTTCGGCGCAGGTTTTCATCCTTAACCGAAATATTTATGATTTTGCAGGGAAGATATGAGTATTTTTTCATTTCTTCTTTGTCATCTGTTTCCCTTGCCCGGTTATACAAAAGGTTGTAGGCTTTAAAACGGCGCTCGCCGGAAAGCAGGATATAGCCCTCCTCCCCCGGTCGCCGTGTTACAACGGCGTTGTGCATAAGGCCGTTTTCCTTGATGTTTTGCGCCAGCTCGTAAAGGGCTTCTTCCGTGTCGTTTTTGTTGTAAATATTGTCCGGGTGAATTTTTATGTTTGTAAGTTTTATCTGTTTGATTTCGTCCGGGGAAACCCGGCTGTTTTCGTTTGCGGAAATTGCCCGGCTAAGCTCCCCTGCGGTGGCGGCGGAAAGCATATTGTTGTCGGTAAATTTACTGCGTTTGCTTTTTAAGTCTTTAATCGCCATCAGTTTTCCTCCCGGTCGTCCTGCCGAATTCTCTCTTGAATTTCACGGCTCAAATCCCGGTATTCTTGGCTCTGCTTGCTTGAAGGCTCGTTTATGATAACCGGCAAGTTTACGAATACCGAATTTTCTATTGATTGCCCACGGTGAATTTCGGTTTTAAAAAGGTATTTTGCGTATTCGCTTTCGGCTAAATCGTTTTTCAAAAGTTTTGTTGTGGTGGTTCTCTCGGAAACCATTGTCATAACAATGCCTAAAATTTTAATTTCACATTCTTCTTCTTTTTCAAGCTCCTTACAAAGGGTAACGGTTGTAACCATACCACGAATGGCAAGGTCGTTGTAGGTGCAGGGGATAATTACATAATCGCTGGCAATGAGGGAACTTTTTACAAGCCGTTCGTCCTTTGACGGCCTTGTGTCGATAATTATGTAATCGTAAATTGCCTCGATTTGATACAGGCGATATATTAAAACTTCGTACATACTTACCCCGTCGCTGTTCTCAGCCAAGGTTTCAAGGAGTTTGGGGATTGAAGCGGTGTGGGCGTTGGAGGCGATTATATCGCAGTTTTCCACATTTGTGGGGCTTATGTATCTGTCAACAGGGATTGAAAGGTCTTTGTCCTGATCCCAGCTTTTAAGCATATTAAAAAGGCCCTTTGTTTTAAAAGCAGGGTCTGTCCAGTTTTTGCCGGTGAGCAAAAGGGTGGAATCCCCCTGGCTGTCTGCGTCTATAACCAAAACTTTTTTGCCCTGTTTTGCCAAAACGCTTGCCACATTTATTGTGGTGGTGGTTTTGCCCACGCCGCCTTTGGCAGAGGCGACAGTAATAATTTTTGCCATATTTCTTCCTTTCTTTGGGTCATGTGACCCTGCGGTCATATTGATTTTTGTTTTGTTAAATTTATTATAGCCTATTTGGTAAATAGCTGTCAATCGAATAATGGAAATATTAAGCTGAAATTTACACTATTCTTAGGGTAAATTTGGTCATGTGACCCTGCGGTCATATGAGTGGGGCTTTTGCAAGTTGACAAATCGTAAAATTATGATATAGTTTTAAGTGAGAAAAGTAAAGTGTGTGTAAAGCGACAGAAAAAGGCTTTGCATTGAATGAGGGAATTATGGCAAAAGGAATAATTGTTTTGGGCGCCACATTTGTGGATATTAAGGGGTACCCGACAGATGTGTTTATACCCACAGGCAGAAATATGGGTAAAACCGAGCAGGTTCACGGGGGAGTAAGCAGAAATATTGCGGAGGACATAGGCAATTTGGAACTGCGCCCCACATTCGTAAGCTTTGTTGACGAAACAGGCATGGGGGAGGATGTTGTGCGGAAATTGAAAAACCACAAGGTCAACACCGACTACATTTTTAAGGTGCCGGACGGAATGGGCACTTGGCTTGCGATTTTTGACAACAACGGGGACGTTGCTGCGTCAATTTCAAAAAGGCCGGATTTATCGGCTCTTTCCGATTATTTGGAGAAATACGGCGACGAAATTTTTGCCGACTGCGACAGTATCGCCATTGAATTTGATATGGATAAGGAAGCCACAAAAACCGTTTACAAGTTTGCCAAAAAGTACAATAAGCCGGTTTATTCCGCTGTTTCAAATATGAGAATTGCCGTTGAGCGCCGTGACTTGATGAAGCAATCCGCTTGTTCCGTGTGCAATATTTTAGAGGCGGGAATTTTGTTTTCCGAGGATTATTCAGAAAAGACCCCGGAAGAAATGGTTGAAATTCTTGCACAGAAAGTAGAGCAGGCACAGATGAGCGCAATGATTGTGACAATGGGTGAACAGGGGGCAGTGTATGTAAGCGCAAACGGGGAAAAAGGCGTTTGCCCGGCAAACAAAGTTGATGTTATAGACACCACCGGTGCAGGGGACGCATTTTTTGCCGGCATAACGGTAGGTCTTACCTACGGAAAAAATATGGCGGAATCCTGCGCCATAGGTACAAGGCTTGCATCAAGCGTTATTCAGTCAAAAGAAAATGTCTGTCCCAGATTTTTGCCCAGTGAATTTGATTTGAATGTTGTTGTGGATTAAATTATTAAATCTTAATTTTGCATTTTAAAATAAAGAAAGGTTCGGGAAACCGAGCCTTTTTTGTTTGCCCTGTAACCTGTCTTTGCCGGGTATAAAAGGGCAGGCAAAAAGGCGGAAACATCCGCTGTCAATGGTACACAGGGGGCGCAATATGTAAAGGGGAGCCGGGGCTGCAAGCCGGTTTACAGGGCGTTAATGCAGGTAGTTTGTATCAAATTATATAATATATATTATAATTGAAATCGGAAAAATATCAAAACAATGATTTTTCAAAAAAATTTAAAATTTTTGTTGACAAAATTCAAATCAGGTAATATAATCAAGCTAAACCGATGAACAAGAGTAGTAATTGCCGTTACTGCGGCGCAGAGAACCTGTGTTTTGGTGCAAACAGGAGTGCAGAACGTCAATGAATGGACTTGTGAGGGCGGCAGGAAAGGGGAAACCCAAGTAATGGCCGACGGGGTCTTTATCCGTTATCAGTAAAGAGCTTGTGTTTTGCAGGCGTTGAGGGGCGATTATATCGCAAACCGGGTGGTACCGCAGAGATTTTTCAAGTCTTTGTCCCAGTAAATTATTTACATGGGGCAAAGACTTTTTTGTTTGTCCCAACACACAAACAATATTCAGGAGGATACCAAAATGATCGATTTTAAGAAAGAAGCCCTTGAAATTAAGGACGAAGTTGTTGCAAACCGCAGATATTTACACCGGAACGCAGAGGGCGGTTTTGATTTGCCTAACACCTTGGCTTTTGTAAGCGAAAAATTAAAAGAAATGGGTCTTGAACCGCAGAAATGCGGCAGAGCAGGCCTTACAGTTACAATAGGCAGCGGCGATAAATGCGTTCTTTTAAGAGGGGATATGGACGCCCTGCCTATGAAAGAAACCTCAGGTGTGCCTTTTGCAAGTAAAACGGGCTTTACTCATTCCTGCGGCCACGATTGCCACGCAAGCATGCTTTTAGGTGCGGCAAAAATACTTAAAGCCCATGAAAAGGAGCTTGGCGGCAAGGTTAAGTTTATGTTCCAGCCGGCGGAGGAGCTTTTGCAGGGTGCTTTGGATATGATAGACCGGGGACTTCTTGAAAATCCCCATGTAGACGCCGCTTTCGGCATACACACATCATCCGGTTCCTCCGGCTCATCGGTAGGCAGAATGTTCTATTCTTCCGGCCCGGCTCTTTATTCCGGGGACGCAATAGATATAGAGGTTTTCGGCAAGCAGAGCCACGGTTCAAGATCTTGCGAGGGTGTTGACGCAATAAACATTGCCGCCCACATTGTAATTGCCCTTGAAGAAATAATCGCAAGAGAGATACCCAGCGATCAGTCCAGCGTTGTTTTGGTAGGTAAAATAACAGGTGGCGACAGCTGCAACACAACAGCCGGCTATGCAAAATTGGAGGTTTCCGTAAGAGCCCAGACAGAGGAAAACAGAGAGTTCTTGATAAAGAGAATTACCGAAATAAGCGAGGGTGTAGCGGCAACATACAGAGGAAAAGCTGTTGTAAAACATGTTTACGGCATTGCTCCACTGGTTTGTGACCCGACAATAGCCGCAATCGGCGCAAAAGCCGCAGAGGAAATAGGTATGGAACCTGTTTTGCGCCCGGTTCAGGGAGGAACAGAGGATTTTACCGCAGTAGCCGCAAAAGTGCCGGCAGTTATGATGAATGTAGGCTCCGGCAGCATTGAGGAGGGCTATATTCACGGCCACCACAACCCGGCCTTTAAAGTTGACGAGGATGTTCTTCCATTGGGTGTGGCTCTTTATTGCCAGTGTGCATACGATTACCTTAATAACAAATAATAAATAATAGTGCATAAAATTTCTTCTTGTACGCTTATCTGCAAAAAGCCGCCAAAAGGCGGCTTTTTGTTTGGAAATAGGGGGAAAGTCAATTCAACCCTACAAAGGGTTATTATTAGAGTTTGAAATGACAAGAACAAAGAAATTTTACCGATTTATTTATATAAGTAAAAAATGTTCCTTATGGAACATTTTATTTTTAAAATTTTTATTGACATATATATCGTACTGCGATATAATACAGACAGTGATATATCGCACTGCGATATTATATCGGAGGTAATATGGACTTACATATAAAAAAGGTTTATGTGCCTATGACGGAAACCGCATTTTACATTCTTCTCTGTCTGCAAAATGAAAACCACGGCTACGGCATAGTGCAAAATGTAAAGGAAATGACCCGGGGGCAGGTGAATTTAAGCCCGGGGACAATGTACGGCAGTCTTTCAAAAATGGAAAAAGACGGACTTATAGAGTTTGTCAGGGAGGAAGATAAAAGAAAAATGTACAAAATAACCCCCCTGGGCAGGGAGGTTTTAAAGCTGGAAACAGCCAGGATAGAAAGGCTTTACAAAAACGCAACGGAGGCGAAAATATGAATAAAACAGAGTTTAAGTTTTTTACAATAGCCGATTGGCAGGAAGAGGAAGAATATCTTTCCCTTATGCACAAAAATGGATGGAGGCTTAAAAAAATAGGTTTTATGGATTATCACTTTGAAAAGTGCGAGCCGGAAAATGTTACGTACCGCTTGGATTACAACAAGGCGTCGGTAAATGACAAAGAGGGCTATTTGCAAATGTTTAAAGACTGTGGTTGGGAGTATATTTTTAACAAGTTCGGTTACAGCTACTTCAGGAAAAAAGAGGAGCCGGGGGATAAAGAACGGGAGATTTTCAGCGACAGTCGGTCAAAAATCGAAATGATGGAGAGAGTTATAAAAAGCAGGGGAATAATCCTTGGATTGCTGTATATTGTGGAAATTTTCTTCCTGGTTTTCAGCCTGGGTCAAGTAGCCGCCGGCAGAACGGCTTATATTGCCGAATTTTTAATATACTCTTTTCTTACGGTCTTATACACCGGTATGTTTGTTAAAATGTACAGAAAATATAAAGAGATTAAGAATTGATATTTTACAGCGGAAATTTGGTCAAATAATTTGTTTAAACAATCTCTCAGTCAGCTGCGCTGACAGCTCTCTTTACCAAAGAGAGCCTATATTTCGCCGCCCTTGTGTAAAGGGAGGTGGTTTTTCGTAAGAAAAACCGGAGGGATTGACCTTCGTACGAAAAACTGATTTGCTATCGAACTTACAATCAAATATCGTATATAAACAAAATGTTTCCAATCTCTCAGTCAGCTAACGCTGACAGCTCTCTTTACCAAAGAGAGCCTGTCTTGCGATTTGTCATTGATGCTTGTTTACAGCTGAAAATCGGTTCATATAATCTGCAATAAGGCGACCAATGGTCGCCCCTACGGGCTATTTGTAATTTACTGTCGTCGGTTGCAGAATAATATTTCAAAAAAGTTAAGTGCCTTGCCGGTCATAAACAGTAATTATGAAGTTAAATCGTAGGGGCGTTCATTGAACGCCTATGCAAACCGCAGGTTTGCACATTGACAACCTGTTTACATCAAATTTCTGTTACAAATAATAGCCCCAAAAATCTGCAGCCTTGCCGCCCTTTGGTAAAGGGAGGTGGTTTTTCGTTAGAAAAACCGGAGGGATTGACTTTGGTACGATAATCTGATTTGTAAGCGAACTTACAACCGAATATCGTATGTAAACAAAATGTTTCCAATCTCTCAGTCAGCTACGCTTACAGCTCTCTTTACCAAAGAGAGCCTTGCTGTTCGTTGGGTTTAAAATGTTGATTTACAACCAAACAAGTGTACCAAAGAGAGCCGGTTTTGCAATTTGTCATAAATGCTTGTTTATAGAGGAATTTCAGATTAAATAATTTGAAAATCAACCCTCCTGTCGGCTTCGCCGACACCCTCCCTTGCACAGGGAGGGCAAGTTTTGCTGTCTGTTCGGATACTTTATTGTAGTGGGAAACTATTTTAAACAATCTGCAATTTATTTCTGTGGGCTATAAAACCAATAGCACTTCGGCTCCCTTGTGCAAGGGGAGCTGGCGGCGTTAGCCGTCTGAGGGGTTGTTAAGCAACCTGTTTACATCAAATTTCTGTTACAAATAATAGCCCCAAAAATCCGCAGCCTTGCCGCCCTTTGGTAAAGGGAGGTGGTTTTTCGTAAGAAAAACCGGAGGGATTGACCTTGGTACAATAATCTGATTTGCAAGCGAACTTGTTACCAAATATCGTATGTAAACAAAATGTATTTACAATCTCTCAGTCAGCTGCCGCTGACAGCTCTCTTTACCAAAGAGAGCCTTGCTGTTCGTTTGGTTTAAAATGTTGATTTACAACAAAAAAAGTGTACCTAAGAGAGCCGGTTTTGCGGTTTGTTTGGTTTGCTGTTTTATAAGGAAAAACAGTTTAAATAGTTTGAAAAGAGGCGACCAATGGTCGCCCCTACGGGCTATTTGTAATTTACCGTTGTCGGTTGCAGAATAACATTTCAAAAAAATTAAGTGCCTTGCCGGTCATAAACAGCAATCATAAAGTTAAATCGTAGGGGCGTTCATTGAACGCCTATGCAAACCGCAGGTTTGCACATTGACAACCCTCCTGTCGGCTTCGCCGACACCCTCCCTTGCACAAGGAGGGCAAGTTTGTAGTTTGTTCGGTTTGATATTTCATAGCGGAAAATCGGGTCATATAATCTGCAATAAAGGCGACCAATGGTCGCCCCTACGGGCTATTTGTAATTTACCGCTGTCGGTTGCAGAATAATATTTCAAAAAAATTAAATGCCTTGCCGGTCATAAACAGTAATTATAAAGTTAAATCGTAGGGGCGTTCATTGAACGCCTATGCAAACCGTAGGTTTGCACATAAACAACCTGTTTACATCAAATTTCGACTATAAATAAATATTTTAAAAATTCACATTATCCTTGGCTCCACTGTGCAAGGGGAGCTGGCGGCGTTAGCCGACTGAGGGGTTGTTTTGCAAGTTTGAAATGATGGCAGTTTTACAGCTGAAAGTTGTTTTGAGCAACCCTCCCGGTGTTCGCTGACCGCTCACGCCACCCTCCCTTGCACAGGGAGGGCGAGTTTGCAGTTTGTTCGATTTGCTATTTTAAAGCGGAAAATAAGATTAAGCAATTTGCCTAATCAATCTCTCAGTCAGCTACGCTGACAGCTCTCTTTATCAAAGAGAGCCTTGCAATTCGTTGGGCTTAAAATGTTGATTTACAACCAAACAAGTGTACCAAAGAGAGCCTGCCTCGCAATTTGTCATAAATGCTTGTTTATATAGGAATTTCAGATTAAATAATTTGAAAATCAACCCTCCTGTCGGCTTTGCCGACACCCTCCCTTGCTCAAGGAGGGCAAGTTTGCAGTTTGTTCGGTTTGTTGTTTTATAGCACAAACCTGCTTTTATTGTATGAAAAAACGGCGGTCGGTGACCGCCGTTTAAAGTTTTATAAATCCGGTCAATTAAAAATCCGGTTAATTAAAATATGTAAATGTAAAATATGTAAATGCCGAATTTAATCAAATTATTCAACCGTCAAATTATTCGACTGTCAAATTTTTCGACTATTGAATTTCAAATTCTTCCGCATAATCAAATCTGTCGAATTTATCGTCGGAGGTTTTGTGTAAATTTTCGTCAACATAATTTGTCAAAGTCTTGGCGTAAACATCCCAGTTTTCCTCACGGTCAAAGTTTACTCTGCCCTCTTCCTCGGCGATTTCTTTTGCCAAACCGGACATCATTTGAATATATGTAAGGCTGATGTAGTCCTCTGCGCCCATATCCGCACCCTTGTCAATAAGAATGTTGTCAAATTGAACCAAAAGCTGTAAAAACTGGGGAACGGCGTATTCATATTCCCCGCTGAGAAGTTCGTTTTCGGAGATAAAGTCCGCAAATTCCTCAAAGGAGGCGTCAATTCCCGTGTAAAAAGCCAAGATATTCAAATCCTGCATGGTTATTTCACCGCTTCCCCCTGCAATGTAGCCGATAAAGGAGGCGGTTTCAAATTGCATCATCTGTTCAATATCTTTGCTGTCCAGTGGAAAATTTACAAATTCCGCACAGTTTGCGGCAATTTCGGCTAAATTGTTAAAAGCCTTTCTTAAATTATAATCCATTTGCCCTCACCTTTCTTTTTTCAACGGTATATATTTTGCCACAGCTTTGTGTTAATTTCAAGAGAGATTTTAAATCCCCAAAACAAAAGGCGACCTGTCGGCCACCTTTTTGATTGTGATAACCTGCCCGGATTAAAGCCAATCTTTCAGCTTTTCGTTCAGTTTTTTGTAAATTCTTTCAACAAACCACTTTTCGGTGGATTTTTCGTAGACTTCTTCAAGACCGAACCAGGCAACGCCGCTGTTTTCGTCGGCTTTCACGGTTAAATGCCGGTTTTCATCTGCCTGCATAAGGTATGTCACATTGTAGTGAAGATGACAGGGAACATATTCTCCGTGTTTTTCGTGGCCTTCTACCGGCAGAATTTCTGCCGAGTAAATTTTAGGGCTTAAAAGTTTTACGGATTTAACTCCGCTTTCTTCTTTTACTTCCCTCAGGGCAACTTGGGATAAATCTTCCTCCCCGTCGGCATGGCCTCCAAGCCAAGACCAGGCGTCATAAAGATTGTGGTACGCCATAAGAACCTTTGTGCCGTTGCCGTTTATAACCCAAGCCGAGGCGGTAAAATGGCCGATAAGATTACTGCGGCGGAAAATATCCTCCTGCCCCAAAAGGTTCAGCATAATCCGGCGGTCTTTTTCTTCCTGCCGGTTAAATGGGGTAAATTCCTCCAAGCGGATTTTAAGTTTCTCTCTGTCGGTCATATTAAAAATCAAACACCGGGCAACTTCTGTATTCCTCCGGCACTGCCCGTGGGTCAACTTCATGTTCAATATAGCTCTTAGGTGCGGCGATACGGCTGTTTAAAAAGTCTATAAAGGTTTTTTCGTCATAGTAAACGCCGTCGTCAACTTTTAAATTTTGGTTTGTGCAAACCCAATTTAAAAAGCAAGAGCAATAGGTGTCAAGGTTGTCCGCCACCAGGGCAGGCACTTTTGCAACGCTTAATCTGTCCTCTGAGCCGAGAAGTACATTTTTCATAATTTTCAACACTCTTTTCCGATATTTATTTAATATGATTATATAGCTAAATTAGATAAAATACAATAAAAATATTTATTTTCTTCCTTTAATATGGTATAGTATTTACAATAATTTTTTCGGAGGAAAAGTACATGGACAACAACACTCTTATTTTACTTGGGAAAAACATACGCATATACCGCAAGCGGCGAGGTATGACCCTTGACCAACTGGCAGAGAAAATTTATAAAACAAAATCCAATGTCAGCAAGTATGAGCGTGGTTTGGTAGCCATTGATGTGGCCACCCTTATGGATATTTGCGGGGCATTGGGCATAAGCCCACGGGTTTTACTGCCGGTAAATCAAAACGAAACCACATATACCCCGGCGGCCATTAAGACCCCCGGGAAAAAGGAATATCTCTATGTTTCGGACGGGAGAAAAGACCTTGTCCGTGCGTTGATGGTTTACGGCCGGCCGGTGGGGGATAAAGTGCCGATAAATTTGTTTTACGGTTTGGTTTCTTTTGACAATCCGCAAAAATGCCGTGCTTTGTACTACGGTTCTATGTCACAGGAAGATGACACAGTAACATATTTGATGAGAAATCAGCGAAACAAAATAGAATACGCCACAATTTGCGCTAAAAACCCCCTTAATTACAGTGGACAAAAGGTGGGAATGTTGACAGGTATTTCCGCAAGAAGTCTTATGCCTGCGGCGGCGAAATGTATTTTATCCGAAACCGAATTGCCGGAAAACGAAAAGCTGAAAGAGGCGTTGAAACTTTCCCGTGAGGATATTCGCCTGACAAAGAAGTACAATATGTTTACCCTTGACCAGCTTGACTTTTAATATTTATTCTTTATTATATGTGGCGTAATTATATGTGGCGTAGTCGCCAATAGGGAATAATTTTAGGGTTTTAATATCTGCAAAACAAGGAATTTAAAACCGACAACAGCCCGATTGACAATTCACCGGGGAACATCATCGGTTTCAGATAAGATTTATTAAATATTATACTATTTTTTAGAAATTATATGCAATAATCTATTGACATTTTTATGAGGTTGATGTATATTTTATACATCATAATGATTTTATTATGTTTTGATAATCTAAGAGGAGAATTTAAAATGAAAAAAATTATTTCAATTATTTTGGCAGGCTGCCTTGTATTTGCACTTGCCGGTTGTTCATCAAATTCAAATTCACAGAGTGAAGATACAAATAAAAAACTCACCCTTGCAACAAGCGCAGACTTTCCCCCTTATGAATCCATAGACGATGAGGGCAACTATGTAGGTATCGACATTGAGGTTGCAAATGCCGTTGCGGAAAAATTGGGCATGGAGCTTGAAGTTGTAAACATGGACTTTAACTCAATCGTAAGTTCCGTTGCATCAGGCAAATATGATATAGGTATGGCCGGCCTTACGGTTACAGAGGACAGACTTGAAAGCGTTGACTTTACAGATCCTTACGCAAACGGCGTTCAGGTTGTTATTGTTCCGGAAAACAGCCCAATCACATCGGTTGACGATTTGTACGCAGAGGGCGCAAATTACACGGTAGGCGTTCAGCTTTCAACAACAGGTGACATTTACTTCTCCGGCGATATTGAGGACGGCCTTACAACATGTTCAATCAGCCAGTTTAAGGTTGCCACAGACGCTATCCTTGCTTTGACAACAGGCAAAGTTGACTGCGTAATCATAGACAACGAACCTGCCAAAAAGTTTGTTGAACAGAACGAGGGAATTAAAATTCTTGACACCGAATACGCAAACGAAGATTATGCAATCTGCGTTTCAAAAGACAACCGGACAGGTTTGCGTGACTCTATCAACACAGCTCTTGCAGAGCTTAAAGAAGAGGGCAAATTGAAGGAAATTGTTGACAAATACATCACAGCGGAATAAAATTAACACAGCATATACAGAGGGCAGTGTATCTGCCCTCATTTGTTTTGGAGGTTTATAATGTCGGGTACTCAGTCGGCCGTGTCAATTTGGTTTGATAAATTTAAAAAAGAATTCATACTTAACTTTATAAAGGGCGCAAAGTGGAAATGGCTTGTAAACGGCCTTTCGGTAACAATACAAATCGCCCTGGCGGCAGTTGTAATAGGCATTGTCCTTGGGGCTCTTGTGGCGGTTGTCCGCACATCTTACGAGGGCAACAAAGACGAATTGCAGGGCTTTAAGGGGTCTTTGCTTAAATTCGGCAACGGCCTTTGTTCTTTTTACTTAACTGTTATAAGAGGCACACCGGTGGTTGTTCAGCTTATGATTATGTATTACATAATTTTTGCCTCCTCCACTAACGGCCAACTTATAGCAACCCTTTCTTTCGGTATAAACAGCGGCGCCTATGTGGCGGAAATATTCCGCAGCGGTATTTCCTCCGTTGAAAAAGGCCAATTTGAGGCCGGCCGCAGCCTTGGCATGAATTATGTGCAGACAATGTGGTATATCATTATTCCACAGGCGATTAAAAACTGTTTGCCGGCTTTGGCAAACGAGTTTATAACCCTGTTAAAGGAAACTTCCGTTGCGGGCTATGTTACAATCACCGACCTTACAAGGGCAGGGGATTTGATCAGGGGCAACACATTTTCACCTTTTATGCCTCTTTTTGCCGTTGCACTTATTTATCTTGTAATGGTGGTTATTCTTACCCATTTTGTGGGCATTTTGGAAAAGAGACTTCGCAAAGGGGATTGACCTGCCCGGCGAAATTTAAGTATGAAAAGGCGAAATTTTCGCCTTTTTCTTTTTGTGAAAAATATATAAATTGGCATATGATAAGGAATATAACAGGGGATTGTATTATTTTACGAAATTTGGCAAAATTATAAAAAATTTTTATGGCTTTTTATTTGCGGAAATTAAATTTTTTTAAAGCTGAACCTGCCCCAAAAGGGGGAAAAATTAACGGTGAAATATTTTTCTATAATTATGCTTTTATAATATATGTAAACTTTGTAAAATTATATGGTTTTACTTTTTAAATTATATTGATTTAAATTAAGCGAAAATAGGCTATTGTTTAATTTTATAGCTGCTTTTGTGAAAAATTACCAAAAAAAGAGGTGAAAATTCTATATTAAAAACAGCAAAAGCGGTTGCCTTTTGATAAAATTTGTTCTATAATAAAACCGTAATAAGCAATCGGGCATTGAGGTGCTAAGCCCCGGCCCGAAAATAAAAAGGAGAAATTTTATTATGGACAAGAATCTTAAATTTTATGACCTTTTCCAGCATGCTGACTTCATCAATGAAAGACACGGCATGGACTCAATCGCTGTTGACAGCATTCCGATTCCAGGCGCAGAAGTAGATCCTGAATGGAAAAACTACATCATCCCTACATGGGTTGCTGACCAGTCATTCAAGACATGCCCTGCTATCCAGGACGCAGTTATCGCAAGAGCAAAACACCCTGCATTCGGTTACTTCAGACCAAGAGATGAATACTTTGAAGGTATCATCAGATGGCAGAAGAACCAGTACGATTCAGATGTAACAAAAGAAGATATCGTTTATGCTAACGGCTTGCTCGGCGGCGTTATCTCAGCTTTGAACGTATTCTGCGAAAAAGGTGCTAATGTATTGCTTCACGCTCCTACATACATCGGCTTCACAGGCTGCATCACAAACAACGGTTACCACATCGTTCACTCATGGTTGAAGAAGGATGAAAACGGCGTTTGGAGAATGGACTACGAAGATATGGAAAAGAAGATCGTAGAAAACAGCATCCACGCTACAGTATTCTGCACACCTCACAACCCATGTGGCCGTGTATGGACAAAAGAAGAACTCGAAAAAGCATACGCAATCTTCGAGAAATATGATGTTAAAGTTGTTGCTGACCAGATTTGGGCTGACTGTATCCACGTTGGTTACAAACACTGCCCACCTGAAAACACAAATGCTTGGGCACAGCAGAACACAATTTCTTTCTATGCTCCTTCTAAGACATTCAACCTTGCTGGTTTCGTAGGTTCATACGGTATCATCAGAAGCAAGTACTGGAGAGACAGATGGAACAAAGAAGCTTCACTCTCACACTACAACGACATGAACGTTCTCTGGATGCACGCTATGATCGGTGCATACTCAGGTGAAGACGGATACGAATGGGTAAAATCATTCCAGGAAGCTATCACAGAAAACTCTGACTTGATCTACAACACATTGAAGTCAGTTCCTGGTATCGAAGTTGCTAAACCAGAAGGCACATTCATGATCTACGCTCAGTTCGATAAATACCTTGAAGACAAGGGTATGACAATTGACGAACTCCAGAAGAAGGGTGTTAAATACGGTGTTATCTGGCAGGATGGTCGTCCATTCCACGCACCAAACTCAATTCGTTTGAACATGGCTATCCCAACAGAAGCTTGTGCTGAAATGGCTCGTCGTCTTAAGGAATACATCCTGTAATCTGATTGTTTACAGAAGTAACTTAATAATTAAGCTCCGCAGTAATGCGGAGCTTTTTGTTTGGTTTGTTGATTTATAAGGGAAAAACAGTTTAAATAGTTTGAAAAGAGGCGACCAATGGTCGCCCCTACAGGCTATTTGTGATTTACTGTTGTCGGTTACATAATAATATTTCAAAAAAATTAAGTGCCTTGCCGGTCATAAACAGTAATTATAAAGTTAAATCGTAGGGGCGTTCATTGAACGCCTATGCAAACCGCAGGTTTGCACATTGACAACCTGTTTACATCAAATTTCGGCTACAAATAACAACCCCAAAATCCGCAATTTTGCCGCCCTTTGGTAAAGGGAGGTGGTTTTTCGAAAGAAAAACCAGAGGGATTGACCTTGATACAACAACCTAATTTGCGCGTATGTAAAGAAAATGTTTTTCAATCTCTCAGTCAGCTACGCTGACAGCTCTCTTTACCAAAGAGAGCCATGCTGTTCGTTCGGTTTGAAATGCTGATTTGCAACCGAACAAGTGTAACAAAGAGAGCCTGTCTTGCGATTTGTCATAGATGCTTGTTTATAGCGGAAGACAGTTCAAATAATTTGAAAAGAGGCGACCAATGGTCGCCCCTACGGGCTATTTGTGATTTACTGTTGTCGGTTACAAGTAAATGTATTTGTGAATTAGCGTCGTAGGGGCGTTCATTGAACGCCTATGCAAACCGTAGGTTTGCACATTGACAACCTGTTTACATTGAATTTCGGCAACAAATAACAAGCCCAAAAATCCGCAGCCTTGCCGCCCTTGTACCCATAGGGCATAACATGTAAAGGGAGGTGGTTTTTCGTAAGAAAAACCGGAGGGATTGACCTCGATACAACAACCTAATTTGCAACCGAATATCGTATATAAACAAAATGTTTTTCAATCTCTCAGTCAGCTGCGCTGACAGCTCTCTTTACCAAAGAGAGCCTTGCTGTTCGTTGGGTTTAAAATGCTGATTTGCAACCGAACAAGCGTATCAAAGAGAGCCTGTTTTGTGGTTTGTTTGGATTGTTGTTTTATAAGGGAAAAACAGTTTAAATAGTTTGAAATGAGGCGACCAATGGTCGCCCCTACGGGCTATTTGTGATTTACTGTTGTCGGTTACAAGGAAATGTATTTCTGAATTAGCAGAAAAATTTTTATTTTATGAGATAATTTTCCATAAAGCTTTTATTTAATGTTTCTACCAAAGCGGTGCAAAAGTCAGCTACTTGCCCGGTACTTTCTTTCATTCCGCCGTCAATCCATTGCTTTAAAATGCCGTTACAGCCTTCGCCGATAAAAAAGAACATCCACTTTTTTTCCTCATCGGACAGGGTTGGGAATTTTTCATTGATTATATCCATATTCCGCCTGTAACAAAGTTCAAAAACCCTTTTGCGGAAAGCGCCGTCGCCGTTTTCCCCAATCAACACGGCAAATAAATCTTTTGTGTCCGCAATGGTGCTTAAAATCGGCGACAAAACCTGTGGAAAAGCGTCGGTTTTTTCTGCCTCAATTCTCATTTCAAAAAGATTTATATATTCGCTCTCGATTTTGCTAAGTAAATCGTATGGGTTATCATAGTATTTATAAAATGTGGCTCGGTTTATATTTGCCCGCCGGCAAATTTGCGTAACGGTGATTTTGTCAAGGGCGGTGGTTTTAAGCAACTTCATAAACCTGTCGGTTATTCTCTCTTTTGTATTTACAATTCTTTTGTCCATTTTTCACCTTTCTGTCATAAAATAATAAACATATTCTTTATAAATGTATTTTAAAATACATTTATTGATTATTTAGCGGTTGAATATTCTTTTTTATCAATTATAATATATAAGTCGAAGTTAATCAACACTTGTTTATTATTTTTTGAAAGGTAAATTATGAATATTAAAATAGTTATAGACTCCGCCTGCGATATGAGCCTTGCGGATGCGGAAAAAAACAACATTAGAATTGTGCCTTTAAAGGTATTTTTCGGGGATAAAATGTATTTGGATAATGTGACATTAAGCCACAGTGAGTTTTATGAAAAGTTGATAGAGTCCACACGGCTGCCAACCACAAGCCAAATCACCCCTTACGAATTTGGGCAGGTATTTCGGGAAGAAACCCAAGCCGGCAACAAAATTATATGTATAACAGTTTCGGGCAAACTGTCCGGCACATATCAGAGTGCCTGCCTTGCGGCAAAAGATTTTGAAAATGTTGCAGTTGTAGACAGCTTGAACGGCAGTATCGGCGAGAGAATTTTGGCAGATTACGCTGTCAGCCTTATAAACCGGGGCAAGTCTTTTGAGGAAATAGTAGAAACCCTCAATGAGGAAAAGAACAATATTCGACTTATGGCAATGCTTGACACATTGGAATATTTAAAAAAGGGCGGAAGAATAAGCTCGTCGGTGGCTTTTGCAGGCAGTCTTTTGGCAATTAAACCGGTGCTTGCGGTTAAAGACGGGGAGTTGTACCTCCACGGCAAAGCCAGAGGTTCAAAGGCGGTAAACAACAAAATCGCCGAGTACATTCACGAGTGTGGCGGCATAGATTTTGACAAACCTTTCTATTTGGCATATTCCGGCACATCAAGAGATATGCTGGATAAATATATCCGGGACAACAAAGATTTGTACCAAGACTACGCCGACAATATCCCCGTTTCTTCAATAGGTGCGGCAATCGGTACCCACTGCGGACCGGGAACAATCGTAGCTGCGTTTTTTGCCAAAACAAAATAATTTTTTTCATCAGATTTTTCATATTTTTTCATTCAGTCCTATATATAAAAATGCCACGGCGGTTTTAAACTGCCGTGGCATAAAATTTATTTGGTTTTAATAAATTGAAAATTACAGATTATTTTGGTGCTTGTACTCCAAGTATTCGTCAAATGTCATAGGCTTGTCGATAATCTTGCCGTCAGGCTTAATTTCTATAATTCTTGTGGCTATTGTCTGTATAAATTGGTGGTCATGGCTTGAAAACAGCACAGTGCCTTTAAAATCCGCAACGCCGTTGTTTACGGCGGTGATGGATTCCAAGTCAAGGTGGTTTGTAGGCTGGTCAAGCATAATTACATTTGCTTCTTTCATCATCATGCGGCTGAGCATACATCTCACTTTTTCGCCGCCGGAGAGAACGCTTACCTTTTTGTAAACATCGTCGCCGCTAAATAACATTCTGCCTAAAAAGCCCCTTAAAAAGCTCTCGGTTTGGTCTTTTGAATACTGCCTTAACCACTCTACTATGTTATCTTCGCTGTCGGCAAAAAATTCCGTGTTGTCCTTGGGGAAATAACTCCTTGATGTGCTTACGCCCCATTTAAAGCTGCCTTCGTCCGGCTCCATTTCCTCGTTCAAAATCTTAAACAAGGCGGTTATACCTACCTCGTTTTCACCTACAAGGGCGATTTTATCAAGCCTTGTTACGATAAATGACACATTGTCCAGCACCTTTACACCGTCAATGGTTTTGGACAGGTTTTTAACCTCCAAAACATCTTTGCCAACTTCTCTGTCCTGAACAAAATTTACATAGGGATATTTTCTCGATGAAGCCGGCATATCCTCAAGCTGAATGTTATCGAGGATTTTCTTTCTTGATGTGGCCTGTTTTGACTTTGATTTGTTGGCAGAAAAACGCCTGATAAATTCTTCAAGCTGTTTGATTTTTTCTTCTTTTTTCTTGTTTTGGTTTTTGATAAGCTGGTTCATAAGCTGGCTTGACTCGTACCAAAAGTCATAGTTGCCGGCGTAGATTTTTGCCTTGCCGTAGTCAATATCCACGGTGTAGGTGCAAACGGCGTTTAAAAAGTGTCTGTCGTGGGAAACAACCAAAACCGTGCCGGGGAAGTCGATGATAAATTCTTCAAGCCACCGGATAGCTTCTATGTCCAAATCGTTTGTAGGCTCGTCCAACAAAATTATGCTTGGTTTGCCGAAAAGGGCTTTTGCAAGCAAAACCTTAACTTTGTCACGGCCGTTTAAGTTTGACATGGTGCTGTAATAGAGATTTTTGTCAACGCCCAAGCCGGATAAAAGCTGCTGTGCGTCGTTTTCTGCCTCCCAACCGTCAAGCTCCGCAAATTCACCTTCCAATTCGGCGGCCTTTGCGCCGTCCTCCTCGGTAAAGTCTGGTTTTGCATACAGTGCGTCTTTTTCCTGCATAATCCGCCAAAGGCGGGGGTTGCCCATTATAACAACATCCGTAACAACACAATCGTCATACTTAAAGTGATCCTGCTCCAAAACCGACATTCTTGCGTTTTTGGAAAGGGTTATTTCCCCTTTTGTGGCTTCCCTTTGGCCGGATATGATTTTAAGCAGGGTGGATTTGCCCCGGCCGTTTGCGCCGATAATGCCGTAGCAGTTACCGTCGTTAAAAACAAGGTTTACATCTTTAAAAAGAGTTCTTCCGTCGAACTCGTGGGTTAAATTTGATATTGTAAGCATATTACCTCTTTAAAATTTTAATTATATTATTCACACCGTTGATTATACTTTATTTTTGTCAATATAACAAGGGTTATTATTTTAAATAATTATTATTTTTCTTTTACGCTTTTGATTTCCGCCTCTTGAAAGCGGTATTCCTGGTCAGCGGCTGGGTATTTTTCCCTGTCAACAGGGGAGGCAAACATCTCATAAGGGCGTATATACAGCCCGGCGTCCCCGTACAGGGCACGGTACACCACATATTTTTCACCGGTTTCGCTGTGGGTGGCAATGCCTTGAACCAAGTATAAATCCCCTTTAAAATGGCGGTATATTTTGTTAATTTTAATTTCTCTCATATTATATCTCCTTTTCGGATAATAGTAGCATATTTAGCGCAAATTGACAACAGTGTATCTATTGTATTTGTTGCATAAATAAGGCCAAAAAATTTGTTGTATTTGTTGGAAATTGCGAATTTACAATTTTAAAAAATTAAATTAAAATACAGATATATTTTTTTGAGAGGTGTATTTATATGACGGAAATTTTAAAACCCGTTAAAGAGGGCAAAGTTCGTGAAATTTATGACAACGGCGACAGCATTATTATGGTTGCCACAGACCGCATAAGCTGTTTTGATGTTATTTTAAAAAACACTGTTAAGTACAAAGGTGATGTGCTTACACAGATGTCGAAATTTTGGTTTGACTACACAAAAGACATTTTGCCAAACCACATGATTACAACAGACACGGCAAAAATGCCGGAGTTTTTCAGAACCGATTATTTTGCAAACAGAACCATGCTGTGCAAAAAACTTAAAATGATACCTGTGGAATGTGTTGTGAGAGGGTATCTTTCAGGCTCCGGCTGGCAAAGCTATAAGGAAAACGGCACAGTTTGCGGCATAGAGTTGCCACGGGGCTTACAGGAAAGCGAAAAATTGCCTCAGCCTATATTTACCCCTACCACAAAAGAGGAAATAGGCAACCACGATATGCCTGTTACATTCCGGCAGTGTGTTGAACATTTGGAAAAATATTTCCCCGGCAAAGGTGAGGAATATGCGGAAAAAATCAGAGATTACAGTATTGCCCTTTACAAAAAATGCGCCGATTACGCCTACACAAAGGGAATAATTATCGCCGACACAAAGTTTGAGTTCGGCATTGACGAAAAGGGAAATATAGTTTTGGGGGACGAAATGCTGACCCCGGATTCCTCCCGTTTTTGGCCGTTACAGGGCTATGAAAAGGGGAAAGCTCAGCCCTCATACGATAAACAGTACGCAAGAGATTGGCTTAAAGCAAATGAGCATGACTGGCTTTTGCCACAGGAAGTTGTGGACAAAACGACCGAAAAATACCTTGCGGCTTACAAGTTAATTACCGGGGAAGATCTGGTAAAATAACTTTAATGCCCGGATTTTGCAAAAAATGATATTTTTGTTTTATTTTTTGTTACAAAAATGGGATTAGACTGTTTATATTAAATTTCAATGACAGGTAACAGCTACCCAAAACAGCAGTATCGCCGCCCTTTACAAAAGGGCGGTTTTTTCGTAAAAAAAATGGAGGGATTGACCTTGATACGATAAATTGATTTGCAAGCAAACTTGTTACTGAACTTGTTACCGAACTTGTTACCGAATATCGTATATAAACAAAATGTTTTTCAATCTCTCAGTCAGCTACGCTGACAGCTCTCTTTACCAAAGAGAGCCTTGCTTTGTGGATTGTTTATGCCAAATTACGGTTATAAATAAATATATTTATAAAATAAATTCGTAGGGGCGTTCATTGAACGCCTATGCAAACCGCAGGTTTGCACATAAACAATCTGTTTACATCAAATTTCGATTGTAAATAAATATTCTCAATCTTCACATCAGCCTTGGCTCCACTGTGCAAGGGGAGCTGGCGGCGATAGCCGACTGAGGGGTTGTCTTGCGATTTGTTCACATCAAATTTCTGTTACAAATAATAGCCCCAAAAATCCACAATTTTGCCTCCCTTGCTCAAGGAGGGCGACTTTGTAGTTTGTTCGGTTTGATATTTCATAGCGGAAAAAAGTTTAAATAATTTGAAAAGAGGCGACCGATGGTCGCCCCTACGGGCTATTCGTGATTTACTGTCGTCAGTTGCAGAATAATATTTCAAAACAAATTAAGTGCCTTGCCGGTCATAAACAGTGATTATAAAGTTAAATCGTAGGGGCGTTCATTGAACGCCTATGCAAACCGTAGGTTTGCACATTGACAACCCTCTCGGTGTTCGCTAAATGCTCACACCACCCTCCCTTGCTCAAGGAGGGCAAGTTTGCTATATGTTTGGAATTATATTTTATAGCGGGAAATAGATTTGGATAATTTGTTTAAACAATCTCTCAGTCAGCTGACGCTGACAGCTCTCTTTACCAAAGAGAGCCTTGCTACTTGTTCGGTTTAAAATGCTGATTTGCAACCGAACAAGCGTATCAAAGAGAGCCTGTTTTGCGGTTTGTTTGGGATTATATTTTATAGTGGAAAAACAGTTTAAATAGTTTGAAATAAGGCGACCAATGGTCGCCCCTACGGGCTATTTGTGATTTACCGCTGTCGGTTGCAGAATAATAATTCAAAAAAAATTAAGTGCCTTGCCAGCCATAAACAGTAATTATAAAGTTAAATCGTAGGGGCGTTCATTGAACGCCTATGCAAACCGCAGGTTTGCACATTGACAACCCTCCCGGTGTTCGCTGAACGCTCACACCACCCTCCCTTGCACAGGGAGGGCGAATTTTGCTGTCTGTTTGGCTTGCTATTTATAGCGGAAAATCATTTTAAACAATCTGCAATTTATTCTCATCAAGTTTCGGCTACAAGTAAATATCTTTGAGTTTCGCATCAACCTTGGCTCCACTGTGCAAGGGGAGCTGGCGGCGTCAGCCGTCTGAGGGGTTGTTTTGCAGATTATTTGTATTGAATTCCGGTCACAAACAAATATATTTATAAAATAAATCTGTAGGGGCGTTCATTGAACGCCTATGTAAACCGCAGGTTTGCACATAAACAACCTGTTTACATCAAATTTTGTTACAAATAATAGCCCCAAAAATCCGCAATTTTGCCTCCCTTGTGCAAAGGGAGGTGGTTTTTCGTAAGAAAAACCGGAGGGATTGACCTTGATACAACAACCTAATTTGCGACCAAATATCGTATATAAACAAAATGTTTACCAATCTCTCAGTCAGCTACGCTGACAGCTCTCTTTACCAAAGAGAGCCTGTCTTGCGATTTGTCATAGATGCTTGATTATAGCGGAAAATCGGTTTAAACAATCTGCAATGAGGCGACCAATGGTCGCCCCTACGGTGTATCTATAAGTTTTTTGTCGTTTACAAAAAATAATCGTACAAAGATGCCAATGTATCGTTGTCCCTGTGCAAGGGAAAATGTCACGCTTTGCGTGACAAAAGGGTTGTTTTGCAAAATGGTTATGTCTAATTTTAATTGTAGACAAATACCTTTATAAGTCCAAATCGTAGGGGCGTTCATTGAACGCCTATGCAAACCGCAGGTTTGCACATAAACAGTCTGTTTACATCAAATTTCGGCTACAAATAAACACACCCAAAAGTCCGCAATTTTGCCGCCCTTGTGCAAAGGGAGGTGGTTTTCGCAAGAAAACCGGAGGGATTGACATTGATACAACAACCTAATTTGCAACCGAATATCATATATAAACAAAATGTTTTACAATCTCTCAGTCAGCTACGCCGCCAGCTCTCTTTACCAAAGAGAGCCTTGCTGTTCGTTTGGTTTGAAATGCTGATTTGCAACTGAACAAGCGTACCAAAGAGAGCCGAGTTTTGCAGTATGTATCGGTTGTTGTTTCACGGAAGAATTCAAAAATAAACCCACATTTTCTTCAACTTACGGCGTATCACAAATTTTTCTTGATTTTTTGAATAAAAAACACATTGTGTTTTCAATCCCGTCACATAAAAGGGTTATTATATACTTGTAATTTTTATTGATGTTTCTCCTTAATAACATAATAAAGTACAACAAAAGACCGGCGGATCCGTCACAACCGTCGGTCTTTTTATTTTGTTACATTTTATCTATAAGCCGTAAAAATTCCCGGTGGCTGTTTACAACGGGAGCCCCGGTTTTTAAAAGCCTTTCTCTGCTTTGGTGGCCTGTGGAGGTAAGAACGCAGTGAACCCCCATGCCGGAAGCGGTTTCGTAGTCGTGTACGGAATCCCCAAGCATAACTGTTTCCCCCGGATTAAGGCCGGATTTCGCAATCCAATTTTTGCCTCTTTCTACTTTGCTTACGGCGTGTATGTCGTCAAGGCCTAAAAGCTCGTCAAAATAATCGGTTATGCCGTAGTTTTCAATCTGCCGGCGCAGGTAATCCTCTTGGCTTGCAGACAAAACAACCATCTTTTTCCCACGGTTTTTAAGGCTTTTCAGCATTTCGGCTGTGCCGGGCACAAGGGGACATTCTTTGTAGCGGCTTAAATACATATCCATAAATTCAACGGATAATTTTTCGTAAGGCTCTTTTGTAAAATCGTAGCCCATTTTTACATAGTAGTTTATCACCGGAAAGTCAAACCACTCCTTGTATTTTTCAACTGTCAAGGTGTTCATTCCTCGCTTTGCAAGCATTTCATTTTCAATATTCATTGTGAACAGGGTGTCGTCCATAAGGGTGCCGTTCCAGTCAAAAATAATGTTATTTATCATAAATTCACCGCCTTTTAGTAATATAGGGATTATTATAGCATAAATTTTAAAATATTCAAAGAACCAATGGTATGTTGATTGAATTTTTAGGTTAATTTCACATTTTTCATAAAATTTTCGCAATTTAAACTAAAATTATCCCTTTTTGGTCTATATAATAATATGTAAAATTTATGTAAAGTTAAAATTTAAAGTATTAAGAAGGTTAAATATTATGCACATTTTTACACAAACTCTTTTAGAGGTTTACAAGGAATTCCCCCGGGCATCAACGGCGAAAATTTGTCATCACTTAGGGGTGCCGCCCCAAATGGTAAGGGAAAGCCGTGAATATCTCCATCGGCGGGGATATTTGGTCAAGGACGAAAATTTAAATTATCACATTACCCCGAAAGGGGAGGAGGAGCTTGCCCGGGTAGACCGGCAGCTTGCCCGCCGGGAGATAGAGTTTATTGCCGGCGCCACCGAAACAGCCTGTAAGGCGTTAGGCACCACAAAAGAACACCTGCACTCTTTCGCCCTTATGGACAAGGGAATGACCAATGACAGTTACATATTTTTCTGCGATGATGAAAAATACATTTACAGGCGTGCCGGCCGGGGCAGTTCTCGGCTTGTGAACAGAGAGAGGGAGTATGTAAATTACGAATTGCTTAAAGGGCTGGGACTGAGCGACGAGGTGATTTACCACGACCCGAAATCCGGCACAAAGATTACAAAATTTATAAAAAACAGCAGAAATATTGACGAAAACAATCCGGAAGATGTGGAAAAATCCCTGGAAACTTTAAGACGGCTCCACAACAGCGGACTTAAAGCCCCCCATGACTTTGATTTTTTGCAAAATATTCACAGATATGAGGAACTTTGCAAGGAAAACGATGTTGTATTTTACAGCGATTATCGGCGATTGAAAGAAAAGGTTAAAAACCTTTTGGATAAAATTGACCAAATGGGCATAGAAAAATGTTTCTGCCACATAGATTTTGTGCCGGGAAACTGCCTTGTTGAGGAAAGCGGAAAAGTTCTTTTGATAGATTGGGAGTATTCGGGCAACCAGGATCGCCTTTGTGATGTGGCCATGTTTTGCATATCCGCCGATTTGTCAAAAATCAACAGCGATAAATTATTGGCGGCTTATTTGCAGAGAAAGCCTACAAAAGAAGAATTTTTCAGGTTTTACACTTACATAGCCTCTGCCGCCCTTATGTGGAGCCTTTGGAGCGAGTACAAAGTAAGCGAGGGCCGGGTTTTTGACGGCTACACCGACAGGTGCATAAGTTTTGTGCGCAAATATACCGCCCTGGCGGAAAAAATACTTTGATTTTAAGTATTTGAAAATCAAAAATATTTGATTTATAAATTACAGACAAAATACGGGGTTATCCCCGTATTTTTTGACTTTTTGATTTAATCGTGACGGGTTGCATAGGGGGGTGGTGAAAATCCTTACGATTTAACTATATAATTACTGTTTATGACCGGCAAGGCACTTAATTTTTTTGAAATATTATTCTGCAACCAACAACGGTAAATTACAAATAGCCCGTAGGGGCGACCAATGGTCGCCTCATTGCAGATTATATGGACCGATTTTCAGCTGTAAACAAGCATCTATGACAAATTGCAAGACAGGCTCTCTTTGGTAAAGAGAGCTGTCAGCGGTAGCTGACTGAGAGATTGTAAAAATATTTTGTTTATATACGATATTCGGTCGCAAATTAGGTTGTTGTATCAAGGTCAATCCCTCCGGTTTTTCTTACGAAAAACCACCTCCCTTTGCACAAGGGAGGCAAAATTGCGGATTTTTGGGGCTATTATTTGTAACAAAATTTGATGTAACCAAATCGCAAGACAACCCCTCAGACGGCTAACGCCGCCAGCTCCCCTTGCACAGTGGAGCCACGATTGATGCGAAACTCAAAGATATTTATTTATAACCGAAATTTGATGTAATTAAATTGCAGATTGTTTAAATGGTTTTCCGCTATAAATAACAAGCCGAACAGACAACAAAACCTGCCCTCCTTGAGCAAGGGAGGGCGATGTGAGAGTTTAGCGAACGCCGGGAGGGTTGTCAAAAACGATTTTTTGCTATAAATCACAACTTCAACAAACAGCAAAACTTGTTCTCCCTGTTAAGGGAGATGTCACGAGGTTTACGAGTGACAGAGGGTTGTCCATATGTAAACCTGCGGTTTGCATAGGCGTTCGATGAACGCCCCTACGATTTAACTTTATAATTACTGTTTATGACCGGCAAGGCGCTTAATTTTTTTGAAATATTATTCTGCAACCGACAGCGGTAAATTACAAATAGCCCGTAGGGGCGACCATTGGTCGCCTTATTTCAAATTATTTGAACTGTTTTTCCGCTATAAACAAGCATCTATGGCAAATCGCAAATTCTGAAATCTATTTCTTTACAATCAATTTCAAACACAAAAACAGCCTCTTTGGGAAAGAAGGCTGTTTTAATATAGTTTTATGATTTTAATTTTTCGCAGGACAAACAGTAGTTAATACTCTATGTATTGTTTTATTGTTCTTTCTGCTCTTTTTCCCGGGGGTCTTCACAGTCTTGTAAAAGTTCTTTCGGAATATTATCTGCATTTTGCATACCGATAACGCAACTTGGAGCTTTCAAAGAGCAATGATTTGGGCAATCGGGGCATCTTAAATCAAGTTTCAAAATTTTACCTCTTAAAATCAGTTTTTAAGTGACTGCATAGGTGCAGGCAATCTGCCGCCACGGTTTATAAACACCGACGGATCGGTTTGGTTTATAGGCACAATGGGGCCGTAACCCAAAAGACCGCCGAAGTCCAAAATTTCACCGGCTTTTCTGCCGATGGCAGGAATAACCCTTACCGCAGTGGTTTTGCTGTTTACCATACCTATTGCGGCTTCGTCGGCAATAAGGGCGGAAATAACGCTGGCGGAGGTATCTCCCGGAATTATAACCATATCTATACCCACACTGCAAACAGCCGTCATTGCTTCTAATTTTTCTATTGTAAGGCAACCTGTTTCGGCGGCGTGGATCATACCGTCGTCCTCGCTTACCGGGATAAATGCACCGGAAAGACCCCCTACATGGTTGGACGCCATAACACCGCCTTTTTTAACCGCATCGTTTAACAGGGCAAGGCAGGCGGTGGTGCCACAGCAACCGCAGGTTTCAAGACCCATTTCTTCAAGAATATTTGCAACGCTGTCGCCCTTTGCCGGTGTAGGCGCAAGGGAAAGGTCAATTATTCCTGCCGGCACTCCCAATGCTTCACTGGCAAGGTTTGCCACAAGTTGACCTATTCTTGTGATTTTAAAAGCTGTTTTCTTTACAAGTTCCGCAACCCGGTCGATAGGTGCGTCTTTCGGCAATTTTGCAAGAGCCGCCCTTACCGCACCGGGGCCGGAAACACCTACATGAATTTCACAGTCAGGTTCGCCTGGGCCGTGGAACGCACCGGCCATAAAGGGGTTGTCCTCCGGGGCGTTGCAAAATACAACCAATTTTGCGGCGCCGATACACTGTCTGTCGGCAGTGAGCTGGGCGGATTTCTTAACCGCCTCACCCATAAGTTTTATTGCGTCCATATTTAAACCGGCTTTGGTTGCACCGATGTTTACGGAACTGCAAACTATGTCCGTTTCCGCCAAAGCCCTTGGAATTGATTCTATCAATCTTAAATCTCCGGCGGAAAATCCCTTGTGGACAAGGGCGGTGTAGCCGCCTATAAAGTTTACCCCTACGGCCTTGCCGGCTCTGTCCAAAGTTTTGGCAAACTGAACAGGGTCTGCATCAGGGCAAGCCCCTAAAAGCATTGCGATAGGCGTTACGCTTATACGCTTGTTTACAATAGGAATACCGTATTCATCACTTATACCCTCAACTGCACTTACAAGGTTTTTGGCCTTTGTGGTTATTTTGTTGTAAATTTTCTCGCAGGCCTTATCGGGGTCAGGGTCAATACAGTCCAAAAGGCTGATGCCCATTGTAACCGTGCGCACATCAAGGTTTTCTTGGGTGAACATCTCGATAGTTTCCAAAATGTCACCGGTGTTAATCATACTCATAATATATTATCTCCCAATCATATATTAAATTTTGTGCATGGCATCGAAAACTTCCGAGCGTGTAAGGTTAATATCCATGTTCATTTTTTCCCGAAGAAGGGCAAAATTTTTGCGTGCCTCCCGGTGTGATACATTGCAGCCGGACATATCCACAAGCATAATCATTGCAAACATACCCGAAAGAATACTTTGTGTTACATCAAGAATGTTGATGTTCATTTCACTGCAAAGAGTAGCTACCTTTGCAACAACGCCTACGGCGTCTTTTCCCGTAACGGTGATAAAAGATTTCATAAAAAACCGCCTTTCTTTTTTGAAAACCATAATAGACTTTAAAGTATTATAGCATAAAATGCTTAATTTTTAAAACTTTTTTTAATTTTTGTTATTCACTAGTTAATATACAAATTATATTTATTAAAGTTTAAAAAAATTATATATTTTTTACAAAAAACTATTGACAAATTGAAAGTTATCGGTTATACTGTAATTGAACTTAGAAAAGGATACAAGATAAGAAAAATAAAGACGAAAGGGGAGTGATACCGATGGTAATCGTATCACGCAGACCGAAGATTTAATAAGAAAGTTGAGGGCACTCCGATGTACTAAGAAGTTTTAGAGAATAATTTGCACTTTAAGTGTTTACATAGATTGAAGGCAATTTGATTTAATTATCTAAGAGGATTACTCCAATGGGCATTTAAGTTGTAAATCAGTTTAATCTAATGAAAGTAAAGGTACACGCCAAAGGTTTAGTTAATTTTAACTCAAAACTATATTGACGAAAGCGAAGGTATACTCCAAAGAACAGTTTATCTTGAACTCAAAACTATACTAAGAAAGTTGTAGGTATACTCCGAAAGGCAGTTTAGTTAAAACTTAAAACTATATTGATGAAAGTAAAGGTATCCGCCAAAGAACAGTTTATCTTAAACTTAAAACTATACTAAGAAAGTTGTAGGTACACTCCGAAAGGCAGTTTAGTTAAATCTTAAAACTATATTGACGAAAGTAAAGGTATCCGCCAAAATACAGTTTAGTTTATTGACAGATAATTTTAAGAACAGAAGGTACACTCCAATGGGCTGATAAAAGCTTTAAACGGAATTGTTGTTTGTTAGATATTCATATAATCGGGGCCGTCGAATGACGGCTCCTTTTTTTGTGCGTTTTTCATTTATAAATTTTAAAAAAATGCCCTGCCAGGGTGATATGCCCCAAAAAGAGGAGTATTTTTGCAGAGTATATCAATTTGATAAAGGATAAAGGGGAATAAAAGGGTTTTAGGTTGGAAAATTAAACAATCTATATTGAATTTGCCGATAATTTTATATAAATTGTACAGTGAAATACAGATTTTATTATGATATAATAAGGCCATATTGGAAAATAAAATCGCACTTTTACATAAGTGGGTCAAAACATAAAATCTTTAAAAATAATTATAAATCATATAAATACAGTGTTAAACATAAGGAGGCAAAATTATGAACCCTACGGCAACTTTTTATATGGCAAACGGCAAAAAAATTGTGGTTGAACTTTTACCGGAAAGCGCCCCTAACACGGTGGCCAGTTTTATTTGGTGCGCCGGCCACGGCTGGTTAGACAATCACGCAATTCAAAGAATTGTCCCCGGCAGTTGGGTGGATTTAAGCTATGAGGCTTTCCACCACAAAGAATGTGCCTATCTTATCCCTAACGAATTTACACTGCACCCGGAGATTACCCCTTTGGAATCTCACCCGGGTTGCGTTTGTATGGGCGGGTACGGGGAAATGGGTCTTGCCGGATGTGAACCCTTCTTTCCTCTCCGTGATTGCCCCGAACACAAGGGTGTTTACCCGGTTTTCGGCAAGGTGATTGAGGGCATGGACGAAATTTATCGTCTTGAAAAAGTGGATACAAAACCTGTGCCCTTTCCTTATCCCGGTGTGGTTGTAAACGAACCTTTACAGCCGGAGATAATAGAAAAAGTTGTTCTTGATTTGAAAGGTCAGGAATACCCGGAGCCTGTTAAAATGCCGGGGGATAAAAAGCCCGCAACATGGAATTTTGATTGATAATGGTAGATAATTTTAAAAGGATTTTGGCGGCCTTGCTTGCTGTCGGCGCTTTGGCTTGCTTTTACATGGCAATACCGAAAAAAGAAAAACTGACCCCGGACAGCGTTTATGCCGACCCTGACACAGTTTCCGCCACCGAGGAGTATGTAAGCCCCATTGATTTTGAAAAGGTGAAGGAAGAAAATCGGGATATTTACGCATGGATAAAAATTCCCGGTTTGCCGGTGGACTACCCCGTTTTGAGAAAGCCCGGTGACGACGATTACTATCTCCGCCGCAATTTGCGGGGCAAGTACTCTGTTGCCGGCTGCCTTTATACCCAGGCAAGCTATAACGGTGATGATTTTTCTGACAGAGTAACCATAATTTACGGCCACAATATGACCGACGGCAGTATGTTCGGTATGTTGGAGGACACATATTCAAACTCCCGGGATTTTGAAAAATATTCGGACATAACGGTGTATTTGCCAAAGGAAGAAAAGCATTACAGGGTTGTGGCGGCGGTTCCCTATTCTAACTTACACATTATGGAGCAGTTTGGCAGATTTGAAATTGATGAAGATGTTTTGAATTTTGAAAAATTCATCTGTGACAGCAAGGAAACCAAGGCGGTTTACAATCGGCAGTGGGCACCAAGCCGGAAAGACAAACTTTTGATTTTGGCCACTTGCCAAAAAGCCGATTACAACCGGCGATACATCATTGTTGCCAAATTGATTGAGGACAGGGATTTTTAAAAGTAAATTATGTAATTTTAATTCTTTTCTTATAAATTTGTTGTATTTTTCTTTTGTATATGTTATAATTTCTCTTGTCACATTTAATGTAGAAATTTGTAAAATTATAATAAAAATAGAAAAGGAATGTAAAATGGATACAACACTTTTGATTATGGCAGCCGGAATCGGTTCAAGATTCGGCGGCGGCATCAAACAGCTTGAAAAGGTGGATGGAGAAGGCCACATCATCATGGACTATTCAATTCACGACGCTATCGAAGCAGGTTTTAACAAGGTTGTTTTTGTTATTCGCAAGGATATTGAAGAAGAATTTAAAAAGGTAATAGGCGACAGAATTGAGGCTGTTTGCCGGGCAAACGGCGTTAAGGTGGGCTATGCTTTCCAGGACATTAACGATATACCGGGCACTTTGCCACAGGGCAGAACAAAACCATGGGGCACAGGTCAAGCGGTATTGGCCGCAAGACAGCTTATTAACGAACCGTTTATTGTAATCAATGCCGACGATTACTACGGCAAAGAGGGCTTTAAAAAGGTTCACGACTATTTGGTTGAGGGCGGCAAGTGCTGTATGGCCGGCTTTGTTATTAAAAATACCCTTTCCGACAACGGCGCAGTTACAAGAGGCATTTGTATGGCCGAAAACGGATACCTTACAAAGGTTGTGGAAACTTCAAATATTATAAAAACAGCCACAGGCGCAGAGGCTGACGGCAAGGCTATTGACACAGAATCTCTCTGTTCTATGAATATGTGGGGTCTTACGCCGGAGTTTATGGCTCAGTTGCAGGAAGGTTTTGAAGAATTTTTCAAGACAACCGTAAACACAAACCCTCTTAAAGCAGAATATCTTATTCCCTCATATATCGGCGAACTTTTGCAGCAGGGTAAAATCACAGTTAAGGTTTTAAAGTCAAATGACACTTGGTACGGCATGACATATAAGGAAGATGTTGCTTCCGTTAAAGCCAGCTTTGCACAGATGATTAAAGACGGAGTTTACAAAGAAGATTTGTATTCCGACTTGTAATTTAGTTCTGTGCAAAACCTATAAAAAGTCAATAAAAAGCAGATTGCCTGTTTAGGCAGTCTGCTTTTTTAAATGGGCAATGTGGGAGGATTAGGAATACTTTTTGTGATTTGCCGATATGGTTTTGATTAGATTATTTATATTAAATTTTAACAACAGATAAAAAATTAATAAAACAGTGAAATCGCCGTCATTACCCATAGGGCATAATAGGTGTCAACACCTTGTTGTCCCTGTGCAAGGGAAAATGTCACGCCATAGGCGTGACAAAAGGGTTGTCAAGCAACCTGTTTACATTAAATTACGACCACAAACAAATATATTTATAAAATAAATCCGTAGGGGCGTTCATTGAACGCCTATGCAAACCGCAGGTTTGCACATTGACAACCTTTTTACATTGAATTTCGGTTACAAATAACAGCCCAAAAATCCGCAATTTTGCCTCCCTTGTACCCATAGGGCATAACATGTAAAGGGAGGTGATTTTTCGTAAGAAAAATCGGAGGGATTGACCTTGATAAGATAACCTAATTTACAAGCAAATTTTCAACCAAACTTACAGCCGAATATTAGATACAAACAAAATGTTTTTCAATCTCTCAGTCAGCTACGCTGACAGCTCTCTTTACCAAAGAGAGCCTTGCTATTCGTTTGGTTTGAAATGTCGATTTGCAACAGAATAAGTGCACCAAAGAGCCGGCTTTATTGAAAATTATAAGTTTATAGATTTTCAATCAACCCTCCCGCCGGCTACGCCGACACCCTCCCTTGCACAAGGAGGGCAAGTTTTGCTGTCTGTTCGGATAGTTTGTTACAGCGGAAAATCATTTTAAACAATATAGTTTGTACATAAATGGCAAATACAAAATAAAATTTTCAAAGGTTAGCAACACCTTGGCTCCACTGTGCAAGGGGAGCTGGCGGCGTCAGCCGTCTGAGGGGTTGTCAAGCGACCTACTTACATCAAATTCCGGTTACAAATAAATATATTTATAAAATAAATCCGTAGGGGGCGTTCATTGAACGCCTATGCAAACCGCAGGTTTGCACATAAACAACCTGTTTACATTAAATTTCGGCTACAAATAACAACCCCAAAATCCGCAATTTCGCCTCCCTTGTACCCACGGGGCATGACATGTAAAGGGAGGTGATTTTTCGTAAGAAAAATCGGAGGGATTGACCTTGGTAAGACAACCTAATTTGCAAGCGAACTTACAAGCGAATATCGTATGTAAACAAAATGTTTTCCAATCTCTCAGTCAGCTACGCTGACAGCTCTCTTTACCAAAGAGAGCCTTGCTGTTCGTTGGGTTTAAAATGCTGATTTGCAACTGAACAAGTGCAGGAAAGAGAGCCTTTTATTGAAAATTATAAGTTTATAGATTTTCAATCAACCCTCCCGCCGGCTACGCCGACACCCTCCCTTGCACAGGGAGGGCGAGTTTTACTTCCTGTGCGGCTTGCTATTTTATAGCGGAAAATAAAATTAAAGCGTTTGTTTTTACAATCTCTCAGTCAGCTACGCTGACAGCTCTCTTTACCAAAGAGAGCCTATTTTGTGGATTGCTTACATCTTACTATCTTACCAAAGAGAGCTTTGCAATTCGTTCGGTTTAAAATGCTGATTTACAAGCGAACTTACAAGCAAACTTACAACCGAATAGCGTACATAAACAAAATGTTTTTACAATCTCTCAGTCATCTACGCTGACAGCTCTCTTTACCAAAGAGAGCCTTACTATTCGCTCGGTTTAAAATGCCGATTTACAAGCAAATTTACAACCAAACCTGCAACCGAATATCGTATATAAACAAAATATTTTTCAATCTCTCAGTCAGCTACGCTGACAGCTCTCTTTACCAAAGAGAGCCTTGCTATTCGTTCAATTTAAAATACTGATTTACAGCCGAACAAATGTACCAAAACAGCCTATTTTATGGATTGTTTACATCCTTATATAACAAAAACAGGTGGCGAACCACCTGTTTTATTTATATTACTTTTTATTATATTACTATTTATTTGTTTAATTTTCTTCGCCGTACTGTTGGCGGATTTTCTTCATGGCGTAGATAAATTCAACAATAACCACAATCATACCTGCAACCCAGGCAACCTGGTCTGTAAAGCAAACTGCAATGTAGCCGAATACCGGTATAACCGCAACAGCCATAATGCCTCTTGCAAAAAGTTCGGAAATACCTGCAAGCATTGCAAGGCCGGAATATCCCAAGCCCTGAACCGTCATTCTTACAATGATAAGTGCAGCCAAAGCAATATAGAAATATGACACACACTTCATATTCAAAGAAACCAATTCCAAAACCTGTGTTTCGCTTGCGTCAACAAATATAAGAGCAAGATTGCCGCCGAAGAAGAACAAAACCGTGCCGATAACTACCGCATATATGACACCCAAAAGAAGGCCGCATTTCAAACCGTTGGAAATTCTGTCAAACTTCTTTGCACCTAAGTTCTGTGAACAGTATGTGGCAACGGCGTTACCGAAAGCGTCAAATGGGGCCATTGCAAACTGTTTTATTTTCTGTGCGGCAGTGTATGTGGCAACATAAAGTGTGCCTAATGCGTTTACGGCAGACTGCAACATAATTGTGCCGATAGCCGTAATTGAAAATTGCAAGCCCATGGGCAAGCCCATAACAAGAAGTTTTTTCATCTTGTTTGTATCAACGGCTTTTTCGTGGTCTTCAAATTTCAAAATCCGATAGTGGCTTCTCATATAAACAAGGCAGAGAATGCCGGAAACAGCCTGAGAAATAATAGTTGCCCAAGCGGCACCTGCAACACCCATTTTTACATATATAATAAACACAAGGTCAAGAACAACATTCAAACCTGCGGAGATAACAAGGAACACAAACGGCGTTTTGCTGTCCCCCAAAGAACGAATCATAGATGAAAGATAGTTGTACAAAACCGTAAAAGGAATACCGATAAATATAACAACCAAATAGGCGAAAGAGCCGTCGATAATGTCCGCCGGGGTGCCCATGGCCTCAAGAATTGTGCGGCATAAAAGAGATGTTGTCACGGCGATAAAAATTGCAAGGCCGGCAGAGAGATAAGCGGCATTTATTACAAAATTGCGCATTTCGCCGTATTTTTTTGCGCCGAAACTCTGGGCCACCGGAATGGCAAAACCTGCGGTAAAACCGGTGCAAAAACCCACAATCAAAAATGAAATAGAACCTGTTGCGCCTACGCTGGAAAGGGCGGACAGACCCAAAAATTTACCTACGATAATTGTATCAACCAAGTTGTACATTTGCTGAAAAATATTACCCAGCAAAAGGGGCAGTGCAAAACTTGCTATAAGTTGCAAAGGGTTGCCGGAAGTCATATCTTTTGTAGCTTTTCTTGTTTCACTCATATGTAATCCTCCTAATATCAAAAAAATATAACCGCCAAGGCGGCTATTGTAAATATATTTATATTTGTGCATAATGCCAAGATTACACACAATTTTTTATGCACTGTAACTATACCATAATTATAGGTTTATGTCAATATTCAAATTTTTTTCAAAAAATACACATTTGTTTCATCAGTTAAAAAATTAACCGGTAAAATATAAATATTTTGTTTTATCTGAATAAAAATTAAAAATTTAATGCAAAATTTATATAATTTAATTGAAATTATCTTCTTTTAATGGTAAACTTAAATAACAAAGATATTGAGGCAAGGGTGTGAATTGCACTCTTGTTTCAAAACAGGGAGAAACATTTATGTTTGAGGAAATTATGAGCAACCGCATCTTAGTTGCGGGTGCTACATCATGGGCTCTTGCTCAGATTTTAAAGACGCTTGTTAATTTTATTGACACAAAAAAGGTAAAAGCCGAAAGGCTTATCGGCCGGGGTGGATTCCCCAGTTCCCATTCCGCTTTTGTGACATCTATACTTATTTCAACCGGCAGAGTTGAAGGTGTGGGCACCACCGCTTTTGCTTTGGCTTTTGCCCTTGCAGTAGTGGTTATGTATGACGCCATGGGCGTGAGAAGAGCCGCCGGGGAGCAGGCAAAAACTCTTAACTGGGTTGTGGATCAGTTGGAGGATAACCACCTTATTGGGGAGAACAACTCAAAGGTTTTAAAGGAATTTTTGGGTCACACCCCTATTGAAGTTTTGGGCGGAGCGGTTTTAGGCGCTTTAATCGGGTCATTGGTTTAAAAGAAAAATTTATCGGATTTGATTGATAAACTGAATTTGATACACAAAACAGGAGGCTTCGGCCTCCTGTTTTTCTTTTTAAAAGAAAATTTATTATAGATATTGAAACAGATATTGAACGACAGCCGGCCTTGCCAAGCCGAACTTAACATAAATTTTCACACCCGGCAAGGTGCCGGGACCTTTTAATTTAAAGTGTTTTCACATTGCGTACATATTTTCTTAATTTGAAAAATTCCGATATTAACTTTTTAAAACTGCTGTTTTGTTAAGTCCACTTTTTTTAAAGGATATATTCACATAAATAAAAATATATATTTACACGGAAATTCTTTATAAAACAAAATAACAAACCGATAAAATTATCTTGATTATTAAAAAATAAAATAAAAATCACTTTGTAATTAAAAACAGTAAATTTAGCATTATGCTTAAAAATATGAGGGTTAATTTATTTAATTTGCTATAAACCTTGGGAAAATTCCCCGGTAAAATTTAATAAATAAGGAAAATACCCCTGTGATAAATTTGACAAACCTTTTATAATCCTTTAATATAGTCAGCGACAGACGGACATCTTCTGCCTTTGTTTCAGCTTACAGGGAGGAAATTTTATGATAAACTTTACTAAGAAGAATATAGACCACAGCCCCATTCGGGACAGTGTTTTTTCGGTTGCCGCCAAGGCCGCCCGGGCAATAAAAATTTACGGCAAGGACAATGTTGTAAATGCCACAATCGGCACGCTGTACAATGAGGAGGGCGAACTTGTTGCCCTTAAAACGGTTTTTGATACATACAACAATATTCCGGCGGTGGAAAAGGCAAAATATGCCCAAAGTTTTAACGGCAACGACAATTTCCGCAAGGCAGTTTATAATTGGGTTTGCGGCGACAAGGTGAAACTGCGGCATGATGTTATCGCAACACCCGGTGGTTCCGGCGCAGTGTCTTTGGCAATAGCCGATATTCTCGATGAGGGGGAAACCCTTGTTTTACCGGATATTGCCTGGGGTTCTTACAAACTTATGGCCTCAATGAACAACGAAAACTGCCGGTTTTATTCAATGTTCAACGGAGATAAATTTAATCTTGAAAGCTTTGTTTCAACCTGCCGGCAGGTTATGGAAAAGCAAGGCAAGGTTTTGGCAATCATAAATGACCCCTGCCACAACCCCACAGGTTATTCAATGACTGAGGAAGAATGGAAAAAACTTATTGCCGCAATTAACGAATTGAGCAAAAAGGGCCCCTTTGTTCTCCTTGACGATATTGCATATATAGATTACTCCTACAATTTAGACACCTGCCGAAATTATATGAGGAATTTTAATGATATTGGGGAAGATGTGATGATTATAGTTGCATTTTCTTCCTCAAAAACACTTACTTCTTACGGCCTCCGCTGCGGTGCCGCAGTTGTGCTGGCGAAATGTGAAGAAGCGGTAAATGAGTTTATCTCTCTCTCGGAAAAAAGCGCAAGGGCTCTTTGGTCAAACATACCAAATGCCGCAATGGAAAATTTCGTTTTGGTTACAGGGGAAAAGCAGGGCGAATTTATGGCCGAAAAACAGGAGTATGTGGAGCTTTTAAAGAAAAGAAGCCGGGCATTTGTCAGTGAGGCTTTGGCCTGCGGCCTTGATTGTTACCCCTATAAAGAGGGCTTTTTTGTAACGGTAAAAGTTGAAAACAAGGACATTTTGGCAAAATACCACCAAGAACTTATGAAAAACAATATTTTTGCCGTTGTAGTAAACAAGGGTATCCGTGTTGCGGTTTGCTCACTGCCGGTTAAACAGTGCAAGGGTCTTGCCCCGAAAATGAAAGAAATTTTGGACAGGGTTTCCCGCAAGTAATTTAAAAATCACAGAGGTAAAACAATGAGTTATAAATTTAAGATGGTTACAAGAAACGCCATTATAAATTTTTCCGAGGAATATTGCCGTTCGTCAATCGAATTGATTAACAGCGTGGGCTTTTCAAAGGTCACAGCCGCATTTGTTCGGCACAAAAAGAAACTTGACGACATCACCTACCGCTATCTTACACAGGCGGCGGCAAGGGAAATTAACATCACAGCGGATCTTAAAAAAATATCAAGGCTGCTGCTTATTATGGACAGCGACGAACTTTGCGCCGCCTACCCGGAGTTAAAGGGTTACTTTAAAAGCAAGCGCACATTTTTAAATATAATAGAGGAATATTATCTGTTTTGGCGCAGATATGAAAGATATGCGGTAATTTATGCGGATAAGGAACGGCAGGGCTTGCAAAGCGTGCAGTTTACAAGTGCCATAATGGAATTTGAAAACCTTGTTCTCACCACTTACAGAAGAATACAAGAGGCAGGTATGCGCCACGAAAACCGTGTTTACCGCCAAATTTCCGCAGGTGTAAACGCAGGCCTTATTGCCGCAAGGGGAGTTACCGCCTTGCCGAAAGAATATCGCAACTTGGACAATGTGCCTGTTATCCAGCAGACGGTTATAAATCCGCCTTTTATCACATACACCAAGCGCAACACCCGTGACGGGGTGTTCCCGGAAGTGGACTACAACCCTATTGACGAATACCGCTTTGACGAGGACGCATGGTTTTGCTACCCGGCAAAGGTAGGTGACTCTTTGGCATTTGTCTACTTTAATTCCAAGTATATGAGCCAGGGCATCACCCTTTCAAACTTGTTTGAAATGGCCGCCGAGGACGAATACCGCAACAGAAAGCCGGATTTAATCTATGTTTACGGATATGAGGACGGGGAGAGAAACCAGTGTTTCTATCACGATAAAAAGAATGATATGATGATTGGCCTTGTTTCTGCCGCCGACGAATTCGACTACTTCGGATATATGAAAAAGATGATGCTTACATTGCACAATGTGCGCAAAATCAATATGGGTCAGGTGCCTATTCACGGTGCAATGATGAGAATTACCCTGCGCAGCGGTGCGGTTAAAAATATAATCGTAATGGGGGACTCCGGCGCAGGTAAAAGCGAAACCGTTGAACAGCTTAAAGCCGTAGGCAGTGAAGAAATTATTGACTTAAAAACCATTTACGACGATATGGGCTTTTTGTTTATTGAGGACGGCAAGGTTAAATCCTCCGGCACAGAGGTAGGTGCTTTTGTCCGCTTGGACGACCTTGATACGGGGTACGGTTACAAAGAAATTGACAGATCGGTATTTATGAACCCGGATAAGAAAAACGCAAGAATAGTAATTCCGATAACCGACTACACCGAGGTAATCGCCCACCACCACATTGACTATTTCCTCTATGCAAATAACTATGAGGAGGGCAAAGAAAGCTCCCTTGAATTTATGGACAATATGGAAGAAATTTTGTCGGTGTTCAGAGCCGGCCGCCGTATGGCGAAGGGCACAACCACCGAAATGGGTTTGGTAGAAAGCTTTTTTGCAAATCCTTTCGGCCCGGTACAGAGAAAAGAACAAACCGACCGGCTTATTGTGGAATATTTTGACAAGATGCAAAAACAGGGCATAAAAATAGGTCAGCTTCATACCTGTTTGGGAATTAAAGGCATGGAACATGATGGCCCACGCAAAGCCGCCGGTGAACTCTTGGCAGAAATCACAAAATAGTTTATGTTATTCTTTTAATTTGCCGTAATTTGAAATTGCCAAAATTATTATAAGGGTGATATAACGGCAAGTTTCGTGCAAAATAAAATACTGTAAATTTTACAAGGCCGCACCTTATAAAAGGTGCGGTTTTCTTTTGTTTAAAAGAACGAATTTGTGATTAAATAAAAATTGAGGACTTTTGGGTGTGTTTATTTGTAACCGGAATTCAATACAAGCAATCTGCAAAACAACCCCTCAGACGGCTAACGCCGCCAGCTCCCCTTGCATGTTATGCCCTATGGGTACAGTGGAGCCAAGATGTTGCTAACCTTTGGAAATGTTGTTTTGTATTCGACATTTATTTACAAATTATATTGTTTAAAATGCTTTTCCGCTATAAAATAACAAGCCGAACAGGAAGTAAAACTTGCCCTCCTTGTGTAAGGGAGGGTGGTGTGAGCGTTTAGCGAACACCGGGAGGGTTGATTAAAAATCTATAAACTTATAATTTTCAATAAAACAGGCTCTCTTTGGTACACTCGTTTGGTTGCAAATCAGCATTTTTAACCGAACGAATAGCAAGGCTCTCTTTTGTAAAGAGAGCTGTCAGCGGTAGCTGACTGAGAGATTGAAAATATTTTGTTTACATATGATATTTGGTTGTAAGTTCGCTTGCTAATTAGGTTGTCTTACCAAGGTCAATCCCTCCGATTTTTCTTACGAAAAATCACCTCCCTTTGCACAAGGGAGGCTGCGTTGCAGATTTTTTGATATGTTTATCTGTTTCCGAAATTTGATGTAAACAGGTTGTTTATGTGCAAACCTGCGGTTTGCATAGGCGTTCAATGAACGCCCCTACGATTTAACTTTGTAATTACTGTTTATGACCGGCAAGGCACTTAATTTTTTTGAAATATTATTCTGCAACCAACAGCGGTAAATCACAAATAGCCCGTAGGGGCGACCATTGGTCGCCTCATTTCAAACTATTTAAACTGTTTTTCCTCTATAAACCAACAACCCAAACAAACCATAAAATAGGCTCTCTTTGGTATGCTTGTTCAGTTGCAAATCGGCATTTTAAACCGAACGAGTAGCAAGGCTCTCTTTGGTAAAGAGAGCTGTCAGCGTAGCTGACTGAGAGATTGGGAACATTTTGTTTACATATGATATTTGGTTGTAAGTTCGCTTGCAAATTAGATTATCTTATCAAGGTCAATCCCTCATCAAAGTCAATCCCTCCGGTTTTCTTGCGAAAACCACCTCCCTTTACCAAAGGGCGGCAAGGCTGCGGATTTTTTGGGCTGTTATTTGTAGCCGAAATTTGATGTAAACAGGTTGTCAATGTGCAAACCTACGGTTTGCATAGGCGTTCAATGAACGCCCCTACGATTTAACTTTATAATTACTGTTTATAACCGGCAAGGCACTTAATTTTTTTGAAATATTATTCTGCAACCGACAGCGGTAAATTATAAATAACCCGTAGGGGCGACCATTGGTCGCCTCTTTTCAAATTATTTAAACTGTTTTTCCCTTATAAAACAACAACCCAAACAAACCGCAAAACCGGCTCTATTTGGTATGCTTGTTCAGTTATAAATCAACATTTTAAACCGAGCGAGTAGCAAGGCTCTCCGGCGGTACGGCTTACTTTTAATGCCGTTTAATCGTATTCGATAAGGTATAAACAGGTTTTCTGTCAGCAAGGGAAAATAAAAAATCCCAAGGGAGTTGCTTGGGATTTTCGATGTCATTCGTCAAAATTTATATTTACTTACATCAAAATTTATATTTACCAATAAATCGGTAAACAGCAGGCAAATTAACCTCTTGCTGTTTTAACTTCTGTCATTGCCTCGATGCCGTATGTTATGCCGTCGCCGTCAAATGTGTTGTACATATAAATTCTGCTTTTCAAATCATCTGTCAACACAACCAACGGGCTGTTTGCAAGGTTTTCCGGCAAATAGTCAGCAGCGGCTTTGTTAAAGCAAACATAAGGGAATTCCTCAATAAGTTTTGCGGAAATTTCAGGTCTGAGCAAGAAGTTCAAGAACAATTCGGCCTCTGTTTTGTGCTTTGTGCCCTTTAAAATTACGAAAGTATCCATTGAAAGAGAAACTTTTTCGTTGTTCAAAGCAAGCCGAATTTTATCATTTTCACCCATGGCCTGAACAATGTTGCCGGAGTACATATAAGCAATGGCGGCTTCGTTTCTTATCATGGAGTCACGAACATCTGCCGGCAAAGCGTATGCCTTAACATTTGAGTTAAGATTTAAAAGCCATTCTTTGGCCTGCTGAATTTGGTCATAGTCCTGTGATGTGCCGTCAAATCCGCATGCCATAAGACCCTGGCTGATATTGCCCTGGGTGTCGTCGGACATAAGAATTTCGCCCTTCAATTTGTCGTTTGTCAAATCGGAATAGCTGTCGGCTTTAACCCCCAAAGAAGAAAGTCTGTCGGTGTTTGCAACCCAGCAGGCAACTGTGCCCATGTAAGGAACGGTGTATTTTTCATCCGGGTCAAATTCCATTTTTCTGAAATCCGGGTCGATATTTTCGATATTAGGCACATTGTTCCAGTCAATTTCTTCAACAAGGCCGTTTTCAACCATTGCCTGAATGTAAAAGTTTGACGGTACGGCTATATCGTACATACCGTTGTTGCCGGCCATAAGTTTTGCAAGCATTTCGTCGTTTGACTCAAATGTTGTTTCAACAACTTTTATGCCGTATTCCTGTTCAAACAGATCCAAAACTTCCTGGCTCATATATTCCGACCAGTTGTAAAGGTAAAGCTGTTTTGCGTAGCCGTCGGCTGTTTTTTCTTCCTCTTTGCCCCCGGAGCAAGCTGTAAATGCACACAATGCAAGAGCAAAGCATAGGATAAGTGAAACTATTTTTTTCATTTTTTCCTCTTTCCGTGTGTCTGTCCACACCGCAGTTTATATTTTCTTAAACACGCATTGGCCGCCGACATAGGTTTCGGCAACTTCACAGGTGTATAATTCGTCTTTCGGTATTTCAAAAGGATTTTTTGTCAAAATCGCAAAATCTGCGTCTTTGCCTTTTTCAAGGCTGCCCTTGCGGTTTTCAAGTCGCATTTGATATGCGCCCCCAAGGGTCATTGCCTGCAAAGCGTCCTCAACAGAAATACACTCTTTTTCCCCAAGAGGGGGATACTCTGTAACTCCCGGCTCGGTTCTGTTTACCATAAGGTGTAAGGCGTCCATTGAACGGGGAGGGAATGTAACAGGGAAATCCGATGCCCGGCTTATTTTAACACCGGCGTCAAGAAGGGTTTTCATAGGGTATTCGGCCTTTGCTCTGGCTTCGCCGAGAAAAGGTTTTTCCAATTCATTATAGTAAATGGGGCTGTAATAGTGCCAATAGGGGTTTGTACAGGCGATTATGTTATTTTCCGCCATTTTTTCCGCCTGCTGTTTATCTGCGATTTGCAGATGAACAAGGCAGTTGCGGAAATTTGTTTTGCCCTTTAATTTGGCCGTTTCTCTTTGGGCGTACTCAATGGCGGAGATTGACATATCCGTTGCCCGGTCGCCTATTGTGTGAATATGTGTGTCCAGCCCGGACACTTCCGCTTTTAAAATTGCGTTTTTCATAAAATCAAGGCTGTACATAGGCCGGCCGCAGTTGCCCGGGCTGTCGCTGTAATCATCACGCAGGTATGCGGTGTGGCACTCGATAACCCCGTCAACAAAGAGTTTTAAATTTGTAAGGGAGACATTTTGGCATTTTTCAAGGCTTTTTTTGATATTTAGCATATCTTCAAGACAAGAATTAAAATCGTCGCCGCCCTCTACGGAATAGCCCAAAGTAACTGTCATAAGCAGTTTGCCCCGGTCGTCAAGGTACTTGTATCCTGCCGCCCTTTCGGCATAATCTCGCCTGCAATCGTACAAAGGCTCAAAAGCCATGGTAACGCCGTTTTCAAAGGCAATTTGCTGATACCGCTCAATGGCTTTTGCATAATCTTTGCGGCCAAGCTTTTCCAAAACTTTGGCGGAGAAATCCATTGCCGCCTCTTTAAGCCAGCCGGTTGCTTTCCCATTTGGATAGCGGACTATTTCGCCGTTTGCCGGGTTGGGGGTTTCGTCGGTTATGCCGGCAAGCTCCAATGCTGTGGTATTAAGCCATCTTGAATGGTGGTCAGAGGCTATTATAACCACCGGGCGCTCTTTTTCAACCCGGTCAAGAAGCCGGGCGGTAGGGCCGGTGCTGTCGAAAATGCCGTTGTCATAGCCGGAGCCCCATATAACTTTTTCCTCCCGGTGGGTTTTGATAAAATCACGGATTTTATCTTGGTATTCCTCTACGCTGTGCAGGTTGTTAAGGGTTACGCCAAAGACGGTTTCCGAAGTACAGGTGATGTGTGCATGGCCTTCTGCAATGCCCGGCATTATAAAGCCCTGTTTTTTGATAATCGGGGCGGCAGGCAAAATATTTTTTGCCCCTTGCAAATCACCTACATATAAAATTTTTCCATTTTGCAGAGCCATGGCCTCGGCAAATTTCATATCTTTGTTTGCCGTGTAGATACAGCCCTGAACAATGTATTCCTTTTCCAATTAAAATCCCCCCAAAGGCAACAAAAAAGCAAGCAGGCGTTTAAACACTGCTTGCAAAAAATCAACTTGAATTAAATCTACCAAGCCGCCTGACACCAATCATATTATTGACCGTTTTACAAGTTATTGTGTTTCCTAAACACCGGTTTATAGTAACCAACTTACAAAATTTGAGCTTTTAACTCAATCAATAACGCAGTTTTTACACTGCAATCGGCATTTGACCCGGCTGTCCGTATGGCCATAACCCACAAGGGTGGTCGATTTATTTTTAACAAATTGATATTATCATACAATATGAAATTTGTCAATATTTCTTAGAAAATTATTTGTTAAATTATTGAAAATTTATTAAATTTATGTTATAAATTGATTGTAAGCCTTATAAAACTAAGGTTTAATATTTCTATAAACGGAGATTGCTGTTTGAAAAACAACACCTTGGAGATTGTGATGTAACCGAGAGGTTATATTACATCAATGCCTCTCGGAAATTTTGGCTTTTATTACGAATTTTACGGGAGATTATTATGAAAGATATAAATATACGCATTGAAAACACATCCGATTGGGAAAAAACCGAAAACACCGTAAGGGAGAGTTTTTGGAACCTTTACCGCCCCGGCTGTACCGAGCATTATGTTTTGCACAAACTGAGAGAAAATCGGGATTTTATCCCACAGCTCAGTTTTGTTATGGAAAAAGACGGGGAGATTATAGGCCAAAATGTGTTTTTTAAAGCGAGTTTGCGCACCGATGAGGGAAAAGAAATTAGGGTTTTCACCATGGGGCCTGTTTGCGTTCTGCCAAAATTCCAAAGACAGGGTTTGGGGGAATATTTGGTAAAGAAAACTCTTGAAACAGCAAGGGATTTCGGCGTAAATGCCGTATTTATTGAGGGAAATATCGAATTTTACCGCCACCGGGGGTTTGATTACGCCAAAAATTTCGGCATAAAATATGCCGGACTGCCGGAGGGTGAAGATTCTTCCTTTTTTCTTTGCAGGGAGCTTATTCCGGGGTTTTTAAAAACCGCCAAAGGCACATATTTCACACCCCACCGGTATTTTGTAACCGACTGGGAGGCAGAGGAGTTTGACAAGACTTTTCCGCCGAAAGTGAAGAAAAAATTACCGGGACAAATTTTTTAACAATTTATAATTTAACTTGGATATTGCCACCGCTACGGTGGCAATATTTATTTTTAAATATGCCGCTTTTTAGGCTGTTTCGGATACGGATATACCGAAAGAGCCTGCCTAAGCGGCAGAAGTTTAAAAAAGTGGGAAAAAGGGCAACAAAAAAATCCCTCCCGACGGAGAATATACATCGGGAGGGATTTATTGTGCCGAGAAATTGACTAACACAAAATTTTATTGGGGTTTCTTTTCTGTGTTTTGATTTGTATTTTCTTTTGTATCCTGTTTATTTTCTGTGGCGGAAATCCGGGCTTTTGGGGCTTTTTTGCTCTTTGCCTTTTTTATAATCCTTTTGATGATAACAATCAGCAAAAGGACAACCGCAACTGCTATTGCAATTATAATTATAAATGTAAAGTCCGGGGCGGGGGTTGTTACAATGGCTATTGTACCCGGGTTAGAACTTGTCTTAAACACAAGGTAACTGCCGTCGATTTCTGTTTCAAGTTCTTTAAATCCTTTTTCGCCTTTTTCGTATATCTTGGTGTATTTATCGCCTAATATACGAACTGTGTGAATTTGGTTTTGATCCGGGAATACTAAGCTAAGCTGTTGTACCACCGTTTCGTCTTCAAGTGGGGAGTAAGTGGGGGTCAGGTCGTTTACCATAAGCCGTGCGCCCCGGTCAAAGTTGCCCTCTGCAAGAATAAAGGGTTTATCTTCTTCGTCGTCCCGGCGGCGGTATTCAATGGTGCGCAAAACATCAACATAAACTGCCTCAACGGTTATATTTTCCGTTGCCACATGGTTAAATTCCCGCCAGTGGGCGGAGGTGTCCTCTTTGCCCGGAATAGCCGGCAAATCATCGTCGGAAATAATATCCCCGTATTGGGCATCTATTTCATCTATTGTCTTGCCGTCAACGGTAAAGCGATATGTAAGGTGGGTCATAGTCTCCGGCAAATTTTTAATTTTAATAAAGTCTTCGTATGCCATTGACCGGGCTTTGCCCTCATAACTTATTTCGTCTATTGCGCCGTTTACGGTTTTGGTTTTAAGGTAGCAGTTATTTTCGATTTCGGCATCATCTGCCGTATTACCGGCTATTGCGCCACGGTTTTCCCCTTGGGAATCAAGGGTTATCATGGCATAGTTGTTTGAAAGATTGTTGCCGTAACCTGCGATGCCGCCCACATTGTTATTTGCACGAACAGTTGTTTTCACATAGCAATTTGTTATGTCGCTGTTTGCAAGGCCTGCGATACCCCCGGCATAGTTTACATCTTCACTGTCAACATCTCCGTAGGAGTAGCAGTCGGTGATTAAACCAACTTCTTCAAAGCCGGCAATGCCGCCCATATTTTCTTTTTTTGCGGCCACTTTGCCGTAGTTTGTGCTGTTGTAAATAACTGATTTAACATTCATTTTAACGCTGAGGGAGAATGAGCCTACAATGTCCAAATCGTCCTCAGGGTCAAGGTCATTTTCAAAGGCCATAGCCCCTGCGATACCGCCGGAGTTTATATCCGAGAAAATTTCACCGTAGTTTGTGCAGTTCATAATCTTGCCGGATTCCTCTGTTTTAACCGACAGCTTGCTGTCATCGGTGATAATGTCATCTTTTGAAATTGACATTTCCGATAAATCCGCAACGGTGTTTGAAAGGTCTGTAACCCGGCTGTTTAATGCGTTGGCGTTTTTGACCTGGGCATCTGCCTGCCGGGAAGTTTTGCTCCTTATGCTGTCAAAAGAGGAGATAATTGATTTTAAATTTGCCGTCAAAGCGTCGGAAAGGGCGTTAATTCTGTCATTTGAACTTATGTCTATTGACTGTGTTTCGCCGCCGAAGCTGAAATCCGGGTCAAGAGGTGAGTTCGGGTCTATGGGCAGAGTTTGAGAGCCGAAGGCCTCGTTCAAAATATCATTGATGTTATCTATGGCACTGTTGGCTGCGGAATGGATATTGTCGTAGTCGGCTTTTATTGAATCGGAATAGCTGTCTGCACTGTTTATTGAGCTTTCAACGGTTTTGTTAATGGTTTCAATCTGTCTGCGGATTTTCTTTAAATAGTCCTCGGAGTAGATAATGTGGGAGAAAGGCTCCATCTGCCCCACAATGCCCCCGGCTTCTTTCCTGGCCTTTATATCCCCGTAGTTGGTGCAGTCGATAACAAGGCCGGAGGAAGAACCTGCGATACCGCCGATATTATAGCCGATGTGAATGTAGCCTATATCATGGGTGTTTTGACATGAGCGAATAACCCCGGTGTTTCTGCCTGCGATGCCCCCTATATCGGTGGTGCTGCCGGAGGCACTGCTTATGTTGCCTATGTCGCTTACGGTTATATCCGAAAGGTTTACTTCATTTTCATCGGTTGTGGTGTTTGTAAGGGCGTTTGCGGTGCAGGCCCGAATTATACCTGCGTTTGTGCCTGCGATGCCGCCGGCGCAGCTGTCGCCGCTTACCCGGCCGCTTACGCTGCAGCCGTTGATTGTACCGTTTTCGGTATTTGTACCGGCAATAAGGCCTATACTGCTTGTGCCTGTAACAGCCCCCTTAAATGAACAGTCGGTGATTTTGCCGTCATTTTTGCCGGCAAAACCGCCGGCGTAATCGCCGCTGCCGGTGGGCTCAACATAGCCCTCTAAGTTAAGGTTCATAACTTCCCCATCTTTGGCAAGGTACCTGAAAAAACCTGAGTAAGAGCCGTTGTAGTGTATAAAAAGCCCCTTTATGGTGTGCCCCTGACCGTAGAACTTGCCGCAGAAAATCGGCACGCCGTCAAAGTCTATATGGGATAAATCAATGTCCTTGTCAAGATATACCTTTAAATTTTCGGAATAGGAATCAAGGTGACAATTTTGTGTAAATTCTTTCAGTTCCTCCCGGGTGGAAATGTGAATTTCCCTTGCCTGTGTTGTTTTGGCGTTTTGTACCGGGGCGGCAAAAACCGTTAAGGTTGCCAAAATAACGGTGAAAACCGTAAGCAAAAAATAAGATAATTTAGTTTTCTTCATCTTTTTTATCCTCCCCTTTGTCCGAATTTTTGTTTTCGTTTTTAGTTTCATCGGCGGGTTTTTCGTCCGGTTTTTCGGCGCCGTCACCTAAAAGTTCGGGTTTTTCCTCCCCTGTGGTTGACATCAAGGCATTGAGCTGACCTGTGAGAACGCCGTTTACATCTGCGTCGATTACGCCGTTTACATAGCCGCGAACACGACCCTGAATGTAAACTGTACCTTTTGTCTGCCGGCGGTTGAGTTTTGAAAGACCCTTCATTTCAAAGCTGGTGCGCTCTATGATAGAATCGCCCAAGAGCAAAATCTGGGGCAAAACACCCAAAACCAAAACAATGGAAATTATTGTGCCTCTGCCCAAACAGGTGCCTATTGCGGCGATAACCGGGTTTGTTGTAAGAACGGAAATAAGCACGCCGGCTACCGCAAGGATTGTACCGGAAGTAAAAATAGTAGGGAATGAAACATTCAAAGTTTCAATCATAGCGTCTTTTTTGTCCAATGTCTGTTTAAGCTCGGTATAGTGGGAAGAAACAACAATAGCGTAGTCGATATTTGCACCCATTTGAATTGAGTTTACTATAAGGTAACCCAAAAAGTACAAAGGTGTGTTTGCAAGGTACGGGAATGAGAAGTTAATCCAAATACTGCCCTGAATAACAATGATAAGCAGTACAGGCAAGCCTGCGGATTGGAATGTAAACAAAAGAATGATGATAACAAACAGTGCGGAGAGAACCGAAATTATAAGGTTATCTTCCGCAAAGGAAGAGCCCAGGTCAACGGCGGAGGTGGAGTTGCCTACTATGTAGAAATTGTCGGTGTAATATTTGCCTACGATTTCGTGCATTTTTGTAAGGAACCGTGCGGTTTCCGGGCTTTCCTCAGGCACTGTCAGGTAGACAACCATACGGCTGTAATCTGTGGATTGCAGTTGTAACTGGGCTTTTTCAAGCCGGTCAAACAAATCGTCCAAAGTTTTTTGTGTATCGTTGCCCAAGTCGATATTTCCGTCCTTCATTCTGTCCTTTACAAACATAAACATATCGTAAAGGGGAACTTTGTAAGACCCTACGCCGTTTAAAAGCCGGCCGTACTGGCTGTTTTCGTTGGCGTATGCGGTGTACAAAAGGCAGACAACTTCATAGTCCATATCAACCATTTCACTGAACTGCCTTGGGGTCAACTCACTTGTCAAAACATAATCGTCCATTGCCTCAACATTGGAAAGCCCCTTTGAGGAAGAAACCTCCGGGCATTTGTCCAATTCTTTTAAAATTTCACCCTCGGATGTGTAATCGCCGGCAGGAACTATAATGGCAACCATATTTTCGGTGCCGTATGTCTTTTTTATTTTTTGATAGGCAATTTGGGATTCCGACTGCTTAACGGTTGTCAAATCGGTGTAAGAGTACCGGTAAGGGCATTTGTTTGAAAAATACCGGCCGAATGCGATAACCGCAAAGAAGATGAAAGGCACGATTTTATATGTCTTAACATCGAACTTGCCTATTGCCGTGATTTTAGGAACAAGGTCTTTATGTACGGTTTTGTCTATCAGGTTGCTGAACAGGATAAGCAAGCCCGGCATAAGTGTGAAAACCGACAAAAGGGAAAGCATTATGGCTTTAACCAAAACAACCGCCATATCTCGGCCTATTAAAAAGTGCATGAAAGCCAGGGCAACCAAACCGGCGATAGTTGTAAGGGAAGATGAGGAAATTTCCGGTATGGCTTTTGAAAGAGCGTCAATACAGGCTTCTCTCGGAGCTTTTGTCACGTGTTCCGCACGGTAGCGGTGGCACAGGATAATTGCGTAGTCAATGGCCAGAGCCAACTGCAAAACAACCGTAACCGAGTTGGAAATAAAGGAAATTTTACCGCACAAAAAGTTTGTACCCATATTTAAAAGGGCGGCGGCGCCAAAAGTTAAAATCAAAACCGGAACTTCTGCGTAGCTGTGGCTGGTTATGGTCAAAACAACCACTATAACCACGGCGGCTATGGCCACAATAACAAGCATTTCGCTTGCAAGTTGCGCCGAAGAATCTTCCCCAACCGATGAGGACACATAGCTGTCATAAGGGGCTAAAAGTTCTTTTACCTCATTCATGGCGTTTACGGAAATATCGTCTGCTTCCTCCCCGTCAAAAGTTATGTTAAACAGGGCGGAGGAATCGTGGTAATGTTCCTCGGTGTTTTCAAACTCCACAGAGGTAACCCCGTCAACTGCCTCTATTTTATCTTTAAGGCGGCAGGCGTTGTCATAAGTGATGTTTGAAACCATTATTCTGCCTGAGCCGTAGGTTACAAAATTGGAATTCATAACATCAAGACCCTGTCTTGTTTCGGTGCTCTCCGGCAGGTATGTGGTAATGTCGTTTTCCACCTGAACCCAATTTCGGCTGAAAAAGCAGAAAACAAAGGCAAAAATATACAAAAGGAAAAATAAATTCCTCTTGTCAACAATGAAAGTGGCAAGGGCTTTTACGCCGCCGCTTTTTTCTTTCACCTGTTCGTCATCGTACATATATTATACTCCTCTCATTTACCCGGTAATCGCCTAATATAATATATGTATTATAAAAAGGCAATTTATGATACACCATTATATCACAGTAAAAGGAATTTTTGATATACAAAATTAAAAATTTGTCAAAAAATCTGTGATAATTCTATGATAGATTTTTGACAGTTGTGTAAATTTTGCCTTTGCCGATTTTATATGGAATATTTTTGTTTAATTGACAAAATAATTGCCAAATGGTAAAGTATTTTAATATACAAAAATATTATGGAGAAACTGTATGAAATTAACAAAAGAAAAAATGTTGCTTATCAGCTTTATGCTGTTTTCCCTGTTTTTTGGGGCGGGGAATTTAATATTTCCGCCCTTTTTAGGGCAGAATGCAGGCAATAAAACGCCCCTTGCCATGTTGGGCTTTTTGCTGACGGCGGTTGTTTTGCCGGTGCTTGGGGTTATAGTAGTGGCGCAGTTTGACGGTTTGGACAAGCTTGCCGCCAATGCAGGCAAAAAATTTGCCCTGGTTTTTACGCTTTTAATCTATCTTTCAATAGGCCCAGGCCTTGGCATACCCCGTGCCGCCTCCGTTCCATTTGAAATGGCGGTGGCGCCCTATCTTCCACAGGGGGCAAACACAAGGCTGTGCATGGTTATCTACTCACTGGTGTTTTTTGTTATCGCCTTTTGGCTGTGCCTTAATCCGGGGAAGCTGGTTGAGCGCATAGGCCACTTTTTAACCCCCTCATTACTCACCCTTTTGCGGGTTTTGTTTTTCACATTTTTATTTAAGGGCAATGTGGATATAGCTCGGCCACAGGCGGCATACGCAGGCGCCCCGTTTTTGAAGGGCTTTTCCGAGGGGTACCAAACTATGGACACCATTGCCGCGTTAAACTTCGGTTTGGTTATTGCCACAACTCTGCGCTCATTCGGCATAAATAACGAAAAGGACTTAATAAAGCACACGGTTTATGCGGGACTGTTTGCCGGCAGTATTCTTGCCATGGTATATATGATGCTCTCTTATATGGGTATGTGCAGTTCAAATGTGTACACAATTCAGGACAACGGGGCATGGACACTGCGCAATATCGTCTATCAGCTTTACGGCCCTGTGGGTGCCTACCTGCTGGCGGCTATATTTTCCCTTGCCTGTTTAACTACCTGTGTGGGGCTTATAAACTCTATTTCTCAATATTTTTCTGTCCTTTTTAAAAAAATAAGTTACCGCAAATGGGTATTTATTATAGTTTCCTTTTCATTTTTAATTTGCAATTTGGGGTTAAACGCCATTCTCGGCATTTCAATTCCCATACTTAACGGAATTTACCCTGTTGCCATTGTTTTGATTATTTTGGGCTTGACCCACCGTTTTAATGGGGGAAACAAATTTGCATACCCCATGGTAATTGCAGGCACAAGCCTTGTAAGCGTTATTTACGCATTGGACGAGGCAGGCTTTTCTGTTGGATTTATCACCAATATATGTAAGAAATTGCCGCTGTACTCCATGGGCTTTTGCTGGGTTTGCGTGGCTGCGGTTATGTATGTAATCAGCCTGTTGGCCTTTAAGGTGAAAAACAAAAATTGATTTATATTAAATCCACCTCACAGGTGAATTTTGCAAAATTTGAAAGGAATTTTTAATTTGAGTATATTAACGGTAGAAAATTTATCTCACGGCTTCGGCGACAGAGCCGTGTTTGAAAATGTGTCTTTTCGCCTTTTAAAAGGGGAACACATAGGCCTTGTAGGTGCCAACGGGGAGGGCAAGTCCACATTTATGAATATAATCACCGGGAAATTGACCCCGGACGAGGGCAAAATAGAGTGGGCAAAAAATGTAAAGGTGGGTTATCTTGACCAGCATGCGGTTTTAAAACCCGGAATGACAATACGAGATGCCCTTACATCTGCTTTTGACGACCTTTACGCCATGGAGGAAAGGGCAAACGAGCTTTACTCTCTCATGACGGACTGCACCGAGGCGGAAATGGCCGAATATATGGAGGAGGCAGGCACGATACAGGATTTGCTTATGGCCCATGATTTCTATATGACGGACGCCAAGGTGGAGGAGGTTGCCGCCGCACTGGGCTTAAATGAAATCGGCCTTGAAAGAGATGTTACACGGCTTTCCGGCGGACAGAGAACAAAGGTTTTAATGGCAAAACTTCTGCTGGAAAAGCCGGATATTCTCCTTTTGGACGAGCCTACCAACTACTTGGACAAGGAACATATAGATTGGCTTGTGCGATATTTGAATGATTACGAAAATGCCTTTATTTTGATTTCTCACGACATACCTTTTTTAAATTCCGTTGTAAATCTCATTTGGCATATGGATAATTTACAGCTTACAAGGTATGTGGGGGATTATGATAACTTCACAGCCCTTTATCGGCAAAAGCAGGCCCGGTTGGAATCTGCCTACAACAGACAACAGCAGGAAATTGCCCGGCTTAAAGATTTTGTTGCAAGGAACAAGGCGAGAGTATCCACAAGAAATATGGCTATGTCAAGGCAGAAAAAATTGGACAATATGGATATTATTCAACTTAAAGAGGAAAAGCCCAAGCCGGAGTTTAATTTTAAATATTCAAAGGCACCCTCTAAATTTGTATTTACCTGTAAAGATTTGGTTATCGGTTACGACGAGCCTCTTTCACAGCCGCTGAACTTAGAGATGATAAGGGGAGAGAAAATTGCCCTTATCGGAGCGAACGGCATAGGCAAAACCACCCTTTTGAAAAGCCTTTTGGGGCTTATAAAGCCATATGGAGGACAGGCGGTAATGGGCGACTATACGGATATAGGATATTTTGAACAGGAGACCGCCGGCGACAATAACAACAGCTGTATAGAGGAGCTTTGGAACGAGTTCCCCTCCTTTACTCAATTTGAAATCCGTGCCGCCCTTGCCAAGTGCGGCTTGGGGGCAAACCATATCGAAAGTAAGATAAGGGTGCTTTCCGGCGGCGAGCAGGCAAAGGTTCGCCTTTGCAAACTTGTGAACCGCCCGTGTAATGTTCTTGTTTTGGACGAGCCCACCAACCATCTTGACCCGGTGGCAAAAGATGAATTGAAAAAAGCCCTTAAAGAATTTAAGGGCAGTGTGCTTATGGTGTGCCACGAGCCGGAATTTTACGAGGACTGGGTAAGCGATGTTTGGGATTTATCAAAATTCACCACAAAAATCGTTTAATTCAGGTCAGTCTTTCTACAATAATGTTATAATATAATAAATAAAGAAAAATCTCTGTCATTTCCTTTATGAGGTCGCCAAATTTGCGGCACACATAAAGGGTGACAGAGATATACTTTATTTAACGGGTGTTTGGGGAATTGCCGGTTGACTTTGGCTTTGAGGGGTTTCTTCTTTTTCCTTGGCCTCCGGCTTATGATTTTCCAGCTTGTTGCGAACTTCCTGCATTCTCAAATCCATAAGGCTGATTATTTCTGCGCAGTTTACCAATTCGTGGGAAAGTTCCTCCTCCAAGTCCGCCGGCAGGGTCTTTTTATAGCGAAGTTTATGCTCTAAGCTCCGCCAAAAGTCCATTGCCATTGTGCGAATTTGAACTTCAACTTTCATATTTTTCTTTTCGCTCCGCAAAAATATAGGTATTTCCACTATTAAATGCAGTGAACGGTATCCGCTGGGCTTCGGGTTTTTAATGTAGTCTTTGCGCTCGATTAGCTTAACATCGTCCTGCATTAAAAAGTATTCCTCTAATTTGTAAACATCTTCGGGGAATGAGCAAATAACTCTGACGCCGGCAATATCGGTGATATGTTCTTCCAGTGAGGACAAAGTTAATGGAATATTCTGCTTTTTGGCTTTCCTGAAAAGACTGTCCATTGATTTTATTCTTGACTTTATGCTCTCGATAGGGTTGCGGTCGTACTGAATGGAAAGTTGTTCGTTTAAAACATTAAATTTTGTTTCGATTTCCATGGCTGCGCAGCGATAATACGCAATAAGGGTTTCAAAGGGTTCTCGCTGCATTTGTACCATATCTAAAATTTTGTCATTTAATAGGCTGCCTGCGATGCGAGATATTCTTTCTGATTTTGTCAAATCGTCTATATTCATTATAAATTTTTCCTGTCATTATTTTATTTCCCTTATATGGTATCAAAATATTTTGCACAATTTGTGACAAAACAAAATAAAGCATTTTTTGCGGCAAATCCCCGCAAAAAGAGGGCTAAATCGACAAAAAAGCGAAGAAAAGAGTGAAAAAGGTTGCAAAAAGCCCAAAAAATGATGAAAAAGCTGTAAAAAAAGTAGAAAAAAGGTAAAAGCTGCGAAAAACAGTTGACAATCCGGGGTGAATGAGCTATAATAACTAAGCTGTCAGCGAGAGAGGCTGACGCAGGACCTTGAAAATTGAACAATAATAAGAA
>CAKSZX010000008.1 GCA_934526065.1 uncultured Oscillospiraceae bacterium
TATCTATTCTATCACAAGGACTTTACTTTGTCAAGCACTTTTTTCGATTTATTTTCTAATCTTATTTACTTGACCTTCCAGTCTTTGCTTTATTTACTGTCTGTTTCTCAAGACAGTGTTTGTATTATACACGCCTTTTCCCTGTTTGTCAACTACTTTTTTCTCCTTTCTTATCAAAAAATCACGGCATTTTTCATAAATGACCGTGATCTCTTGTTCTTTATTTTATTAAGTTGTCAAAATCATTCTATACTCATATCAAAAATCGTATTATCCTTATCTATAAAGCCGATTTTGGTTTTTCAATTCATTTTTAATGTGGCAAAGCCTTATTGCGTGGAATTATCTATATTATAAAGTATATATAAAATTTTCAAGAAAGCAAAATATATTTATGTTAGTCAGAATAATCTCTTTCAATAGAATATAAATTACTCAAACAACTTTGATTTAATCATAATAAACGAAATTCCCCTATTTGTTCATAATCTCCTACACTGTTAAAAAAGTTTTCTTTTGACATACGGGCAAGGGTAACCCTGCCGTTTCCGTAGTTAGATATTCCTATTATCAAATCATTTTTTGTTATGCCGAATATATCCGGGGTGCGGTAATACTTAGCGGAATAAGCCGGAAACTTTAATGTCAAAGTTGAAACAGACATATCTTTTGTATCAATCACAACAGCGGTGTCCTTTACTTGCCAAGAATCCGAATATAAATCAAATACAATCTTATCGTCTATTTTGTATATTTTCATTACTTGGCGGCCGGCAAGCTTTTCCGTTACTTCCGGCATTTCTACCCAATCCCCTTTATCGTAATAAAATACATTTTTGTAAATCGTTGTATTTTCTGTTGTGACCGTGTCTTTTTTAATAACTTTATTGTTTAAAAAGATATAACTCTCATTGATTTTTCCGCTATCATTCCTGGTTTTAAAGTAGTCCTTATAAATTGACCGGTTGGCGTTTAAGTAGGTGCTTTTTCCTGTTGCCACATCGTATTTTGCAATCATTTTACCGCCGCAATTTATTGAAATTTTTGGTATTGTATAATAAAAGGAATATATAAAATAACTTCCGTCATCTGCAATGTCTTCTATTTTTATATTGTTACTGATGCCTATCGAGCCTGTTTTGGTTACGCCGTCATCAAATGTTATGGGGACACCATCGGATATATTTTCAAACAAAGCACATTCCGTTGTCATCTCACCTGTGGTTAAATTTATCTTTTTAAGATATATTCCGTCATTCTCATCGCTAAAATAAAATATGTCTTTTCCGTCTGTGTAAATTTCACTGTCATAATAAAGCAATAAATCCCGATACTCGGCTAATATTTCCTTGCCATTTTCTCCTACGGTATAAACAGTATTTGTGTCAATGCCAAATTCCGGGTCTGAACCCTTGATTGAATAAAGTTTTCCGTCTACCGTAAAAACAATACTACCCATGTAAGCGCCACAATCACTATGTATATGCAGGCAATCGGGTTTGTCACATAATACCTTAGGTATATTATCAACTCCGATTTTACTTACTATGCTTTCCGGTATTCCGTCTCCGTCGTGAGGCTCTGTTGCAATATAAAAATCATCGGTGTCAAATCTCCGGGAATATGCTATCCCCTCGTATCCAAAACCGGATATACCGCTGTTTTCTCGTAAAACACGGAATTCCACCGGTGATGAAAATATATTTTCTCTCGGTGTTATTGCTTCTCCGTCCCATTCCTCAACAGCTGAAGAACTGCCCACAGAGTTATCGGAACCGGAATTTCCGATATCATTACTTTCTCCTTTTATATTACCTGAACACCCGGTCATCATCAAAAGCAGAACAATCAGTATCAATAACTTTTTCATAAGCTTCTCCTTTCATCTTTTAAGCTCTTTATATAATTACTTATATAATTCATTGTTTTGCGCTTATCGCCTGTCCACAAAGGAGCAAGCAAATCCTTTTTGGCACCGTCACCGGTAAGTCGGTGAATTTCCATACCGGCAGGCAGGGCGTTAAGACAATCCCCAAGCAAGGCGGCATATTCTTCCAAAGTCATTGTGGGGTAATTGTATTTTAAATAGTCCTCACCCATTTTTGTGCCTTTTAAATAATGCAAAAGTTGTAGTTTTATTCCGTCTGCACCGCTTTCGGCAACAAAACGGGCACTTTGTACCATATCTTCTCTGCTTTCCCATGGGAAACCCAAGATAATATGAGCCACCACATGTATATTGTGTTCCTTTAACAGGTTTACCCGTTTTTCAAAATCCTCGGCGGTATAACAACAATTTATTTTTTTTAAGGTTTCCGGGTTTGAAGATTGCAACCCCAGCTCCACCGTAACAGGTTTTATTTTATTAAGCCTGTCCAGCATTTGTATAACATCTTCACCTAAGCAGTCACACCTTGTGGCAATGGCAAGTTCCAGGATTTCCGGCATAGAGGCGGCTTCGGTAAAAATTTTTTCAAGCCTTTTTACATCTCCGTAAGTATTTGTATAAGATTGAAAATAAGCAATAAACTTTTTACCGCCTTTTTTCTCAACAAGCTTTTTTGCCTGTTCTATTTGTTGTGCAATCGGCAAAAAACCGCTTTGGGCAAAATCCCCGGAGCCTTTTTCACTGCAAAATATGCAGCCTCCCACCCCTTTTGTACCGTCACGGTTGGGGCAGGTACACCTGGCGGAAAGAGAAATTTTATACACCTTCTCACCGTACTTTTCTTTCCAAACGTCTCCTATTTTTAAGTATTCCATATTTTCACCATAACCGTTAATATTCTGTGTTTTAAAAATCACATTAAATATTTATCCTAAAACCATTATTTAATATCAGTATATTATAAGGGAATTTTCCTGTCAACAGGGCAACCTGTGAATATTTAAATGACGATATTATACAATAGATTATTTACTCTGTGATATACACAAAAAGCAATCGAAAAATCTCCGATTGCTCTTTTTTCATATTTTATTTTTCTTAAAATCCAATGCCAAGCTTCCGCCTACAAATCCTATAAGCAGTACAAGCGGGAACACCGCCCCCAGATACATTGCATAGGTGCCTATACCAAAGGCGGAAATTTCCATATAGGAAATTATAAACACCCTAAACAGACCCATAAGCAAAAATCCCAACAAAACAAATGCGGTTATCTGTTTTTGATAAGTCCGATTTTTAAATTTAATAAATGTTTTTATACCGCCGTAAATGCCGATTATCAGCAAAGGCACTGTTATTAAACGATAAGCCCAAATAACCCCTATCATAATTTTAAAAATCAAAATTTGGAAATCCGTATAATAAGAATAAGGTTGATTTTCCGCCGCAGCATAATTGCAATCATCATGCAAATAGCCCTGCCAAACTTCCATATCCTGCCGGCTTATACGGCTTATATCGTATTCATAAGGTAGCATTCCCCGCCAGGTGACCACACTTTTTGTGCTGTTTAACACTTCGATTATTACCGGGGAAATATATTCGGCTTTTAAAGGAGGAGTGACAGATGACCTTGGTTTTAAACTTCCCTCTGTTTTATCCCGTAAGTCTTTTACTTCTTTTTCGATTTGCCGCCAAAGTTCTTCGGCTTTTTGCGGGCTGTCATAATAGCCCATTTCCTGTGCGGCAAGTCTCAACGCCCAATAAAATGAACCGGAACGGTAATCTTCCGCCTGTGGGTTCCAATATGCCTTGCGGCACACTGCCCCTTCTTGGTCAAGATATTCCCTGAACTGCCGGAAAGTCGGGCATTCCTCATACATCAATTCTCTTACATCTTCCGGCACGGCAACAATTTCATTCCAGTTTTCCTGGGGCAGTCTTGTCATTTGCCCATACCGACCGGCAAATGAACCGCTGTTAAAGTCTGTAAGTTTAAAAACTCCGTAATATTTGTAATTCATCCCCATAACGGATAACACACAGCAAATGCATATCACATAAGGTATAAACATTTGTACTATTCGTAAAACCTTATTTTCAAGGCCTTTGTCGGTTGCTATATATACAATACATATTATTAAGGCTGTAAAGCCAAAAGGCAAAAGCCAGTATCCGTCCTCACGGCTGATGTAAGATAACCCAAGCCCCACCCCTGCAATAAGATAAAATGGCAACACCTTTAAGGGCTTTTCTTTAAGCCTTAAAGCCGCCCCTGCCAAAGCCACAAAAAACAGTGTGCAGAGTATCGGGTACAGTGCATCACGATATACTCTAAGTGAATATTGGGCGTAAGTTGACGGTGAGTATAATATCACCAAGAATAAAACCACCCTTTGCCATTGTTTTTTCAGCACAGGCTTAAACGCCCACGCCGCCACAATGGCAGCCGACAGCCACATTATTCCATTGGCAACCAAATATGGAATACCTATTTTATTTATAAACGCCAAATACACCGCAAAAAAAGGATATTTTGACAATGTAAGATAATTATAATCCCCAAGCCATTCGCCTGCCGAGATACTCTGTGCCCATTTAAAATACAAATCGTCATCAATAGGAGCATATCCCGGGTAAATATACATCATTTGTTTATATGCCACAAACAATCTGAATACAACCGCCACTGCAATTAAAAACAGCAGAATTTTTTTTAATTTTTTATTTTCAGACATCAAACAATCTTCCAAAAATTATTTTGTTATTTTCTTGATATTCTCTATCACATACTCTCTTCGGCTGAAAACCAAACTGAGAATAAGTGACAGATATTTTAAAGCAATGGCAAACAGCAGGAACATACCGAAAAAGCCGAAAGAAACAACCAACATTGTGGTTGTCCAACCTGCAACAGGATTTGCCGAAACAAAAACCGCCACCGTGTAAATTCCGGCGCACAAAAGCACAACAGCCATAAGTGCGCTTAATCCCACGCTTATTTTATAGCCCACATCGGTAAATAAAATCAGGCTGTTTAAAGCCAAATTCTTTTTAACCGGGTACTGGGCGTCGTTTCTTTTTGCGTTTTCCAAGGGTTTGTAAACATAGTCGGTAGCCGGCAAACCGCAGGATGCGTAAACCGCCTTGCGGTAAACCGTGCGCACTCCTATAGATTTTACACGGTTAATTCCCCTGCGGCTTATTATTGAAAAACGCTGGGTTTTAATCTTGTAGTTCATATTCGAGAATTTATTAAACATCTTGTAAAACATTCTCGAAGAAAATTTAGACGCCCCCTCCGGCACACCGAATACAATGTCATAACCTGTAAGGCTCTTTTTATAAACTTCCATAATTGCCGTCGGTTCATAGTCCATAAGGCAGGAATCAAATTCAAAAACAAAGTCACCTATTGAAATATCCAAACCGGCAACCATTGCGTTTTCCACCCCTTGAAAGAAGCTTGTATCAATCATTGTAAGGCTTTTTACGCTGTTTTCATCACAAAATTCTTCAACCGCCCTTGCGGTATTATCTGTGGAAGTATCGTTTACACAGATAATTTCATATTTTTCAAAATTAGTTTTCAACAATTCATTTAAAGATGTCAAAAACTTTTTTACGCTGTTTTCCTCGTTGTAGAGATACACAACGGCGGAAACAAAATTTTTCTCCTTATTCAAGCTCACCGTCAAGCACCTCCTTTAAGTCGTAAACGGTATTTATTTTGCCGGACAACACACTTACAAATGTTGGTTTTTTATTAAATACTTTTATAAGTGTGGGGCGGCTGTCGTCTATTTCGCTCATTTTTAAAATAGGTTTCATTGAAAAGAGCGAGCCATAATATTCAAATTTATACTCGTCTTTCAAATATTTTCTGGCAAGCTGTGACATATACCCCCAAGCGGATTCCGGCTTGTGGGGGCAGTTATTACAGTTGCCCAAATGCCCTGGGCTGCAATAATCTTCAATCCCCTTTTGACATTCAAATGTAGGCAGCTTGTCATAACAAGTTACATGAGGGGTAAAAGTAACGCTTGTAAGTGAGTGATACCCTGTCTTTCCGAAAGGCATAATAGAAAAGAACGGTCCGTCCATTACGGTTATGCCGGTATTTTTTAGCTTTTCGTCAACGGTGCAAAGAATAATTTCGCACAACTCGTATTTTATCGGGAATGTTTCAAACCCTGCCATGCTGTTTATTTGGTTTACACTGGCATAAGTGGAATTAAGCACATAACCTGCACAAAAACTTTCCCCGTCTTTTAAGGTCAGCACATATTCTTCCCCTATGTTTTCTATTTTTGTTATAAAACTGTTATATCTTACAGTGATATTTTCCAGCTTTTCTATATCTTTCAAAAGCAGATCTCGCAGTATCTGCCAGTCATAGGTGTATTCCTTTGTTAAAAATGTGCCGTCGCACATTCCCTCTTTAAAGTATTTTGTGTTGGAAATCCGCTCGCAGGGTATATCGGTGTCATGGCAGAATTTTTCAAACTGCTCTTTGTTTGTCCAGGAAAAATTCGCACTTGTGGCATAGATTTTTGTAAAATCTTCCTTTATGCTTTCCGGATAATCCCGACAAAATCTGTCAAAGTAGTTTCGGCTTTTTGATGCCGTGGAAATACTTCTCGGATAGTGATATCCCATGTGAACTCTCGCCTGGTTTATGTATGTCCGCCTTGCAAAGGGCACATCGTCACATTCCAAAACAAGAATATTCTCACCCTTTTTACCGCAGTACACGGCACTGTAAAGGCCGTAAAGCCCTGCGCCGATTATAATTTTATCGTATTTCATATTTTCGGATTATACCTTCCTGCCGCATTTTCAACTAAAATTCTCATAAGCCGAGAATTTCCCTTTATGGGGCTTATTTTTGTGGGTATCTTTCCGCTGTTTGGGTACGCCCTTGTAACAGGAACCTCACAGGTTTTAAGCCTTAACTGTGATGCCCTTGTTGAAAGGTAAGCCAGCAGTTCATACCCCCGGAATATATTCCTGAAAGGCTGTACCATCGGATGCGTCAAATATCTCTTGGAGTAAGCCCTGAAATTATTTGTTGTGTCGGTAAATTTTTCGTGGGCGGTTAAAGAGATAACCGGCGCATGAATGAATTTTACAGCCATATGGCGTACAAGGGGCGTGTTTATAGCCTGTCCGCCGGGTATAAATCTTGACCCTTGGACAAAATCATATCCCTCATCAAGTTTCTTTATAAATTCTTTAACATCCTCTATACTGTCCTTGTTGTTGCCGTCAATGGTGATTATACCATCATAACCACGGCTTAAAGCCCAATAAAAACCCATTCTCAGCTGGGCGCCCTGCTTGCCCGGGCCTTTTTTTATCAAAAGAGTATTAACCCCTAAGCTTTGCAACATATCATCGTCGGTGCCACCGTCTGTGGAACCTCCGTCACAAATTATAATATCTGCAAGGGTGTGCACCTTGTTCATTCTTGCTCTCAAAAGCTCTAATTTGATGTTTTCTTTTTCGTTTATGATTGGAATACACACACAATACTTTGTCTTTTTTTCGGCATATTCTTTACATTCAAAATCCGGCACGCCCCGAATATTTTTATATAACATTAGAAAGCCCCCTTAACATACAAAACAGCGTCTTTAACTTTTTGAATATCATCCTGCTTTTTCATTTCTATTGATATATATCCTTCATAATCTATCTTGCCTAAAACCTTTTTAAGGGTTGTATATTCCCCACAGGGTTTTATATACTCCAAATTAGGATAAGAAACATGTATGTGATTTACCAAAGTTTTATAAGTTTTTACAAGATGGGGGTTTTCTTTATTGTAAATCATTGTGCCCATATCAATATTAACTTTTAAACCCTTGCTGTCAACTTTTTTAACAAATTCGCAACAATCTTTTGTGTAATTTAAAAAGTTTGTATTGTAAATAACCGGGTTTGGTTCTAAGGCTATATTTGTTTCGTGCTCAAAGGCAAAATCCCCTATTTGTTTAAAAAATTCGAGGGCAATATCGGTATTTGCTCCCTGTGGAACATTGCGGTTTTTCGGGCAGCCGAAAACAAGGTTTTTTATCCCCATGCTCTCGGCAAATAAAACGGCTTTTTTGGTGTAGTCGGTTAAAAACCGTCTGTCCTCATCTGTGCCGAATATATTTTGCCCTATGCCGTACCATATACTCTGCATACTGCTTACCGTTAAACCGTATTTATTTTTAAGCATATAGGAGTAAAGATGGGCCTCCTCCAAGCGATCGTATGGGTTTTCAAAAATTCTTGTGGGGGCTATTTCTATACCTTCCACACCGTTTTCTTTTAAAAAGGAGTACATCTCCCCGTCATATTCTTTTTCCCATGCTATATTAGATATTGAATACTTCATAACCTTATCTGTTCTCCGTATAGTTTTCAACAAATTGTTTTATATCCGTTAAACAAAACTCTTTCTTTAAAATATATCCGTCTTTTCCGCCGAATAGATTTGAATATTTTGTCCTTAAATCATATACAGGGGGCTTGCCGGTAATGTGATTTACAAATTCTTCCCCTGTAAGCCGGCGGTATATTTGGCTTATTGTAACCGGCTCAACCGCCAAATTCAAAATCTTTATATTGTTATCCAAGGCAAGCTGTATATCGCCGTTTAATCTGTTTAAATTATAGTATTGGAAAATCCCTCTGCTGTCGGTGAAATTCAAAGCAGAAAAACCTACTTTTTTAAAAATTTCTTTAAGCCGATCTCGGTCAATATCGGTTTTTACCCGCCAAAATCCGTCTCCTCTGTCGGTATAGTACTCCTTTAAATCCGGCCTTTTCTCCGAAAGTTCCCGAATTTTACCGTCAGTCAATAACGCAGGTATGTAGTTTATATAATCGTAAAGAAAATTCTTTTTCAAGCCCTTTCCGTAAAGGCCGGGCAAACGAATAACAAGGCTGTCAAAACTGTCACTCACCTTATTTTCAAGCCAAAGTCGGTCTTTGCCGTACCGCCGCAAACCCTCGGTTTCCATAATCCGATCTTCATCCTTGCCGTTCGGTTCTTTGTAAACATCAACGGAAGATATAAGAACAACCTTTTTAGGATTTATTTTTTTTATGTTTTCAAAGGCGTTTTTTACGATTTCAAAATCCCTTTCCGGGTATTTATTTGCAATAAATTTTTGCCGAGGCACCCCGGAATAAACCAAAATATCAGGGCAGGTTCCAAATGCCTCCCCTATGTTTTTTGAATTATAAAGTCCCTCAAATTCTCCGTTCAAATTTAAATTAGAACCTACAAAACCCGTATATCCAACTAATGATCTCATATTGTTTTTCTCTTCGTCACATTTATTTTCTTTATTATACTATTATTTTATACTATCGTCAATTTTATAGATAGCTGTATATATTTCTAAATTGTAAATTTTATAAATATATTTTTTATTCGAATCAAATTTATTCTTTATAACTTTTAAAATATAATTATTTATCTTGATTTAAACAAAACCCCTTTTTATGATTTTACAATTTGTAATATTACAACATTTTATTATAATTTTATATATAATTTATTTTTCTTTTACAAACCTATTATGACCGTGAAAAGTTTCTTTCTATTTTCTCATATATAGATTTCTCACTTATCTTTTATAATAATACAATAAGTATAGTTATATAATATTTTAACAATTTGTATATAATATTTATAATAATTTTAAAAATAAAAATAGGCGGAAAGTTCCGCCTATTTAAATATTAAGTTTTAAAGATTTAATTAAAGTTCGCTTTTTTCAATCTTTCTCTTACCGCCCATATAAGGAACAAGAACTTCAGGAATTGTAATAGAGCCGTCCGGGTTCTGGTAGTTTTCCAAAATAGCTGCGGTTGTTCTGCCTACTGCAAGGCCTGAACCGTTAAGAGTGTGTAAAAGTTCAACTTTACCTGTTTCTTTGTTTCTGTATCTTGTCTGCATTCTTCTCCGCTGGAAGTCTGTCATATTTGAACATGAAGAAATTTCCTTGTAAGAATTGTAAGAAGGCATCCAAACTTCAACGTCATATGTCTTGGCTGAACCGAAGCCCATATCGCCTGTGCAAAGAACAATAACTCTGTGAGGCAAGCCCAAAAGCTGCAAGCATTCCTCTGCGTCGTGTGTAAGGCTTTCAAGCTCTGCCCATGACTGATCCGGGCGGGCAAATTTAACCATTTCAACCTTGTTAAATTCGTGCTGTCTGATAAGGCCTCTTGTGTCTCTGCCTGCTGAACCTGCCTCGGCTCTGAAACAAGCTGTGTAAGCACAGAACTTCTGCGGAAGCTTGTCGCCGTCCAAAATTTCGCCTCTGTAATAGTTGGTTACAGGAACTTCGGCTGTCGGAACAAGGTACCAACCTGATTTATCAAGATCAGCTGAATCTCCGTCGCCTCTTGAAACCTTGTACATATCTTCCTTAAACTTAGGAAGCTGTGATGTGCCTCTCATAGAATCGCCGTTTACAATGAAAGGAGGCAACATTTCTGTATAACCCTGTTTTGTTGTGTGCAAATCAAGATAGAAGTTGATGATTGCTCTTTCAAGGTGAGCGCCTTCCCCTTTATAGAAGTGGAAACGAGCGCCTGTTACCTTTGCGGCTCTGTCCGGGTCAAGAATGTCAAGGTCTTTACCCAAATCCCAGTGTGCCTTAGGTTCAAAGCCCTCTTTTGCAAAGTCTCTCGGTGTGCCCCATCTTCTCTGTTCAACATTTGCTGTTTCATCCGGGCCGATCGGAACTGACGGATCCGGAGTGTTAGGCATTGCAAGCAAAATTTCTTCCTGTTTTGCTTCAAGCTCTGTAAGCTGAGCGTCATATTCCTTTATTTCATCGGCAATCTTTTTAAGTTCTGCCTTCAATTTTTCGGCTTCTTCCTTTTTGCCCTCTTTCATAAGCTGAGGAATAGCCTTTGATTCGTTATTCTGCTGTGCTTTCAAGCCGTCTCTTTTGCCGGCAACTTCTCTTCTCTCTTCGTCAACTTTCAAAACAGCCTTAACTTCTTCTGTGTAGTCCTTGCTCTGTCTTGAATTGATTGAGGCAATGATAGCCTCCGGATTTTCTCTTATTCTTTTAATATCAATCATTTTAAAATACTCCTTATTTCTTTTCAAGTAAATCAGCCAATTCCATAAGCTGTTCCTGGCTGTTAAATGTGATGTTTAAACTTCCCTTGCCGTCTTTAAATGTAATTTTAACAGGTGTTCCGTGGATTTCCGTTAAGGCAATTTCCAATTCCTTTATAATTTGCGGAACTTTGGATGGCTTTTCCTGTTTCGGCCGCTTTTGCATAGCCTTTGCCATAAGCTCGCACTGTCTTACCGACAGCCCTTTTTCCCGTGTTACATTGGCAAGTTCTGTTTGTTGGTTTTTATCTTCAAGTGATAAAATCACTTTGGCATGACCCAAACTTATCTTGTTTTCTTTTATAAGACCCAAAACATCATCGGGCAAATTGAGAATACGCAAACTGTTTGCAATGCTCGATCGTGGTATTGACAGCTTTTTGCTGATTTCGTCTTGTGTAAGATTAAAACTTTCCATAAGGCTCTTATACCCAAGAGCCACTTCAACAGCGTCCAAATCTTCACGCTGTAAGTTTTCGATAAGTGCGATTTCTTTTGCGCTTTGGGATGAAACATCTTTTACGATTGCAGGTATATCATACAATCCTGCCATTCTCCGTGCACGAAAACGCCTTTCGCCGGCAATAATAGTATATCGTCCGTTGCCGCTTGGCATAAGGACAATAGGCTGTAACACACCGTGTTCAACTATGGATTGACTTAATTGTTCAAGACTTTGGGTCTCAAAAGTTTTTCTCGGCTGGTGAGGGTCAACATCTATATCTGATAACTTAATATTGGATGCCGAGGCATCCGATATCTGCTGTTCGCTTGTAAGGAACAGCGAATCTAAGCCCCTGCCGAGACCGGTGTTTTTCTTTGCCATGGGCACCATCCTTTCCCGGTAAATTTTAAAATTCACCGTTTCTATAATATATTATAATACTACTTTTAGTAGCTATTAACAAGTGGAAAAATGTAAAATCATTGATTTACACAAATAATCATTTCACAAATCTATGTTTTTAACAAAGCAAAATCATTTGCCGTGCCTCAATACCTCTAAGGCAAGCTCCGCATAACTCTGTGAACCCTTTGAGTTAGGGTCGTAATAATTTACAGGCTGACCGTAACTGGGCGCCTCGGACAATTTAACATTTCTCGGTATTGTGGTCTTATAAACCTTATTTGGGAAGTATTTTTTCACTTCGTCCACAACCTGCAATGTCAAATTAAGCCTTGCATCGTACATTGTAAGCAAAACTCCCTCAATTTCTATATATTTATTGTAGTGTTGCTTAACGAGACGAATGGTATTCATAAGTTCCGACAAGCCTTCAAGGGCATAAAATTCACACTGAATAGGTACAAGCACGGAATCTGCCGCACTTAATGCGTTAATTGTAAGCAAATCAAGTGACGGAGGGCAATCTATAAATATATAATCGTATTTATCATTTACCTTATTTAAAGCACTGCGCAGCTTAGAGTGTCTGTTTTCCATATTTACAAGCTCAATTCCGGCACCGGACAATTTTATAGACGATGGCAGAATATCAACTTTGTACCGAGTTTTAACAATACAAAGGTTTATATCGTCATCATCCATTAAAAGAGAATAAACAGAATGTTCCAATCCCCTTTTGGATATTCCATAGCCGGAGGTAGTATTTCCCTGTGGATCCAAATCGCACAAAAGCACTTTTTTGCCAAGCCGCCCTATGCTCCGCCGCAAATTAACAGCTGTTGTGGTTTTACCTACGCCGCCTTTTTGATTGGCTACCGCTATAATTTTTGCCATATTTGCCTCCTTTTCACACCGACAGCCCAATAAATGACGCAGCTGCGATATTTATCTATATTCTACCACACAGATAAGCAAATTTAAAGTATAAAGTTTAAATTTTATTGTTCCACATGGAACATTTCAAATTTTTTATCTGTAATATAATAATTCTCATAATTTATCGACCATAACATACACAGTTTTAAATAAAACCTCCTAATATTACCTATTTATTCAATATTTTTAACGGTCACTGTCAAACACAGCTTTATTTTGCGATATTCTTTTATTTAAAAATTAAAAAATATATGTTAAATTTTATTTAGGAGGTGCCACATATGCTTAACCTTAAAGGCGAAAACAAAATAACTTACATACCCTTAGAACAAATTGTACCCTGCCCATATCAACCAAGAAAAACAATGAATCGGGCGGCGATTTCCGCATTAAGTGAAAATATCAAAGAAAACGGAATTTTACAGCCCCTTACCGCCACAAAAATACCCGGCGGCAAATATCAGCTTATAGCCGGCCATCGCAGGCTTTTACGGGCAGATATGGCAGGGTTTACAAAAGTGCCTGTAATTGTTTTAGAAAAAACCGAAGAAGAAGTTGCGGTTTTAGCAGTTATAGAAAATTTACAGCGAGAAGACTTAAATTTTTTTGAACAGGCTGCTGCAATTCAATCTTTAATGGAAAGACTTAACCTAACACAGGCACAAGTAGGCGAAAAACTCTCTTTAAGTCAGCCGGCAGTGGCTAATAAGCTTAGAATTCTGCAACTTAACCGGGAGGAACGCCGTATTTTACTTGAAAGTAATTTAACCGAACGCCACGCAAGGGCTATACTAAGATTAAAGCCTGAGGAAAGACTTAAAGCAATAACACATATATCAAAACAAAATCTAAATGTAAAACAAACAGACAAGTATATTTCATCTCTTTTAAAAGATAAATCGCAAAAATCACAAAAAACAATTATACATATTAAAGATATTAAATTGTTCACAAACACAATAAAAAAAGCCGTAAAAGTTATGCAAACAGCAGGAATACAAGCAAATTTTACCAAAAACGAGGATGATTTAACCATTACATACTTTATAACCGTGCCTAAGAGCGTGTAGAAAATATCTTTTTCGGAATAAACTGTTCCACGTGGAACAAAAAAATCGGCGAGAACATCTCGCCGATTATATTTTTTTAATTTAAAGCGTCTTGTTTATCCGCTATTCTTAAAAATACAAAGCCAAGAGCAAAGAACACAGCAAGGCAGGCAACCGCAAAATTTATCGATCCTCCCGCCAATTTCACAACGGCTATCACCGCCGAACCCAAAAATGAAGCCCCCTTGGAGAATATGTCATAAATTCCAAAATATTCTCCCGAATTTTCCGGCGGTATGATTTTTGAATAGTAAGAGCGTGACAAAGACTGTATAGAACCTTGGAAACAACCTACTCCGAAAGCCAAAACAGCAAAGTGGAATAATGTTTTTAAGGTAAGGGCATAAAGGCAAATACAGAAATATCCACAGATGCAAGCGGATATAAGCTGAACGGTAGAGTACTTTTTAGACAGCTTTACAAAGAAAAGTGAACCTACGAATGCCACAACTTGGGTTGCAAGCAAAAATATAACCTGTCCCACGGTATTAAGATTTAAGTCAGTACCGATATTTATGCAGTTATCTATAATTGTTCCCACACCGTCTATATAAAGGAAAAACGCTATCAAAAAGAACAAAACCTTTTTATCTTCCGTTGCAATTTTCTTTAATGTAGAAAATATTTTTGAAAATGTCTGCTTAACGGTGATTTTATCCCGTTCTACATAGTTTTTCTGCTTGTAATTTTTAAGCAAAGGCAGTGTAACTACAAGCCACCAAAGGGCTGTAACGCCAAATCCTATAAATTTTGATATATTATCCGGCAAAATCCCTACCATGTCCGGGCCTAAAACATAGGCAATAAGGGCAACGGTAAAAGGAATACAAGAGCCTATATATCCCCAAGCATAGCCGTAAGAAGAAACCTTATCCATTCTCTCCTCGCTTGTTATATCCCCAAGCATAGAATCATAAATGGTTAAAGAAGCACTGTAACACACCTTGCTAACAACAAACAAAACAAGGAATAAAACCCAATTAGAGGCAAACCCCGTAGAAACGCACCCTATTATTCCCAAAAACACACAGGAAGTAAAGAAAATTTTCTTTTTGTCCCTATGGTCGGATAGAGTGCCGACTATAGGTCCGATTAAAGCAACTATAATCGTAACCACAGAAATAGCCATAGAATAAAAAGCCGTGGCTTCATCGGAACTTATATGCCCTGCCCCGGTGCCTATGGCAACCCCTTTAAACCAAATAGGAATAAGGGAACAGGATAGCATTATAAACGCCGAATTTCCCACATCATACAAAACCCAGGAGAATTCCTCCGGCGTTAAATCTTTGAATACTTTCGTATTATTTAAAGCTGCAAGTAAAGATTTCATTTTATTTCTCTCTTAAATTTAGAATTTAGACATTTTTCAAAAATTGTCCATATTACTTATACAGTTAAATTGTAACAAATTTATGTAAATTTAAAAATTTGTTTTCTGTAAAATTTTTTCAAAATTCATTTTGAGATATTATTTATATAAAATATAAATAACAGTACAAAACAAAAGGGCTGTAAAGCCCTTTTTAATTTTATATTCTATTTTTAAAGGGGGCTTTTAGCTATCTTACCGCCGTTTCTCGGCAGTGATTTCGGCGTACATTCCCGTTTTTTACATATTATAAGGCATCTTTTGCTGTCATCGGGCAAGGTGAAATCCTCGGTTTTCACATATACTCCCCCAAGCCTGTTAATTGCCTTTACAGCCGGGGCAAGCTCCTTTTCGCCGTCGCCCTTCATGGCGATAAAGTGTCCCCCTACCTTAACAAGAGGCAAACAATATTCGGATAAAACCCTCATATCCGCCACGGCTCTTGCGGTGGCAACATCAAAACTCTCCCTGTATATTTTGCGTGCCGCCTCCTCGGCTCTCTCCTTTACCACGGTCGCCTGTAAGCCAAGGGTATCAATGGCATACTGTAAAAAGGTACATCTTTTTCCGGTAGGTTCCATAAGAGTAAGTTCTATTTCCGGCTTGTATATTTTGGCTACAATTCCCGGAAATCCCGCACCGGTTCCCACATCTACCACTTTTCCCTCAACAAGAGGATTTTTTGCAAAAAGCAGACTGTCTAAAAAATGCTTGTTTTCAATGCCCACCGGGTCGGTTATTGCGGTTAAATTTACTTTTTCGTTATACTCAACCAAAATTTCCCGATACTTATCAAACATATCCAGCTGCCGGGCAGTAAGGGATATTCCATACTCCCCGCAAGTGTTTGCAAAGCGTGATTTATCTATCATTTTTTCTTTAATTCCTTTAATTTTAATTCCATCAAAAGCCGAGTTATATCACTTGGGCTTACTCCCGAAATTCTCGATGCCTGTCCAACATTTGCAGGCCTTATCTTCGTAAGTTTTTCCCTTGCCTCAATGCGCAAGCCCTGCATTTCGTTGTAGTCTATATCCTCAGGCAAAATCGTATTTTCAAGACGCTTCATTTTTTCAATCTGTTCAAGCTGGCGCTTAACATAGCCGTCATACTTTATAAAAATCTCTACTTTTTCAGCTATAAATTCCGTTACGTCCGGGTTTTTGCCTATTACTTCAACCAGCTCTTTGTAACTTATCTGGGGTCTCTTTAAAAATTCATTTGCCCTTACACCGGTGGTTATAGGTTCCAACCCCTTTGCAATCAGCAAATCTCTAACATGTGCCGGCTTTATGGTAATTGATTCTATTCTCTCTGTTTCGGCCTTTTTAAGCTCCATACAATGATTGAAATATTCCCATCTCTCGTCGTCTACAAGACCTATTTTTCTTCCCAGCGGTGTAAGTCTTTCGTCGGCATTGTCCTGGCGGAGATACAAACGGTACTCACTGCGGCTGGTCATCATTCTGTACGGGTCAAGTACTCCCTTTGTAATCAAATCATCTATAAGGGTTCCTATATAAGAAGATTGTCTTGAAAGGGTAAATTCCGGCTCGCCTTTTACCTTTAACGCTGCGTTTATGCCGGCAATAAGTCCCTGTGCGGCGGCCTCCTCATAGCCTGAAGTACCGTTAAACTGTCCTGCGCCGTAAAGTCCCCCGTAGTTTTTAAATTCCAATGTGGCTTTTAATTCAAGAGGGTCAACACAGTCATATTCAATGGCATAAGCCGGGCGCATAACTTCCAAATGTTCAAAACCTTTGATTGTTTTGTAAAATTCAACCTGAACTTCCTCCGGAAGTGAGGAAGAAAGCCCCTGCAAATACATTTCATCGGTTTCGTAGCCACAGGGTTCTATAAAGAACTGATGTCTCGGCTTGTCAGAGAACCTCATAACCTTGTCCTCCAATGACGGACAATATCTCGGGCCTATGCCCTCAATGGTTTTAAGTCCGTACAAAGGTGATCTGTCTATATTTCTCGTAATAACCTTGTGGGTTTCTTCATTTGTATAGTCAATGTGGCAAGGCAGCGTGTTTTTAACTTCTCCCCTTGTCATAAATGACATAGGCACCGGGTTTTCATCGCCGTTTTGCACTTCAAGGTCGGTAAAATCAATACTTCTCTTATTTACACGGGCAGGGGTACCTGTTTTAAATCTTCTAAGCTCTATTCCCGCCCGGGTCAGTGATTGAGAAAGGCTCATTGCGGCGTGGAAACCGTCCGGGCCGGAGTAGTAAGACGCCTCACCTACATAAATCTTGCCTTTAAGATATGTACCTGTGGCAATTATAACGGCTTTTGTGTTGTACTGTGTACCCAGGTGAGTTACAACACCTGTTACATTGTGATTATCGTCAAACAAAACCTGGCAAATTTCCGCCTGTTTTAAGTCAAGGTTTTCCTGTCTTTCCAACAGCTTTTTCATATATGTGTGGTAAGCCTGTCTGTCGCTTTGTACTCTTAAAGAATGTACAGCAGGGCCTTTACCCAGATTTAACATTCTGTACTGTAATGCCGTGGCGTCTGCGGCTATTGCCATAACGCCGCCTAAGGCATCAATTTCTCTTACCAAATGTCCTTTTGCCGTACCTCCTATGGCAGGGTTGCAGGGCATATTGCCTACACCGTCCAGTGTAAGGGTGAATATGGCGGTTTTACAACCCAGTCTTGCCGCCGCAACGGCGGCTTCAATTCCGGCATGGCCGGCGCCGATAACAACTACATCATAAGTTCCTAAAATCATTTAAGTCTCCTTTAAGTAGCTTTGCAATCCCTTTCACCGATTGTAAGCAATTTTAACATTTTATTATTTGCCGACGCAGAATTTTGAGAACACCTCGTTCACAACTTCGTCGGAAACATTCTCTCCAGTTAAGGCATAAATGGCGTAAAGAGCCTCGTCAACACTTACACCCACAATATCAAGAGTAAATCCCTCTTTAAATCTGTCATTTGCGTCTTTAACCCGGTTGTAAGCTGTGCGCACGGCTTCGTACTGCCTTTCATTTACCACAATACCTGTATTTACATCTAAATTTGCAATGCCCAAAGTTTCCATAACTTCGGTTTCAAATTCTTTTGACATATAAAAATCCTTAGCAGTAATAAACAAAACCTTTTTAAAACAGCCCTCTATTTTTGAAAAATCAAACCGCTGCCGCAAGTCCTGCTTGTTTACCAGGGCTATGCTGTTAAGATTTCTGCATCTTTCAGCCAGTTCAATATCCTCCCGGGTTATCTCTCGGCTTCCGTCAAAAACACAAAAAACCAAATCCGCATCGGTAAGTCTGTCCAAGGACCTTTTAATACCTATGGCCTCAACTTCGTCATCTGTGTGTCTTATGCCGGCTGTGTCCTGCAAAATAAGGTTTACTCCACCTAAAATAACCTCTTGCTCAACAACATCTCTTGTTGTACCGGCAATAGGGGTAACAATGGCTTTTTCAAAACCGGACATAGCATTTAAAAGGGTGCTTTTACCTACATTCGGTCTGCCTACAATAGCGGTTTTAATACCCTGTTTAATTTTTGCCCCAATATCATAGCCGTCTGCAAGTTTTTTAAGCTCATCTTCGGCATTTTGCAAAATTTTTCCTACTTCCCGGTCGGAAACATCTTCAACCGCCTCTTCCGGGAAATCTGTATAAGCGGAAATATGTCCAACCAAAACAAGCAAATCATCTCTTATTTTAGCCGCACGCTTGTATAAATGCCCCTCTAAGGCACTGTGGGCGGCACTTAAAGCCTGGTTAGATGTGGCGTTTATCATTTCCATAACAGCCTCGGCTTGAGTAAGGGTCATTTTTCCGTTTAAAAATGCTCTTTTGGTAAACTCTCCCCCTTGTGCGGCCTTTGCTCCTGCTTCAAAACACGCCTTTAAAAGCCGATCGGCTGCGGCATATCCACCGTGAACGGAAATTTCCACAACATTTTCCCCGGTGTAACTGTGAGGAGCTCTAAAGAACAGAGCCACAGCTTGGTCGATTTCTTCACCTTTGCGGTAAAAAGAACCAAACATTGCGGTATACCCTTTCCGCCGTGAAACCTTTTTATTTTTATTGTAAGGAACAAACACCTTTTCGCAAATTGAAAAAGCGTCATCTCCCGATATTCTTACTACACACAAAGACGCCTTGCCCGGCGCCGTAGCCATTGCGGCAATAGATTCTGACATAATTTCTCCGTTATAAATAATTTTCTAACATATTATTTTACCTTGTTTTTCCTCTGTTTACAAGACCTTTATAAAAAATTATAAGTAAAATTGTATGGCAATTTTTTCTGTTTGTTATGTAAATCCATTTTATTTTTAAAACTTTCTCTTGATAATATACAATAAGTAATATTTTAAAATATTTATTCAATATGTAAAATAGATAAAGCCGCCTGTAATTACAGGCGGCTTAAATTTTATAATAATTACTTTTGGGGCATATACCACCAAGTGCCAAAGCCGTGCATATAGCACAGAGAACCTTTTGGCATTTGTGTTGCGGCATTAAAAACATTTATGTAATCCCCTGCACCCATTGAAATACAAAGGGCGCCAAACATACCGAGAGATACCCATTCGGGGTTTATCATAAAAATTACGTATGGCAAAAATCCAAAAACAATATTCGGCATTAGCGACATAATTATAAATCTTGTCTTTGTAAAATCTTCTCCCCCGGTAACAAACATCATTCCTTGTTTTAAATTTGTGTACATATAGGCTTTTCCTTTAAAACAAAGGCCGTGAATAATTTCGTGTGGGTACAAAGTTCCCAGTGGCAGAATATACGCCCAGAAAGATATTCCGCTAAACTTACCCACTGTAAAACATCTTGCAAAAAGCAAAATAATCGCTGTGGCCATAATTACAATAGAAAGAACATTTGCAACAATGGCAAGTTTATTCATATTTTCCGGCTCTTTAAATCTCACGGCACCGGGCCGGTGTTCCTCTCTCATTGGTAAATCATTTTCATCACCGCTGAATTTACCCATAAAGTAAATATTCTTAAAATGCTTCACAAAATCTCCCCCAATTTTTCCAATTCCTTTATTTTCAAACCTGTGTCAATTCGGCTTTTACCGGTGATTTTTAAAGGTTTTTCCGATTTATACCCGCCGTTTATGCTCTCTTTTATTCCTATTTCCTCTAATGTATAGACATAGACGGTGCCTGGCAGTAAAGATAAATCTCCGTTATTTTTTCTTTTGATTTTATCCCAAAAGTATATAAAAGATTTATTTAAACTTTCAGTAATTTTAAAATCAGGATTTTTGTCTTTTAACTTAGGATAAATCAGTCCTTTTAGTCCGTCTTTATCACAAACCATGTAGTACATCATAAAGTATTCCTTTTTATTTTGTACAAATTGTATTATTTTATAGAATTATTACAAATCACCGAGCGAATATTCTCACCCGGTGATTTTTTATTATTCAATATCCTCGTCGGCACTTTGCTGTACAAGTTCTTCCTCTTCGGCGTCATAATCTCTTATAAGATCTTCTTCCTTTACGGAATTTCCCTCTGCCTCTTTTTCATCATCGGGAAGTTCTTCACTTGTAGGCCGTGCGTTTTCAACCTCGTCGTCACTCATAGTCACGGCAAATGTAACTGCTCTGTCATTTTCGTCCAAGCGCATTACCTTTACGCCGCCTGCGTATCTTGACTGCTGGTTGATCTCATTGGCTTTCATTCTGATGATAATACCGTTCATGGAAATTATGATAATATCGTCATCATCATTTACAACACCTACGCCACAAACTTTGCCGTACTTGTCAACATCAAAGTTTTTAACGCCCATACCGCCTCTAAACTGAATACGATATTCATCGGCAGATGTAATTCTGCCCTTGCCGTCCTCGGTAACAGTCAAAATCTTTGTACCGCTTTTAGCAATTCCCATTCCTACAACTTCGTCATCGCCGTTTAACTCAATGGCTTTAACGCCCCTTGCGGTTCTGCCCACAACACGAACATCATTTTCGCTAAATCTTATAGCCTGGCCGTTCTTGGTTGCAACAATAATATAATCGTTGCCGTGGGTTACCATTGTCCATGCCAAATCGTCTCCATCGTCAAGATTTATTGCAATAAGACCCGACTTTTTAACATTGGCATACCGATTTAAAGGCGTTCTCTTTATTATGCCTTTCTTTGTTACCATAACAAGGTAACTGCCCTCGGCTTTTGCCTCGGTAGGAATAACGCTTGTAATAATCTCACCGGGCAGTAACGGCAGGAAGTTTACAATATTTGAACCTCTCCGCTGTCTTGAACCCTCAGGCACCTCGTAACCTTTCATGCGGTAAACTCTGCCCATATTAGATGCAAGCATAATGTAATTGTGTGTGCGGCACAAGAACAATTCTTTGATATAATCGTCCTCTTTGTTGTTGGAAGCGCTTATACCTCTGCCGCCTCTGCGCTGAACCTGGTAATTTTCCTTGCTCTGGCGCTTGATGTAACCGGCATTTGTAAATGTAAATACATTTTCATCATTGGGTATAAGGTCCTCAATATCAACCTCACCGCTTACCGTCTGTATTTCGGTTTTTCTGTCGTCGCCGTATTTTTCCTTTATTTCGGTTATGTCTTCCTTAATTTTGGAAAGAACCATTGTTTCATCTGCTAAGAATTTCTGCAAATAATCTATCTTTTCCGCAAGCCGAGCAAGCTCTGCCTCAATTTTTTCTCTTTCAAGTCCCTGCAAACGGCGCAGCTGCATATTCAAAATGGCATTTGCCTGAATTTCGGAAAGACCAAATCTCTCCATCAATTTTTCCTTGGCATTGTCATAGCTGTTTCTGATTATGTGGATAACCTCGTCAATGTTGTCGCAGGCTATCTTCATACCCTCTAAAAGATGTTCCCTTTCAAGGGCTTTCTTTAAATCGAACTTAGCTTCCCTTGTAAGAACTTCCTCCTGGAAAGAAACATACTTTTTCAGCATTGTTTTAAGGTCCATTATCTTAGGCACGCCGTCATCCAATGCAAGCATAATAACGCCAACGGTATCCTGCAACTGTGAAAGAGAGAACAGGTGATTGAGAACTATCTGAGCATTTGCGTCCTTTTTAAGCTCTATAACAATTCTCATACCCTCTCTGTCGGACTCGTCGTTTAAGTCGGCAATTCCGTCAACACGCTTGTCCTTAACAAGGTCGGCAATTCTCTTAATAAGCTCCGCCTTGTTTACCATATACGGTATTTCGTTTACTATAATCTGCTGTCTGCCGTTGGGCTTTTCCTCAATGGTATATTTACTTCTTAAAGTAATTTTACCTCTGCCTGTTGCATAGGCAGAGCGAATACCGCTTCTGCCCATAATAATACCACCTGTCGGAAAATCCGGTCCGGGTATTTTTTCCATAAGGTCCCGGTATGTGCAGTCCGGGTTGTCAATAAGATATACGATGCCGTCGCAAACTTCCGACAGATTATGCGGAGGAATATTTGTCGCCATACCTACCGCAATACCGGTAGAGCCGTTTATTAAGATATTAGGTATTCTGGACGGCAAAACAGAAGGCTCTGTTGTGTCCTCATTGTAGTTAGGCACAAAATCAACGGTTTCCTTTTCAATGCCTCTGAGCATCTCGTCAGAAATCTTTTTCATTCTTGCCTCGGTATAACGGTAAGCGGCAGGCGGGTCTCCGTCCACCGAACCAAAGTTACCCTGGCCGTCTATCAACGGGTATCTCAATGAAAAATCCTGTGCAAGCCTTACCATGGCCCCGTAAACAGAGGAGTCGCCGTGTGGGTGATAGCTACCCAATACGGCACCTACCGTATCGGCGGATTTTTTGTACTCATGGGTGGAGTCCAGGCCTCTTTCGTACATTGTGTACAAAATACGGCGATGAACAGGCTTTAAACCGTCCCTTACGTCCGGCAAAGCTCTGGACACTATAACAGACATGGCATAGTCCAAAAAGCTGTCCTGCATTTCGGCGCTTATTTCTCTGTCGTCATATCTGGTGTTGTCAATTTCGTTGTGTAACATTCACATTCTCCTAAAAATCAAAGGCAAATCAATCCAAAACATCAAGGGTTTGCCAAGGTTTCAAATCATATTTTTCGCATATTTCCCGGCAGATTTTATCAAAACATTCCTCTTTGCCGGGGTCTATGTTTCTGCGTGGAATAACCATATAGACAAATCCTTTCATGTATATATCTTTGCTTTTTTTCATAACAAAAATATAATCGTGCTTTGTCTTTTTTATATGGCGGATATTCTCATATCCGAAATATCTTCTCTGCTGGTCGGTAAGATATTCGCATCTGTCCGGGTAAAACTCGGCAAATCCCTTTTCCGGCTTAAAAAAGGTGTGGTCGGCACGGTTTTCAAGTAAATGATTTACCCCATACCGAAATTCTCTTTTGTAATTTGAAAAATAATTAAACCGAAAATTCAACCGGAAAAAAGCCTCAAACAGAAAGGGCAAAAACAGCGTCCAGCCCTCAGCATTGCCCTTGCGGTAGGTGATAAACAGTATCACTCCCACCGCCAGCGCAAGAAAAGATTGTACTATAAAACTGATTAAATCTTCTCTGCGGTCTATTTGGGTGTCCGCACCCATTTCCAATATCTCCGCCCGAATAAAATCATCCTGACTTATGTCTAATTCGATGTGAAAAGGATATTCCATATTTTCACCTTAAATGTCAAGATTTTTAACATATTTTGCGTTTTTCTCGATAAATTCACGGCGTGGGCCAACCTTGTCACCCATCAAAATCGTAAATGTTTCGTCGGCCTTCTTTGCGTCCTCAAGGGTAACACGCATCATTCTTCTGTTGTCCGGGTTAAGAGTTGTCTCCCAAAGCTGGTCGGGGTTCATCTCACCAAGACCTTTATATCTCTGTATCTTATAACCTGTCTGCATCTGAGAGGTAATTGCGTCTTTCTCCTTGTCGTCGTAAACATATCTTACCTGCTTGCCCCTTGTTATTTTGTAAAGAGGAGGCATTGCAATATAGATATAACCCCGGTCTATAAGGGGGCGCATATATCTGAAAAAGAATGTAAGCAGCAGTGTTCTGATATGCTGGCCGTCCACATCCGCATCGGCCATAATTACAACTTTGTGGTAACGGAGTTTTTCAATGTCGATATCTGTGCCCAAGCCGCAGCCCAAAGCAGTTACCACAGGGGTCATTTTCTCGTTGCCGTAAACCTTGTCTATTCTTGCTTTCTCAACGTTAAGCATCTTGCCCCAAAGAGGAAGAATAGCCTGATATCTTCTGTCACGCCCGCTCTTTGCGGAACCGCCGGCAGAATCACCCTCGACGATATACAATTCACATTCGCTTGGATCACGGCTGGAACAGTCGGAAAGTTTACCCGGCATTCTTGCGGTTTCAAGTGCGGACTTTCTTCTTACAAGTTCTCTCGCCCTCTTTGCGGCCTCTCTGGCACGCTGTGCGCTTTGTGCCTTTTCGTAAATTGCCTTTGCAACCGCCGGATTTTCCTCCAAAAATTCCTTCAATTTGTTGTAAACCATTGAAGAAACAATTCTTCTCACTTCGGTGTTGCCCAGCTTTGTTTTTGTCTGCCCCTCAAACTGAGCCTCTGTGATTTTAACGGAAATAACTGCCGTTATGCCCTCACGGACATCGTCTCCGGTAAGGTCGGAATCTTTTTCTTTTATATAGTTTTTTTCATGGCCGAAATCGTTAAATACCTTTGTCAAACTCTCTTTAAAACCTGTTTCGTGAGTGCCGCCGTCAACGGTGCGCACATTGTTTGCAAAGGAAATTATATTTGCGTTGTAGCTGTCATTATACTGTAAAGCAACTTCCGCAATGCATTTGTCGGTTTCGCTCTTTAAATAAATTACCGGGTGCAAAACCGCAAGGTCTCTCAAAGTTCTGTTTTCATATTCCACATAACTTTTGATACCGCCCTCGTACATCATAGATTCCTGAACAATATTTTCAGGATCCCTTCTGTCGGTCAGGGTAATTCTCACTCCGGCATTTAAAAAGGCCTCTTCACGCAATCTCTCTTCCAAAATTTTGTAATCGTAAACAAGGCTTTCAAACATCTCGTAATCCGGCTTAAATTCTACGGTTGTGCCTCTCTTGTCGCTGTCGCCAACTCTCTGCAAGTCGCCGTCCTGCACACCTCTCTTGAAAGACTGTGTGTATTCCCCCTCGCCGTTGCAAACGGTAACTTTAAGCCATTCGCTTAAAGCATTTACAACCGAAGCGCCTACGCCGTGCAAACCGCCGGAAACTTTGTAACCGCTGTTCTCGCCGCCAAACTTACCGCCTGCGTGAAGAACGGTAAATACAACCGTAACCGCCGGCAAGCCGGTACTGGGCTGAATTCCCACCGGAATACCTCTGCCGTTGTCGGCAACTCTTATGGCGTTTCCCGGTAAAATATCAACTTCAATGTGATCACAATAACCTGCCAAGGCCTCATCAATGGAGTTATCAACAATTTCATATACCAAATGATGTAAACCCCGAGGCCCCGTTGAACCGATATACATACCCGGGCGCACTCTTACAGGTTCAAGACCTTCCAAAACCTGTATCTGTTCGCCGCCGTAGCTATTTTCAACTTTGTTTTCAATACTCGCCATATTTATCCGCCTTTTTATTTATTCAAATCTTTTCTTTAATATTTGTGATGAAAGCTCCACCACAAATACGGTGCCGTCTTTCATAAGTATAAAACTTTTCGGAATGTCGGACACAAGATATTCTATCTTTCCTTCCGCCTGCATTTTATTTAAAAATTCGTTTGTAAACTTGTTTACTGTGGTGTTATCCAAATCAAAAATACCAACCACATCATCACCGTTTACAAGGCTGTCGGTGTCAATATCTACATACATTCCGTCACCGTTCCGTTTTCCACATAAAACTTTTTGCTGTTGCTCAAAGCAATTCTGCCGCTGTCGCAACTGGTTATAAAAACCTGCTTGTCTTTTATATTGTTAAGCAGGTAGTCCTGCCTTTGAAAGTCAAGTTCGCTTAAAACGTCATCAAGCAAAATCACCGGGGCAATTCCGGTAATTTCCTCCATAATATCGCTTTCCGCAAGTTTTAAAGCTATTACAATACTTCTCTGCTGTCCCTGGCTTGCATATTCCTTTGCAGGCACCCGGTTTAAAAATATATCCAAGTCCTCACGGTGTATCCCGTTTACGGTGTGGCCTGCTGCCACATCTCTCTTTCTCTGCCGGCTTAAAATATCGTATATCTCCTGCCGGCTCTCTCCCGTGGGTTTATACACAAGAGAAAGTTCCTCTTTCCCCATGGAAATTTTGTCATAGTAATATTTTGCTCTTTGGGAAACATACCCACAAAATTCTTTTCTGCTCTTGCAAATTTCATATCCTGCGGACGCCAAAGCTCTGTCCGCAGTTTCAAACATAACCTGTCGGTGATCATCGTCATACATAACGTAGTTTTTTAAAAACTTGTTTCTCAGTTCAAGGGCGTGGTTATACCTGCGGTAATTGTCCACAAATCCCGGGTACATCTGGCAAAGGCAAGCGTCGATAAATTTACGCCTTAAAGCAGGCCCGCCGGAGACAATATTCAAATGAACCGGTGAAAAAATAACGCAATAAAAATTGCCCACTATTTTTCCGGGTGCCAAAAAGTCGCCGGTACCCAATTTTGCCATTCGGCTTTGGAATTTAGGGTTTTTGTTTGAACAGGCCACCGTTATTTTTTCATCTCCGCCTGCTCCCCGAACAATTCCCTCAATCCTGAATTGTTCTTTTCCAAAGCCTATCATATCTCTGTCTTTTGTGCCACGAAAGCTCTTTCCGCCGCTTAACAGCCAAACTGCCTCTATAAAATTTGTCTTACCCTGCCGGTTTTCACCGTAGATTATGTTGATTTCCTTTGAAAAATCCGCCTTTGCATATGAAATGTTGCGAAAATCCCGCACTTCCACACTGCGTATATACTGTTTAGGCATTATTCCCGGACAACCCTAAAATCGTCTCCGTTAAATGAAACCACATCTCCCGGGTGCAATTTTTTTCCCCTCATTGTGCAAACTTCCCCGTTTACCTTAACGCTGCCGTCCTGCACAAAGCCTTTTGCGTCGCCGCCGGTGTAAACCATGCCGGCAAATTTCATAAAAGCGTCTAATTTAATAAATTCGGTGTTAATTTTAATATCAATCATTTTTAAATCTCACTGGTAATACCAAATAGGTAAAATCGTCTCCCTCTTTAGGAATAATTTTGCAAGGGGCCAAAGGGCCGGAAAACTTAAATATAAGTTCGTCTTTTTTGCTCCGTCTCAAAGCGTCAAGAACATATCTGTTGTTAAAGCCTATTTCCAAATCCGGGCCAATTTGGTTTACATTCAATTCGTCGTAAACTTCACCCAGTTCTGTTGAACATCTGATGCTCATAACCCCTTGATTAAGTGTAATTCTTACGGGATTTCTCAATCTTTCGGTTATGATAAGAGAAACTCTCTCGATGGCGTCCGATAAATCTCTTGTTTTAACAATAACATCGGTCATAAATTTTTCGGGAATTGCTTTTCTGTAATCCAAAAAGTCCCCTTCCAACAAACGGGAAATAATAGTAAATTCATCAACCTGGAAAACAACAAATCTCTTTGCCGGGTAAACGGCTATTTTTCCGTCGTCTACACAAAGGCGTCTTACTTCGTCCATTGCCTTTTTGGGGATAACCATTTTAAATTCCCCTTCAAAATCAACGGCTCTTTCACAAACTGCCAAACGATAACCGTCCAAAGCAACCATTGTAAGGTGCATATCTTCAAGATTCATCAAAACACCTGTGTGAGCAGGGCGCTTGTCATCGGTTGCAACGGCATAAGAAACATAATCGCACATTTGACTGAAAAGATTTTTTTCTATTTTTACGCAATTATCGCTGTTTGCCGATGGTAAATCTGGGTAGTCTGTGCTGTCTATACCCTTGATATTGTATCTTGCGTTTCCGCACTGAATTACACAGTTCATTTTATCGTCGGCACTGATGTAAATTTCATCGTCGGAAACCTTTTTTACTATGTTTCCCAAAAGCCGGCTTGAAAGAACTATGTCTCCTTCTTCTTCTATTCGGCAATCAAAGGTTGTTTTAATGCCCAGTTCAAAATCGTAACCTGTTAAAGTAAGGGTTTCGTTTTCCGCAACTAAGAGAATACCCTCAATACTTGCAAGATTGCTTTTCCGTGCAACAGCTTTTGAAACTACCTGAATAGCATCATTAAGTTTATCACGGTCACAATAAATTTTCATAAAATATATTCCTTTCCTGTTATTAACAGACAATGGTAATTTAGTACCATAAAATTTTTGCAACAAAAAGCTTTTTTGCTTTTACTTGCTATATAAATTCAGTCGTAGTAGTAGAGGCCGTTGAAATGTGGAAAATTTGATTTCCCGGCTTTTCAAGCGGTTTTTCTCTACATTTTAAATGTTTAATTCTTGTCGATTAAATGTTGAAACCGACAACCGTAAAATCTAACCGGTTGAAAATGTCAAAAACTCTCTGTTGAATGTTGAAAACAATGTTGATAATTTTAAAGCTTTTAACTGCATATTTATGCAATATTCACAGTGCTTTAAAGAATAAAAATTCTAAAACTGGCGGTTGTTAAAACTTTTGTCCGGTTGTTTTCAACAAGACCTAAGTTAATATAATTAAGTTTAAATGGTTTTTACATTCTTGATAATATCCTCTACCGTATCATGATAGAAACGGTCGCTTTTTATCTTATTACCCACAACTTTTAAGTTGTAAACAACAGTAGAATGATTTCTTCCGCCGAACAAATCACCGATGTCTTTCATTGTCATTCCGCAAACTTCTTTTATAATGTACATGGCCATTTTTCTTGCGTCGGCAAATTCTGTTTTGTGGCTTTGGCCGGTTAAATCGGCAGGTGTGCAGTTGTGTACTTTGGCAACTTCCGCAATAATTTTGTCAACCATAGCCGGGCTGGACAAAGTTTCATTTAAAATATCCTTAACCGCAACCTGTGCTGTGGCAATAACAGGAGGTTTACCTTCAAGTTCCTGTAAAGCGTTCAGCTTTTTAACAACACCCTCTAACTGACGAATATTTGTCTGTACCTTAGAGGCGATAAATGTAACCACATCATTTTTTAAATTCAAACCGAACCGCTCGGCCTTGCGATTTATAATGGCACATCTGGTTTCAAAGTCCGGGGCTTGAATATCCGCCATAAGACCCCACTCAAATCTTGTGCGAAGTCTGTCTTCAAGACTTTTTATCTCTTTCGGAGAACGATCCGACGCCAAAACAATCTGCTTGCCTGAATTGTGCAAAGCGTTGAAAGTGTGGAAGAATTCTTCCTGTGTTTGGGTTTTGCCGGCTATAAACTGAATATCGTCAACCAGCAAAACGTCGCTCTTTCTGTATTTATTTTGGAAACTTGCGGTGTCGTTTTCTCTGATGGCGGCAATAATCTCGTTTGTAAAAGTCTCGCCGTCAACATAAACTATGTTGTAATCGGGATAATTTTTGTGTATCTCCGTTTTTATGGCGTTCAAAAGGTGAGTTTTGCCAAGACCGCTGTCCCCGTAAATAAAAAGCGGGTTATAAGCCGTTGAAGGTTTTTGAGAAACCGCATATGCTGCGGCATGGGCAAGTTTGTTTGATGAACCTACGATAAAGGTGTCAAATGTCAAATCGTAACTTCCCTTTTTAACTTCTTTCTTTTCCGCCGGCTCCGTTACAGAGGCTGCGGCAGGTTTTGCTTTAAGGTTTATCACAACCGTAAAACCTAAAATTTCCTCAAAGCCTTTGGAAATCAAATCCAAAAACTGGTATTCTATAACTCCCCTTGCCCAATCATTGGGGGCATAAAGCGTAACCGTCTGCCCGTCCATAGGGCCAAGTTCGATAGGGGCTATAAATAAATTATAGGACGCTTCGTTAATGCTGCTTTTGCACCTGGCCTTAACAGCGGTAAAAACATCGTTAAAAGATTCCATTTAATTACTCCCGTTTAATTTCCCTGGCGCAGATAGGCTTAAATGCCCGGTAAAGGGGGCAAATTGCCGTTAAAGATGTTTTTAAGCCCAAAACGCCATTTTTACATATACACTGATTATACCATAAATTTGCCGCCTTTACAATATTTTATTATATAATAAATATAGTATATATAATATTTTTAATTGTTAATACTATATATGAAGGTAAAAAATTTATAAAAAGATAAAAAAACAAGGAAAATTAAAAAAATAAATCCTTTTTAACCAATAAGTTAAATATTTGCACTTGACAAAAACCCACTGTTTATTATATACTTTCTAAATGCAAGGGCTTACTTTGCGCTAAAATATTGTTGGCAGCGGAATTACCGTTTGCATATATAAAATAAAGACAGGAGGACACAAATCAATGAAGAGAACTTACCAGCCTAAAAAGCGTTCAAGAAAAGCAGTTCACGGCTTTTTGAAGAGAATGGCAAGCCACAACGGCAGAAAAGTAATCGCAAGAAGAAGATCAAAGGGCAGAGCTAAATTGTCAGCTTAATCGCCATCCTTTTGTTTTCTATTTTTGACATTTCGAAAGTTAAAAAGCAAGACCACTTAGCGTGGTCTTTATTTCTATTCGGATTTTCAAAATAAAAACAATCTTCTTGGTTTTCCAAATTGAAAAGGAAAAAACGATGAAATTTAAAGCAGTTAACAAAAACAAAGAGTTTATCAAAGCTTACCGCAAGGGTAAATGCAGCGTTCAGCCGGGGGTTGTGGTTTACTGTATTAAAAACAGGTATCACGGCACCCGCATAGGAATAACATCAAGCAAAAAAATCGGCTGTGCGGTTAAGCGCAACCGTTCCAGGCGTGTTATAAGGGCGGCAATTCGCAGCCTTAACCTGGATATGTCAAAAGGGTACGACCTTATTTTTGTGGCCCGCGGCAAAACCGCAAGGCTAAAAAGTTATCAAGTTGCGGATATGATAAACTTACGGCTTCGGGAGACAGGTTATTTGGATGCTTAAAAAAATTTTTATAGCCCCAATTAAATTTTACAAAAAATTTATATCCCCTCTTCTGGGCAACCACTGCCGCTATCTGCCCACCTGCAGCGAATATATGATGCAGGCAATAGAAATTCACGGTGTAGTCAAGGGTTTAATCCTTGGCATATGGCGCATTTTGCGTTGTAACCCATGGGCAAAGGGCGGTTATGACCCGGTCCCGCCGAAAGGAATGTGGACAAACAAAACTAAACAGTAGCCTTTATTAAAAAGGCCGGAGGAAAAATGAGCAGTATATTTTCAATTTTCTCAATACCCCTCGGTTGGTTGATGCGTGGCATCTACGACCTTGTGGGCAACTACGGTGTAACACTTATTCTGTTTACACTTTTAACAAAAATTATTCTTCTTCCTCTTTCAATCAAACAGAAGAAGAGCACAATCAGAATGAGCGTTTTCAGCCCGCTTATTCAGCAAATTCAAAAGAAATACGCCAGCGACCCTCAAAAACAGCAGGAGGAACTTGCAAGGCTTCAACAGGAACACAACTTTTCAATGACAAGCGGTTGTGCACCTATGCTTATTCAGTTCCCTATTCTCATCGGTCTTATCAATGTTATTTATAAGCCGTTGCAGTATATTGCAAGGGTTCCTGCAGATGTAATTAAAACAATCACACCTATTGCCGAAGGCATTATGGGTTCCGTTTCAAGATACAGCCGGGAAACAAGCATAATAGTTGCGGTAAAACAAAACCCGGATATGTTCTCACAGTATCTTTCTGCGGAACAGCTTTCATTTGTAAAAAACTTTAACTTTACATTCTTAGGCTTTGATTTGTCGGTTACACCGTCAATCAAAAACCTCAATATGTTGGTTCTTATTCCTATCATTTCAGTAATTGTAATGCTTATTCAGCAGTTTGTTACAATGAAGTTGAACGGTCAGAAAATGGAAGGCCCTGCTAAATTTATGCCTATTTACACAAGCGTAATGTTCCGGTATTTCGGCTTCGTTGTTCCGGCAGGTGTTTCTGTTTACTGGATTTTCAACAGCGTTTTCGGTATTTTGCAGGAATACATTCTTTCAATTTTCTTTGATGTTGAAAAGGAAAGAGCAAAAATCAACCGGGAAGTTGAAGAAGCTCGCAAAAAGAGAAAAGAAGAGCGGAAAAAGCGCCCTGAAAAGGCTAAAAAAGCCATTCGGCAGGACAAAGAAAAATACGCCGAAGAATCAAAGAGTTTTGACGGCGATATGACCGAAGAACAGAGAAAACGCCTTGAAAAGGCAAGGGCATTGGACAGAGAAAAATACGGTGATAAATAATGAGAGAAGTTATTAAAACTGCCTCGTCAAAAGAAGAGGCAATAGCCCTGGCACTTGAAGAATTGGATCTTACACGGGACAGAGTAACCGTGGAAGTTACCGATGTCACCAAAAAGGGCTTTATCTTTAAAAAAGAATATGTAACCGTTAAAGTTACCGAAAAAGAAGACGATTTCAGTGTAAAAGATTTGTTTGCACAGCCTGAAAAAGAAACTTTCAAAAAAGAAAAGAAAGAAAAAAAGCCGGAAAACAAAAAGCCTGAAATCAAGAGCGAAGAACCTAAAAAAGAGGAACAAAATCGGCAGGAAGAAACGGAAGAAAAACCGCAGCCGGAAGAATATGTAATTCCCGAAGAAGAACAGAGCGCAAAATTAAAATACGCAATGGAATTCTTAAAAGGAATACTCAGTCGGTTTAACGAGGAAGAATACACTCTCACCCCTGTTAAAAGCGAAACAGGCTGCACCATTAAAATAAGCGGCCGGAATGTAGGAGCTTTGATAGGCAGAAAAGGCGAGACAATGGAGGCTCTCTCCTATCTTACAGGTCTTGCCGCAAACCGCACAGAGGACAGCTTTGAAAAAATTACCGTTGATGTTGCGGATTATCGCCACAAGCGTGAGGGAGATTTGGTTCACAACGCCAAAAAGCGGGCAAATAAGGTGTTAAAAACAGGCCGTCCTTTCGGTTTCGAGCCTATGAATCCTTATGAAAGACGCATTATCCACGCTACCGTAAGCGAAATCGAAGGTGTTAAGAGCGAGAGCAAAGGCGAAGGCAGCAGCCGCAGGGTTGTAATTTATCCTACAAACCCAAGACCACGCTACAATAATAATCGTGACCGTGGCGGCAGAAAGCCTTACAACAAAAACTCATCACGCAGAGAAAAGAGCGAACCTCAGGCACAGAAAACAAGAGACGAAAAACTCAATGACAGCCGGTCATTCGGTCTTTACTCAAAAATAGAACTTTAAAAATTTACAAGCCGTCCCCGGGGCGGCTTTTGTTTTGTTATAAAAAGGTTTGAAAAATCGAGTATTTTTATTTTGAACAGAAAAATATAAATCAAGCCGTGAAATATTTGTCTATCACCGATGTTAAAATGCTGTTTATTTGTAATTTTAATTTACGGTATAATACCGTTGAACTTTACAGTGAAGATGTTCCGCTGTAAAATATGACCTCAACAAACTGCAAAACAGGCTCTCTTTGGTAAAGAGAGCTGTCAGCGTTAGCTGACTGAGAGATTGATTAAGCAATCCTTTAAAAAATATATTCCGCCATAAATAAACTATCCTAATAAAAGGCAAAATCTTGCTTTCCAGATTTTTTAAAATGCTTTCAACATTTTTAGGTACAAATGTCAAAAACTATTTCAGATTACAAAAATTTGATTAAATTTTTGGATTTTGTAACAAAAAAGTTAAAAATCGTTGCACATACAGCGGTTTTGTTATATTATAATCTAAAAGCAAAAGTAAAAGAGGAAAAAGTTATGACCTTATCAGAAATATATACATCCAGAAAGACAAATTTAATCGAAAGGCTCAGTCGGGCTAAAAGCCTGTATGAAACAGGCAGTGTAATTTCCGAAATGTTTGAAACTATTCAGTATCAATATCTCAGCCGGGGCGACAAGGCAGATGTTGCCGACAAATTAGATCGGCTTGTGGCTTTGGAAAAAGCCAATTTCCCTATGTTGGAAAGTGTAAATAAATCAAAACTTTGGGAAAATAGCGAAGATGTAAAAAATGTTAAAAAGAAAAGCCCACTTCCCGGCCTTATAGCCCTTCTTGTAGGTGTGCTTATGGTATTGCTTACCGTTTATTATTATATGTTTCTGCACAATATAAAATTTAACGATATGCAAAGCTACATACTGGTTATGGCCATAGGCTGTTTTGTCATTCTCCTTTCCGGTTTTATGTTGTTTCACACAAAAAAGGTAAAGAGCAAAACCGTTGTGGAAATTTCTGCCGACGCCGGTGATTTGGCCGATAAATTGGAGGCAATTTTTAAAGAAATGGATGATATTCTCCGGGCAGAACAGCAATCGGCGGAAAAGCAAAAGCAAGCTTTGTCTATGGCTGTAAATCCACAGGAAGTTCAGCTTTTATCTTATCTTATGGAGGCTAAATATTCCGGCCAAGGGGATTTTGCCCTTGAACAACTTGACGAAGTTGAACTTTATCTTGCAAAAATGGACATTTTGGTTATCAAATATTCAAAGGGCAACGAAAAGTACTTTGAATTTTTGGAGGGTGACGAAGAAAAAACAATTCGCCCGGCTTTAATTCGCGGCGGTGAAATTTTGGCCATGGGCTTGGCTCAGGTTAAACCTCACTCATTTGATGAAGATAAGTAAAACTTTAACAAAAAATTTTTTTCACGGAAAAAACAAATTCATAACTTTAAAACCCTGTTTCAAAAAATCGGAACAGGGTTTTTTACATCTGTTTTCTGTTGTAAATTGTAGACTTGCAATTTTTTATCAGTCTGTAACTTTTTTAATTTTTTCGGTGCCTGCCTCAAAGCTGTCATCGCCGGTTACAAAGCAGGTGTTAAATGTCCGCCCGTCATGTAAAAAGCTCATAATTCTTGCAAAATCTTCTAAGGAAGATGTGTTAATGTCAGTGTTTATTCTTTCAAATTCTCTTTTTATTCCGTTGGTTAACAGGTCGTCTAAATTGCCGAGATTTGTATTTATAAAATTCTCTGCGGCAAACAAAATAAATTCAAGGCCTACGGCGTTGTCTAAAAATTTACCTCCTTGTTCAATGGCGTAAATTATAGTCTCCCGCCCGGCTTTATCGGCATTTTTTAAAAGATAACTTTTCGCAGCTCCGGGTATCTGCCCCGGTTCTATGTCAATTTCTTTAAAGTCTTTGCAAATTTTCATTAACTCATCATAAGAACAAAATATATACTTGTCAATGTTCACCCCAAAGGCATTTTTAAATTCCTCAACACAGGCCAAACTTCCCTTTTGTTTGTAAATGCCGTCAATGGTGTAACCGTCTTTTATTTTAAATTCCGGAGATATAATTCCAATTCCTATTTTCCCCTCTATGGCATTGAATTTTATTATCCGATACACCCGGCTGTCCTCATTTCCAAGCCTTAAAAACAGCCGAACTCTATCCCTTGCAGACGGTATGTTTACAGGTACATTCTCCTTTTTTACTTCTGCTTGTTGGGTTTTAATCAAAATTTGTCCGCACACTGCCGACAAAGCCACCGCCATAACCGCAAATGTAACTGTAAATGAAATAATAAATATTTTAAATTTTTTCAAAATTCACACCCCCACATTATTTTTGCCGAAAACAGAAAATTTTAATCATTGTATGTTGACAAATTACTCTACAAATTGTAGAATAAAGTAAAATCTACAACTTGTAGAGAGAAAGGAGAAACTAATCATGGTCAACTGTCATCTTGCCAAAACGGAAATGAAATTTGCCGAAATCATCTGGGATAACGAGCCTATCACCTCCGGGGAGCTTGTAAAAATTTGCAATGATCGCCTTAATTGGAAAAGCACCACGGTTTACACGGTACTTCGTCGCCTTTGTGACAAGGGGCTGTTCCGCAACGAAAAATCGGTGGTTACGTCTTTGGTAAGCAAAGAAGAATTTAATAGTCAAAGAAGTAAAAATTTTGTAGGGGAAATGTTCAACGGCTCTCTGCCGGCTTTTCTCACGGCTTTTATCGGGGGCGAAAAATTGAGTGCCCAACAAGCGGAAGAAATTAAAAAGCTGATTGATTTATACAGCGAGGAAAAGTAAAATGATGTTATTTATCTCAAAAATATCCGATATTTTTATTTATGTTCTAAACACAAGTTTAAATGGGGTGTTGGCAATTTTCGCCGTTGTTATTCTCCGTGGATTGCTGTATAAAGCCCCAAGGTCGGTGCGCCCCGGTTTATGGATTATAGCGGCTCTGCGCCTTATTTTCCCTGCCACATTCGGCGTTTTTACCGCACTGCTCAATATTTCCTCGGCCTCCTACTTTATTGTGCCTGCCGGCGGTAATGATAATATCACAAGGCTCTTTCCGGTTGGTAGGGTTCAACTGCCGCTGTCGTCTGGCCTATCAGGGGCAGGTGCCAAGCTCTCCGTTTTAAACTGTGCCGCTGTAATTTGGCTTGTGGGTTTGTTGCTGTTTTTCGCATATGCCGCCTTAAAATATAAGGTTTTAAAAAGAAATCTTAAAGAGGCTGTTCCCTACCCCTCCGAATATGAATTCACAAAGGGAATACCCGCATATACAAGCGATAATATTTCCTCCCCTTTTGTGGCGGGAATTTTGAAGCCGATAATTTATCTGCCACGGAACATTCGGCGGGAAAACACGGAATATGTCCTTTGCCACGAGGCTATGCACATAAGGCGCAAGGACTATATTTTTAAATTTTTTTCCTTTTTAATCCTTGGTCGGCATTGGTTTAACCCTTTTGTTTGGATGGCTTTTTCCCTTTTCGGCTCGGATATAGAAATGGCATGTGACGAAAAATCGGTTGCCTATTTAGGGGAAAATTCAAAGAAAAATTATTCACTTGCCCTGCTGTCCATGTCAGCCGAAAAAGGAACAATAGCTCGGCGGCCTCTTTACTTTGGAGAAGGCTCGGTAAAAGGCCGTGTAAAAAATGTTCTGGCGTGTAAAAAGGCAAAACCGGCAGTGTGGATTTTGGCCGGTTTGGCAGCTTTGTGCTTCGGCTTTTGGGTTTACACCCACCCGGTAAGCATTTTGAAGAATAAAAATGCAGATTATCAAGATGGTACTCTCATAGAATTTCCCGCATATCAAGACGGCAAAAACGATTACAACAGCCGAATTTACGATATAATGCCTTTTTCATTGGGTATTCCCCTGCCCCAAGGGCGGTATGTAAAAGAGCCGGAAGAAAAAACAGTCGGCGCTCCCTGGACGCCGGTTTTGATATACAACTCGGCAGGCGAGCAAATAGGCACAGTAGGCTACGGAATTTTTGAAGATGTGCCGGAGCTTAGCCAAGATGAAATTTACAAAGCCGCCTTTCGGGAGCTTAGATTAAGCAGTCAGGTTTTGTGGCTTCAAGACTACACCCCGGTACACACAGATGAATTTTGTCAAACCGCCACAAGTAAAACCCTTGTAAGCGACGCATATATAAAACCGGACAGCTATCGGGGCAATACTCCACAGTCGGAATTTACCGAATACCCTACAGCTACCCTTTTTGACAGAAGTATGGGGGTTTGGGCGGTTGCGGTGTTTGCACCGGGCAGCATGGCAGATGGGGATCTATCCGCAGCGGCTCGGTCAATGACAATCGTCTCCTCCCCAAAATAAACCGCTTTAAAAATTTTCCTCTTTGTGTTACTATAATAAAAAACGAATAAGAGGCAAAGTATATGAACCACACCAATCAGCTTTTAAATTTTATAGAAAAATGCCCGTCACCCTATCACCGGGCAGAGACATTGTCACAAATTCTTGATGAAAACGGTTTTACAAGAATTTACGAACAGGATAATCGGGTTCTAACCCCCGGCGGAAAGTACTATGTTTTAAGGAATTATTCTTCGGTTATAGCTTTTAAAATTCCGAAAGATGTAAAGGCCTTTAATATAATCGCCGCCCACCTGGACAGCCCCACATTTAAAATCAAGGAAAACCCCCAGCTTAAACAAGGCCCCTACATAAGCCTTAACACCGAGCGCTACGGCGGTATGATTTACTCCACCTGGCTTGACAGACCCCTGTCTGTGGCAGGCAGAATTATGGTTAAAGAAGGAAACGGCGTAAAACAAAAACTTGTAAACATAGACCGTGATTTGCTTATAATTCCAAACCTTGCCATTCACATGGACAGAACAGCCAATGACGGCAAAAAGATGAATCCACAAACGGATCTTTTACCGCTGTATGCCTTGGAAAGTGAGAACGTTGATTTTTACAGCCAAATTGCCCGGGCGGCAGGGGTAGAAAAAGATGATATTTTAAGCGACGACCTGTTTTTATATAACAGGCAGAAAGGAACTGTTTTAGGGGCAGACAGTGAATTTGTGGCAAGCCCTAAACTTGATGATTTACAGTGTGTTTTTGCCGCCTTACAGGGCTTCTTATCGGTAAAAGAGGAAAAGTCCGTCCCGGTTTTGGCAATATTCGACAACGAGGAAGTAGGCAGCGAGACTAAACAAGGGGCACGGAGTACTTTCCTTTCCGATGTGCTGTACCGCATAACAAAAAGCGTCGGCGGTGACAGAGATGATATGACAAGATTTTTGTCAAACAGCTTTATGATTTCCGCCGACAACGCCCACGCCGTACACCCCAATAATATTTCGGTGGCAGACCCTACAAATCGACCGGCTATAAACGGCGGCATCGTCATAAAATATAACGCCAATCAGCGCTATACCACCGACGGCGTTTCAGCCGCCCTGTTTAAAATGATTTTGGATAAAGCAGCCGTTAAATATCAAACATTCCACAACCGCAGCGATATTTTAGGCGGCGGCACATTGGGCAATATCTCCAACACAAGGGTTGCCGTAAACACCGTTGACATAGGTCTGCCCCAGCTTGCAATGCACTCGGCATATGAAACCGCCGGCGTAAAAGATACCGAAGATTTTATTCTGGCAAGCAACAGATTTTACGAATGTGAAATAGAAAAACATGGCGACGGTATGTATATTATCAAATAAAACCGACAAAATAAACGAAAAGACGAACCCCGAAAGGTTCGTCTTTTCGCATTTATAATTAAAGGAGGATTTAAACGCAGATAAACTCTGCGCCAAAAAGAAAACACAATCTCTGATAACGATTACAAGTTTATGTGTTGTAATCATTTGCCAAGTTTGCCACATCTCCGAAAGAATATCCCTGTTCTTCCCATAAGGTAAGCTGTCTGTCTAAAATATCCGCATTTGTTTTTGAAACCGAATGTAAAAGAAAAACGGCGCCGGGGAATGTTCTCTCTTTAATTCTTGCAAAGGCGGTTTCCTCCGAGGGCTGTTTTGCCGGATCCCAGTCAACATAGGCAGATGACCAAAAAACGGTAGTATAACCTAAACTTTGTGCGGTTTTCAAATTTTCAAGGGAAAATTTACCTTCCGGAGGGCGGTAAAATTTAGGTATATCTTCGCCGGTAATTTTTTTGTAAGCCCGCCGGGTTAAATCAAGCTCTTTTTCAAAGTCATTCCGGCTCTTTTTCGACATATCCGGGTGATGATAACTGTGGTTGCCCACCTTTTGCCCATAGGCTAAAATCAGTTTAACAAGCTCCGGGTTTTCATCTATGTTCTGTCCCGTCATAAAAAAGATAGCCGGCGCATTGTGTGCCTTTAAGGCCTGTAAAATTTTTTCGGTGTTGCCGTTTTCATAGCCGGAATCAAATGTCAAATAGATAATATTTTTTTCGGTATTGCCGTGATAATAAGCCCCTAACGGGTTAATTTTTTCGTCCTCTAAATTCGGCACCGGCATGGTTTGGGGCTTTTCAAAATACAGCCCCCATTCGTAGCTTTGTACAGGTACGGTTTTAAAAAAATTTATTATTAAAAGCATACCTGCGGCAGCGAATAAAAAAAATTTGCCGAATTTTTTATTGTTTAAAACTTTGTACACTTTATCACCCGATAAAAATATATGTGCCTCAGCTGTCGTTTATTACCGGATTTAATATGGATTTTTAAATCATTGTTGAAAATTTCGACAAAATGTTGAAACTTTTTCGGATTTTAAACATTACAAAATGTAAAATCACCTGTTTTCACCGAATTTTAACACAATATATAGTGAGCAAAATTATAAAAGGGCAAAGATAATCACAGCGGCGAAAAGTTGAAATGTTGAAAATAAATTGAGGCAAAATGGTAAAAAATGATATAAAAAGGTGTATAATATCTTATTTTTGCCAAATATTACCATAGCAAAATAAACGAAATTCCACAATATATTGTTATTAAATACTCGGTTTTCAACTAAATAATGAAATTTTCCACATTTGAACATCGTATTGTTCCACATTTTCCACATTTTCAACTAAGTTTTCAACATTTTTCAACTTTCCAAGGTCAAAAATCGAATTTCTCGGTTAAAATGTTGAAAACTCTGTTGAATATGTTTAAAACTCAGGGAAAATACCATTTGTAATACCTAAAATTTATTTTTGACCTTTCATATTTTGTGTTGTGTCGAAATTTGCTTATTTTACTTGATTTTCGGCTTTTGACAGTTTTCAACACTGTGTTGAAAACTTTGTCGAAAACTTTAATTTTCGTCATTTTTCTCTTTTTACGGCTTAATTTTAAATTTTTAACTCCGAATTAAATGCACTTTTAAACCATTAAACCCTGAAATGTTGAAAATAAATCCCCTGTGTGAATTTAAAAAAAGGCAAAATAAAAAACCGCCTTAAAAGGCGGTTTTGGAGCTTGTGACGGGATTTTAACCTGCGACAAGCTCATTACATTTTGATTTATATTATTCGATTGTGTTTCTAAATTTGCACAACCCCACATAGGTTATCTGTTAATAACCGCTTTCTGTGTGTATAAAACAAATATATGAATTTACACTATTCTCAAACCCAACCAGACAAATCAAGTGAAGTTAAGGAGTTTAAATACCTTATGAATTTACACTATTCTCAAACATATTGCCGGGTTAATTGTTCAGTTTAAATACCTTATGAATTTACACTATTCTCAAACCTCAAATAAACTGCACCACTATTATGTACAGGGTAATTCATAAGATATAGTATATTATATCTCTAATTGTCACAGGTGTCAATTACACACAAATCATAATCAATTATATGTATTTCATCAAAGCCGGAAATCTTTTCCGGCTTTGATGATGTAACAACCAAAACATTGATATGATAAAGCTTTAAAGTTTTATATATTTTTTCAATTTCGTCGTATCTTACCGTCATATACCCCATTGAGTAATCGAGTTTTGACGGTTTTGTTACCACAACTGTGGGCCGGCTCATATTTAATTTCTCCTTATTCCTTGCTTACAAGTTCAACTTCGGTTTCATAAAGTCCTGTAACAGATTGATTTATAAGTTTAATTGATTTAACATCTTTGATTTTAGAAATATTATTGTTGAGTCTTATTGCTCCGTTTGATTTAATATCTATATTTTTAAGGTCGCCTTTTGATGCATTATTCTTTAGGATAATCAAAATATTCTTTATTGTTTTACACTGCTCAACAAGGTCTATTTTCTCAAACTTGCTTTTTGCTAAAACAAGTTTTTCAGCCAAATCAGAGAACATAACACCATAAATATTATTTGCCATTTTTTCCAAAAGCAAATCATATAACTGACAATTCTGCTCTGAAGTTATTGAATCACTACATGATTGTAAATGCAAATCACCATCAGCACAGCGAATTATATTTCTAATATATCGTTCATTTTGATAGCCCAGTACTAACTGAACAGCCGGGCGATAAACTATTATGCTACCTCCGCTTCCTTTACCGCCAAGGTGGCAACGCATATTGTCAAAAGAAATACATGATTGAACTTTAATTTTTTTAACCTTAATCACAGGGTCAATCAAATTATAATTTTCAATCAAATAATCCAAAGGGCTTTCTTCGTACTTATTTTTGTCATAAAGATTAACTGCAAATAATGACACAACACGATTATCTTTCTCGCCGTGTTCAACGCAAGAAAAATATGTTGCAGAAACTTTTGTTCTTCCGCCGTACTTTTCTTTGTTGCTTAAAAGATTGTTTAGTTGAACCTGTGCCTTTCCTTTTTTGGATATAGTTTGATCCCAAAATCCACCTTTTTTCTCATAAGCATAACGAGTATAACGAATATTGTTTTTATTCATTGTTGCTATAACAGTATTTAAAGTTTCATTATTATCCGCTACCCATGCTCCGTCAATATTATGCTTTAGCATTGAAGTCAGATTAACGGTATATCCCTTATCGTTATTTTGCAAGTGTTTTATAAAATTAATCTTGTTATGTGTAAATTTAACATTATAAACATTGCCGACAACAATATTTAGATATGCATCCTTTGCATGATGAAAATCGTTAACTTCACGGCATTTGAGCATATCATATTCTTTACGAAAATCTGAAGTTAACTTCGCCTTGACATAAACTATTTCCGTGTCAGGATAAAGTTGTTTAAGGATAGTTGAAACTGCTTTTGTTGACTGGCGAGTTTCTACAAGCTGGCGAGATACAAATTCTGAAAGTTCATCTTCGCTAAGTGGGTTATTTCTCACCAATCGCTCATATTTTTTCTTGTCAATAAGTTTCTTGTCAAGGAGCATCTTCCAAAACGGTGTCATTTTTTCTCTTACTTGACTTGAAATAGGATATTCATTATCCTTTTTGGAATTTGTTTTTTTCTTAACAAGAACTCTGTTATTTAAACTGTCATCCTTGATTTTTGATTGCGGATATATGTGGTCTATATCATAAAGATTTTTATTGAACAAGTCGTCTAATTTGATTTCTTCTCCGCTATACATACATTTGCCAAATTGAGTAAAATACAAATACAACTTGTCACTTCTCAAATCGTCATCGGTTGTATTATTAAGCAAATACTCATACAAATCAGAATAATCTTTTTTGCAGAATTTATATAAATCCAAAAGAGCACTTCTTCTTGAAACCGTACGTTTCTTCTCCCCGGCACCTCTTGCCACCTCAACGAATATCTTTTTCGGAGGATGCTTCATTATTTTTTCAATTTCTTTGATTATTAAAATTGACTGATGAATAGGCCTTTTAACAAGAGGTGAAATATATAATCCATCAATTATATCATTTAAGCTTTTATCAGCACCAAACGAATTCAGCTCATTTACTTTATCAATAAAAGACTTGTTGCCTTTATCGTCACAACAAAAATCATTACTGTAAAGCAATTGCATCAAATTGTTATTTGTTTGCCACATAGCTGTAATAATATTTACAACCTCGCCTGATTCTTTGCAAATTGCTTCAACTTCAGTCAAAAACTCTCTTGAAAGTCTGCTCCATCCGCTATATTTCAGTTTGGAAATTTTTTTAATTTCATCATCTGAAAGATAATCGCCTAATTCGTTTTTGAGTCTCTTCTTCAAGAGTTTTTTATCCTCTCCGAAAACAGTAATCGCATTGATAACGGATTCCTTTTGTTTATCGGTTAAATCATATTCAAGCAAATCTTTATACGACTTTAATGATGATTTGAAATCATTGTCAATCCCGCTTATTTCATCAAACTCAATATTTCGAGATTTTAAATAATCACAAAGTTTTTTATTAGTGACTTTATAATATTTTTTAAAAATATTATTATAAATATCCTGCTTTAACTGAACACTGATTTTTTCACCGTTAATTCGAAGATTATTCAGTTCATCAAGTACACAGAATTTACTATATATTAACGAATGTTTAGGAACTACATCAAATTCAGGCAAATAAGAACACTTGCTTGTTAAATTTTTGATGAATTCTTCTGCAGATTTATCATAGTCAACAACCTCTTCGATATTCCACGGATATATTTTTTCGTCACTTCTTACAAGCCAACTCTTTTTTGAATGAGTATTAAGCGGACCAATATAATATGGAATACGATATTCAAACAATGCAATAAGTTTGTCGTAAACAGATTTTCCGGTGCTATCTTTTTCTTGCAAAAACGGCAAATATTCCTTTGCGTTATCAAGAATAGCTACAAGTTCCTTTTCATTAACCTGCATGGGGATAACACCATTATCCTTTGTAACCTGCTTTGGCATAAATGTCGAGTTTTCAATCTCATCAAACATTTTAATGTACTGCTCGTCTTGGCAAGACTTTAAAACGTTCTTTAAGTATGCGCAAAACTCCTCTTGAGAACAGGTTGAAGTTAAAACACCTGTGCCTTTATTACTTTTTATATGCTTTGAATAGGCAACATAATTATTTACTTTTTCTATGCTTTTTTTAAATATTTCATTGTATTTTTCAGGTGCATATTTTATAACATATTCTTTAAGAACTTTTAAATCTCTGCCATGCTTTTCGTATACATCAACCTTTGAAAACGAAATATATTCTTTTCCGTTTAAAATATCGGCAAGTATTGCCCAATCATACACTGCTTTTAATTTGCATAAAAGTTCAAATCGTTCACTGAGATATGACCGATATTCACTTTCATTATCATCAAATCCCGAAGAAAACGAAACATACTTTTTTTCAACGTCTTTAAGGGATTCATCCTCAAAAATATCAAAAAGAGCAATCTTTGAGCCGCTTAAAAGTGAAAGCATACTATATAAGCTTTTATCGGTTTTTTTATCAACCCCAAAGAGTGTGGCAATTTCTGAATTCTTATTTTTCTTTCCGATGCTTTTATTTTTCAATATTTGAGAGAGTCTCTCTACATCATTACATTCCAATTCAATTTCATAATTATCAAAGATATAATTCTTAAAATTGGTATATACAGGCAAAAAATCTCCCGAAATATCATCCTTATATGAATAATCAAAAAGAAAATGTCCACGATGTTTTATAATATGATGAAGGGCAAGATAAACAAGCCTTACATCGTGAGGCTCTTTGTTGGTTATAAGTTCCTTTCTCAAATGATAAACCGTAGGAAATTCTTTGTGAAAATCTTTATCTGTATAGTTATCATCGGAAAAAACGCTGTAAGGAACATTTGTTGATTTATCATCAAAATACAAATTGCTTTCATGGAGCTTAATAAAAAAAGCCGGATCCGCTTTGCATATTTCTTTATCAAAAAGCATTTCAAGTAAAGCAATTCTTTCGCGTTTTCTCTGATTCCTTCTGCGACCGGAACGAAATCCTCGGCGTTTTTCAGCTGAACAGCTCTCGTCAAAAAGTCGTATTCCCCACATAGCGTTTCCCTTAAATTTAAGAATTTGATAATAAGGATTACATACCGCCCATCCTACTGAATCTGTTCCTATATCAAGCCCTAAATAATAATCTTTTTCCATAAAATTACCCCCTTAAAAAACATTGTTGACAACTGTGCAAAAAAATGCTACTATAATCTTGTTTAAAACCTTATTTTACACTATTAAGTTCAAATAAAGATTTATCCAAATCGTTGCTCAGCCAACATCACAGTGTGTGATTATTGAAGACTCGCTTATGCGGGTCTTTTAGTTTGTTATAATGATAATAACATATTGTATTAAAGAAAGATATAATTTACATAAAAATAGTTGAATAGACATAAGGTCTTGAACGAAAAAACGAATAAACAAACAAAATCTCACTCCGTAAAGAAGTGAGATTTTTTATTGCGAATTGAATTTTGAAATGCATTTCTGAAAAAGAAAAACCTGCGAAAACGCCGTGTTTACGCAGGTTTTGGAGCTTGTGACGGGATTCGAACCTGCGACCTGCTCATTACGAATGAGCTGCACTACCGGCTGTGCTACACAAGCATATATTGGATTATACTATATATCTTTTAAAATTTCAATAGATTTTTGCCGAATGACGCTATGTTTTCATCCATTACCCCGATAAATCGTTTAAAAATATGTCGACCCTTGTTATAATATCTTCCAAGGTGTTACCACAAAAGGTATGCGGTTAGTTCCCTCTGCGGAGGGTTTGCACCCTCCGACTTTTAAAGAAAGAGGGTGGTGTTGTATGCTTACGACAGAAAGTTTGATTTCTATTATCAGCTTTGCCGTAGCTATGTTCAGTTTTGGATATATGTTCGGCAGCAACAGTAAAAACACAAAAAAATAACCGCCTACTCCCCAGTATGCACGGTTATTTTTAACCAAAATATTTTCGGGAGCTGACCGTTTGCCGGTAGCACCTTTTACATTTTGATTATACTTCACTTTCGTAAAATTGTCAACTTCTCCTTGTATACAAAAATCAATGGGCGCTAACCTTGATTTTCCTTTACATAGCTGATAAAATAAATAAGATATATTTAACAGAGGTATAAAATGAATTTTAATTCCGTAAATTATATGATTTTTCTGCCGATTGTGGTTTTGGGTTATTTTATTGTTCCCAAAAAGATAAAAAACATCTATCTTTTGGCAGTAAATTATTATTTTTATTTTTGCAACGAGGTGCGATTTTTCCTCCTTATGCCGGTTTTGACGGCTGCGGCTTACTTTTGCGGCCGGGCAATCGAAAAAAGCCAAGGCAAAAAGAAAAGACCCGTGTTTTTGGCTTCGTTGCTTTTAAATTTGGGCATATTGGTATTTTTTAAGTACCACAAATTTTTCCTGGGGCGGATAACAAGTTTTTTTGATGTCAAATTTAATCTTTCAAATTGGCGGCTGCCGGCGGGCATATCTTTCTATATATTTATGATAAGTTCATATCTTATAGATATATATTTAGGTAAATATTCTCACCGGGATAACTTAGTGGATTTTGCGGTTTACATATCCTTTTTCCCCCACATTCTTATGGGGCCTATCGACAGGGCAAATAATTTTTTGCCCCAGCTTAAAGAAGAACACACTTTTGACTATGACAGGATAAAAAAAGGCTTACAGCTTATGGCTTTGGGCTTTTTCAAAAAAATTGCCCTGGCAGATGTTTTGGCAATGTCAATAAATCGGGTTCACAGTGATTTGTACTCCTACTCCGGCTTTATTCTTATTTTCACGGCATTTATGTATTCCTTTCAGCTCTATGCGGATTTTTCCGGCTATTGCGACATAGCAAGGGGCAGCGCAAGCCTTTTGGGCTTCAAAATTCGGGAAAACTTCAACACACCGTATCTTGCCACAAACTTCTCTCAATTCTGGCGGCGCTGGCATATAACCCTGTCATCATGGTTTCAGGACTATATATTCACCCCCTTTGTTTGGCTTAATCCCCTAAAAAAGTTAGGCAAAATTTTTGAAAAACCGCCGGTTTTAATTGCGGTTATGTTGGTGTTTATTTCCAGCGGCATTTGGCACGGCAACACATGGAACTTTGTCATTTGGGGGCTTTTGCATGGGTTGTACCGCATAGGGGAAGAACTTATTCACCGCAAGTTTGGCAAGCCTAAAAAGAAGCAAAAGCCCCTGCGGTTTTGGCTTAAAGTTTTCGGGGTTTTCTCGCTTACAACATTCAGCCAGATATTCTTCCGCTGTAAGGATATTCCCTCGGCTCTTTATTACATAGGCGGTATGCTTAATTTTAACGGCGACTCCTTCCTTACACAGCTTATGCAGGCGGTAAAAACAGGCTTTGACGCAACGCCGATTTTGGCTTACGCCTACTGCGGTTTCTGCTTTGTTGGCCTTGTTATTCTTATCGGTATGGATTTGTACCGCTATTTTAAACTTAAAGGCAAATGCCTTACAAACGCTTTTGATAAGATGAACCCTGTTTTCCGCTGGATTTGCTACTATCGGCTTGTGGCTTTGATTATGGCAGGATTTATTATGAATAACGGCGGTTACGGTGCGGCAGCCAGCTTTATATATAATAATTTTTAAATTATATTGTTTTTTGTTTGATAAATTGATATAATGTATTTTACAATCACAAAATTCGGAGGATAAAATGTTAGAATTTTTATCAAAGTACCTTTATTTGGTGCTTATAATCATAGCATTTTTTATGATGCTTTATTTTCTCGGCGGCGAAGATATTATCTTTTTCAGAAAGAAAAAGTACAACTACGATATTAAGGGTGAAGAAAAACTTATAAAAGCTCTTAATAGGTTTGCCAAAATCAGAAGTTTTACCGTTTTGGGCAAAACAACAATAGCTTACGGCGAAAAAGAATACACCTTTGACGGTATCCTGCTTTGCTATTTAGGAACAATCGCATTCAGCGTTGACGGCCACGGCGGCGAGATTTACGGCTCCGACGGGGAAGAAAAATGGACGCAGATTTTTGAAGAAAAAAAGAGCAAAATTCAAAACCCTGTATCCGCAATGAACGGTGCCGAAAGACTTTTCAGAGAAATTTACAGAACAGAAAAAGCCAAGTTCGGTCAAATAGAAACAATGGTTGTTTACACAAACGATTACTGCTCCGTAGCGGTTCCAAAGTCCCTGCCGGTTTGTCATGTTAAGGATCTTGTTAAAAAACTTGAAAGCAAAAAATACCTTGCGGACAACGGTGCGGATATTGACGCTATGAAAGCCGCAATAGAAAAATATTCAAAATAAAACTTAATAAACGGGTTTCACATCTAAGGCGGGGAATAATTTCTCCGCCTTAATTTTTTGCGTAAATTGTACACAACTAACCCGTATTTTTATCAAAGTTGCGTTTCGTGAAATAAAATGCCCGTTTTACCTACTTTTAACAGAAAATATAAATCCTCTTTTCATCTGTTAAATTTTCGGCGTCAATAAAAAATTTAAAAGGGATTTCCCGCCCAAATTTTTGCGTAAAACATACACAACTAACCCCTGTTTTTTATCAAAATTTCTTTTGGTGAAATAAACGCCTTGTTTTTGGCAGCTTGATAAATAAATATTTAAAAGTTATCTCATCACATTTTTTAGGTCTTTAAAAAACTTTACTTTTATTTAAAAGTGTGATTAAATACTGTAAGAATATAAATAATCACGCAGAGGTAAATATATGAGTTCTGTTTACATCGCAGGGTATTTTTTATTTTTTGTGATTTTTTGCCTGATTTGCAAAGACGAAAAATTCAAAGATAAAAAGATAAAAAATATTCACTTTATTTTTGCTCTTGTTCTGATAGGGGCATTTGCTTTAAGATGTTACTATACAACATACGGATTATATCACCAATATGATTTTACCTGTTATCGGACATGGGCGGAAAAGACTGTTGATATTGGTTTTAAAAATATGTACAACGGGGATTTCTTTTTGGATTATCCACCGTTCTATCTGTACTTTCTGTATTTCACTCAACTTATCAAAAACGCCATGGGCATCGGTTACGGCAGCCCTCGGCACATATTTTTAATCAAGCTGTTCCCAATGATTGCAGACATTCTCATTGCCGCTTTGGTATTTGAGGTTGGCCGCAAAAAAGCCGGTGATTTAACCGGCCTGTGCCTTGGCATTGCAATGGCATTTTCCCCGGCAATGATCTGCAACAGTGCCTTTTGGGGGCAAACCGACAGCTTTTTTATGCTGTTGCTTGCAGTTTCCCTGGTTCTCTTGGCAAATGATAAATTGTATTTAACGGCCTTTGTGTACGCCCTGGCTTTACTTACAAAGCCTCAGGCGTTGCTTTTCGGCCCTGTGTTTTTGTGGTATGTAATAGAAAGCAAAAGTGTTAAAAAGGGCGCCGGGGCAATAGCCGTAGGCGGCGGCACAATGTATCTTTTCAGCCTGCCTTTTGCAAAATCTTTAAATCCTCTGTGGTTGCTGGATTTGTACAAAAGCACATTTAACGGCTACCGCTACTTTACGATAAACGCCTCAAATATTTATTCGGTTCTAAATCTCAACTGGAAAAAGCTGGATAATTATGTTATAGGGGATAATATCAACGGAATAGTAATTTTTGCTCTCCTGGTTTTAACTGCCATGCTTTGGTATAAGAGAGATGGTAAAGAAAAAATCTTCGGCTGTTCCTTTGTTTTGCTGGCTCGGTTTTTCGGCCTCTGCACAATGATGCACGAAAGATACTCTCTGCCGCTGATTGTCATAGGTCTCCTTTGGTACGCTTACAGTCGCAGAAGGGAGATTTTGTTTTTAACAGCCGGGGTTTCATACGGTGTTTATGAAAACATATGGGAAGTTTTTAACGACGCTTTTGATAAAACCGGCGCATTGTACATAGGTTTGCTTATGACCGCAGTTTCCATCGGGGCGATTGCAATAAATATTTATATGAGCAAGGGCGGCAGAAAATTGCCGTTAAATTTAAGACAAAGATATACTTGCGGGGCGGCGATAGGGTCTGTGATTTTTATTCTCGGCGGAATGTGCGGCCTGGGCACAAAAGATACTCCACAAACATACTGTCAATTTAAAAATCCCGGTGACGGATTTGTAATTGAATATGAGGAAGAACAAAGCATATACAATCTCACTGCCTATGCCGGAGAGGGCGAATATGACGGTTCTTATAAAATAGGCTACGATTTAACCGTAACCGCATACGACAGCCGGGATAATATCATAAATTCAATTGGACTTACAAACGGCAATGTGTTCTCTTGGCAGTGTGAAGTGTTCCCCGTTACCGCCAAAAAGATTAAAATAACATCCGATAAAGCCGACAGCGTACTTAACGAACTTATTGTAACCGGGGAAAACGGCGCCGCCATACAGGGCAATATAACCGAAATAACCGGCGACTTCGGGGAACATTCGCCTGCAAATGTACTTGACGAAATAGAAACTTTCCCTCCCATAAATTTGGACGGATATTCAAAATATTATTATTCCACATATTTTGACGAGATATATTTCCTCCGCTCCGGTTACGAATTTATACAGGGCTACCCAATGTACGAAACCACTCATCCCCATGTGGGCAAAATTTTAATAGGTTTGGGCATGGCTTTATTGGGCAATTCACCCTTCGGCGCAAGAATTTTAGGTTGCGTGGCTTCCGGCATCCTTATATTTGTTGTGTACCTGCTGTTGTTGGCACTGTTAAAGGACGAAAGATTTGCCCTGTTTGGACGGATTTTAACAGCTCTTGATTTTATGCGCTATACCATGGGCAGAATGGCAACCGTTGACAGCTTTCTGGTGCTGTTTATGACTTTGATGTATCTGTTTATGGTAAAATATGCAGACACACAAATCGGTGATAAAAAGGAAAAAATTTATCTTCTTTTAAGCGGTTTGTTTATGGGCCTTGCGACAGGCACAAAATGGAGCGCTCTTTATGGGGTTTTAGGCTTGGCTGCGGTTTTCTTTATTACTCTGTTTGCAAAGGCTAAAAAAATCGAAAATAAAGACCTTAGAAAGAGCTATATTTTAAAAACAGTCGCATTTTGTTTTGCGGCCTTTGTGGCGGTTCCTTTCCTTATTTATTACGGCGCATTTGCCATAGGCAGCACCAAAGGGGCGGGAATAAGCCTGTTTATACAAACACAGCAAAATATGTTTAGATATCATTCACAGCTTGTTTCGGCACATCCCTGCGCCTCAAAATGGTACACATGGCTTGTTGACAAAACCCCTGTTTGGCTTGCGGTAAATTACCAAGGACCCAATGTAAGCACAATTTCCGTTTTCGGCAATCCGGTGCTGTGGTTTGGCGCTTTACCTGCCCTTTTATACACCCTGGTAAAGGGCGTAAAGGAAAAGGATTATTCCGCCCGGGTTATCATTTTAGGCTATTGCAGCCGGCTTTTGCCTTGGGCGTTTATTTCAAGGGATACTTTCATCTATCACTATTACCCGGCAGTTGTGTTCAGCTTGGCGTCAATCTCCTATATGGTAAAAAAACTTTATGACAAACACGGTAAAAAAGTTTTAATAATCGGCGGCGTATATGTTGCCTTGGCGGCATTGTTCTTCGTTGCATTTTTCCCAGTAATATCCGGTATGACCGTACCTATGGGATACCTGCGGCGTGCAGAAAAAATAACCGGTAAGTTTTTCGGTTAAAAATACTAAAATTATATTTAAAGCGACGTTTTTCGTCGCTTTTGTTATGCCGATAAAAAAACCACTTGCTATGCAAGTGGAATGTACGGACTTAAGTGTCAGGTATTGAAAAAAGAACACCGTTCTGTAAAATAAGAATGAGGCTACCAACCGCATTCAAACAGAACGGAGGACATTAGATGGAAAATAAACGACCTAATGACACATACAGTTTAGCACACACAAGTTGGAAGTGTCAATATCACATAGTGTTTGCGCCAAAATACAGAAGAAAGGTAATATATGGGAAGCTGAAGGCAGAGATAGGGGCCATATTAAGAGAACTGTGTGAGCGCAAACACGTAAACATAATAGAAGCACACGCAATGCCGGATCACATCCATATGCTTGTAGAAATACCGCCAAACCAAAGAGTAAGCGATTTCATGGGGTACTTAAAAGGAAAAAGTACGATGATAATATTCGAGAGGTTTCAAATTTAAAGTACAAGTATGGAAACAGGCACTTTTGGTGTAGAGGGTATTATGTAAGCACCGTTGGAGGGAACAAAGAAGGTATAGCTAGATATATTCGAGAACAAGAACACGAAGATATAATAAATGATCAGATATCAATAAAAGAATATATCGATCCATTCAAGCAATAAAAAATAAAAGGTAAATGCGATAGGTAGCTTCAGCGATATGGTGACCCCTTTAGGGGTTGCTGGTGAAGTGCCCTTTTAGGGCTAAAGTAAAACCACCGGCTCAGCCGGTGGTTATTATTAATATAAAATTAAGTCGCAAATTGTTGTAAAATGTTTTTGTAAAAATGTTATTTTTTAAGTAATTGTTTCGACAAGCTTCCCCTTGTTCACAAAACTGTGAAATGGTAGTATTTGGTTGGTTAATACAGACAATTGTCAAAATCAAACAAACATGGTAACGGCACCGGCCCCGCCGAAGCCACAACAAATTTACACATAGGAGTTTTAAAATGAACAGTATTAAAATTTTATTATGTGATGGAAATGCAAATTTTATCGAAGAATGTAGAAACTTTTTTGACAGTAAAAAAATTGACTACGCCATTTGTCCCAAGGACGGAGAAGCTCTGCTGAGAAAAATCGGCGAGTATCACCCGGATCTTGTTATTACGGAAGTGTTCTTACCTAAAATGGACGCAATTACCGTAAAGGAAAAAGCAGACAAACTTCAAGATCATCCTAAATTGTTCTTTGCCACCAGCCCATTTGACAATGACGACACCGTAAGGCAGATTATGAAAGCAGGTTTCAACTACTATTATGTCAAACCTTTTTCCGTTGAAATCGCCTATGACCGTGCGGTATCCATGTTAAAGGTAAATGACAAGCGCCCTAACAATGAGCTTGAAGAACGTGTTACCGCAATATTACATGAAATGGGTGTGCCGGCACATATTAAGGGATATAACTTTTTAAGGCAATCTATTATAATGTCTGTGGAAGATCCGGAGGTTATCGGCCTTATAACCAAAAGACTTTACCCGGACATTGCAAAAATGAACGGCACAACAGCATCAAGAGTCGAAAGAGCAATAAGACACGCCATCGAAGTGGCATGGGACAGGGGCAACATAGATGTGCTAAACGATTACTTCGGCTACACCATAAACAATATGCGTGGCAAGCCCACAAACAGCGAATTTATCGCCATGATAAGCGACAAAATAAGACTTGAAAACAAAAAGATAAGAATAATATAAAATAAAACGGCGTGAAAATCTCACGCCGTATTTTTATGTTTTTTATTCTTCGTTATCAGCCTCTTTAATGTCCTCAACAACGCCTACAACCTCTGCGTCAACATGTTCAACATTGTCGTCGAAAACATTGCTTTTGTCTTTTGAAAGGTTCAAATCACGCAGTTCCTCCTGAGCTTTTTTAACCCGTGCCTTGGCTTTAAGCATCTGTACCGATGTGTAAACCCCCGCCAAACCGTCGTAAACAAGGCAAATACCTATAAATCTTATAAGGGCCAAAGCGGTAGAAAACGGGTTTAAAATAAGCACAACAGCCAATATAATCCTTAAAACAGTGAATATCAAACCGGTTGACCAGCTCGGATATTCCATCTTTTTCATCCGGAAAGCTCTCTGTAATGAGGAAATGCCTCCTACCAGCAAAAATGCACCAAAAACAAAAGGTATAATAGACATTACAAAGTCTTTTCTCAAATAAGTTACAACGCCGGCCGCCGCCAAAACAATATTTGCGATTGTTTCAAAGGGCAGGGATATACCGTCAACTTTGTCACGCAAAGACACAATAATGCCCCACACACCTTTGATAAATAAAAACGCCGCCGCAACATTACACAAAACCCGGCTGGAAAATCCCGGGTAAATAAGCAAAATAAGGCCAAAAATCAGCGTAACGCCGTTGGCAATCTGAAATTCTTTCTTTAATCCGTCTAAAAAATCCATAATCAAACTCCTGTTAAAGTTTTGGTCAGAAGAAATTTTCAACTGCACTGTCCCATAGCTTTATTTTGGGCTTATTATAATTCAAATTTGTGAAATTTATATATAAAATCGGCAAATTATTCTCCGTTGAAATGATATAGTAATTATGTTATACTTATCTCAAATAATACACTAAGGAGATCGAATATGAAAAAAATACCTATTGTTATTGACTGTGACCCGGGCGTTGACGACAGCTATGCAATTGCTTTGGCAAACTCAAGCCCGCTTTTTGACATAAAGGCAATAACACCGGTTGAGGGCAATGTCCCCGCTGTAAAAACAAGAAAAAACGCTCTTTGCCTGCGTGAAATGTTGGGCATAGATTGCCGTGTTGCATTTGGTGCGGATAGGCCTTTAAAAAAGGAATACACAACTGATGCCAGCGGCACACACGGAGCTTCTGGCGTAGGCACTGTTGTTTTCCCGGAGAGCAAGTTGCCTCGGGACGAGAAACCCGCATGGGATGTAATTTATGAGGAGGCGGTAAAGGCCGACGGCGAGCTTATACTCTTTGCTGTGGGTCCCCTTACAAATATTGCCATCACACTTGAAAAACACCCGGATTTGCCTAAATATCTTAAAAAATTTGTTATCATGGGTGGCGGAACATTCGGCAATGTTACAAAATCCGGTGAAACTGCGGAGTTTAACATCTGGATTGACCCAACCGCCGCAAAACAGGTTTTTGAAAAGTTGGAAGTTTGGATGGTTGGTCTTAACTCCACCCACTCTGCGGCTCTTTCAAGAGAAGATTTTAATGATATGATTAAACTTTGCGGCGACGGCGAAAAGGCTTACCTTGTCCGTGAACTCTCAAAATATTCACAGGTAAACAGCTTTGACAAAGGCCAGGACAACAATGTTATTCACGATGCATTGGCAGTTGCCAGCGTTATAAACCCGGATGTTTTAAGGTTTGAAAAGCACTATGTTTATGTTGAGGACGGCGATGTTATCAACAACGGCCAAACAGTCATAGACCTTGAAGATAAAAGCGGCAAAGAACCTAATTGTTATGTGGGTATGGAAGCGGACAAAGAATTGTTTGCCAAGATAATAAAAGAAATGTGCGCTTACTACGGCAGTTTGAAATAACTCCCGAAAAAGATTTTAAATTTAATATTGCCAAACACCTTTGTTTGAGATTATCTCGGCAAAGGTGTTTTATTTTGCAAAAATCCGGGAACAATTATTTTGTGGGCTGTTAATAAAAGATATTTTAAATTCCGCTGTCGGCGGCGGTCATGTGAGGAGCAATTAAAAACCCCTTTCCGCCGTTAAATAAAATCACTTTTTCCAAAGGAGAAAAACAAATAGAAAAAATAAAAAATTCCCCAAAAACTCTTGTGATAAGCTGTATTATCATAACAGCTTTCAGCATCGGCACGGTTATGAACACAAGGCCGGTTATTTTCGCCGCCCTGGCGGAAGAAAACAATTTTAGCCCCGGGCAAATGGCTGTTTGCTATACCGTTACCCTTATATCTTCGGCTCTCAGCGTTTCCCCTATCGCCAAAATCTACAACGGTAAAACCGCAAAGAAAGTCCTGCTTGTTTTGGGCATCTTTGTCTGTGTTTCAATGGCTTTGGGGCGGATTTTTTCCTCTCTTTGGCGGTGGTACTTTCTTTGCGTGTTTATGGGCATAGGCAGCGGCAGTATTATGATGCTTCTATGCGTCACGCTGAACTCCCGGTTTGCCGAAAAAAGCCCCGGAATTATAGGTATAGTTACTGCTTCCGGCGGCGGGGCAGGCATTTTGGTAAACCCTGTTTGTTCATATCTGGTAAAGATTTTAAGCCGGAAAGAAACAGCGGTTATATTTTCCGCAATCAGTCTGTCGGTTTATCTTTTCGCACTGTTATTTATGTTTGCCCCCTCTGAAACACAAAAGGAAAAACCGGAGTATTCCCCTGATAAAGCCGAATTTAAAAATATAAAATTTGTCGCTGTTCGGCTGGGAATATTGCTTTTAACCGCATCTTCCCCCGTTGCAAACCAACTGGCGGTGTATGCCAAAGACCTGGATTTCGGCAGTGGGGCGGCAGGCTTTGCCGTCAGCCGGAGCATGGCAGGCAATGTTGCCGGCAAACTTGCCTGTGGGGCGGCGGCAAAGAAAGCGGGTATTTTCAAAACCGCCCAAGGCTTCTGTGTCGCCATAGGTTTATCTCTTGTTTTGTTCTTTTTTGCAGATGCAAATATCGCCGTTTTTTACTTTGCATCCTTTATTTTAGGCACAAGTTTCGCCGCCAGCGTGTCTCTGCCGCCGATTTTGTTCCGAAAAATTTACGGCCGGGAAAAATACAAACCTTTTTTGGCAAAAAGCCAAATGTATTACAATTTTTCCACCGCGGCACTCAGCCGGGGCATACCTGCTTTTTATGATAATTTCGGCACATATAAACCGATTTTTACCCTTGGAATTGCAACCTGCCTTTTCGCAAGTATTTTGTTTCACAAATCGGAAAAAGATACAAATAAAAACCCCCGATAAATCAAATTGCACCCCAAAAGTTAAACGCTTTTGGGGTGCAATTCAAATAGGGGATTTAATCCTTAACAGATAAATTATTCAACTGAAATCAAGTAGTAGTAAACCGGCTGGTTGCCTTCAAGAACACTTACTTCTGCACCTTTAGGAGCGTGTTTCTTAACCTGTTCGCAAACCCGGTTTGCCTCCTCCTCTGTTATGCCCTCGCCGTAGATAACCGTTACAAATGAAGAGTTTTTGTCCATCATCTGTTTTGCAAGTTTAACGGCGGCTTTTTCAACGCTCTTGTCAACAAAGGCAAGTTTTGAGTTTTCCATGGCGAGAATATCGCCTCTCTTTATTTTGTGGCCTTCAAAGTCGGAATTTCTTGCGGCGAATGTGATAGAGCCTGTTTGTACGCCCTGTGCGGCGGCGTCCATGTTAATGGCGTTGTCCTTTTCCGATGAGTCCGGGTCAAAGTTCAGCATGGCGGTAAGCCCCTGGGGGATTGTTCTTGTAGGCAGAACAATAACTTTTCTGTCTGCAAGTGACCGAGCCTGTTCTGCGGCCATAATAATATTCTTGTTGTTTGGCAAAACAAAAACCGTCTTTGCCGGTACAGACTGTACGGCTCTTAAAATATCGTCAGTTGACGGATTGTTCGTCTGGCCGCCTGTTACAACGGCATTTGCGCCAAGGTCCTTAAACATATTGCAAAGGCCTGCGCCGGATGCAACGGCAACAAAGCCGAATTCCGTATCCGGGTCAACTGCGGCGTACTTAAATTCCTCGTCACTGTGGGCATCCCGTGCCTGTTTTTCAAGGCTCTCGCCTCTCTTTGAAACTTCCGCAACCTTTTCAAGCATATTTGTAATCTTGATGTCGGTCATATAACCGTGGTTTACTGCCTCGTTCAAAGCTTTGCCCGGGAACTCTGTTCTCACATAACATTTTATAATCTTGTCATCGTCAACGGTGGCAACATCTTCGCCGATGCTTTCAAGCATTGCACGGAGCTTTTCCACACTGGCAGATGCATTTTTGTTTATGATAAATTCCGTGCGGTAGATATTTGTCTGGGGGGCTTCGATTTCCTTTGAGTAAACGCCCTTTGCCCGGAATTCTTTCGCTTTCTTTTCCTCTTCGTTTTCAACGATTACACCCTTTGCAAAAACACTGAGCATACCTGTAAAGATGTAAACCAAGCCCTGACCGCCTGCGTCTACAACGCCGGCCTTTTTGAGAACAGGCAACTGTTCCGGTGTGTTGTCAAGGGCAACCTGAGCTGCATCAACAACCGCCTGCCAAAGTGTGGCAATGTCATCTTCTTCCATAGACTCGGCCTTTTCGCAGGCAAGCCTTGCAACTGTCAAAATCGTACCCTCGGTAGGTTTCATAACAGCCTTGTATGCAGCGTCAACGCCCTTGCGCAAAGCCCGTGTCAAATCCTTTGCATCGGCTGTTTCCTTGTCCTTCAAAGCCTTTGAAAAACCACGGAACAAAAGTGATGATATAACACCGCTGTTGCCTCTTGCGCCTCTCAGCATACATGAAGCTGTTGTGGCTGCAACTTTGTCAACGGTGCAATCGTCGCCCATAAGTTCAAGCTCTTTTTTTGCCGCACCGATAGTCATTGAAATATTTGTACCGGTGTCGCCGTCCGGAACAGGGAAAACATTTAACTCGTCAACTTTGGCTTTGTTGTTTATAATTAAGTTTGCGCCGGATATAATACTGTCACGCAATATTTTACCAGTAATCATTTAAGCACCTCGTATTATTCTGTTACAATGTCGTCAACGCAGACATTGATTCTGTTTACTTTTAAATTTGTCATTCTCTCAACGGCATAGGAAACTTTTTCCTTTACATTGTCGACGATAGTGCCGATATTTACGCCGTAAACAACCTTGATATGAAGTGTAATAACGAGGGCGCCTTCGTCCTCACTTACTTCAACGCCTTTGCCCTGTTGTTCAGAGCCGAAAATCAAGGTTTTCACACTGTCCCGGGGGTTCCGGGCGCTCATGCCCGCAACACCGTAACAATTTTTAATGGCATTGCTTACAAGTCCCACGAAGAAATCGTTTGTAAGAACGGTTTTACCCAGAGGGTCCTGAATTCTAATCATAGCAATAGCTCCTTTATATTTATTTTGTAAATTACAAATGGGTCAATGGGCATACTCCCACTAATAAATATATTATACATCTAATGGGGCTTTGTGTATATACTTTTAAGTACATTTTAGAATTTAAAACAATATTTTATAACGGGTTTGCCCCAAAATTGTAATAATTTGTTACAAATCTATCACAGTTTAAAGCTCTTTTGTGTTTAAATGGTTAAAACCGATGCAAAATATTAAGAAATGCAAATATTTTACAATTAAAACATAATTTGTGCTTTTCAATATTTAATAAACAGCGGCGCCAGCTTTTTAACAACCTTGTACAAAGGGGTTTCCAAGGCCTTTTTGGCGTTTTTCAGCTCTTTTCGTATCTCAATACCCTGTGGGCAGTGCAACTCGCATTTGCCGCACTCAATGCAGTTCGCCGGGCCTGTGTACCGGTTTCTCATGCCGGTGCACATAAAATACTCCTTCATGGCCATAAGTTTTCCGTCAACTGCTATGCGGTTATAAGCGGAAAATGTTCCCGGAATATCCACATTTTTCGGGCATGGCATGCAGTAGCGGCAGCCGGTGCAGCCTACCTTTGTATTTGCGTTAATTGCCCTTATAACCTGCCGCAACAAGTCAAAATCCTGCCGGGTAAAGCTGTCCGCTTTGGCGGCGTCTGCAATTTCGGTATTTTCTTTTACCATTTCCATTGAGTTCATACCGGACAGCACACAGGTAACTTCTTTTTGGTTCCAAAGCCATGCAAAGGACCAGGCGGCAGGTGTTCTTTTAATCGGGTAGTCCGCAAAAAGTTCCTTTGCCTTTTCCGGCAGGTTGTTTACCAATTTTCCGCCTCTCAAAGGCTCCATAATAACAACGGGTATTCCCCTGTCGGCGGCGTAATGAAGGCCGGTTTTACCCGCCTGGCTGTTTTCGTCAAGGTAGTTGTACTGTATCTGGCAGAAGTCCCAATCGTACCGGTCTATCAACCTGCAAAACATATCGCTGTTGCCATGGTATGAAAAACCTATCTGCCTTATCCGGCCGCTTTTCATTTTGCCCTCTATCCACTCTTTAATGCCCATGGCGCAAAGTCTGTCCCAGGTTTTAACATCGGTAAGCATGTGTATAAGATAGTAGTCCACATGGTCGGTGCGCAGGCGCTTTAATTCCTCATTAAAGTATTTGTCCATGTCACCGGGGTTTTTCATCATGTAGTGGGGCAGTTTTGTGGCAATGTTCACATTATCTCTTATTCCGTTGCGCCGCAAAATTTGTCCAAGGGCATTTTCACTGCCGGGATATATGTAAGCGGTATCAAAATAATTTACACCGTTTTCATAGGCGGTCATAATCTCTTTTTCCGCCTTGTCAATATCTATTGCTCCGGCCTTTGTTGTAAAACGCATACAGCCGTAGCCTAAGATTGATATCTTATTTCCTTTTTTGTCTGTTCTGTATTGCATATAGGTACCCTCATCTCATTTTCTTTGTCATATTATAACATATAAATTGAGAAAAAATCAGTGAAAACAGTTTTAAATTTTAAAAAAATATGGTAGTATGATATTAAACAAAATAAAAGTTAACGGAGGCGGTAATATGCTGATATATTTGGCTAAAATAAAAACAAAACCCATGGGCATAGAGGAAAACTTCAATGCCGCTGACAGGGAAATCAAAAAGGCAGTCGCCGCAAATGCAGATATAGTTATCCTGCCCTGCGCTTTTTTAACCGGTTATAACATCGGTATTTTGGCCGGTGCCGGCTATGTCGAAAAACTTTATGGAGAAAAAGTAGAAAAACTCGCCAAGCAAAATCCCAATATACCGATTTTGGCCGACGGAATGTTCGACGGCGATTTTTACAGAATACTTTACAATGTCCCCGCAGATGAAGATGAATTATTCAGGGATTTTGAAGTAAAAGGCGTAAGATTTTCAGTTCTTGACAGCTCCGACGCAAGCTATTTGTCTGCGGCCGCAACGGATTTGCCAAACAGAAACCCTGACTGCATTATTTTAGACGCCACAAAGCCTGCTGTGGCCGGCTCTCGCCTGTTGCTGCACAGGGCAATGCAGGAATTAAGTGCCGCCTGCGGCGTTCCCTGTATAGCCGATATAGGCGGTTGGGGCGATTGTTCTTACCCGGATTTCCACATGCCGGTTATCGCCGTTGTGGACGATAAAAAGGATATTTTCACAGCCACATTCAAACAGTACCTTCAGGCGGAAAACTGCTACAAAATAGGCGGAAAATTTGCCCCCGTCGGCAACATCGAAAAAGTTCACGATATTGAGTTTAAAATTGAGTACAACCAAAATCCTCTTGTACCGGCCGAATTTTCAGCCCGTGATTACTGCTTGGATTTGTTTGAGGCACAGACTTTGGCTCTGGCCGCAAGACTTGACAACATAAACGCCAAAACGGCTGTTATAGGCTTGTCCGGCGGGCTGGACAGCGCCCTTGCCCTACTTGTTACGGCAAACGCCTTTGATTTGCTTGGCCGTGACAGAAAGGGTATATATGCGGTTTCAATGCCGGGTTTCGGCACTTCACAAACCACAAGAGACCTTTCAAAGCAGCTTGCCGATTCACTGGGTATTGGTTTAAAGGTCATAGACATAACAGCCGCCTGCAAACAGGCATTAAAGGACATAGGTCATGACGGAGTTACCCCGGATGTGACATTTGAAAATGTTCAGGCTCGTATGCGCACTTTGAACTGCCTGAATATAGCCAATATGACCGGGGGCATTATGATAGGAACCGGCGACCTTTCCGAGGAAGCTATGGGCTTTGCCACCTACGGCGGCGATCGGCTTGCAAGTTACAATGTAAACAGCAGCGTTTCAAAAACGGTTATACGCACAATGTTGCCTTATATTACCCGGCTTGAAAACTTAAAGGCGGCAAAAGAGGCGGTAAACGGCATTTTAAATATCCCGGTAAGCCCGGAACTCATTCCTCACGGCGGTGAAATTTTGCAAAAAACCGAAGATATTCTCGCCCCTTATAAGTTGATAGACTTTTATATTTATTGTTTCGTTGTGGCAAATGTTTCCCCGGCGGTTGCCCTTAAAAAAGCTCAAGAAGTTTTTGCGGGGGAATTTACGCCGGAATATCTCAAAGAAAAGGCCCGTATGTTCTACAAAAAATTTGTGGCCGGTCAGTTTAAGCGCTCTGCCGCACCGGAAGGGGCAGACATCACCCATGGGGCACTGACAAGGGAAATGAGATATTTGCCAAGTGACGGCTCTGCCGAAATATTTGAAGAGTTTTTGTAATCGGGGAAGGGTATTATGTATAAAAAAGAAACATCGCCTGAACATGGCAAAAAAAATAAAGTTACGGTTTTGGCACCACGGAAGATAAATCTCTCTTTGGATGTAACGGGCTTGGACGAAAACGGCTACCACACCCTTGATATGATTATGCAGTCGGTTTCCGTTTACGAAAAAGTAACCCTTACAAAAACCGACAGCGGAATAACCATTTCTTCAAACGCAAGATATATTCCCACCGACAGCAAAAATGTTGCCGTTAAAGCGGCTATAAAGTTTTTTGAATTTGCCGATATTCAAAACGGCGGTGTTCATATATTCGTAAAAAAGACTGTGCCTATAAAAGCCGGAATGGCCGGCGGCAGCGCAGATGCGGCGGCTGTTTTGGTTGGCTTAAATAAGCTGTATAAAACCAATTTCGGCATTACAAAACTGTGTCGGCTTGCCGCACAAGTCGGCAGTGATGTGCCTTTTATGATTGTAGGCGGCACAAGAAGGGTCGGCGGCGTCGGCGATATTATTTCCTACGCTCCGCCTATGCCGGAGTGCTGGTTTGTGATTTGTATGCCGGAAAGAGGGGTTTCCACTCCTGTGGCTTTTGCAAATTACGATAAACTCGGCAAAAAGTCGGATATACAAACCGAAAAACTTATACAGGCTTTAAAGGATAAAGATATTTACGCCGTGGCTCGCTATTTGGGCAACGACCTGGAAGAAGCCGCCGCAAGCCCGGACACCCGGCCTATTAAAGAGGCACTTATAAAACACGGTGCTTTGGGCAGTGTTATGACAGGCAGCGGACGGGCGGTTTTCGGAATATTTGACAGTCGGGAAAAAGCAAAATCCGCCTATGAATATTTCAGGGGTAAAGTTCGCAGTGCATTTATCGCAAAGCCTGTGCCCATGGGCGCAAAAATTCTGCCAAGTAAAGAGAGAAAGTCTTATTAAATTTATCTCTATAAATATAATATAAAAAAGAGGGGCACCGCCCCTCTTATTTTTTGCTATAATTTGCCGCAACAGCCCTTTTGTCACACAAAGAGTGATTTGTAAAGGGACAATTCGGAAATATTTTCAGTTAATTTTTAAAAATTACTTTGTGCCGAAAATTCTGTCGCCGGCGTCGCCCAGCCCCGGGCAAATATAAGCATTTTCGTTAAGCTCTCTGTCCAAAGCCCCTACATAAATCTGAACATCCGGGTGTTCTCTGTGCAATCTTTCAAGTCCTTCCGGTGCTGCGATAATGCACATAAATTTGATATTCTTGCCGCCGTACTTTTTAATCTGAGAAATTGCGTCGCAAGCGGAACCGCCTGTTGCAAGCATAGGGTCGGTTACAATAATCAATCTCTCCTCAATAGGTTTTGGCAATTTACAATAGTATTCAACCGGCTCATGGGTTTCCTCGTTGCGGTACATACCTATGTGGCCAACCTTGGCGGCAGGTATAAGTGTAAGCAAACCGTCAACCATGCCCAAACCGGCACGCAAAATCGGCACAATGGCCGGTTTTTTGCCCCGTAAAACAGGGGTCATACACTTTTCAATAGGTGTTTCAACCTCTTTCAACTCTGTGGGCAGGTCGGAAAGAGCTTCAAATCCTTCCAAAGTTGCAATTTCACCTACAAGTTTACGGAACTCGTTTGTGCCTGTTTCCTTATTGCGCAAAGAAGAAATCTTGTGCTGAATAAGGGGATGGTTAAAGATGGTGATGTTCTTTTCGTGATAAAAATCCATGTTTATATCTCCTCTAAAATATTATTTGTCATTATTTGTTGAAAGATATACTCCTCTGCTCTTGTCGCCGTCGGGGTTTTTGCCGAATTCGTAATCGTTGCCCGGCAAAATGGCATTGAGAATTATACCTGCCAAAGCGGCTATTGCAAGAGCCGTAAGTGTGATAGGTGTTTCGCCTATTGTAAATGTTATACCGTTTGAAAAACCTAAACCGCAGACAAATATAACTCCTGTGATTATAAGGTTTCTGGATTTTGTAAGGTCAACCTGGTTTTCAACAACATTTCTTACGCCGATGGCGGAAATCATACCGTAAAGCATAAAGGAAATACCGCCGATAATCGAGCTTGGCATTGTTGAAATAACAGCGGAGAACTTAGGAATAAACGAGAGTATGATTGCGTAAACCGCCGCAAGTCTTATAACCTTAGGGTCATAAACCTTTGAAAGCTCCAAAACACCTGTATTTTCCCCGTAGGTTGTGTTTGCAGGGCCGCCGATGAGACCCGAGAAAGATGTTGCTATACCGTCCCCTAAAAGTGTGCGGTGCAAGCCCGGGTCGGCTATAAAGTTTTCCCCTACCGTGGCGGAAATAGCCGACATATCCCCTATGTGTTCCATCATTGTGGCAAGGGCGATAGGTGCCATAACCAAAATTGATGTAATGTCGAATTTGCAAAGTTTAAATTGCGGAATGCCTAAAACAGCCGCATTGCTTATTGTGGCAAAGTCTATAATCGCCGTTCCGTCCGGGTTTGTTATGCCGGCAACTGTCATAACCGCCGCAACTGCATATGCAATCACAACGCCCATAAGGATAGGAATAATTTTAAACATTCCCTTACCCCAAATGTTGAAAATAATTATAACGCCAAGGGCAATAAGAGCCAAAACCCAGTTTTCCGATGCGTTTGAAATCGCAGAGGGCGCAAGTGAAAGACCTATGCAAATTATCATCGGGCCGGTAACAACCGGCGGCAAAAATTTCATAACACGGTTTACACCTACGGCTTTTATAATAGCCGCCAAAACCAAGTACAAAAGGCCGGATATAACCACGCCGCCGCAGGCATAGGCAACTTTATCGTTTACCGCCATATCGGCGTAAATACCCCGGTTTAAGTTTGCAACGGTATAAAAACCGCCAAGGTAGGCAAAAGACGAACCCAAATAAGCCGGAACTTTCATCTTTGAACAGATGTGGAATATAAGCGTACCCATACCGGAACAGAACAAAGTTACCGCTACGGTAAGACCCTGTGTTATTTCCCCACCGCAGGCTTTGCTGAAATAGCCCGCTACAAGAATAGGCACAAGAATTGTTGCGCCAAACATGGCGAACATATGCTGTAAGCCCAAAATAAGCATTTTCGGTTTGCCCAAGGTCCGGGCATCACGAATAGGCTCAAAAGAATCATTATTCATATACTTTTATCCCTCTGATTTTTTATCTGTCTAATAATAGCACATAAGGTAAAATTTTAAAAGGGATTTTAAATATAAAGAGCTTTTTAAATTGTGAATTTTTTACCGAAGAAGAAATATAAAACAAAAACCGCTCTTGCGAGCGGTCATTATTCGTTGTTAAAAACTATTAAGCCTTTGCAGTGTTAGCTTTTTTCATCATCTTTGAAACTTTTCTTGCAGCAGTGTTCTTGTGAAGAACGCCCTTTGAAGCAGCCTTGTCGATTGTTGAAACAGCTTCTACTACAGCCTTATCAGCGTCAGCGGAACCAGCAGCTACAGCAATATTTGCTTTTTTAATAACTGTTTTGAGGTTACTCTTCACAGCTTTATTGCTAGCGTTTTCCTTCTTGGTCTGCTTAACTCTGTCTTTCTGAGATTTAATATTTGGCATGATCCCACCCCCTTCAATTACTGTGACAGTATAAATTATAATAACATTTTAATTGCTAAAATGCAAGTATTTTTTTTGATTTTTTAAGCTAATTTTTAAAATACTCTCACAACTGGCATATTATAGCACACATAATCATACATTTAAAGGGAAAATATTGTTCGAGGTGGTGTTTTTTTGCGGATTTTTAAAAATTTTTTCAAAATCGGGCTGTTTTTGGCCCCGTCTTTGATTTTTATGATGACATTTAATCGGTGGGCGGGGTTGCGGATAGCCATTATGCACCCTGTTTCCGCAGTAAATTTTATAATATCCGGTGATGAAATCGTACAAACCGCCTCGGGAATAAACCCGTTTCGGAACTTTTCCCTGTCGGATTTCACATCTTCCACGGGCCAATCTCAAACCGAAGATGAAAATAATCGGCGGCAATCTGTGATAAATCCCAATTATTCGGTGAAAGAGGAATTTTTCGCCAGTGCCGAAAGCGATATAATCTTAAAAAAAGATCGGTGCTATGTTAAAAATCTTACGGATTTACCCCGGGGAGAAGTAAAGGATATAATGCTTTCCCCCGTGGGTTTTAAATGCGAAAAAAACAGCCAAGAGCCGCAAATTTTAATCCTGCACACCCATGCCACCGAAAGTTATTTGCCAAGCCGGGATACCCCTTATGACCCAAACTACTCTTTTCGCAGTACCGACAAAAGTCAAAATATGACGGCCGTAGGGGCGGCCATGGCGGAAAGGCTTAATCGGCTGGGGTATAACACAATACAAGACGACACATTGCACGATTACCCCTCTTACAACGGCAGTTACGACAAAAGCAAGGCCACAACGGAATATTATCTTGAAAAGTATCCGTCAATAAAGGTGGTTCTCGATGTTCACCGTGACGCCGCCGAGCGTGAAGGTACAATTATCAGCCCGGTGGTGACGATAAACGATAAAAAACGGGCGCAGATAATGATTATAAGCGGTGCGGATAACGGAAGTATGAATATGCCTAACTACAAGGAAAATTTAAAGTTTGCAACGGCGGTACAAAACCGGCGGTCTAAATTGTATCCGGGGCTTATGAGAAGTATTCTTTTTGACTATCGAAATTACAATCAGCAGCTTACAACAGGCAGTATTTTGGTGGAAGTAGGCACCCACGGAGCAACGCTGGATCAGGCGGTTTACGCCGCACAGCTTTTTGCCGACAGCCTTGCCGCCGCACTTGATGAAATGTGAATAAAATTTCCCCACCTTCATATAATACAAACAGTATTACAGGAAAGGAATATAACAAAATGGAACTTAAAGGAAGTAAAACCGAAGCCAATTTAATGGCGGCATTCGCCGGAGAAAGCCGGGCAAGAAACAAATATACATTTTACGCCGCCAAGGCGGAAAAGGACGGGTACAAAACCATAGGGGATATATTTACCGAAACCGCCGAAAACGAGAGAGAACATCGGGAAATTTGGCTTAAAATAATCCTCGGCGGCGATATTCCCGACACGCTGGACAATCTTAAAAGCGCCGCCGCAGGGGAACTTAACGAGGCGGAAAATATGTACCCAAATATGGCCAAAACAGCAAAAGAAGAGGGCTTTGACCGGATTGCAAAATTATTTGAGGCCGTTGGCAGAATAGAAAAACAGCACCAACAGAGATATTCCGAATATGCCGGTATGTTGGAAAAGGGGGAATATTACCAAAGAACCGTAAAAACTCTTTGGATCTGCACTTCCTGCGGACATTTATACGAAGGCGAAAAAGCCCCTACAATCTGTCCTGTTTGCGGTCACAATCAAGGGTATTACAGGGTTAATACAAAATAAATAATCGGCTGTATTTAAAACCAAAACTGCGGGCAACCTGTCCGCAGTTTTATTGTTTAAAATTATGTGTTACTTACTTTTGCTTGTTTTCTTTGCTGTTAAGCCGCCGCTTTACCAAACCGACAAATAACGGAGCCGGCTTGTTCGGGCGTGATTTAAATTCCGGGTGGTATTGAACGCCGATGAAGAAATCGTTCTTCGGCAATTCAACGGCCTCTACTATGTAGTCATCCGGCGAAGTGCCGCTTAACACCATACCTGCGGCCTCCATTTGCCGACGGTAATCGTTGTTAAATTCGTAGCGGTGGCGGTGGCGTTCGTGAATAAGTTTTTCGCCGTAACAGTTCTGTAAGAGAGAGCCCTCTGCCGTTTTGCAGGGGTAAGAACCAAGGCGCAATGTGCCGCCCTTGTCGGTGCTGTCGGATTGATCCGGCAAAAAGTCGATAACTTTGTTTGCGCTATTCCGGTCAAATTCCCCGGAGTCCGCATCGGCAATGCCCAAAACATTTCTTGCAAATTCTATAACCGCAATCTGCATACCGAGACAGATGCCCAAATAAGGCACATTGTTCTCTCGGCAGTATTCGGCGGTGATGATTTTACCTGCTATACCTCTGTTTCCAAAGCCGCCCGGGACGATAACCCCGTGGCAGTCGGACAAAATTTCGGCAACATTTTCTTTTGTCACCGTTTCGGAGTCCACCCATTTTATATCTATAAATGCGCCGTTTTCATAGCCTGCGTGGTGCAGAGCTTCAACAACCGACAGGTATGCATCATGTAGCCGAACATATTTGCCTACAATGGCAATTTTTACCTCTTTGTCACGGCGGGAAATCTTATCAAGCATTGCGTTCCACTCGCTCATATCCGGAACCGGGCAGTCAAGTTTAAGCTCACGGCATACAACGGAAGAAAAATTCTGCTGTTCAAGCATAATAGGAGCCTGATATAAAACAGGAACGGTCATATTTTCAAACACACAATCCTTTTTCACATTGCAGAAAAGAGAAATTTTGTCATAAATTGCGGAATACAAGGGCTTATCTGTGCGTAAAACCATAATATCCGGGGCTATTCCCAAGCCCTGTAATTCTTTTACGGAATGTTGCGCCGGTTTTGTTTTAAGCTCCTCGCTGCCGGAAATATAAGGCACAAGGCAAACATGAATAAACAAGCTGTTGTCCTTGCCTACTTCCTGTCTCACCTGGCGGATTGCCTCTAAAAACGGCTGGCTTTCAATATCGCCTACGGTGCCGCCTATTTCAGTTATAACCACATCGGCGTTTTTACTCTTACCCACATTGTAGATAAAATCTTTTATTTCGTTTGTGATATGAGGAATAACCTGAACGGTCTGTCCCAAATATTCTCCTCTGCGCTCTTTGTTCAAAACATTCCAATAAACTTTACCTGTGGTAAGATTTGAAAATTTATTTAAGTCTTCGTCAATAAATCTTTCGTAGTGTCCAAGGTCAAGGTCGGTTTCCGCACCGTCCTCTGTTACAAAAACCTCACCGTGCTGGTATGGGCTCATTGTACCCGGGTCAACATTTATGTATGGGTCAAGTTTTTGCGCCGCAACTTTAAGCCCCCTCTGTTTTAAAAGCCTGCCAAGGCTTGCCGCCGTAATGCCTTTACCCAAGCCGGAAACAACGCCGCCTGTTACAAAAATATACTTAGTCATTCTCATATCACTCCTTTGTTTTCTAAAAGTGAAAGCGCCCTGTCGGGCAGGGTGGCTACCCATACTCAACCGGCGCAATCTTTGTTTAATTCATAATAAAAAATTATAGTTTTTCACATTTAATTTGTCAATTATCAAAATCAAAGGGATTTTATATTTTTTTCCCCGCCGATTTGTATAAGTTAAACAGATTGATAAAAGGGCCTCCGATGGACCGATCCGGGCAAATGAAAAAGCAGCGCATTTGCGCCGCTTTTTAACAAAATTCTCTTTTAATAAAATCAATTTAATTCGGGTCTTGCACAGTTTGTGGTAAGCTCGTTTTCTTTTGCGGTTGCGGCAAGGTCTGCCTGCCACAATGTGTACCACATCCACGAACCGAAGATGTTGTAACAATCGTAACCCAAATTTTCCAAAATACGGCAGGCAACATAAGCACGCAAGCCGGACTGGCAGTGAATATACACTTTCTTTGACTTGTCAAGTTCGGTATATCTTTCTCTCAACTTATCCAGAGGAATGTTGATAAATCCCGGAACACTGCCTCTTTCAAATTCCATAGGAGTTCTTACATCAAGTTTTATAACATCGTCCCCCATTGCCAAAACGTCCGGGAACATAACAAACTTTTCTTCCCCAAGCCATACGTTTTCCCCTACATAACCGGCCATGTTAATCGGGTCTTTTGCGCTGGAAAACGGCGGTGCATAAGCAAGTTCAAGTTCGTGTAAATCGCAAACCGTCATACCCCGTCTTATGGCCGTTGCCAAAACATCAATGCGCTTGTCAACTCCGTCGTAACCTACAATCTGGCCGCCTAAAACCTTGCCGCTTTCCTTTTCAAACACAAGTTTAACAGTCATCATCTTAGGGTTAGGGTAGTAACCTGCGTGGCTGTTTGTGGCAGAGAATGTTTTAAGATAATCTATGCCCAAGGCGATACAATCCTTTTCGGAAAGTCCCGTTGATGCGCAGGTCATATCAAATACCTTTGCAATGCTTGTGCCCTGTGTGCCGTTGTACTTTGTCTTTCTGCCCTTGATGTTGTCGGCAACTATTCTTGCCTGTTTATTGGCCGGTGAGGCAAGAGGAATAATTGTGTGCCGGCCGCTTACAAAATGCTTAACGCCTATGGCGTCCCCTACCGCCCAAATGCCGTCAACATTTGTGTGGAGATAGTCATCTACCAAAATTTCGCCTCTTTGGCCAAGCTCAACGCCGCTGCCCTGTAAAAATGCCGTGGCAGGTTTAACTCCTATGGACATAATAACCATATCGCATGGCACAAAACCGCCGTCTGCAAGCTCAATGCCCCGGCTTGTAATTCTCTTAGCAAGCTTTGATGTTGCCAATGTTACGCCCTTTGCACGCACATGGCCGTGCAAACCATAGGACATATCCTTGTCTATATTAGGCATAATGTGGTCTGTGCCCTCTACTATCGTAACTTTAACGCCGGCCTCAACAAGGTTTTCCGCAACTTCAACGCCGATAAATCCGCCGCCGATAACACAGGCAGTCTTTGGGTGATTATTGTCAAGATAGTCCTTTATCGCATAGGTGTCCGGGATATTTCTCAGTGTGAAAACCGGCATGTTTTCGCTGATTTCCATTCTCGGCACTACCGGCACCGCACCGGGAGAGAGAACCAATTCGTCATATGACAAATCATATTCTGTGCCGTTCTGGTGATTTTTAACATGAACGGTTTTGTTTGCGCCGTCAACTGAAACAACTTCTGAAAAAATGCGAACATCAACATTAAATCTGCCTGTAAAGCTTTGTGGTGTCTGCACAAGCAATTTTTCCTTATCTGCAATAACGCCGCTTAAATAGTATGGCAGGCCGCAGTTTGCAAAGGAGATAAACTCGCCTTTTTCAAGCATTATGATTTCAGCTTCTTCGTCAAGCCTGCGCAGTCTTGCGGCGGCACCCCGTCCGCCGGCAACGCCGCCAACAATAACATATCTCATAAATGTATCCTCCGTTTCTTCCCGAAAATAATTTTTCGGAAAATTAGATATTTTATTTTCTATACAACTATTATACAATTTTTTATATCAATTTACATATGTATTTATGTAAAAAATTTGTGGAATTTTTTGTTGATTATCTATAAATAAAAACTCCTTATTTAGATTTGTGTTGTTACAGACCCGTTTACTAAACCTCTTCGTCGTTTTGCACAGAAAACTGTATTCCGCAATTACAATAATGCCCAGCCCCTAACGCACCCCCAACAACAAATTCGTTGATAAATACAAAAATAGGCTCCACCTGATTAAAGGTGAAGCCTACTTCGATATATCCTATGCTTATGTTTAGCCTACGAGGTCAGGACGAATTTGCTTCATTACCGCTACTACAATGCCGTAAAATATCATGTTTGATGCCAAACCTTCTTCGTAGCCCAGTCCCAACGAATGAGCTATCTGTTCGGCACAAACGTCAGCCATTTTTCTTGATAGGACTCCTGTTTTTAGATAATCTGCTTTCTCTGCTGCTGTCGCACAGAAAACCTTGTAGTGCTTGTCAATTTCTTTGGCATAGTTGTCCTGCTCCTCTGCCGATGAGGAACTCAAATATGTCGTAAGGAATGTATCTACTATTCCATTCCCGACTTTATTGTTTGTTAGAACAGGTGCCATGTATCGAGTCATCCCTAATAGGACACAGGCCACATAATCAACACTTAAACCGAAATCACTTGTACTATTTGCCTTGACTTGGCTCATAAAGTGATTTGCCTGTCCAACACAGGTTTTAACAATGTTCTCTTCTTTCTTTTTTACATTTGTACCAAATCCGAATAACCCCATGATGCATACCTCTTTTATTGCAAGTTACTCAATCTTGCCGGAACTCAAAACTTGAACCAACGAGATAACATAGCCGATAGCGAGCGGCACTAAACCTGCAAACTTAGTGATTACGATGTAAGCCACAACGAGTAGAATTACAGCCCAAAGTATCAATGTCAACCAAAGGTTCGGGCGCTCCTTGATGTTTTGAATACTTCCGATTATCTGAGCCCAACCAAACACTCCTACTATCCAAGCTATTGTAGCAATGATTATAAATTTCAACATAATGACCCTCCGTTCTTTATTCAAATTGTATCATTATGCACATGAATTTTCAAGACTTGCAATAAAAAATAAGTGAGGATGTGACCTTTTTACAGGCTGCACCCTCACTTTTACTTTCTTGCTATTTGGTGGCTGGACTGCTTACTACTCGATTTCATACATTGATTTCGTCATTTCGCCGAAGTTTCTATTAACAACTTTTAAGTTAAATGGGAACTAAACCATATAGTTGCTCGTTGAGGATATGATTTCGCCGCGTTGCAGTATCTGCATATTTCGGGTTCTTTGATAACACCTCATCAAGTTTCTTGTATATTTCTATGAGGAATACTCCGGTTTTACAGGATATGTCTAAAAATGTTGTGTTTTCGTTCCAAACCTAATCAGGCAATAATGCTATCATATCTTTTACTACCCACTGAGGAGTAAATGTCTATGCAGGAGAACCATATTTCGTTATCGGAATCAGTTTGCCACCCATATGACGCCCCACGACTTCATTGAATATATCCATTGTATCTACGTTATTCATATTCGCTTTGCTACGCCTCCATATTAAATTTTATTTTACTTCCAAATACAAACTTGCTCTCACTATGGCTCTATATGAAGGTTTTGATATGACTTTCGTCAAAATGCCGAAGTATTTAACCACCAACAAATATCAGAATAAGGACAATAAAAATAAGCTATTTAACTTTTAACGATATTATGTTAAAATAAAACTATTAAATTTACGGGGGAATATTCTTTGAAACAGGAAAATATCCGCAATTTTTGCATTATAGCTCATATTGACCACGGCAAAAGCACACTTGCCGACCGCCTTTTGGAAAAAACCGGCACCGTTGAACGCCGTTTGATGGAAAATCAGCTTTTGGACAATATGGACATTGAAAGAGAGAGAGGCATAACAATAAAAGCCAGAGCCGTAACTCTCAGATATAAAGCCCAAAATGGGGAAGAATACGAATACAATTTGATAGATACGCCGGGTCATGTGGACTTCGGTTACGAAGTCAGCCGCAGCCTTGCGGCTTGCGAGGGGGCAATTTTGGTAATAGACGCCTCACAGGGTGTGGAGGCGCAAACTCTTGCCAACACATACCTTGCCGTGGAACACGACCTTGAAATTTTACCGGTGCTTAACAAAATAGACCTGCCAAGCGCCGACCCGGACAGGGTGGCTCACGAAGTTGAGGATGTTATAGGCATACCCTGCCTTGACGCACCGAGAATAAGCGCAAAGGCCGGTATAGGCATAGAAGAAGTTTTGGAGCGCATAGCAACCGACATACCCGCACCTAAGGGGGATGTAAACAAACCGTTAAAGGCCTTGATATTCGATAGCTACTATGATTCATACAGAGGGGTTATCGTATATGTAAGGGTTAAAGAGGGGCAGTTAAAACGGGGACAGCGCATAAAGCTTATGCAAACCGGCGCCGAATTTGACGTTGTTGAAGTTGGCAGAATGGGCGCAATGGAGCTTGTTCCCTCAGAGAGCCTTTCTGCCGGCGAAGTAGGTTATATTACCGCCAGCATCAAAAGCGTTCGTGATACAAGAGTGGGCGATACGGTAACTTTGGCGGAAAACCCCGCCGATGAGGCTTTGCCCGGCTACAAAAAGGTCACACCTATGGTTTACTGCGGTATCTACCCGGCAGACGGCGCCCGCTATGGGGACTTGCGTGACGCCTTGGATAAATTACAGCTTAACGATGCCTCCCTTACATTTGAGCCGGAAACCTCTGTGGCTCTGGGCTTCGGTTTCCGCTGCGGATTTTTGGGCCTTTTGCATTTGGAAATCATCATTGAAAGACTTGAGAGGGAATTTGACCTTGACCTTATCACCACAGCCCCAAGCGTTGAGTACCGCCTCACTATGACCGACGGAGAGGTTGTTATGATTGACAACCCTACAAACTATCCGGATCCCTCAAAAATCGCAAACAGCGAAGAACCTTTTGTGGAGGCACATATCTACACACCTGAGGAATTTGTGGGTAATCTTATGGAGCTTTGTCAGGAAAGACGAGGGGTATTTAAAAATATGTCCTACCTTGACGAAACCCGTGTTGACCTGCAATACGATTTGCCTTTGGGCGAAATAGTGTACGACTTCTTCGACTCCATAAAGAGCCGCAGCAAGGGCTACGCCAGCTACGAGTACGAATTTAAAGAATTTATGCCGTCAAAGCTTGTCAGATTGGATATTTTGCTTAACGGCGAGCCTGTGGACGCACTTTCCCTTATCGTCCACGCAGACAAAGCCTATGAGAGAGGCAGAAAACTGGCTGAAAAACTTAAAGATAACATCCCGAGACAGCTTTTTGAAGTGCCTATTCAGGCGGCAATCGGCGGTAAGGTTATCGCCCGTGAAACCGTTAAAGCATATAGAAAAGATGTTCTTGCCAAGTGCTACGGCGGCGATATTACCCGTAAAAAGAAATTGCTTGAAAAGCAAAAAGAAGGCAAAAAGAAAATGCGCCAGCTTGGCACGGTAGAAGTTCCAAGCGAAGCTTTTACTGCGGTTTTAAAACTGGATTAAGTTTAAATTTAAAAATAAGTCCGCCTTTGGGCGGACTTATTTTAGAATACAAATTATCGTGCCGAATGTAAATTTATTAAATCAGGAATTAAAATGTAATAACTGACAGATTATATTTTCTTTGTGTATTTACACTTTGGATAATTACTGCAACCGTAAAAGTTTCCGTATTTGCCCTTTCTTAAAACAAGCGGGGTTTTGCAATACGGACACAGATTTTCTTGTTTCAATGTTTCCTGTTCAGCTTTTATTAACTTAATTTTTTCAATATGTTCTTTTCGTGCCTGTTTATCTTTGATTTGATTGGCTTGAATAAATTTCGATATTTCCTGCTTTGTTTGTTCCGATAACACACACGGTTTGTTTTCTGATACAAGTTTTAATCTTCGGCTTAAAGACGGCATACTGTCGGAAACAAATTCATAGGAATTTTGTGAGTCGGCATTTACATTTTCGACTTTTATGTCATTGCACATTATAACTACGCCTGAAAAAAACGGTATGTCTCCAAAATCTTTCAACAGATTTTTTAAATGTTTAACGTGATTTCTATTCTGTATGACAGGGCTGTAAATATCATATCTTTTACCGCCAAGGTAGTAATACCAAGTTCTGTTTTTGCCGTTTCCGTAAATATTTGCACCGGTATAGGTTTTTACCTCTATTACATATATACCCTTACTTCCTATCATTACAATGTCGATTTGTGATGTGTTACCGTCATCGGTTTCTATAAATACATCACGCAAGACAATAGCATCGGTAGATGCTTTTAAATAATATTTGGTGATATATTCTCCTATATCTCCGGATACTTTGTTCAAAAAGTTTGAAATCATATTAACGCACTCCTTTTTATATACAACCATTATAACCCGATATATTTTTATTATCAATACATAGGTTTATTTAGGCCTGGTATTTTCTTTTAAAAATCGTAAAATCGGCTCTCTTTGGTAAAGAGAGCTGTCAGCGGCAGCTGACTGAGAAATTGATAAATAATCGGTAAAATTTGTTCTGTATATCCATACAAAAATATCCGCCCGAAGTTATCGAGCGGATATTTCAGTTTATAAAGTGGTTTTTAAATCACGATTACTTTACATATTTGTTTACAAAAGCAACCCCGAATGAATATTATTCAATACCCTGGAAGTCTGCGTCTGTTACATGGTAGTGCAATGTTTCAGGCATTGAAACAAGCATAGGAACACGAATGAACAACTCGCAAATCATATAGATAAGGAATACCCACTGTGGTCCGATGTTATCCCAGATAATACCTGAGAACGCAGCCAAAACAGCAGATACGAACGCAGTTGACAAACGGCAAATACCCATGAAACGACCACGGAGTTTATCTGTGATAATTTCCTGACCGATTGAGGCTGAAAGTGTAGCGCCGATTTCCTGGAAGCCCCGGAGGATACCAACCAAAACAAGAGCCTTAGGATTGTTTGTGGTAATCAAAATTGCCAAACCTGCAAGATAGAGGCCGATTGTAACAAAGAGCACCGGCTTTCTGCCCACTTTGTCTGAAATGATACCGAAAAGATAACCGCAAAGAACACTTGTCAAAGCAATGGCAGATGTCATAAGTGAAAGAATTGCAACGTCTGCACCCTTAGCCTCTTTTGCGAAAAGTGAAAGGTAAGGTGTAACAAGTGACATAGGCATACCGCCGATAGCACCGATAATAATCCACTTGCGGCAGTTTTTGTTTGCCTTCAAAATATCAATACCGTCTTTGAGAATGTTGTTCTTCTTCCGGTGTGAAAGACCGCCGTTTGCGAAATCCATGTGGAAAATAACCATAAACAATGAGATAACGGCAATTACAACACAGATAATGAACAAAGGTCTAACCTGGTTAGGGTCTGTAGGTGCACCCTCAACGTGCATAAGTGAAACCAAAACCCAACCTGAAATCATCGGGCCGATCATACCCAAAATACCTGCGGCAAGGGATTCACAAATAAGCATACCCTTTGCTCTGTCACAGTTTTCAAGACAGTTACCGCAGATGTTACCGCAACACTGACCCGAGATACCGCCACCGATTGAGTGGAGGAACAAGCCCAAAGCGGCAACCTGCCAAATCTTGGCGGCAGACAATGCCAAATAACCGCCTATGAGTATGTAGATACCGATCAGATAAACCTTTTTAGGACCGAAGCGGTCGATTGACTGACCGACAAAAGGACCCATGATGCCGCCTACGATAAGGCCCGCTGATGTGATATAACCGTACTGTGTTTTTGTAGCACCCAAAAGAATGATGAAAAGTGACAAGTAAGGCAAAATCATCTTGTAAGCCAAACGCTCCATTGATGTGCGGTAAACCGTAATACGCCATGCTTTACGCTGTTTCATCCAAAATTCCGGGATGTTCAGAAAAGAACCGCTTTTCTTTTCCTTATTCTCTTCCATAATAAAACTCTCCTTCCGAATTTTAAAGCCAAAATTCGATTTTTTCTCTTAATAATTTTTCGGTTTTACGCCGAATTAACTTAACAATACCAGTTTAGTCTATATAGGGCGTTTTGTCAATAGACCAAAGTGCAAAAAGCGGAGAATATGTTATAGCTTTTTTGTGTATTATTCACATATTTTACACTGATAGTACCACATAACCAGCAAATCCACCGCCATACCGTAAGACTGTTTGCCCTCTTGTACGCCGAAAGATTTAAGGTAGGCGTCATATCTCTCCCCGGATGATTGAACGATTTTGCTGTTTTCAAGTCGGTCATAATGCCGGGCAACGGTGCGTATGTCCTCCATAAAATTATCGTTTATTTTTTCTCGCAGGGCTATGGCCTTTTCCGGGTCGGTCTTTGCCAGTGCATTAAAGCACAGCACAAAGCCGTTGTAGTATGCGGAGTAGCGAAACTCCGGCTCATCGCTTTCCGTACAGGCCAAGAACGCCCGAAAATTCGCTTCGTTCTCTCTTGCAAATGCCTTTTTGTGGGCGGTTTCGTGGCAAATTACATAGGGTAAATCCAACTTTGCCACATATCGGCTGACACAGCTTTCCCCGGTTACGCATATAAATATGCCCAAGGTGCCTTCCTTGGCAAAATAGCCGCTTGATGTAAGCATTTTGGGTTTTATATATTCTCCGTCAAAATTTTTGTTTTTCTGCCGAAGTTTTTCATAGCACACTTTCGCCTGCCGGGCGGCGGCGTTAAATTCTTCTGCCGATATGCTTTCTTCATCATAGCTGTCGGTGGCCTGTAATGCCAAGGCATTTGCCTCGGTTAAAAAGTATTCGGCAGCCTCTTGCAGTTGCTCCGTGGTGTATTGCTCGTTTTTTAAGCCAAATCTAACAGGGTCTGCCGAGGCAAAGTAGTTAAGCCCCCAAATATTTATAAAAATAAAAACCAATGCCGTTACGGTGAGAAAGATATTCGATAAAGCCCTGGGTAAATTTTTCTTTCTTATACCGCAAACAAGCCAAAATATCCCCAGGCAGATTAAAAACCCGGAGATAATCTCCCAAATGGAAAAAGGAACAAAAGATGTGATTTTCCCGGTGACATTTACCGCTTTTCTCGAAAAAGGTATATAGGCGGCGAAGAATTTATCCGGTTGATTTTTAGCCAAAAAAATGTTTGTGGCCGTAACCGCCAAAAGTATAACGGCTGTTATTGTCTTTTTTAAATTCCTATTCATAAAGCTCTCTCGATATTGTAATTTATGCTTAAATTATATATTTTAAAACCCTTATTTTCAAGGGCACAAAATTCGCCTTGCAAACATAAAATAAAAGTGCAGATGTAAGTTTCTGTAAATAAATTTTTGGGAGAAAATTATGGCACAATTTACTAACCAGGCACGGTTGATATATAACGACACAACCTACCTTTCAAACATAGCCGTAGGCGAAATAACCGAAAGCCTTTCCGTAGGCAAAACGGCTGCGGTTAAAAGTTATATAAGCGGCGATAAAATTACATACGCCGTGAATATCGTAAACGGCGGCACCGCCGTAACAGGGCTGGCTTTTTCGGATAATTTAGGCGCATACGAATTCGGCGCAAGAACTTTGTATCCGCTGACATATGTACCGAACAGCTTGATTTACTATGTAAACGGCGCAATTCAGCCATTGCCGGCAATAGCAGGTACATCGCCGCTGGAACTTAGCGGATTATCAATACCGGCAAACGGCAACGCCGTGATAGTTTACCAGGCTCAGCTTAACGAGTATGCACCCCTTGGCCCTCGGGGTCGGGTTACAAATACGGTTACAATATCCGGCGGCGGTCTCACGGCGCCTATAACCGCAGAGGAGACAATTCGCCCCAATACCCGGCCGGATCTCTCGATTTCCAAATCCGTTGACCCTGTGCCGGTGGCAGAAGACGGCCGTCTGACCTATACATTTACGATTATGAACCGTGGCGCAACTGCCATAACTGGGGCGGACAATGTTGTTGTTACCGATACATTTAACCCTGTGCTTAGCAACATAGCCGTAACATTTAACGGTGCCCCATGGGCTGTTACAACCGATTACACCTACGACGGCACAACAGGCGTATTTTCAAGCGTTGCAGGCAATATCACAGTGCCTGCCGCAACATACACCCAAAACCCAACAACAGGCGTTTGGTCGGTTACACCCGGCACAAGTACCATTGTTATTTCCGGCAATATTTAACGGCCTTTCGACCTTTGCTTAAATTGTAACAGATTATTTTAAAGGAGCCCTTGCCGGCTCCTTTTTCTGCTTTATAAAACAAAAGCCGCAAACCGAAGTTTGCAGCTTTAATATTATTATGTAAAATCAAAACCGTTTTGCAAGAAACATACACAAAATCGGAATAGTTACAAATGAACACATTGTTGTAATAAACACACCCTTGGATGCCATTTTGGCGTTTCCGCCGTACTGGTTGGCAAACATTACCGAAACGCTTGCCACCGGCATTGCGGCGATTACCGTTACAATACCTAAAAGTGTGGCATCCTTTACAAACAAACCGAACAGCATAAACATTGCAAAAGGCAAAATGATTTGTTTTACGGCCGCAAAAGGATAAAGCCTGAATTCCGTAAATATCTCTTTTATCGGCATTACCGAAAGCCCTGCGCCTATAAGCAGCATTGCTGCCGGCGATGTGATAGAGCCTATGGAATCACAGGTTTTTGCGATAACCGTCGGCATGGGAATATCACCAAGGAAGATAATCAATGCCAAAATTGAGGCAATCATATTCGGGTTTATTATGTTTTTGATGTTAAACTTGCCGTCGCCTGAATTATCCATAAGCCAAATACCCAAGCTGTACAAAAATACCGCCTGTACCATATTGTAAATGCTTGTAAGGAACACCGCATAATCGCCGAAAATGGTTCTTACAACCGGGTAACCCATAAAGCCGGTATTTGAAAAAACAGCCATAAACAGGTAAAGTTTAAAATCTTCTTTCGGCACACGGAGCAATTTTGCAACCAAAAATCCCCGGGGAATAAATATTGCAAAAAGCAGCAGACTTATGCCTATTATCTGTATGGCAACAGATTTTTCTATGCCGATATCCCCGGCAACCGAAGCAATAATCATTGCCGGCGTTGTGATTGTCAAAATAAGATTTGTCAGCTTTTTGGAAAAATCGCTGTCAATAATGTTTAACTTGCCACACCGATAGCCTGTTCCCATCATCAAAAACAAAACTACCATTTGGGTGATAATTTGTGAAATATCCATACTTTTCCTCATCTCTTCGGCAGTGCCGAAATTTGTATTGTAAATACTATTGTATTCCCTCAAAGGACATAAGTCAATAAAATATCAAGAAAATAAATGCCATATAATCTATGATTTTATATATAAAAAGAAAACTGCGGTTTCCCGCAGTTTTCTTTGATAAATAAAATTATTCTTCGCTTGGTGCGCCAACAGGGCAAACGCCTTCGCATGAACCGCAGCTGATGCAAGCATCTGCATCGATTACATAAGTTGCATCGCCTTCTGAAATTGCGCCAACAGGGCATTCGCTTGCGCAAGCGCCGCATTTAATGCAAGCATCTGAAATTTTGTAAGCCATAATATTTACCTCCGTCTTATTTTAGCCATTTCACACAGGTGTAACACCTGTATTAAAGCATACCGCTCTACCTTTATATTACAACATCAAATAAAATTCCGCAAGTGTTTTTTTCACTTTTGACATTTTTGACATTAGTTAGAGTTTTGATATACAGCTTGTTTAAAATCAATCTTCCAAGGCCTTTAATTCTTTGTCAATTTTTTTATCCCGGCTTTGTTTGCCGCCGGCGCGTATTAAAGATACATCTTTTACAAGGTATTCTTTCGGTGCACCGTCACGGTTTTTGTCAAGAGAAACTTTAAGTTTGCTTGCCAAAAGGCTTACTTCAACCACAATTCCGTTGCCGTCGGCTGTTTTTACATAAGAGCCTATGCTTGGGGTCAATTTGTTAAGGTGTTCATACACATTTTGCTCGTAGCTCAGACAGCACATAAGCCTGCCGCAACAGCCGCTTATCTTTGTAGGGTTAAGGGACAACCCCTGTTCCTTTGCCATTTTTATGCTAACCGGTGTAAAATCCGACAAAAACCTTGAACAGCAAAAAGGCTGTCCGCAGACGCCTACGCCCCCCATCAATTTGCTCTCGTCCCTTACGCCTATTTGGCGCAACTCTATTCTTGTTCTGAAAATACTTGCAAGTTCTTTTACAAGCTCACGGAAATCCACCCTGCCGTCAGCCGTAAAGTAGAACAGAACCTTGCTTCGGTCAAAGGTGTATTCCACATCTATAAGCTTCATTTCCAGCTTGTGTTTTTCTATTTTTTCAAGGCAGATGTCAAAGGCTTTTTTCTCATCAAGGCGGTTTTGCTTCATCTTTTCGATGTCCTGTTTTGTTGCCACCCTCTCAACCGCCTTTAAGGGTTTTACAATTTTTTCACTGCTCTCATCGTGGCTGCCCTGAACCGCATAACCGCATTCAAGGCCACGGGCGGTGTCAACTATAACATAACTGCCCCTTTGAATATCAAGCCCCGCAGGGTCAAAAAAATAAACTTTACCGTTTTCTTTAAAACGGACGCTTACAACTTTTACCATATATTTAAAGTGTTTAAACACTGTCCTTTCATAAAAATGATTTACACATTGATTTTATATTATTTTTTAAAAAATTTCAAGTTTGCGTCAATCGGTAAAATCCGGCGGTAAAGCCTTATTTCGCCACATCAACGGAAAAATTTTCCACACATAAATTCATATTTACATTTGTGTTCAGTAAATCCGTGTAATCTTCGCAAACTTTTATGATTTTTGCGGTTTTTTCCGACAAATTTTTCCGGCACAAGTCTATTAAATCACCCAGCAACAATTTAAAACCGTCCTTGTTTTTAACATACCCGTAGCAAATTTTGCTCACGGCGTATCCGTCGCCTTTTTTCGCCCGGTCAAAAACGGCCAGGGCATTTTGCAAAATATCAAATCTTTTTCCGTCCTCTAAACAAGCCTTGATTTTGCCGATGTTGGCACCGTAAATTTTTAAAAGTTTTTCTGCCGCCGCCGTATCTCCGGCTGTTTGTGCAAAATATTCTCTTACCTGTTTCCGGTCAGGGGCCGCAAGTGTGTAAACCGAACACCTTGACCTTATTGTAGGCAATATTCTTTGCGCCGAGAGAGTTGTCAAAATATATGTTATATCGTCTTTCGGCTCTTCAAGATTTTTAAGCAGAGCATTGGCCGAGTGGGTGTTAAAATTTTCACAGTTTTCGATTATAACCACTCGTTTGTCACCCTGAATGGAAGAAAAGTTTACATTTTCGTTAATCTGCCTGATTTTTTCTATTTTTATCTGCCCCATGGCACCTTCGCCGTGAATAATTTGCACAAGGGGATTTTTCTCCCGTGAAATATCCTCAATATTTTCGGTGTTTAAAATATCTCCTGCCAAAAGGCGGGCAAAATAATTTACCCCCAAACCCTTTTCGCCGCAGATAAGCAGGGCATGAGAAAGAAAACCGCCCGTGATCCCATTTTCAAGGGCGGCTTTCACAGTTTCGCTTCCTTTAAAATTTTGTATATTCATTTAACTTTGATTAGGCCTTTTCAAATCTCTCGGCGTCAACTACAAATATGGTTGCACCGCCTACGCACACCTCCACAGGCAACGATGCAATGCCGATGCCGTCTGTGGCGGTTACAGGTACAAATTCCTTGCGCATACGGGAATTTTTCTTGATTATTTCAATGGCTGTGTCAACCTTTTCCCGCTCTGTACCCACTAAAAGGGTTATGTTACCGGCGGACAAAAAACCGCCTGTGGTCGGTATTTTGGTAACGGAATATTTTGCGCTTATGAGTTCGTGGGTTACATTGCCCCGATCGTCCTTGCTGATTATAGCTATAATAAGTTTCATAAAAGTTACCTCCGATATATTTTAACCGCAGAAATTTTAAGCGGTTATTTGTTTATTGCTTTTACTCAAATTCTTCAATAAGCCGTGATTTTACGCTTAATACGGCATTCGGCGCCATGGAAAGATTTCGTATGCCGATATACATATACATCTTTGCACTTTCGGTGTCGGCGGCCGCCTCGCCGCAAACAGATACCCTTACACAGTATTTTTTGCGTTTGCTATTGCCATTTCCGTTTCGCCGCAGATAAGCAGGGTATGAGAAAGAAAACCGCCCGTAATCCCATTTTCAAGGGCGGCTTTCACAGCTTCACTTCCTTTAAAATTTAACTTTAATTAGGCCTTTTCGAATCTCTCGACATCAACCACAAATATGGTTGCACCGCCTACGCACACTTCAACAGGCAACGATACAAAGCCGATGCATTCTGCGGCGGTTACAGGTACAAGTTCTTTGCGCATACGGGAATTTTTCTTGATTATTTCAATGGCTGCGTCAACCTTTTCCCGTTCTGTACCCACCAAAAGGGTTATGTTACCGGCGGACAAAAAACCGCCTGTGGTTGGTATTTTGGTAACGGAATACCCTGCGCTTATAAGTTCGTGGGTTACATCGCCCCGATCGTCCTTGCTGATTATAGATATAATAAGTTTCATAAAAATTACCTCTAATATATTTTAACCGCAGAAATTTTAAGCGGTTATTTATTTATTGTTTTTACTCAAATTCTTCAATAAGCCGTGATTTTACGCTTAACACGGCATTCGGCGCCATGGAAAGGTTTCGTATGCCGATATACACATACATCTTAGCACTTTCGGTGTCGGCAGCCGCCTCGCCGCAAACGGATACGCTTACACAGTGTTTTTTTGCGTTTGCTATTGTCATCTCCATAAGCTTAAGCACCGCCGGATTGGTGGTCTGATAGTAGTCCGCCACTGCCACATTCATTCTGTCTGCCGCCATGGTGTACTGGGTTAAGTCGTTTGTACCTATGCTGAAAAAGTCCACATACCTTGCAAGCTCGTCGCTTATAAGTGCCGCCGCAGGGGTTTCTATCATCACGCCCCACCTTATTTTATCGGCGGATATATCACCTTGTTCCAAAAGTCGGTTTTTTATTTTCTCGGCCTTTGCTAAAAAGTCGGTGACATCATTTACCGTTGTAACCATAGGCAACATGACATTTACCTTGCCGGCTCTGTCTGCCGCAACGTAAAGAGCTGTTATCTGCCGTGTAAATAAATCCGCAAAATCCTCTTGCAGGCGTATGCCACGCTTACCCAAAGCCGGATTAGGCTCTTTTTCCGGGGTTACGCCTTTTACCGGTTTGTCGGCCCCTATGTCAAAAGTGCGTATTGTAATGGGCTTTCCGCCGGCGGCTTTTATGCACTGGGTGTAAAAGTCAAGCTGTCTTTCATAGGTGGGGTATTCCTCTTTCATAAAAAGAATTTCACTTCTCACAAGACCTATGCCGTCAACCCCCTGGGCTATGGCCTTGCGTATGTCCGCCGGGTCATTGCAGTTGGCGTAAATTGATATCATATCGCCGCCCAAAACCCTTATGCGGTGATCCCTCACTTCCTGTTCGGAAACCTTTGCACGCCGTTCAAGCCGTATGCGGTGCTTAAACATTGCATATGTACCCTCTGCCGGAGATATAAAAATCTCCCCGGAATAGCCGTCCATACAGGCTGTCTTACCGTTGTTTAAGGGGTTTAAAATCTCACTGTCCAAGCCGGTTATTGACGGAATGCCCATGGTTCTGGCTATTATGTTGGCGTGGCTTTGGTAACTGCCGCCTACCGTGATAAAACCTAAGGCATACTGTCTGTCTATTGTAGCCAGGTCACTTGGCATAATCTCATCTGCAACTATTATTGACGGCTCCGTGAGAACAAATCGCTCTCTGCTGCGACCGTCCAAAATGTCCACAACTCTGCCGAGTACATCTCGAATGTCGCTGGTGCGCCGTGAAAGATAGCCGTCACCGACTTTTTTAAGCCTTGTACAGTATTCTTCCATGGCAGCCTCAACCGCCCGGGCGCCGCCCATGCCGCTTTCGATATTTGACAAAATCATTTGGTTCAAGCCGTTGTCATCCAACATGACAAGTTGAAAATTCAAAATGTCCTTGTTTTCACCGTCGTCGCTTTGCATAAGCCGGTGAATTTCGTCTTTTGCAAGTATAACAGCCGCCTCGTACAGCGCCTTTTCTCGGTGGGTTGCAAGTACCACTCGCTTAAAGCCCCGTATTCTGCGGTTTATAACCTTTATTTTACCTACGGCCAATCCGCCGGAGGCCGGCGAGCCTATATGTCTTACCACTGTTTATCCCCTCGATTCTCGGCAAAATTGAGAAACGATTTCTCGGCCTTATTTTAACACAGGTCGGCGGATATATAAAGACTTAAATTAGACAAAAAACATAGGAATATTTGCACATTTTGTATATTTTGGAGATATGGTGTGTAAAGAAAAACCAAAAGACAGCCCTTAAAGGCTGCCTTAAAAAGATGGTGCGGATAACAGGACTTGAACCTGCACCGAGTTGCCCCGACTAGAACCTGAATCTAGCGCGTCTGCCAATTCCGCCATATCCGCGTATTACAGAGTATATTATATATAAAAACTCTCTTTTAGTCAAGAAAAATATTTGGTCGGTGCCCTATGGGCGGAAAAATGTGTTTATTTTGCCTTTTCAAATCCAAAGTATTCCAAAATTGACTTGTAATATATCTCGGCGGCTTTTTTGCAGCCCCGATGGGTGGCCCAGTTTTCTACATCGGAGTAATTTGTTATAAAACACTGTTCCGCCAAAACCCGTGGACATGGAGAATTTTCAAGTATTCCGAAACTTTTGGCACTTCTTATTTTGGCGTCGGTGCTGTCCACTATTATTTTGTTTTTGCCGGAGTAAAAAGCGTATTTTATGCCGTCTTTGTTTTCACCACGCAGATAATGCCCCCGTTCCTCCATATTTTTACAAAGAATTTTGGCGAATTTAAGGCTGTTTTCGTGGTTGGTTCTTCCTTTTGGTATTGGGTAACATTCAAAACCGTGGGCGCTTTTGTGGCTGTCGCAGTTGGCGTGCAGGCTTATTAAAAGGCTTGCCCCGGCCTGTTTTGCCACCCGGCACCTTTGCCGGCTGTCAGGGTCACTTGTTTTATCCCTTGTAAAAACAGGGGTAAAATTTTCGTCTTTTTCAAGCAGTTCGTAAAGCAACTCTCCGGTTTTTTCAATAACGTCTATTTCGTCCACTATGTGTTGCGCCCCGGTGTCAACTCCGCCGTGTCCTTTGTCAACGGCTATTACATAGGGCGGCGAGGAAATGTCAATACTCTCCGCCTTTTTGTCAATATCACAAACGGCCACGCCGTAGGCTATTTCGTTTAAATTCCGCCCTAAAAATGTAAATGTAAAAAGAACAAAAAACAAAGCCAAAACAAATTTTGTTTTCACTTATACACCCCCTGTGGTAAATTATATTTAAAAAGGGGTGAATAAATGACATTGCCGGATTGATACAATTTATTTTTCCGGGTTGTCTATTGCGTATATAACCCGAGAAAAACCGGCGATAACCGCAAACAAAATCGCACCGCCCATAGCTTCGTTTAATAATGCCCCAACAAAAAGTCCCATAATTGCGGCGATAATCATAATAATGGCGGAACAAACGGTTTTAAATTTTTTCATTGCAAATCCCCTAAAAAAACGCCCGAGGTAAATCCCCGGGCGATTATGGTTTTAATTATTCTGTGTAGTTGTCAACTACATACTGTGTAAAGAATTCAACAACAGGCAAGAAACCTTTTTCGTCAAGGAAGAACTTTGTGTTGTGGTGGTTAGAAGATGTGCCTTCCAATGTTGACTGTGCGCCGATCTGAACATAGCAAGCAGGTACGCCCACTGTCATAAAGCTGAAGTCGTCACTGCCCATATTTTCCTCAGGCATTTCAACGTATTTAAGACCAACTTCTTCCATTGCTTTTATGCACTTGTCTGTAACGGCGTTGTCGTTTTCAACAGGCAAGCAGTAAGCGATTTTTTCAATCTTAGCTGTTGCGCCAAAGCTCTCGGCTGTGTTCTTTGCAATCTTACCCATCATATCCAAAACCTTGTCAAGGTCTTCTGCGTGGAAGTAACGGAGGTTGCCTTCGATATAACATTCGTCAGGAATGATGTTGTAAGCCGTGCCGCCGTGAATCATGCAAGGGCTGATAACAAGGGGGCTGAATGGGCTGAAGTAGTTTGACGGAATAGTTGTAACCTGGGTTAATATCTGAGCCGCAGGTCTGATCGGGTCAACTGCTCTGTCAGGTCTTGAACCGTGGCCGCCTACGCCTCTTACGGTAATTCTCCACTGGCAGTTACCTGCACACATAGCACCGTGCTTTGAAGCACTTACGCCTACCGGCAACGGACCTGCAATGTGGTTGCCGATAACCTCGTCAACGCCGCCTGGCTGTGCTTTAAGGTAAGCCAAAATATCCTGTGGGCCGCCGCCGCTGATTTCCTCGGCAATTTGGAAGCAAAGGTAAATTGTACCTGCGATGCTGTCCTGAATGTCAACAAGGCATTTTGCCGCAGCAAGTAATGTAGATGTGTGTACATCGTGGCCGCAGGCGTGCATAACGCCGGGAACTGTTGATTTGTACTCCCAGTCAATTTCTTCCTGCATCGGCAAAGCGTCGATGTCTGCACGGATTGCAAGGGCTTTGCCCGGTTTTGCGCCTACGATTTTACCTACAACATTTCTGTTGCCTACAACCTCGTAAGGAACACCCATTTTGCCCAACTCTTCCTGTATGCGCTTAGATGTGTTTTCTTCATGCAAGCCCAATTCCGGGTGCATGTGGAAATAATGACGAAGGTCAAGCATATAATCTTCGTACTTTTTTGCTAATTCGTGAACGTTCATTTCAGTTACACTCCTATACAATATTTTTATACTGATATTGTACCTTCTTTAAAGCACAATGTCAAATAATACACAAAATTATAACAAAATATCCGACAGCGCCCGGAATTGTTCCAAGCTCACCTTTTCCGGGCGAACTAACCTGTCTATGGCCAAGGTTTCAAGAGCCTGTTCTATATCCCCTTTCGGTATGCCCAATGTGGCGCTCCGGCTGTTTACAAGGGTTTTTCTGCGCTGGGTAAAACTGGCTCTTATAAGGCGGAACATATTTTTCTCATTTTTCGGCTTTATGTCGTTTTCTTTTTTAACAACAAGCTTTATAACACTGCTTGTTACCTTAGGCGCAGGATAGAAAGAGCCGGGGGAAACCGTAAAACACATTTGCGGGTCGGAATAATACTGTACCGCCAGGGAAATAGCCCCTATGTCACGGCTCTGCTGCCGGGCGCAAAGTCGCTGTGCCGCCTCTTTCTGCACCATAACCGTTATGTTTTCCACATTTAAGCGGTCTTCAAGCAATTTCATTATGATTGGGCTTGTTATGTAGTACGGCAGGTTTGCACACACAACCACAGGCATCCCTTTGAATTTTTCCTCTATAAGGGCATTTAAGTCCACATTAAGTACATCATCAAAGATAATCTCAATGTTGTCATATTCCCCTAAGGTTTCCTTTAAAAGCTCTTTAAGGTCGGTGTCTATTTCAATAGCCACAACTTTTTTTGCTCTCTTTGCCAGCTCGGCGGTTAAAACCCCAACCCCGGTGCCTATTTCTATAACTCCGGTGTTTTCGTCAATGCCGGCGTTGTCTACAATTCTGGGGCAAACCGACGGGTTTATGATAAAGTTTTGGCCGAACTTTTTTTCAAAAGTAAAGCCGTACTTTTGGCTCAATTCCTTTATATATGATAAATTGGTTAAACTTGGCATAAAATTCTCTCTGATTTCATAATTTATTTATTATATAATATCAAAATTAAGGAAAATATGCAATTATTCAAAGATATTTAACAAAAAATTATTGATTATTTTTTGATAATACTTTAAAATTACTACAACAAGTTATATACAGAGGATTTTTTTATGATAAGAGAAAGAGTAAGTAAAATAAATTATTATTTGGATATTGCCGAGGCGGTAAGCGAAAGAGGCACCTGCTTGCGCCGCAACTACGGAGCTATCATAGTAAATAATGACGAAATTATATCCACAGGTTATGTGGGAGCGCCCAGAGGCAGAAAAAATTGCAGCGACCTGGGCAAGTGTATGAGAATGGAGCTTAACATTCCAAGAGGGGAAAGATATGAAGTTTGTCGCAGCGTTCACGCCGAGGCAAATGCGATTATCTCCGCACCGAGAAGCGAAATGCTTGGGGGAACACTTTATCTCTGCGGCAAGGAAGTAATCGACGGCTCATATATTAAAAACGCAAACAGCTGTTCAATGTGTAAAAGAATGATTATAAACGCAGGTATTTCAAAAGTGATTATAAGAGATTCCAAAACCGATTTCAGGGTTATAGATGTTGAAAGCGAATGGATAAACAACGACGAAAGCCTTGAGGGGTTGTTTAACTACTAAAATACGAAAGCAGACGGAAAACCGTCTGCTTTTTTATGTGGGTTTATTTGTGTTTTTCTTTCCACCGCTTAATATCTTCAAGTCTTGTTTTAAATTTTGCCTCTTGTCCTTGGGTTGTGGGGTTGTAATACTCCCTGCCTAAAAGGGAATCCGGCAGGCACTGCATATTTGTCAGTTTTTCCGCCGTGTCGTGGGCATATTGGTATCCCTTGCCGTAGTCAAGGTCTTTCATAAGTTTTGTTACCCCGTTGCGTATAACAAGTGGCACAGGCTCGGCAAGCTGCTTTATTGCGTCCTTTTTGGCCCTTTCGTATGCCATGTACAGGGAATTTGACTTTGGAACTATTGACATATACACTACCCGCTGGGTCAAATGTACGGAACACTCCGGCATACCTATAAAGTGGCAAGCCTGATAAACGGAAACCGCCAAATCCAAGGCTCTCGGGTCTGCAATGCCCACATCTTCGCTTGCAAAGCGGATAATTCTCCTTGCAATATACAAAGGGTCTTCCCCGGCCTCCAACATTCTGGCAAGCCAATACACGGCTGCGTCCGGGTCGGAATTTCTCATTGATTTGTGCAAAGCCGATATAAGGTTGTAGTGTTCCTCACCCTTTTTGTCATACAAAAGGGATTTTCTTGAAATACACTGTTCCAAGGTCTCGTCTGTAATGTAGATTTTGTCGTCTTTGCCCTCGCCGTTTAAAACCGCCATTTCCAAGGTGGACAGTGCGCTGCGGGCGTCTCCGTTTGAAAAATTGGCTATGGCCTGTAAATTTTCATCGCTTATCTGTACATTTAAGCCGGCAAAGCCTTTTTCGCTTGAAACGGCGTTTTTCAAAAGAGTTACGATTTCCTCTGTTGTAAGTGGTTTAAGCACAAACACTTTACATCTTGAAAGCAAAGCTCCGTTTACTTCAAATGATGGGTTCTCGGTAGTGGCGCCTATTAAAATGATGCTGCCTTTTTCCACAAAGGGTAAAAAGGCGTCCTGCTGCGCCTTGTTAAAGCGGTGAATTTCGTCCACAAAAACAATGGTTTTTTCACCGTAGCGGCGGTTTTCCTCTGCCTTTTCCATAACCCGGCGAATTTCTTTTATTCCGCTGGTAACGGCGGAAAAATCTATAAATGCGGCCTTTGTTTTGTTGGCGATAATCCTTGCCAGCGTTGTTTTGCCCACACCCGGCGGCCCCCAAAATATCATGGAGGAAATATTGTCGCTTTCAATAAGTCGGCGCAAAATTTTGCCCGGGCCTATTAAGTGGCTCTGGCCTACATACCCGTCAAAATCCTCCGGGCGCAGTCTTGCCGCAAGGGGAATTTGTCCCGGTTTTTCAAAAAAAGATGTCTGTTCCGTGTTAATCACCTCTTGTTATTATGATATCACATAGGTGGGATTTTTCCAATACTGTCTTGACTTTTAAAAAGCCCTTTTATATAATCGAAGTATATTTTATTTACGGGGAAAATTACTATGAATTATATGATTTTTGTTGACGGCTCGGCAGATGTGGATTTGCAAGCCGTGGGAGAGGAAAATGTAAAATTTATTCCTATGGAGTACAGCTTGGCTGGGGAAATGCGAGTTTGCGACACCATGCAGGATCGGCAAACACTTAAAGATTTTTACAACGGACAGCGCCGGGGAGATTTGACAAAGACAACTCAGATTTCGCCCTATATGTATGAAGAATTTTTCAGTCCTTATATGGAAAAAGGTATATCCGTTTTGTATCTTGCACTTTCAAGCGGGTTGTCCTCAACCTACAATTCGGCTTTGATGGCACGGGAAAACTTGAAAGAAAAATATCCCAATGCGGAATTTGTGCCTGTTGACAGCCTTGGGGGTACCGGGGGCATAGGTGTTTTGGCGGAGCGTGCTTTGAGAAACCGCCAAAAAGGTATGACAATAGCCGAAAACAGGGCGGATTTGGTAAACGCCGCAAAGAAAATCAAACACTGGTTCTTGGTTCAGGATCTAAACTACTTAAAGCGTGGGGGCAGGGTAAGCGCCGCAACAGCTTTTGTAGGCTCGGCCTTGAATATAAAGCCCATACTTAAAATCGGCGAAGATGGCAAATTGATAACCTTTGCCAAAAAGAGAGGCAACAATGCCGCAGCGGCGGAACTTGTGGAAAAGTTTAAGGAAAGCTATGACGAAAGCGGAGACGATGTTATATATATTGTAGATGCCGACGACCGGGAACTTGGGGATACATTAAAGGCCGAAGTCTTGGAACTTTACCCAAACCGGACAGTGAGAAGATGCACTCTCTCCCCTATAATCGGCGCCCACACCGGCCCCGGAATGGCGGCTATATGCCATATGGGTAAATAAGATAATTCTTTAATTTAATAACATTCAGTCGAATATTACCCTATAATCGGCTTTTTAGGATAAAAATAAGCAAGCTCCGTTTACAAAACAGAGCTTGCTTTATGTTTTAATTGCTATAATGTGCAGTTAAAATTACAGGAATAAATCGTTTGTTTTTCTTCCGGAAAGCTTGCTTTTCATAGTTAATTGTGCAGCTGCAAGCAATGGAGCAGGCAATTTTCTTGCGTTTACCGGGCAGGCGGCAATACAGCCCATACATGATATGCATTTTGTCTTGTCTGCGGTTTTTATATTTGACGGGTCAATGGCGCCCACCGGGCAAACTTTTGCACACTTGCCGCAGTTTATACATTTGTTGTTCCCTTTTGGCACAACATTTAAGTTGCCAAGGCGTTTATATTCGTGGCTGCCGGGTACAAAAAACTCTGTGGAAAAATCATCTTTTGCAAGTTTTTCCTTTATCTTTTGGGCAAAGGCAATAAGTTCTTTTCTGTCCTCATCATCCGGGCGGCCTGCGCCGAACTTGCGAATAATCGAATGTTCTGCCACAGCACCTATTGATGCAACAGTCTCAAATCCCTGTAATTTTGCAACGTCCGTAAGTTCTATAAGGCCGTCGTCATAAGCACGGTTGCCATAAACCGCAACACAAACACATCTTGCGCCGTTGCCCTGTATCTGTTTAAGTCTTTCTATGGCAGTGTCCGGAATAATACCCTCAAATACCGGTGCGGCAATAACAACAAGGCTGTCATTTTCGATTTTACTGTTTGTAAAATCTACACCGTATTTGGTAAGATCTATTTTCTCGATTGTTTTGCCGAAAGCGTCGACCAAAATATTTGCAACCTTTTTTGTGCCGCCTGTGGGGCTGAACACTATTTCAGTAACATTTTTATATTCCATAATCTAACCTCCAAGTGATGTAAAAAATAAAATTACAACTAAAATATATCACAGCCGAGTTGTAATGTCAATAGTTACAACTTAGAATTTACAATATCTTAATAATATGCTATACTTTGAATGTAAAAGGAGCGTTTGTATGCGATTATCTGTAAAATTGTCCGTGGCTGTTCATTGCCTTGTATTTATAAGCGAATACGGCACAAGCGCCAAAGTAACAGGGGAAAAACTTGCCATGTCCGGGGGGACAAACCCGGTTATAGTCAGGGGAATATTAAGCTCTCTGAAAAAGGCCGGTATAATAAATGTTAAAAGCGGAACAGGCGGCGCAACCCTTGCTCTGCCCCCGGAAAAAATAACATTGGGTATGGTGTATTCCGCCCTTAAAACAAAGGCGGACGGCTGTATTTTTGCAAAACATACATCTCCCTCCCGGTTTTGCCCTGTGGGGAGAAATATATCCGCCGTACTTGATAAATCTTACGGCAAAATTGAAAAGCAGTTTTATAAAGACCTTGAAACCGTAACCTTGGCCGATATTTTGGTCGATTACCATCTTCGGCTTCGGGAAGAAAATAAAAAGTGATTAAATAACGGTAAGAACAAAACCGCAAGTCGAAAGACTTGCGGTTTTGTTATTTAGGAAAACTCTATAATGTTTTAAAATCTGTGGAATATTTTATCAGTGAGCCTTTGTTTTAACTTCTTCAAATTCCGCAACAATTTCATCGTTTGGAGCTTTTGTCAAAAGTGAAACAACTACGATAAACAAACTTGCAACCATAAATGCAGGTAACAATTCATAAATGCCCCAAACGCCGCCCATAGGTTTAACAAGGTACTTCCAAACAAATATCATGATACCGCCGCTTACAAGTCCTGCAAAAGCGCCGTAGAAGTTTGTTCTCTTCCAGAATAATGAGAACAACATAACCGGGCCGAATGTAGCGCCGAAGCCCGCCCACGCAAAGGATACAATGGTAAATACCGAGCTGTTAGGGTCCCAAGCAAGGAAAAAACCGATTAACGCAATGGCCGCAACCGTAATGCGGGCAGCCATAAGTGATGACTTTTCGCTGAGTTTAATGTGCAACACATCGGATATGATATTTTGGGAAACCGCAGATGATGCCGCCAAAAGCTGTGAGTCCGCAGTGGACATAATTGATGCCAATATACCTGCCAAAACAACGCCGGCAATTACAGATGCAAGGATACCGTTCTGTGCCAAAATCATTGAAAGGCGGATTATTGTTGTCTCGCTGTCGGCGGAATTTGTAAAGAAAGGTATCGCACCGGCTACGGAACAGCTGTAACCGATAATACCTATGATTATTGCTATCGCCATTGAGATTACAACCCAGATTGAAGCAATTCTTCTGGACATTTTTATTTCGTTTTCATCTCTCATAGCCATAAATCTAAGGAGTATGTGAGGCATACCGAAGTAGCCGAGACCCCAAGCCAAAGTTGAAACGATTGTAATAAAACCGTAATTTGCGACTTCTCCCGTTGCAATGTTGTGGGTATGGGTCATTGAAAAATATCCCGGCAATGCCCGTGCATTTTGAATAACCGTCTGCCAACCGCCTGCGGTGTTGACGCCGAACACAACTATTGCAATAAGTGCCACACTCATAACTATACCCTGGATAAGGTCTGTTGTTGAAACAGCCATAAAGCCGCCCATAATCGTGTACAATACAACCACTATTGCGCCCACTATCATTGATACATGGTAGTCAAAGCCGAAAAGCGTATTAAACATTGTGCCAAGTGCCTTAAAGCCGGAAGCCGTGTAAGGAACAAAGAACAAGATAATGATAATCGCCGCAATGCTCATAAGAACATTCTTTTTATCGTGATATCTCTTTGAGAAAAATTCAGGTATTGTAATGGCGTTAAGTCGTATTGAGTATCTTCTCAATCTTTTTGCAACCAAAAGCCAGTTTAAGTATGTGCCTACACCGAGACCGATGGCAGTCCAGGTAACATCTGCCAAACCGGATATGTAAGCAAGACCCGGCAAGCCCATAAGCAGGTAGCTGCTCATGTCCGAAGCCTCTGCGCTCATTGCCGCAACCCAAGGGCCCAAGCCTCTGCCTCCCAGATAAAAGCTCTCTGCGGAGCTCTCGTTTTTATTTCCGAAATATACGCCTATTGCAACCATGCCCAAAAGATAGACAATGATTGAAACGGCTATGCCTGTTTGTGCCATAATTTTTTCCTCCCTGTTTTCTGTTTCTGAAAACAGTAGTGATTATACCACCCTTTTTATTAGAACGCAACACAGAACAAAGTATAGACTAAATACTGTACTTATAATTAAAAAACCACAAAAAATCCGCTAAAATCAGCGGATTTTAAACTGTACGATTATAAAAATTTTAAATTGGATAAAAAATAAATTTTTAAATTTTATTTTGCGGTTTTTTATTTGCAAAGCACGAGATAAATTCCGGCAGCATTTTCCGGCTGTATTGGCTTAAAGAATATTCGCCGCCGCAAAGGCACCAATCGTACATCAACGCCCTTTCGCACATGGCGTAAATTTTAATCATCTCCCCGGAGGACATAGCCTGGGTCAACTCCCCTTTTTCCTGGCCGTCAACAATAATTTTTCTCAAAATTTTAAAGTAAATTCTGTTTTTGTCCAAAAGGTGCTTGTTGCCTGCTGTTATAAGCTGTGTGGAAAGCAGTCTTGTGAGAAGTTCTATGGGAATGCCGTTTTCAATAAGGGAAAAAAGTTCCCTGTTTAGGTGAAGCAGTTTTTCCATGGCTGTGGGGTAGTTTGCAAGGGTCGGTTCAAGTTCTTCGTACTTGTCGTCAAAAATATTGCTCAATGTGCCTAAAAGCTCGTCTTTTCCACCGAAGTAGTGATAAAAAGACCCCTTTGATGTGCCGGACTCGTCTATTATCTCTTCAATGGTTGTATCGTCATAGCCCTGCTCGTAAAATAATTTCCAGGCGGCATTGATTATTTTGCTCCTTGTGTTTCTTGCGTTTTTCTTTGCCATAAAATCACTCCCTTTGCTTTTTATATATCATAAAATACACAGAGTGAAATGTCAAAGGGTAAAATTTCACTTGCCCTTACAGGAGCTGTAATTGTATAATGATAATACAACAGATTGAGGATTAAGCAATGAAGAAATTTTTTTCGGCACTTTTGTGCCTTTTGATATTATGTACTCCGGTGACAGCCCATGCAGAGGCCGCCCCTGAAATTGTAAGCGAAACCGCCGTTGTCATTGACGCTGCCACCGGGCAGGTTTTATATGATAAAAATATGAACCGGCAAATGTACCCTGCCAGCATAACAAAAGTTTTAACGGGGCTTTTGGCAATGGAAAACTGCAACCTGTCGGACACCGTCACGGTGGGGGAAACGGCAATAGAGGGAATAGACGGATCCGTCAGCTATATGGCCTTGCACCCGGGGGAAGAAATAAGCCTTGAAGGGCTTATGTACGGCCTTGCCATAGAAAGTGCCAATGACGCCGCCAACGCCATAGCGGAACACATATCCGGCTCGATTTCTTCCTTTCGGGATTTGATGAACAGCCGTGCCGCCCGGGCAGGGGCCAAAAATTCCCATTTTGAAAACCCCAACGGCCTACACAGCGAAAATCACTACACCACCGCCTATGATATGGCCATGATAACAAGGCGGCGGGTGCGGTACGATGATTTTAACAAAATTTTCAGCACAGAAAAATACAGCCTCGGCCGGACAAATCTCCACGAGGCAAGGGAGTTTAACTCCGCAAACTGGTTTTTAAACGGGGCTTTAAAATACGATGGTCTTGTGATGAGCAAAACCGGCTGGACAGAGGAGGCTTTGCACACAATGGTAACTTGCGCCGAGAGAAACGGCGTAAGGCTTATATGTGCTGTTATGAAGTCACAAAACAAAAAGGATAAGTGGGACGATACCGAAAAACTTTTAAACTGGGCCTTTGACACCTACACACCGGTAGATGTAAGCGGCGAGTTTATCGCTCTGTCCGCCCCGGAAGAAATTTCCCTGGGGGACGGAAACCTGATTGTAAAAAAGGGGGACATCACCTGCGACGGCACAAGGGTACTTTTAACAAATCGGAATGACGCAAGCGGTATAACCGTGGAATTTTCCCGGCCCCGGCTGTCCGGCGACCTGCAAACCGCACAGATGACCGCAAGCCTGTATATGGGCGAAACCTTGCTTACAACGGTAAACGCCACTGCCACAGTAAGCGAAAGCGGCAAAGAGGCTGTGTATGTTATGCCTACCGCACCGGTAAATAAAACGGCGGATATGGTTATGGCGGTAATCTTTGGGGGATTGACTTTTGTGGCGGTTATGATTGTTGACATTCTGCGTGGCAGAAGAATATAAAATCAAAAGGAAAGGTGTTCTATATGGAATTTGAAAAACTTTTACAGACAAGAAGAAGCATACGCAAATATGACGAGAGCAAAAAAATAACCGAAGACCAATTAAAAGAGATTGTTCGGGCCGGGATACAGGCTCCCTCTTGGAAAAACACCGAAACCGCCAGGTATTACGGCGTTCTTTCAGATGATATGATTGAGAAAGTCAGAGAGTGCTTGCCGGTATTCAATCAAAAAAACAGCGCCGGGCGGTCGTTGCTGGTTACAAGTTATGTAAAGGGGCAATCGGGATACGGCAACGGCCGGCCGGCAAACGAACTTGCCGACGGTTGGGGCTTGTATGATTTGGGTCTTGCAAACCAAAACATAGTAATGAAGGCCGCAGATATGGGTCTTGCCACATTGATTATGGGTATCAGAGATGCGGATAAATTGGCAGAACTTTTGAATGTGCCGGAAAATGAGGTTATTGTTTCGGTTATAGCGATAGGCTATCCGGCAACAGAACCTACAAATGTAAAGCGCAAAACAGAAGACGATGTTTTAAAAGTTTTCTGATAATTTAAATTTACATAAATAAAAGGTGACATTTTACCGAATATGTCACCTTTTAGTTTGCCTGAAATTATATTTTGTATCGTTTTACCCGATTTTTCTTATGAAAGATCATCTCTTTATCAAACGGCGGCGATGCCTTGACATAAAACAACAGCCGATTAAGGCGTAAAGTTCTATTTTGCCAAGCAAAAAGGTAACACATATACAAAAGTGTTACCTTTTAAATCATAAAAATTCAAATATTGTAGATTATTGTTCCTCAATCCGCCAATTTATAGGTTCTTGACCGGTTTTAACCAAAAATTCGTTTGCCTTTTTAAAGTGACCGCAACCGAAAAAACCTCTGTAAGCGGAAAGTGGGCTTGGGTGTGGGCTTGTCAGCACAAAATGACGGCTCTCATCAATTAAACTGCGCTTGTTTATGGCATTTTTGCCCCAAAGTATAAACACCATGGGCTTTTCTCGCCGGTTTAATTTTTTTATCACATCGTCGGTAAAAATCTGCCAGCCTGCATTGCTGTGGCTGTTTGCCATATGGGCGCGTACGGTAAGGGTTGTGTTTAAAAGCAAAACCCCTTGTTTTGCCCACCGGGTAAGGCAGCCGTAATTTTTCGGCATTGTTATGCCGTATTCGTCGCTTATCTCTTTGTATATGTTTACAAGGGATGGCGGCGGTGTAATGCCCTTTTGCACGGAAAAGGACAAGCCGTGTGCCTGGCCCGGCTCGTGATATGGGTCTTGCCCTAAAATGACAACCTTTACATCTTTGTAAGGGGTGTATTTCAAGGCGTTAAAAATATCGTACATGTCCGGATACACGGTGTGGCTTTTGTATTCTTCTTTTAAAAACCGGCGAAGTTTAAGGTAGTATTCCTTGTCGAATTCTCCTTTCAACACATCGTCCCAATCGTTACCTATGTTTACCATGGCTTTCTCCGTTACACATTTTTAAACTTTTCTATTTTGTGCCGATTTATTTCATCGGCGTTTTCCGGCTCGTTTCGCTCTCTGAATTTATCGCAAATTTCTTTAAGCTGTTCTTCCGATAAAGGCTCGCCGTTGTTTACGGCAATTAGTCCCTTTATTTTTATGCCCTGTTCGGTGAACATTTTTTCGTGTTCCGTAACTATATTCTCCGGCAGGGATTTTTCTGCCATATCGTAGGTGATAAACTCAATGTCAAATCCGCAGCATTTAAAATATTCGATGCTGTCGGCAAAAAGATCATCGTCATCTGTCTTAAAAAATACCTTGCCGCCCTTTTTAAGGAATGTTTTGTAGCTTTCCAGCTGGCGGGGATATGTAAGGCGGCGTTTTTTGTGCTTTGCCTTAGGCCATGGGTTACAAAAGTTAATGTAAATCTCCTGCACGGAGTCCTCCGGGCTGAGAATAAGATTGATTCTCTCAATGTCAAAGGCGGTTATTCTCACATTCGGGCAATCGGTTGTGCCGTAAACGGCCTCGATATTTCTTTTTGCGGTTCCCAAAACATCGCTTTTAATGTCAAAGGCCAGATAGTTGTTTTCCGGGTGGGCGTAGGCCTTTTGGGCGATAAAACTGCCCTTTCCGCAGCCCAGTTCCACAACAAAGGGCTGTTCCTTTGCAAAGGCCGACTGCCATTTGCCGATGTAATCGGCAGGATTTTTAATATATACCAAACTTGCGTCAAGTTCCGGGCGAGCCCAGGGTTTTCTGCGCATTCTCATAATCTTTTACCTCACTGTGAATAGTGATAATATGATAACATATATTTAAAAAAAATAATAGCCCCAAAGGGGCGGTTACAAATAGGTTTTACCCGGTTGATTGACATTTTTACAAAAATAGGGTGTAGTAAAAAGGCGGAAGGTGCTATAACAAAATTCGACGCTTTTTGCGATAAATCCACAAAAAACAGTGTATAAAAGGGAAGAAATGTGGGAATTTTAGGAATATTAAAAAATTTTTAAAAAAATGCTTGACAATTTACCGAGCTTATAGTAAAATAACTCTCACACGAAAGATGTGTGTAAATGTGGCGGCATAGCTCAGTTGGCTAGAGCAACCGGTTCATACCCGGTAGGTCGTAAGTTCAAGTCTCACTGCCGCTACCACATTTTGGCCCGTTGGTCAAGCGGTTAAGACACGGCCCTTTCACGGCTGTAACATGGGTTCGAATCCCGTACGGGTCACCACTTAAAGGCATTGTGTGGATTCACAATGCCTTTAAATAAAATAACGGTTAAAATCCGTTTATATATATTGGGCAAACGCCCGTTTTCATGGCCCGTTGGTCAAGCGGTTAAGACACGGCCCTTTCACGGCTGTAACATGGGTTCGAATCCCGTACGGGTCACCAAATAGGGCTGCGTTGGATAATGCAGCCCCTGTTTATTTAAAATTTAATATGGCCCATTGGTCAAGCGGTTAAGACATCGCCCTCTCACGGCGAAAACAGCGGTTCGATTCCGCTATGGGTCACCATTGCCGACGCAAATATTGCGTCGGTTTTTTTGTGTTTTAACGGGAGTATAAAAGCCTGTTTATCTAATGACTTGTTAAGTAATTAACGAATAATTCGATAAAAATTATGCCCATTACAAAAATTTTCATTATGATTTGTATAACTTATCTATCATATCTTTTTACAGGTAAAATTTTTTTACATTGAACTTATACAATTGACAATAGTATATATTTGTCACAAATGTAGAAATAAAATGTTTCATATTGAAAAGTACTATTTCAAGTGATACCATATAGGCACAAAACAACTTATCATACAAGTGACAAGTACACATCTTGTTATATACGGATGATTGTGATATGATTAAGAAAAGTATCACATTCAGAGGTAAATAACAATGATAAACAGAATAGTTAAAAGCAGTGTGCCGCAACAGGTGTTTGATATACTGCGAAAGGAAATTGTAAACGGAACATATCCGATAGGCTCAAAATTGCCAAGCGAAAACGAACTCGTGGAAATGCTTGGGGTTTCAAGGCCGTCAATAAAGTCGGCAATTCACCAACTTGCATTTATGGGTATGGTGGAAACCAAAGCTGGCGACGGTACTTATGTTAAAAATTTTAGCACCGGTGAGTATCTCAGTAAAGTGATAGATTTTGCCATAGAGCCGGAAAACGAAGATGAGCTTATAGAGTATCGCATTCAAATGGAGATTAACAACGCCATTTTGGCAATGCGCCACGCCACGGAAGAAGATTTTCGGGAAATGTACAAAATTTTGGATTTAATGGAGATTTCTTATGCCGATAAGAATGTAGAGGAACATTCAAAGTACGATTTTCAACTGCATTATCAAATCTGTAAGGCCACACACAATCGGTATTTCAAATTTCTGTTTGAGGCTTTTGAAGATATTGCCTATATGCAGATTTTTGAAAAAAATAAGGGCTTTTTTATGAAAGCCCAAACACCGGATATTCACCGTGATTTAATCGATGCCATAAAAAATAAAGATCAGAACAAGGTGTCGGAAATTTATCGGTTTAAGTTCAGAAAAAAATAAACGACTGACCGAATGTCAAATATACCTTTAAAAATGCCGAAAGCTTTTAATTATCCTAAAACGGTAATTAAATATGCTGTCGGCATATTATTTTTATAAAAACAGAAAAGAGGTATTATTTTATGAAAATTACATCAGTTGACGTTATCAAGTTAAAGGAGCTTGTTTACAGCTCGCAAATTCCCGTGCTGTGCCGCATTAACACTGACGAGGGAATTTACGGCTACGGCGAGGCCGGTGTGTCTATTATGAATTTTACGCTGGGTTCTTACGAAATTTTAAAGCTTATGAGCAAATCTCTTATAGGTAGGGATCCGCTGGATATTGACAAAATTTACTATGATTTGTCACATACATTTTGGGCACAGGGCAACGGCGGCGTTATAATGTCTGCAATTTCCGCAATAGACACGGCTCTTTGGGATATTAAGGCGAAGTATTTTAAGGTTCCGCTCTATAAGCTTTTAGGCGGTAAACACCGTGATAAACTTCGCTGCTATGCTTCACAGCTGCAAAACGGTTGGGGCTACGAGGAGTTTATGAAAGCGCCGGGCAGCATTGAATTTTTGACAGAAGCTTGCAAAAAGGCTGTTTCGGAAGGATATACGGCGGTTAAAATTGACTTTACGGGAAAGGATGCAGACGGTAAAAGACTTTCTGCGGAAATGCAGAGAAACTGGCTTACACCTGATGTTTTAAAACTGTTTGAGGCAAGAGTAAAAGCGGCCAGAGAGGCAGTTGGCCCGGATGTTGACATTATTATGGAAAACCATTGCAACACAAGTAATATTACCGCTGTTCAGTTTGCAAAAGTTGCGGAAAAATACAACATAATGTTTCTTGAAGAACCCTGCAATCCGATGAGCCCGGAAGAACATCTTAAAATAAGCCAAAGAACTTCCATACCTGTTGCGACAGGTGAAAGAACATATACAAGATGGGGCTATTTGCCGATTTTGTCAAACGGTTCCGTGTCTGTTATTCAGCCGGATTTGGGCAACTGCGGCGGTGTTACCGAGGGCAGAAAGATATGCGACCTTGCCGAAACATTCGGCGTAGCCGTACAGACCCACACATGTAACACACCTATAAGTGTGGCTGTGTCACTGCATTTGGAAGCTGCAATTCCAAACTTTATTATTCACGAACACCACACGGTAAATACACTGAAATGTGTAAGAGATCTTTGCGTTTATGATTACCAGCCTGTGAACGGTTATTTTGAAATACCGGAAATCCCCGGTATAGGCAATGAGCTGTCACAGCGGGCGCTGGATGAAGCTCAAATAGAAACAATAAAGTAAATTTTTTAGATAACCTTTTCCGAAATGAAAGGAGGAAAAGCATTATGGGAGCAACTCAAAAATCAAAGTCCGAAGGATTCGGTATGTGGACCCTTGTATTTATGGGCGTGGGTTCAGTTATAGGGGCAGGTATAGTCAGCTATGTGGGCATTGCGGTAGGATATACCGGCCGTGCAACGTGGATTGCCTATGCAGCAGCTATTCTGCTTGGTTTTTTGGCAAACTTACCGCTTATTCTCATGTCATCGGCTGCAAGAATTAAGGGCGGAAACTACTCATTTATGTCAACTACTTTGGGTGACACCCTCGGCGGGTTTTACGGAATAGCCAATACGCTTTCCGTACTTGTTTTTTCAAATTTTGCATTGTCATTCGGTTTGTATATGAACATAGTAATACCGCAAATTTCTCAAAAAATGTGGGCTTTTATAGGAATAACGGTATTTTATATCATAAATATGTTCGGTTCAAATTTCATGGCTAAAATACAAAACTATCTGTCGGTTATTCTTATAGCGGGTTTGTTGTTATTGGGTATCTTCGGCATTATGAATGCAAGACCCGATTCCCTAAATATAACGCAAGATGGTTATTTCATGGGCGGCAAGGACGGTTTCTATCAGGCTGTTATGGTACTTATGTCGTCAACCCAGGGTTACACCCTTATAACGGCTATGTCCGGCCAGTGCAAAGACCCTAAAAAGGATATGCCGAGGGCATTCTTTATAATTCCGCTTATACTTGTTATCATCTACTGTTCGGTAGGATTTGCAATGTCAAATGTTCTGCCGGTAGAAGAAACAGCCAATCAAACCCTTGTTGCGGTTGCAAGCGTGCTGTTTAACCCTGTTGTAACCACAATATTTGTTTTTGCGGGTCCGGTTATGGCTTTGTGCACAACGATGAACTCATCCTTTGCGATTTTTGAAAGACCCCTTAACCAGGTTACGGCCGACGGTTGGCTGCCTCGGTCATTGGGCAAAAAGAATAAACACGGTGTTGCGTACGTATACATGACGATAATATATCTGATAGGCATAATTCCGATGCTTAGCGGATTGTCGATAAAAGTCATAGTTTCAAATACAACATTTGTTTCCTCTATTTTGAATATTCTTCTCTGTATCGGTATATACAGATACCCTAAAACAATGGAGGGTGCTTGGGACAACAGAAGCATAAAAATACCCATGTGGGGATTTAAGATTTCCTGCCTGGTGTGCTTGCTTATAAGAATATTCCTTATTTGGCGCTCCCTTAAAACCGCCAATATAACCATGATAGTATGTTCTCTTTTGGCTATTTTAGTATTCCTCGGATATTGCTTTGCAAGAAGAAAGACAGGAAAGGTTCATGTAACAAAGAGCTGGGAACTGCAATGATTTAACAATCCGAAATGATTCTTAGCGTATATATTTTTTCCTTTTGAAAAAGTGCGGGGTGTTGTCCCCGCACTTTTTGCACACCTCACAAAAAATATGAATATGCAAAAATTATTTAATTTTATTCTCTTTGTTTTGCAAATTTTATTGATTAAAATAACATCAAATTAACTTTATGCTTTGTTTATAAAGTGATGAATTGTGAAATTTAAACCAAAAATTTAGAATTTATTCTTTACTTTATTAACTAATTTTAAATATTAGCTTGCAAAATGTGTAAAATTTGTTATAATAAATATTACTTTGTCAGCCGCATAGCGGCGCAAAACCGCATAAAGGTATTAAATCTGCTGCGGTTTACAGTATATTAAAAGGAGAATAAAAATGCAAACTTATGTGGATCTTTCCGGCAGCGGATTGCTTTATGCTTTGGTTATTGCCGGCCTCGTATTTGTTGCCGTTTTGTGCGTTATTTTTTACCGCAAAACTTACAAAAGAGCTCTTGAATTGGGTATCACAAAGGACACACTTTCAAGAATTAACAAAAACACAATATCCCTTACGATAGTTCCTTCAATTTCTATCGTAATCGGTCTTTTCACACTTTCTACGGTTATCGGTATTCCTTGGTCTTGGTTCCGTCTTTCGGTTGTTGGCTCCGTTACTTACGAACTTATGGCTGCACAGATGGCCACAGCCTCTTTGGGATTTGAACAGATGACAGACGCCATGGCTTCCGACGCTTCTACATTCGGTGCTGTTATGATTGTTATGAGCGTCGGTATCATCGCAGGTATCGTTACCAATACCATTATCGGTAAAACTCTCACCACAAAAATGGGTGAGGCCGGCCAAAAAGAAGGCGCTTTCGGCCCGATTATGAACGGCTGTTTCATGCTTGCTCTTATGGGCGTTATGCTTCCTTTCCAGGCGGTTCAAGGCCGGACAACCGTTGCGGTTATGGCAACAAGCGTTGTTATTTCACTTCTCATAAGCCTTATTGTTAAAAAGACAGGCGCAACATGGCTTGCAAACTTTACAATGGCTTTCACACTTATCCTGGGCATGGCTTCCGCCTTGTTCTGGACAGGAATTTTCGGTTAAGGGGGTAACTTATAATGCAGGACGAAAAGAAATATAATGACAGTATTCACTTTATAGGTCGTGTGGGCAGTATTATAGCTGTTGCCTTTATGATTGGTATTCCGGTTGTTGTTTGTGCGGTTTACAAATGTTTCCCGGATATGAAAACGGTTGCAGGTGCCGCAGGTACTCTGTTGGCAATATTTGTTCCGACAGCTATTTCGGAAGTTATTTCCTACGCACCTATCTTGGGCTCCGCTTCATACATAACATTTATCACAGGTAATGTTCTCAACCTCAAATTGCCTGTTGCGATTTCCGCACAGCAAATTGCCGGTGTTGAGCCCAACACACCTGAATCTGATGCCATCACAACAATGTCTATCGCTCTTTCATCACTTGAAACTATTATAATTATTGCTTTGGGTGTTGTTTTGCTTAAACCTTTGCAGCCTGTTCTTACATTGCCGGCTATTAAAACAGCTACGGCATACATGGTTCCGGCTTTGTTCGGCGGCTTGTTGCTGGGCGTTTACACACAGACAGGCAAGACATATATAAAGAACAAAAATCTTATTGCGCTTTTGCCTTTGGTTCTTGTAAGTATCGGTCTTGTTGTTTGGCCTAAACTTGCAGGCTACCAGGGTTATGCAATTTTGGTTATGATTGTTGTAACTGTTGCTTGGGCATACCTTTTGTTTAAAAAAGGCGTTGTTAAAGTGGTTACAAGAGGCCAAGAAAATAAAGAAGAAAAGTAATAAAAACTTTTTGAATAACGAAACGCAGGGCAAAAACCCTGCGTTTTATTTTTATTCTATATTTTTAACAAGAAGAGATGCGGCAAACTGTAAAAGGGTCTTATTATCGTCGGATAATGTCTCCCTTTCACCGCCCAAAAGCATAAGTGCCCCGGGGCAGTCGCCGTTTGCGCTTACAAGTGGCATTATGGCCAGGCAAATAAAAGGGGAGTTTTCACATGGGCGTATCGGATTATCTTCCTGCCCGGTTCTGTAATAGGGCGTTCTTTTCTGTATAAAAAAGGATATTTCCGGGGAAATGAGCGAATTTTCACAATCGTATTTCTTTTCGCCGCCAAAGGCCGTTATTTTTTCGCCGTCACACACGGCGCATCTGACCCCTGCACTTTTGTAAACACCGGTGGCGCAGTCCTTGGCAAGAGATGTAAGCCCTGCCATAATGGAATACTTTTTCAATATTACTTCGCCGCCCCGATCGGTAAAAATTTCCAACGGGTCCCCCTCACGCATTCTCAGGTTGCGCCTTATTTCTTTTGGAATTACTATTCTGCCCAAATCATCTATTCTTCTTATTACGCCGGTCGCTCGCATACACATTGCCCCCAAAGTCATTTGATATTAGTATGGCCTGCAAAGGCAGGTTTAATCAATAGGGCAAATGTGATATTTCAGTAAATAAATTTGTAACTTTCAATGACAATATGCTATAATCAAAATATATGACCGATTTTAAGGAGAGGCGCAAAATGTTGAGATTGGTAATCGGCACTGCCGGCACCGGCAAAAGCACATACATTAACGAAAAAATAATAGAAACCGCCAAAAACGGGCAAAAATGCCTGTTGCTTGTGCCGGAACAATTTTCAAAAACAGGGGAAAGTTTGCTGTTTTCACGGCTTGATGACACCCGGGCAAATCTTGTTCAGCTTTTTACATTTACATCTCTTTTAAACGAGGCACGCACCGAAACCGCAGGTCTTTCCGTAGTGCCACTTACGGCGGCAGGCAAGGCGGTTATGGCCCACCGTGCCATGATGAATTTAAAAAAACAACTTACCGTGTATTCAAGGCAGGTAAACAGTTTTAATTTCAGCTATGTTATGACCGGCACATTTGACGACTTAAAACGCAGCGGTTACGACAGCGCAAAATTCTATAAAACAGTGGAGAAAACCGCCGGGGAAAGCCCAAAGTTAAAAGAACTTAGCCTTATATACGCCGAATACGCCGGCCTTATGGGTGATAAATTTATAGACAGCGAAGATTTATTGACCCTTTTGGCCGAAAATATGCCCACAAGATATACCGAGGAAATGAATATTTTTATTGACGGGTTTGAGAGCTTCAGCCGGGGGCAAATGGCTGTGATAGAGCGTTTTTTAACCGACAGTCAAAGCGTAACGGTAGCACTTACCGCCGACGGTGAAACCGACAAAACAGGCGGTGTGGGCTGTTTTTCCTTTGTGCAAAAAACAATACGAGAACTTAAAAATCTTGCAAAACAGGTGAATGTAACCGTTGAACAGCCTGTTTTAATGGAAAATTCTGTTCGCTTTTTGAATAAAGATCTGCGCAGCGTCGATCTGTTTGTCCAGGGCAAAGGCGGCGGCTTAGTCGTCAACAGCGGAGTTGAAATGAGAAAATTCGACACCCAAAGCCGGGAGGTAAACTTTGCCGTTGCCCATATAGGCAAGATGATAAGGGAAAAAGGCTACACTTACAACGATATTGCAATAGTTTGCCCACAGCTTGACAAGTACGAAAATCAGCTGCAGGAGAGCTTGACCCTTGCGGGTATGCCATATTTTATAGACGAAAACCGAATTATATCTTCCAGCAGTCCCATGGTTTTGTTCAAAACCGTCATAGAGATAATCTCTCGGGGGCTTACGGCGGAAAATTTTATAAAACTTTTAAAAAGCGGCCTTACAAAATTTGCCGATGATGACATAATAGAGCTTGAAAATTACCTTTTTGTTTGGCGGGATTATGAGTTTGATTTTTCAAAAGATTTCACTCTTTCCCCGGGCGGCTTAAAGCCGGAGCCTACGGAAAGCGAAAAGGAATTGCTTGTAAAGCTAAATGCTTTGAGAAGGGAAGTTTACGATATATTTTCTTCTTTCGGCAGCGGCCAAAGCGCTAAATTGGCGGCGGATATACTTAAAAATTGCTATCGGCGGGTAATGGCTCTGGGGGCCGAGGACAAAGTAAGCAGCCTTGCGGCACAGATGCCCACAACACAGTCCGATTTGCTTATTCGTCAGTGGAAAGCGGCTGTGGATTGCCTTGACCGGCTTTACGATATAATGGGGGACGATGTTGTATCTCAGGAAGATCTTCGGGAATTGTTCAGCCTTATTGCCGAGGGTGTGCAAATCGGCTTTGCCCCGGAAACTCAAGACTGCCTGATGATAAGCCGGCCTAAGAGAATGAAACTCAATGCGGTTAAAGCGGTGTATATTTTAGGCGCCGCCGAGGGCTTTTTCCCGGCTGCCGCCACCGAACCCGGCTTGCTAAACGCCTATGACCGTGAAAATTTAAAAATAAATCTGAACAGCGATTTTAAAAATCAGTTTGCCTTTGAAAATTTATACTATTACAAAGCTCTTACCACCGCAAGGGAGTATATGTTTATATCTTCCTGCAGGAAAAATATAGATGTTTTGCAAAAAATGTCCTCACGGGCGGAAAATATGGCCGCAGTTTTGCAAATTCCCACACCTGTCTTAAAAATCGAGGACTACCGGGTAACAAGAGAGTTTTTTGCCGACAGTTTAAGTTTATTGGCGGACAATTCAAGCAGGGAAAGCCGGAAAAAGCTACTTGAAGATATAGGTGCAAATGTGGAAATCTCACAGGAGCATCAATTTGCCGTGGAAGATTTGGAATACCTTGCTTCGGTACTTGGGGATATTATAGAAATTACCCCTACCCATGTGGAAAACTACTACAAATGCCCGTTTATGTACTTTTTAAACGGCGTGTTAAGGGTGCGCCCTTTGGAAAAGGCGGAATTCGGCCGGCGAATTGCCGGTGACTATATGCACTTTATAGCCCAGAGAGTCCTTGAAAAATACGGCCGGGACTATCCGTTACAGCCCTGGGAGAACATAGAAAAAGACATAGACCGGGCGGTAAAGGAATTTTTGGAAAAGAACTACCCAAGAGAAATTTACAACAATGTAAAATTTACATCCCAGTATCGGAATATGAGAGAAAACGCCGGTCGGTTTATGAAGTATATCTATTTTGAACAGGCAAGTTCTTCTTTTAAGCCCATCGCATATGAACTGCGAATAGGCGGCAAGGGTAAAGTGCCGCCACTGACCGTTACAACCGAAAGGGGCAACAGGGTAAACATTGCCGGTATATGCGACAGGGTAGATGTTTACCGTGGAGAGGAAAAGGACTATTTAAGGGTTGTGGATTACAAAACCGGCAGCCGGAATTTCAGTCTAGACAGAATATACAACGGCCTTTCCATGCAAATGCTGATATATATGTACGTGCTTATACGGCAGCAGTTTGCAAAAAAGGACAACCCTGTTTTGCCCGGCGGGGTGGTGTATCAGCACTCGGATGCCGACGCATATTTTGACAAAAGCGAAACCGAGGCCAAACTTTACACGGCCGACGGAATGGCTTTGGCAGAGGAAGAAATTTGCCGTGCCTTTGACAAAAACGAAAAAGGTGAGTACGGCGTAATAAAAAACGACAAGGGCAAAATCAAAAAACTGCCGGGAAGCGAAGCGGTAAGCCGGGAAAAGTTCGGCGCTGTATTGGAATATGTAAAAGATGCGGTGCAAAAAATGGGCGACGGCATTTACGGCGGCACCTTTGACGATATGCCTTTGGCGGAAAAGCGGGAGGATACGGGTATAGCCTGCAAATACTGCAATTACAAATCTGTGTGCCTCAATACAAACAAAAAGAAAGTAATGGAAAAACGGCAGTTTGACCGGGAGGAGAAAAATGGCTAAACAGTGGACGGAGCGGCAGCAAAAAGCCATAGCCGCAAAGGATAAATTTACCATACTCAGCGCCGCCGCAGGCAGCGGTAAAACCAGTGTTTTGGTTGAGCGTGCAGTGCGAATTTTGGCTGACGAAAGCAACCCGGTAAGCGCCGACAGGCTTTTGATAGTAACATTTTCCAATGCGTCGGCGGCGGAATTTAAAAAGAGAATAGATGACAGCTTAAGCCGGCTTATGGCTCAAAACCCGGACAGCGCCTATCTCAGCCGGCAAAGGGTAAAATTGCAAAATGCGGATATTTCCACCATAGATGCCTTTTGTATAAAGCTGGCAAGGGAAAATTTTCAAATCTTGGACATCTCCCCGGACGCAGGTATCTGCGACGACATACGGACAGAGCAGATACATCGGCAGGCCATAGACCGGGCCATGAATTACGGTTACGGCCTTGATAATTTCAGCGGATTGGTTTCATTCTTCGGCAAAAGCAGTACCGACAGGGATATAAGAGATTTTTTAAAAAAGATGTTTACATTCTTTTCCGTTTTGCCAAATCCGGGAAAGCAGGCCGAAAAAATGGCGGAAAGCTATTCTTCTTACAGGGATATGCGCCTTTCTCCCGCATACAAAAAGGAGGCGGAAACCGTAAAACAGATAGCCGCCTACACTTTGAGCTTGGCGGAACAGGCCGATAAAATGTATCAAAAAAGCCGGAGTACCGGCTATGAAGCCTCCTTGGAAGCCCGGCTTGCCACAGGGGAAAAAATCAGCAGACTTGCAAATGGGGAAAACTGGCGGGAACTTTCCGCCCTTATAAAGGCAGGCCCTGATAAAATAGGCAGGGTAAAAGGGGGAGCAGACGAATATTCCCTTGCCACAAAGGACATATACGACGAATACAAAAAGGCCTTTGAGGAGATTGATTTAAGGCTTGATTATTTGGACGAAGATAAATACGCTTACGACATATCCCTTACCGAGGATTATGTAAGTGTTCTTTTTCAGGTTTTTGATTTTTATTTGGCCAAGCTTACAGAAATAAAGAAAAAGAGAAATATGTTCGAGTTTTCCGACTATGAACAGTTTGCGTTGCAACTTTTACAAAACGACGTGGAAGAACCTACGGGGCTGTGTAAAAGTTTGCAGGATCACTACCTGTATATAATGGAGGACGAATACCAGGACACCAACGAAGTTCAGGACAGAATATTTACCCTCCTTTCCCAAAACACAAAAAATCTTTATGTTGTAGGGGATATTAAACAGGCTATTTACGGATTCAGAGGACGGAGTTCTGAAATTTTTCTTGCCAAAAGGGAGCTTGAAAAGGCAGACCGGGACAAAAATCAAACTCTGTATCTGCCCCACAATTTCAGAAGCAGCTACGGAATAATCGGCGGTGTAAACTACATCTTCCGCAATATAATGACAAAGGGTTGCGGCGGCGTGGACTATGACGAAAAAGAAGAACTGCGGACGCTGAACGAGGCTGTCATCGAAAAAAGCGTTATGTTGAAACTTTACCCGGAAAACGAAGAAAAAAATGTTGCCATGCTCATATCCGATATGATAAAAAACGGCTTCAAAATCACCGTGGATTACAAAACCGGAGAAGAGCGACCGGTTACAGCCGGGGACTTCTGTATCCTTTTGAGAAACAGCAAAAAAACCGATATTTTCAAAAAAGAAATCGAAAAACTGGGTCACAGGGCATTTGTCCGTGACAGTCGGCTTATGATAAATCGGCCGGAGGTACAACGGGTTGTAAACCTTTTAAGGGTAATATCAAACCCCACGGAAGAAGTGTATCTTACCGCCGCCATGTTTGGGGATATATTCGGATTTTCCCTTGACGAGATTTTAAAAATGCGCAACGAAAACAAAGCCGAAAATCTGTATAAAGCCTTGGCACTTGCGAAAAGCGAAAAGGCCGAAAAAATGCTGGAATTTTTAAAGGATTTTGCCTACCGGGCAAGCGTTCTTTCGGCGGATAAACTCATAGATGAAATATGCAGAAAAACGGGCTATTTCCGCCGACTTGCTTTTACCGAAAACGGCGGCGAAAAAAGAGAAAATCTGCGCCGGTTTATGGGCTTTGCCAAGAATTATGCCCAAAGCCACGGCGGGGAAAATCTACCGGCATTTTTAAGGCGGATTGAAAGGTATATGGCCTCCGGCAAGGGCAGTAAAAGCGATATTACGGATGACAGCGCCGTTTCCATTATGACCATGCACACATCAAAAGGGCTGGAATACCCCATTTGCATTGTTGCGGGATTGGACACGAAATTCAATAAAAAAGACATATCTTCAAAACTGCTGTTTGACAAAGAAATCGGCGTGGGTATGTATGCACGAAAAAGTTTCGGCTATAATTTTTCCACTTTGAATGTTCGGGCAATAAAGGATAAAATCGCCGAAAATCTTGCCAACGAGGAAATGCGCCTTTTGTATGTTGCCATGACAAGGGCAAAAAATACCCTTATCTTAACGGGGGAATGTCCCGGGGAAAAATCTCTTTCGGCTTTACTTAACAAGTCGGCCGGGGGGATTCGGGCTTACGCCATGCGAAAAATGGCAAATCCTTTGGCCTGGATTATTTCTGCCTTGGCAAGGCATCCTTATTTTACAAACAGCCTTTCACCGGCAACGGAGGACAGGAGTATTCCACAGAGCATAGATGTTGAAATCACAGACAGCGAAACCGGCGACGACAGCCGGCAGGAGGCAGAAATCCCACAGAGGGAAATCCAAGCGGATACAGAAAAGATACTGGAAAATCTTGCCTTTAAATATCCCAACCGGGAACGCACCGCCTTGCCTATAAAAATGTCCGTAAGCGAAATTGCCAAGGAGAGACAGATAACCCTTGCAAAGCCGGATTTTATAAACGAGAACAAGATAACCGCCGCCGAAAAGGGTACCGCTATGCACCGCTTTGCCCAATATGCGGATATTTTAAAGGCAAGGCAGGATTTATACGGGGAAATAAAGCGATTGGAAAACGCCGGCCTTGTACAGCCCAAATTGCTTAACTTAAACGCCCTTAAAACATTTGTAAACAGCCCTTTGGCAGACAGAATTTTAAAAGCGGAAAAAGTTTACACCGAGAGGAATTTCCGTGCGCCCTATCCGGCACAGCTTGCCACAGGCAAGGCGGAATATACCGGCTATGAAGTTTTGGTTCAAGGGGTTATGGACTGCGTTTTACAAAACGGAAATGAGATAACCGTAATAGATTACAAAACCGACTATGTTGAAAATATGGGGCAACTTAAAGAAAGGTACGAAAAACAGCTTGAATTATATCGCCACGGGGCAAAGGCCTTGTTTAACACCGACAATGTAAAATGCTTGCTGTACTCTTTCCGCTTAGGGCAGTTTATTGAATTTTGATAAATTACAAATTTATATTCGGTATAATTTTCACCTCTCCGGGCACAATAACCGGCAGAGAGGTGAAACTATGTTTAAAAAACTAATATTGGCTGTGCTTATCATCGGCGGCATAAACTGGGGGCTTATAGGCCTTTTGGGATTTGACTTAGTGGCTTTTATCTTCGGCTCCTCTGCCGCCTTAGGTGCAAGAATAGCGTATATAGTTGTAGGCGTATCTGCACTTTGCACCCTGCCGCAGTTGTTCGGCTCTGCCGAGGAGTAAATTTAAAATATCGCATCGAAATTGTATCTGAATTTTCGGTGCGGTATATTTTTATGCCAAAGTATTAAAATGCAAATGAAATAAGCGCCGTGCCATAATTCCTTTTACCTTTTGTGTGGATATAAGCCTGTCCGCCGGATCCTTCGTCGATTTAACGGAACTCTAAGCACATAAAAAGGAGCAAGGTATATTTCAACCTTGCTCCTATCGGTCAGTATTTAGTTCAACAAATTGGAATTCCTATTTGTGTTGCCATGTCATTACATAATCTTTTTCTCCGGTAGCCTCATCTAAGCCACTACGCTGAATCTCAAATCCTTCTCTCTTATAAAAAGATATTGCCCGTGCGTTCTTTTGGTATACGTTCAAGTACAACTTATTCCTTTTATCCTTTGCATAATTCAGCAGAATTTTACCTATACCCTGCGATTGCATTTCACCAGAAACAAAAATGCCCTCAACATATTCATCATTTAACCCTATAAAACCCTGTATTTCTGTATCATACTCATACACATAAACCTCTGCTAGTAACAACGCTTCTTTTACTGATTTGAAATTGCTTTTCCAGTATTCGGCGGGGATAAAATTATGTGCCTTTATATTTGTATCCAACCATATATCTGCAACTTTATTTATATCATCCCTTTGAAATTCTCTAATCATAACGGTGACTCTCCATAAACTTGAATTTAAATTATAACGGTCTTTGCAAATACACCATATCTACCAACTGTATTCCACTCTCATAGATTGGGTGGTCATAATTATCTATAAAGAAATTTGATATGATATGCGAACGGACAAAACCACACTTTTCATAAAATGGTATTGTCAGTGGGCTATCGCCTGTTCCCACTTGCAGAATGGCATATTGCTCTCTGTAATTATTAACAATAAACTCAATTAAGGCTCTTGCATAACCTTTCCCTTGATATTCTGGAACTGTCGCAATGTTCTTGATTTCAAGTATGTCATTTTCTTTATCGGTTATGACACACTCACACTTGACCCCATTATCATCAAGTACATACATCTTGCCGTTATCAAGATAACGGTCAACCATATCTTCCTGCTCATCTGCTAATAGGAGCAAATCAAGATATTGTTTTTTATTTTCTTTAACTTCAATAATTTTCATCAATCGCACCTTCAAATTCCGATTTGTATTTCTGTTTGTTTTAAAAATGGGCAATTCCGATTGGAATTGCCCACTCTTTATACTAATTATGCGATTTTTTCTTGCTTGCACTTAATTTTGCATCAAATGATGTAAGTTTGATGTAAATCGCTGTTTTTTCAGTTTTTTATCAAATGAAGTACGTCCCGTCTATTT
>CAKSZX010000009.1 GCA_934526065.1 uncultured Oscillospiraceae bacterium
TTGTTTGAGTTGCTGATTTATAGCGGAAAAACAGTTTAAATAATTTGAAAAGAGGCGACCAATGGTCGCCCCTACGGTGTATCCGTGATTTATTTTTGTCGGTCACAAGTAAATGTATTTGTAAATTGGCATCGTAGGGGCGTTCATTGAACGCCTATGCAAACCTGCGGTTTGCACATTGACAACCTGTTTACATCAAATTTCACTTACAAATAAATATTTTAAAAATTCACATTATCCTTAGCTCCACTGTGCAAGGGGAGCTGGCGGCGTTAGCCGTCTGAGGGGTTGTTTTGCAAATTTGAACTGATGACAGTTTACTGGGGAAAGTTGTTTTGAGCAACCCTCCCGGTGTTCGTTGACCGCTCGCACCACCCTCCCTTGCTCAAGGAGGGCAAGTTTGCAGTTTGTTCAATTTGATATTTCACAGCAGGAAATAAGATTAAGCAATTTGCCTAATCAATCTCTCAGTCAGCTACGCTGACAGCTCTCTTTACCAAAGAGAGCCTATTTTGCGGTTTGGTTGAGTTGCTGATTTATAGCGGAAGATTGTTCGAGCAACCCTCCCGGTGTTCGCTAAACGCTCACACCACCCTCCCTTGCTCAAGGAGGGCAAGTTTGCAGTTCGTTTGATTTGTTATTTTACAGCGGAAAATAGCGTAAAACAATTTAACGATTATCCAAACCGGGCAAAATAAAAAAGCGGAGGAAACCCCGCTTATTTTATTCTTATTTTTCAAGTTCGCTTTGCAGCCAAACGGAACCTACATCAAGTGCGTTGTAAAGTCCGTTTTTAATGCCCTGCTTTTTAATTCTCCGCATAGGGTCAAGGCTTGAATCGGTAGAAACCAAAGAAACATGGATCTTGTCGGAAATATCCCCCTCGCCAACTTTCTTTGTGCTTAAAACTTTTAAATAGACCATATATTCACCCTTAGGGTCGCCTAAGTATAATTCGTTGCCGCAGCGAACAAGCGGCCGGCCTTTATAAGTTAATGTTTCCAATTTATTACCCCCTTAATATTACAGGGATTTATTTGAGATAATTACGCAGTAAACTTTGCAGAATATCGTCTCTGTCAAGTTTTCTGATTTTTTTTCTCGCATCCCGATGAGTGGTTATGTAAGTAGGATCTTCCGAAAGAATGTAACCTATTATTTGGTTTATAGGATTATATCCTTTTTCCTGCAAAGCGTCGTACACTTCCTGCAAAGTGGTTTTGATCTCTTCGTCTTTTTCGTTATATATCGAAAAAATTGTTGTTTCGCTCATCTTACAACCCCCTTAAATTCTATATAAAATATTGTACATTATATTTTAAATTTATTCAAGAGCAAAAACCAATGTTTGACAATAATGTCACCAAATTTAACAAAACGGTAATATTTTGTTATTATAGTGTAAATAATTTTAATTAAATCTTTTTATGTGTTTTCTTTACATTGACTTTTTAAATCTGTAATTGTATAATTTAAAAGTATATAAGGCAAAACCTTAAAGTATTTTTCTTTTTAAATTCGGGGCGTTTTGCGGTTTCGCAGGTAAATTAAATATTTTGGAAAAATATATGAATGACATTTTTTGCGCCCTATTATCACGGAGGAATTGAAAATGAAAGAAAAATTGGAAGCCTTGCTTAAAGACGGCATTGAAAAAATAAAAGCCGCCAAAAACGAGGCCGAATTGCAGGAAATCAAAAGCGCTTTGCTTGGCAAAGCAGGCCGGGTTACACTGCTTATGAAAGAAATGCCGAAGCTTTCCCCTGAGGAAAGACCGGAGGCAGGCAAACTTGTAAACAAGGTTAAAAATCAGCTGTCGGAACTTATTGACGGCACAAGAGAGGAACTTAAACTTAAAGCAAGTGAGGTTTCCCCGGATTTTGACTGCACCGTTCCGGGCATTCCGCCTATTTCCGGCGGCTTGCACCCTATAACACAGATGTGCTACGATTTGAATGACGCATTCCGTTCTATGGGCTTTGAGATTTTTGAGTCCACGGATATTTCAAGCGAGCTGTACAGCTTTGACAAACTTAATTTCCCGCCGAACCACCCGGCAAGAGAAAGCATGGATACATACTGGCTTGAAGGCCACGACAGCGGCCGGGCAGGGGACAAGCTCTGTTTGCGCCCCCACCTTACAGGTGATTCCGTAAGATATTTGCAGACACACAAGGCCCCTTACCGCTTTGTTTATCCGGGCCGTGTTTACAGAAACGAGACCACAGATGCCCGCCACGAGAGAGCTTTCTATCAGTATGAAGCACTTATTGTGGACAAGGACTTTACATTCGTTTCGGGCAAGGTTCTTATTCAGACAATTTTGTCAAAGGTATTCGGCAGACATGTTGATATAAGAATGAGATCCGGCTTCTTCCCCTTTGTTGAACCGGGCTACGAAATTGATATGAGCTGTCTTGTTTGCGGCGGCAAGGGCTGCCCTGTTTGCCACAATGTAGGCTGGATAGAAGTTATGCCGGGCGGCACTCCTCACCCGAATGTTCTTCGCTCCGCAGGTCTTGACCCGGACGAATACACCGGTTTCTATGTAAATATCGGTCTTGACAGACTTGTTATGATGCGTTACGGCGTTGACGATGTTCGTTTCTTCAACTCCGGTGACTTTAGATTCCTGGAACAGTTCCGTTAATTTGGAGGAGTAAAAATGTTAGTTTCATTAGATTGGATAAAAGATTATGTAAAACTTCCCGATGATATGGACCTTAAAAAATTGGCTTACGATTTGACCATGTCCACGGTTGAAGTTGAGGACACCATTGAACTTGCAAGGCAGTTTGACGGCCTTGTGGTAGGTGTTATTAAAGCTGTAAACCCACACCCCAATGCAGATAAACTGCGTGTTTGCACAGTTGATATAGGCGGACGGGATAAGGAAATCGTATGCGGCGGTTCAAATCTGTACCGGGGCGAAAAGGTAGTTGTTGCTTTGCCGGGCGCCATGGTTAAATGGCACGGCGAGGGCGATTTGGTTGAAATAAAGGAATCAAAGCTTCGTGGCGTTGACAGCTACGGTATGATTTGCGCTTCAAGCGAGATAGGCCTTGGGGATTTGTTGCCGGCAGATGGCGACCATGTTATCGCAGACCTTGCAAATTTTGATTGCAAGGCAGGCCAGCCTATTGCCGAAGTTTTGGATTTGGACGATATTATTCTTGAAATCGACAACAAGAGTATGACAAACCGCCCTGACCTTTGGGGTCACTACGGCATAGCAAGAGAAATTTCCGCTTTGTACAATCTGCCGTTGGTTGAAATACCGGAATTTCCGAAAACGGAACAGGGTGATTTGGATGTGCGCATCGGCGACGAGGAAAGATGTCGCAGATACCTTGGCGTTGAGATTGACGGTTTGTATGTAAAGGAAGCCCCTTACAAAATGCAGAACCGTATCTGGAAAGTGGGCATGCGCCCGATAAACGCCCTTGTTGACGTTACAAACTATGTAATGCTTGCGGTAGGCCAGCCTACACACGCATTTGATTCGGATAATATTTCCGATTATATCACCGCACGCAGAGCCAAAGACGGTGAAAAACTTGTTCTCCTTAACAACGAGGAAATCGAACTTTGCAGCGACGATTTGGTTATTGCCGACAGCCAAGGCCCGGTTGGTCTTGCAGGGGTAATGGGCGGCGCAAAGGATTCTATCCTGCCTACAACAAAGAATGTTATTCTTGAAATAGCAAACTTTGAACCTAAGGGAATAAGAAGAACAACACAGCGCTACCGGAGCAGAACAGAGGCTTCCGCAAGATATGAAAAGGGTATAGATATTGAGAGAATTGACATGGCATACAATATGACAATGGCCATGTTTAAGGATTTGTACCCTGAAATGAGGGTTGTGGCCTGCAAAGATTTATGGCCGGTTAAACTTGAAAAGCCGGAAATAGATGTAAGTCTTTCATGGCTGGACAGACGCCTGGGCGGCGATATGACAAAGGATTTCTACAAGACAAAGCTTGAACTTTTGGGCTTTAAAGTATCCTTTGACGGTGATAATATGCACGTTTGCGTGCCGTCATGGCGTGCAACCGGTGATATTTCCATGAAGGCGGACATCATGGAAGAAGTAGCCAGAATGTACGGCTACGACAATTACAATGCCACAACAATTACCACAACATTTGACCACGCCGTAAACCAGCTTGACTTTGACCTTGTGAGAAAGATTAAAGAATACCTTGCTTTCCGCTGCAATATGCAGGAAATTTTCTCATATCCATGGATGCACGATAAGACGGTTGAGGCTGTATTGGGTTCAACAGATGGTATTTTGAAACTTTCAACTCCTCCGTCACCTACCGAGAAATATATTCGTTCGTCACTTTTGCCGAACCTCTGCGATGCAGTTGCCAAGAACGAGAGATTCTACAACGAATTTGCTATTTTTGAGGACGCACAGATTTTCCAAGACCACGATTATACAAGAAAGTATGACGAGAGAGAGGCTATCCCTTACTGCGAAAAGGACATTGCCGGCGCATTTGTAGGCAATCGGAATGATGTTACAACACTTTTCCGCAAGGCAAAGGGCATAGTTGAAATGATGCCGAGATACACCCATATGGAGGGCTTTACATTTAAAAAAGATGAAAAGCCTTACTGGGCAGATAACACCGTATGGCTTAATATCTATGTAGGCGATACAAAGGTGGGCAATCTTGGTCTTTTGAGCAAAAAGGCCTCAATGGGGGTAGGTATCAAAGCCGTTGCAACGGTTCTCTTTGAACTTAACATTTACGCTTTGAAGCCCTTTAAGTCAAGAACAAATAAGTTTGAACACTTGGCAGAATTCCCTGAAATCGAGTATGATATTTCAATGCTCTTTGACTCACGGACAAAGTGGGAGAAAATCTATTCGGAGATTATGCGCAAGGCAAAGAGCGAAAAGCTCATTAAAGGCGCATCATTTGTTGACGAGTACCACGGAGCACAGGTTCCGCAGGACAAGAAGAGCGTTACAATTCGTCTTGTTATCGGTTCCAATGAGAAAACTTTGACCTCATCGGAAATCGAAAAGGTTGCAAACTCCGTAATGAACGCCCTTGTTCACACACGGGGCGGCGAAATCCGTACAAAATAAAATATTAAATTTCAAGCCGTTTAAAAGACGGCTTGAAATTTTTTTGCCTGTTGTGTACAATTTATATACAGAAATTAAAGGAAGTGATTTTATGCAGGGTATCGGTGTGGATATGGCTACGGTTTCAAGAGTTAAACACAGCCTTGAAAATCCGAAATTTGCGAATTTTGTGTATTCAGAAAGAGAACAGGATTTATTTTTAAAAAGAGAAAGACCCAAGTACAATTCTCTTGCGGCGAATTTTCGGGCAAAGGAGGCTTTTTCAAAGGCCTTGGGAACAGGGGTGAGGAATTTTTCTTTAAAGGAAGTCGAAATTTTGCGTGACGAATTGGGCAAGCCGTATTTTAATTTTTACGGCCGTGCCGCCGATATTATGCTTAAAAACGGGTATGTGCGGCAGGTGTCTTTGTCACATGAGGGGGACAGCGCCATAGCTTTCGTGCTTTTGGAAAAGACGGAAAATAAAATAAAAAATCTTTAATTATATGCTTTTGCCCGGAATAAAATACCTGAAATCTCCAATAATAAACGGGAAGAAACATAAGAGGTATTTTAAAATGGACATAAGACGAGGAGAAGTTTTTTACGCAGATTTAAGCCCGGTGGTAGGCAGCGAACAAGGTGGCACACGCCCGGTACTTATCGTGCAGAATAATGTGGGCAACAAACATTCCCCTACTGTTATAGCGGCGGCAATAACATCAAAGCAGGATAAAACCGCCATGCCCACCCACATTTCCATAAAAGGGGACAGTTGCGGCCTTTCCAGGGACAGCGTTGTACTGTTGGAGCAAATACGCACATTGGATAAGCAAAGGCTGAAAGAAAAAACGGGACGGCTGACCGAAAAGGATTTGGAAAAGGTAAACCGGGCGTTGAATATAAGTTTCGGTCTTGGGGACAGTATGTGAGCTTGAAGGGCAGGTTTAAAGGGGCAAAAGTTTTACAGATAATTATAAACATAATTCACAAGGGGCTGCATAATTGCAAGCCCCTTTTTGCCTATTATATTTGAGAATAATTTTTATACATTATTTATCTAAACAGGCAAATTGTATATGTTGTACAAACAATAATTTTAAATCAAGAAAAATGTATCCTATAAAAATACAAATGTACACAATAAAAGTAATAAATGAAAAATTTGAAAAATATCAAAATTTATGTGTTTTTGATAGAAAAACAAGTGTTTTATTTGGAAAATCAAAAAATAAAGCATTTTCGTATAAATGCACAGTTACACATATTAAAATCGCTGTTTAAATGGCGTAATTGACAAAAAGCGAGACTTATTTTAACTTTTAAATTTATGCTTTTGTGCAATGTGCTATAAATTGAATTTTAAATGTCAAAAAAATGTGACAATCAATATTGCCTGCGTTAAAATGAACACTTGCATTTTTCAAAAAACAGTGTATATTATATGCATGCGATGAATTTAATATATATCATAAAAGTTCATAGCAAAGAATAAATCAAAGCGAGGAAATATCCATGAAAGACTTTTTTAAAGACTGGAAAGTGCATGTTCTATGCCTTATCCTAACATTGCGGGCAGAATTTATAGGTATTAAAAAATTCAGTTTCGGCCCAATCTCATTTTCACTTTTACCAATGCTCTACGCCCTTGTATTCGGGGCTTTGCTTGCAGTATTTAAACTTATAGACCGTGAAACCATGGAAACCGCCTCGCCATACATAGGGATAAGCGTTATGCTGTTGATTGCAAAAATGGGTGCCTCAATCGGCCCTAACCTTGCAGCCGTTTTAAAAGCCGGCCCGGCACTTTTGTTGCAGGAATTCGGTAACCTTGGCACAATTCTCATTGCTTTGCCTGTTGCAGTTCTCATTTTCAAGATGGACAGAACAGCGGTAGGTTGCTCATTCTCAATCAGCCGTGAAGGTTCTCTTGCCATTGTAGCCGATATGTACGGCTTGGATTCACCGGAAGGCCAGGGCGTTATGGGCGGCTACATCACAGGTACTGTTTTGGGTACTTTGTTCAACGGTATTCTTGTTTCATTCCTTATTTCACTTAATATATTCCACCCTTACGCTCTTGCAATGGCTGCCGGCACAGGCTCAGCCTCAATGATGAGCGCCGCCCTTGCCCCGATAGTTGAATCTTTCCCGGCTATGGCAGAGGAAATACAGGCTTACGCCGCATCTTCACAGGTGCTTACATCTGTTGACGGTATGTATATGAGCTTGTTTGTGGCTTTGCCGTTTACAAACTGGCTGTATAAGAAGCTGAAAAAAGAAAAACCCGCCGCAGATAAGGCAGAGAAATAAGGAGGAAAACTAAAATGTCAAAAACTTGGATTACAAGAATTAAAGTATTGGTAATATCCGCATTGTTTGCATCTGTTGCAAACGCAATAAGCACACGGAAATCAGGTGCAATGGTTTCTCCTTTGGAATCTCTTCCGGGCTTGGCCATTATGTTTGCAATGGTAATCGTAGGTTGCCTTTTGCAGGAATTTGCCGAAAAGGTATTTAAGTTCCACTTGCCTACAATTATTTACATCTCATTGATTTCGGTTTTGGCAAGTATTCCGGGATTTTCACCAATAGCGGAACTTGTTATCACTTCTTTCGATAAAGTGGGCCTTTTGCCCCTTTGCACACCGATTTTGGCTTACGCAGGCCTTTCAATAGGCAAAGATTTGAACGGCTTTAAAAAGCAGGGTCTTGCAATCATTGTTGTTGCCCTTTGCACATTCGCAGGTACATATCTTGGCAGTGCGGTTATTGCACAGATTGTTCTTAAAGCAACAGGTGCCATATAAAACTTAACACATTAAGGCGGCTTTAAGCCGCCTTTTTCGTCTTGAAAGACAAAGTGAAATAATGTATAATTAAAAGCATATATTATGTATTATAAAACAAAAAGGGAGCGCTCCTCTTTGCAAAACCAAGAAAGCGAAAATTTATGAATTATTATCTTATTGACTATGAAAATACCGGTGAAACCGGGCTTAACGGCATTGATAAACTGGATGAAAATTCCCTTGTGGTTATTTTTTACAGTGTAAACAACGGCCGTATTTCCTTTGAAATGCATCAAAAACTTATGGAGGCCAAAGCACGGATAAAATATGTTAAAGTGGCTCTTGGGGCGAAGAATGCTTTGGATTTTCAGCTGTCATCATATTTGGGTTATTTGATTTCTCAAAATCAGGGAGATACCTTTTGCATTATCAGCCGTGACAACGGCTACAATGCCGTAATCAGGTTTTGGGAAGGCTATGGCATAAAACAGCAGTACAGCATTATAAGAAGCCTGCCTGCGGCCTTACCTGCCCCGGAAGAACCACAGCGGGAACAAGCCGAAAGCGCCCCTGTGGAAAATATTGTTGCCGAGGCGGAAATTGTGCCGGAAGAAAAGCCGAAACAGCCAAAGCCCCGCCCAAGAAACACTACCGGCAGAAAAACTCTTGTAAAAGTGAGAGAGAAAAACGACAACCCGGAAATGCGGCGGCTTGAAGAAAGGGTGAGAGCCTACATAGAGGATGCGGAAATCCGGGCGGAGGTTGCGCCTCTTATTGAAAAGTACAAAACAAAAATGGGGCTTAACAATGCTATTGTAAAAATATACGGCACAGAAAAAGCCGGTGAAATATACAAAAAAATAAAGCCGCTTATCAAAGACAAAAAAGGTACTGACAACGGCAACGCCGTTTGATATAGGCGGTTTATAGGAATATTAAAAAAGATGCAGTCTTTTACGATTGCATCTTTTGTTATAATTCGGTTTAAAATTATTCTTCGGCAAATTGTTCGCAAACATACTGAGCCAGCATAATGCCTGCAATGTTTGGGGCAAAGGGGGTAGACCCAGGGGCATGGCGGCCGTTGCCGTCTTTTGTTGCTTTGCTCTCCGGCGGATATTTGTTAAACAGGCACATATGGTCCGTTATGCCTCTTTTTCTCAATTCGGTGCGCATAACCCTTGAAAGACCGCAGCCGTTGCCGGCAGTTTTGTCTATCGTGTCAATGGTAAAGCCGTCAACGGAAAATCTTCCTCCGGTACCCATGGCGGAGACAATCTTTATATTGTTTTTGTGGCAAAATTCAATCAAAGACAATTTGGCCTTAACGGTGTCAAAAGCGTCTATGATGTAATCGGCACCCAATTCTTTTATAAAATCCAAATTGTCCCGGTCAACAAACATATTGTAAGCGTTTACGGTGATATTTGGATTTATCCGCCGCCGGCGGGCTTTTGCAACATCTACTTTTAACTTGCCGATACTTTCAACAGAGGATATAAGTTGTCGGTTTAAGTTGGTTTCGTCCACAGTGTCATAGTCTATTATTGAAATGTTTTTTATGCCAAAGCGCACAAGACATTCAAAAACTGCGCCGCCTACGCCGCCTACACCGATAAGCAAAACATGGTGATTTGCGATTTTATTGTATTTTTCTTCCCCCATAGCCATAATGGTTCTATCGTTAAAACTCAAAATTAGCACTCCTTTATAAAACATACCCTTTTGATTTGTTATTCCTATAATGAAAAGGCAGTCTGAAAAACAGACTGCCGAATTTTTATAATAAACCCATCGTGCCGTCACGGCTATATTAGAACCCAGTTGTCAAAAACCAGGGTGGATACGCCCCGTCCGTAATTTCCTGACTCCTCAACCCAATTGGGGAGGCACGCAATTCCGTTAGCGGAACAAGAACTTCCAATTATAAAAGTTTGTAGGATTAAAAATAACCGTGATTTATCGAACACAACAGGCTTATAAGTAATATTATGTCCGGGAAATATTCTATTATTCCCAGTCGAAGTAATCCTTTAATATATCTTTGAAAATTTCCTGAACTTCATAAAGTTCGTCGTCATCTTCAACTATATCATATGTCAAAAAGCCTTCTTCGTCCTCGTCGCCCTCTTTAAAAATATAAACATAGGGTTCGGCTTCAAGAGCTTTTTTCGGATCGTCAAAATATTCCATTGCTGCTATATAACTTTCACCGTTGTAGTCTGTGCGACCCAGAACTTCAAACTGAACTTCTTCGTCGTTTTCGTCAAGCAGTGTAAGTATATCGGTAGTCAAATCCTCTTCGGGCAGATATTCAAGTTCTTTATCGTCCATGAGTAAGACCTCCTTTTCTCTTCGTATATAATTATAACATTTTATTTCAGTAAGTCAATATTCTACTTGAATTTTTCCGATTTTCACACATTATTATGAAAATTTTGTACAATTTAATAAACTCTCTAAAATTTCATACTCTTTTAAGAAAATCTATGATATAATAACATAATAAATATTTCCACGGAGATTAAAGAATGAAAAAAATTTTTGCGTTGATGTTATCTTTTGCCCTGCTTTTTACGGCTTGCAATGGCAGTGTGACATTTCGGTCAAAATTGGATGTAGATACCGGCGAGATGCAATTTGCACAGCCCCAAAGTGGCGACACCGTTGCGGAGATAGAAACAAGCAAAGGCACTATTAAAGTACTTTTGTTTCCTAAATATGCCCCTAAGGCGGTACAGAATTTTGTTTCCCTTGCCCAGTCAGGATATTATGACGGCGTTACATTTCACCGTGTTGTAGAAGATTTTATAATACAATCCGGCTCCCCGGACGGCTCTGTAAACGGCGGCGACAGCGTGTGGGGCGTGCCTTTTACCGATGAATTTTCCGACCTTTTGCACAACTACACAGGGGCTTTGGCAATGGCAAACAGCGGCCGGAACACAAACCGCAGTCAGTTCTATTTTGTGACAACGCCGGTAGGAGAGATGAGTGACGAAACTGTTGCCCAAATGGAAAGTGCCGGTTGGCGCAGTCGGGTTATAGAGTCCTACAAACAGGCAGGGGGGTTGCCTCAGCTTGATTACAGATATACCGTTTTCGGCCAAATTTACGAGGGCCTTGATGTGGCACTTAGCATCGGCCGGGTTAAAACCGAGGGTGAAAAACCTAAAAAGGATGTGACAATAACATCTATAACAATAACTACGGTTGAATAAAGTTTACAGATAAAAATAACTCCGGGTCACTTAGCTGTGGCTCGGAGGTTTTATGTGCCTTGATTTTTCCTTTTGATGTGTAAAATCAGTTGAAAATCACGGTTAATCAATGCAGTCGACAGGTTTTGCCTGTAAAGGAAAGCACACGGAGAACTCCGTGTGCTTGTTTTTACTTTAAGCTGTCCTGATAATCTCTGCTTAATTTCATCATTTCTTTAAAAAATTCCAAGGCGTAGGGGCGGTACCGTTCGGGGGTGCTGTCCACTACATTTTGCAAAATAGCCTCTTCTCTTTTTCTGTCAAGGGTAGGCAGGCCGTTTGCTTTTTTATACCGACTGACCTGTGCCGAAAGCTCCATTCTCTTTATAAAAAGTTTCAGCATTTCATCGTTTATGCCGTTTATTTCTTTTCTTATTTCTTCAAGATTTAATTGTTCCATTGTTTAGTCCTCCCAAAATTCTTCAAGTGTCAGGTCGTTTTCCATTATATATTTTGCCACATCTTTGCCCACATAGCGGTAGTGCCAAGGTTCGTAAACTATGCCGGTTACACTTTCTTTTCCCTTTGGAAAGCGCAAAATAAAACCGTAGTCGGCGCAGTGTTCGTACAGCCATTTAAAGGTGTCTGTGTCCTCAAAACTCTGCTCCAAGTCGGAGTTATAGTTGTACCAATCGCTTGAAACTATGTCCGTGGCAAGGCCTGTGTTGTGTTCGCTGGTGCCGGGAATGGCAACCCATTTTGCCGCTTCTTCTTCGGCAGACCGCTGGTCATAGCCTGCGTTGAGATATGCCTGCACCTTGCGGTTGTAAAGCCCCTGCTGGTAGCTGATTGTGCGGTAGGTTGAAACCACCATAATCGGGTAGCCTGCCCGTTTAGCGTCTGCAAGCATCTGCTCAAAATCGTCGGCGGCACGAACATCAAATAATTTTTCCGTGCCGGCTATGGCTCTGGTGGTAACATCAAAATCGCTGTCCAACGGGTGATTTACATTTACAAGGGTTGTAAATTCGTTTTTTGCAGGCTTTGGGTTTGTCTCCTCAGAAGAGGAGTTTTCCTGCGACGAGCTGTCCGGGGTTGAATCGGAACTTTGGCTATCGGAAGTCACCGGGGTTTGGGATGAAGAATTTTCAACCCCGGAGCCTGTAATAAGCCCGACCAATCCCCTTATTGCCAGCAGGGCGATAACACCCAATACAATGATTATCAAAATTGAACTGCCGCTTTTCTTTTTCTTTTTATTTGATTTATAAGTAGCCATATTTACTTTACCTCTTTAATTCATTTCTCCAAGCCGGTACATAACCAGTGCCGTGCCGGCAACCGCAGCGGTTTCACAGCGGAGTATTCTGTTGCCTAAAAGAATATTTTCCCGGCCCACGGCAGACATCTCATCGGCTTCCCTTTGGCTGAATCCGCCCTCGCTGCCGATTATTACCGCAACTTTTCCCCGATTTGTAAAGTCCACGGAGTTTAGGGGCTTTGCCCCTTGCTCGTAGAACAAGATTACCTTGTCGAAGCCTTTTAACATGGGCAAAATTTGTTTAAATGTGGCGGTGGGGGCAACTGCCATAGGCTTTGAACGACCGCACTGCTTGCAGGCCTCGTCGCTTATTTTTTGCAAACGCCGTGTTTTGGCATCGTCCTTTTTGCTTTTCTGCGCCACACAGAATTCGCTTACAAAAGGCACAAAGTTCACAGCGCCAAGCTCGCAGGACTTTTGACAGATAAATTCCAATTTATCGGATTTCGGCAAAGCCATAAATACAGTAAGCTGTTTTTTCGGTTCTGCGGGATTTGGAAATTTCTCCCGGATATGAAATATCACTTCCCGTGGCGTTACCTCTTTTGCGGTACATTTGTAATCAAAGCCGGCGCCGTCTGTAAGAGTTACACAGTCACCGGGTTTAAGGCGCATAACCTTTGCAAGGTGGGCGGCCTCATCACCCGTTACAAATGCTTTGTCGCCGTCAACGGCGGTTAAAAAATATCGGTGTGCCATGCTTTCTCCTTATATGGTGGCCTCAATGCAAACCCAGCCGTTTTTCTCGTGAATTTTAAGTATTTTAAGACCCAAAGACTGTAATTTTGCAACAACCTCGTCTTTTCTTGTGTCGATAATACCGCTTGTGATGTACAAACCGCCCTCTTTAAGGAAATTCTTAATCGTTTCGGAAAGCATCATAACCGCATTTGCAACAATGTTTGCCACAATAATGTCGTATTTGCCTGTGGCTTTGTCGCTTAAATCACCGACTATAATTTTAAATTTATCCGCAACGCCGTTTAATTGGGCGTTTTCTTTTGCAACTTTTACGGCTGTGGGGTCAATGTCGATGCCCTGGACTTCTCCTGCCCCAAGCAAAATTGCGCCGATGCCCAAAATGCCGCTGCCGGTGCCTACATCCAAAACTCTCTCGCCGCCTTTTATGCTCTTGTCCAAAACTTCAAGACAAAGGTATGTTGTTTCGTGGGTGCCTGTGCCGAATGCCATGCCCGGGTCAAGTTTTAAAACTTTTCTGCCGACAGGGGAGTATTCTTCCCAAGAGGGGCAAACCGCAAGTTTTCCCCCTATATCCATAGGGTGGTAGTATTTTTTCCAGCCGGTTTCCCAATCTTCTTGGTTTACATATTCGATTTCGCATTTGTATGTAACGCCAAGTTCATCAAGGCGGTTTTCAAGGGTAAGGCGGGCGTTTTGAGCGTCCATTTCAGGTGAGATATAGTGATGTACTATTATCTCATTTCTGTCCTTGTCCAATAATTCCTGTTCTATAAGGTCAACATGGGCGATGTTTTCAACCTCTTGTTCAAGGTCGGAATAGTCCTCAATCTGTACGCCCATAGGGCAGATTTCCGCAGAGACAAAATCAAAGATGTCCTCAAACTTTTTGTCTGTTATTATTTTAATGTCAGTCCACTGCATACAGCGTCCTCCTTTGTATTATCACTATATGAAAATTAACTTAATATAATAATTATATACTATAACGCAAGGCAAAATCAACCGAAAATGGGAATTTCCCGGGAATTTTGCGGGAAAAAGTCGGGAGGAAATTTAACCCGGCCTACGCTATAATATAAACCGTAAGCTGCAGATTACAAAACAAACAAAAATAAACAAAATTAAATTTTAAAGAAAGTAGGTAAAAATTTATGGCTTATCAAAGCGGAAAAACTTATTATCTTGTACCGAGATTTTGGGTTTCCGGTACAACATCAAGAGAAAATATCTTAAACAAAAAAACGAAACCCCTTGCACTTAATACAAAAGGCACGGGCGGTCACTACAACAACAGGGACTGCAATTTGTGGACATTGGATTACAGCACGGATATGCAGTGGAAAGTTGAAATACCGGCGGAAGGAGGTTACGCAAGAATTTTATGTGCCGGCGACACATCTTACGGACTTGATTATTATTACGCCAAAGACAACAAAGGCAACTGTGACATTTATAAAGTGGCCGGCAACGAAAACGATTCAAAGGTGAACTTTATAACAATAAGCGCTGCAAATAATTATTACAGAATACAATGTTACAGAAACAACACAGGTAACAATTTGTATTTGACCGCCGTTAGAAACTCAAATGGTAAATTTGATAACGGTTGTGATGTAAGATGGTGTGCCCTCGATCCGAAAATTCCAATGGAACAAACATGGTGGCTTGTACCGGTGGAAGATGTGAAAGAGGGTACAACAAATGTCACAAAAAATATAAACCTGAGAAATTCTATTGAATCATATAATCAGAGGGTCGCCGATAAATACAAAGAAGCCTGCGCAGGGATTTGTGCATGTATGGCATTAAAACTTGAACCTGACACTGTCCCTTATGATTATATTGCACCTATTGCATATTGGCAAAAAATAGGAGATATAAAAAATAAGGCAGCAGTAAGGTATGATACATCAAGTTTAAAAGATGTTTACAATTTATTATCTCAAAATATACCTGTAATTGTACAAACAAGAACACCAAGTAATTCATCATATGGCTATCATTGGGTGATAATATATGGATTTAATGGTGATCCGAATAATCTTACGGCCTCATCTTTCAAATGTATAGATCCTTGGGGAACGGATGAAAACACCCCAAACGGAAATGATTGTGCTTTATCTAACTCATCACATTTTGTTGCAATCAGCGCAGTAGCATATTATAAATAAATTTGAATAATTTTTGAAATAAGTAACCCTAATTTGTTTTTCATAAGCAGATTAGGGTTGCTTGTATTTTTAATTTATTTTAAATCATCATAATAAGGCAGTTGATCAAACACCCACTTGTTATTTTCTTTTACAAGCCTAATTTCACAATCCTGAATATCACTCAGGTCATCATAATAAAAGCTTATTTTAAAGGTCGCACTTTTACCGTTTGATTGTATGATTTCAATACTGTTTACATCATATATTGCCCTTACACCGCCATAATCAAAATACGGCCAAACATACAAACCGTTATCAGTCTCTATCATATACGGTGCGTCCTCATCTTCAAACAAATTGAAAAAATACTTTTCTGCTACTCTTTCGCTGTAAACAGACAAAACATACTCTTTTATTTGGCTTATTTTGTTATAGTTTTTAACTTTCACATAGTCATAGCGAGGGTAGGGCGATAATTCTTTTGGTAACATTTCATCAGCAGTTTCGCTGAGTTGTGCAAAAAATAAATTCATGTCGGCGGCCTCTTGAATTTTATGAGCAGTATTTAAAATGTCGGTTTTATTATCTCGGCAGGCACAAAATGAAGTGAATATGCACACGCACAACAGAAAAAGTACTTTAAATGTTCTATTCATAAAACTTGCTCCTTATCATTCTTTACAAACTGTATCATCATAAATGCGGATTATATCTCCACCCGTTATTTTCATAAATCATTGTATAATCATAGTATTCCGGGTAGTATCTGTCGGGGTCATATTTGTCGGGGTCGGTGTACAATCTGACGATAGCCGTTGTATCGCCTCTTTCGATGATTTCTCCTTTTATATAATCAAAACACGGTACAATACTTGTTCCGTTTGGACTGGTTTGTATATACAGTTTGCCGTTAATATCTTTTAGCATAGGTACATCCAACAAGCAATCCGGTCCGTCAAGAAGAGGCAACAAATAATTTTCCACATATTCCGCAGATAAATATTTTTTTGCGCAGTCTGTAAAATCTTGTATATTATCAAATTCCCATACAGGGGCATAGGTATATGTCGAGGTATAGGTTTCTCCGTTAAAAGTGTAACTTAGCTGAACAGGCAAAATTTCATTTTCTGTATAGTAATTTAAATCCGGCGAAAGTAACCAAAGGGTATAATTGCGATTTTCCGCTATATCTTTTGTTATATTTATAAGGTTATCGTCGGAAATATATCGGTCGGCGGCATAGCCGTAATCGTATTTATTATCATCTTTTTCCACATACAGTGTAGCCACATTGTCAAACAAATAATTGTCTGTTTCGTGATTTTTGACAAGTGTTATTTTTTTATAAACACATCTGTTATCATTTCGTATTAAAAATTTTAAATGATAAAAAATTTCCAAGGTGTCATCCGAGATTTTGTAATCGTCAAAAATACAAGTCGATAACGGATTATAGGCAGCTGATATTTTTATCGTATTGTCTTCGGCATTATATGAGTATAATTTGCCGAAGTCCATTTGAGAAATATCAAAGTATTTTGAAAGATATTTTTCAAACTCATCAAAAGATACTGATGTATCGGCAGACGTTATATTTTTACAATTGACATTTTCGTAAAAAAAATACAAAAAATTTTCATTCAAATCATTTGCGGAACAGTTGTTTTTCAGTATTCCGCCATCGTGATACACATCTAATAAGTTTTTGACATCTGATTGAGTGAGTGTTGAATTTTCGTTTGAATTTGAAATTTCGGCACAAGCACATAAAAATGCAAGGCAAAAAACAACAGAAAGCAGGGCTCGGATTGATTTTTTCATATTATAAATACCTCCTTTTGATAGGTCACAAAATAGCGGTGTTTATTTAAAGTATATCATATTGTACAAAAATTATCGACTTAAATATTTGGATTATGTTTTCACCCGTTATTTTCATAAATCATTGTATAATCATAATATTCCGAGTAGTAATGGTTTGGGTCGGATTTTTTATGGTCGGTGTAAAGACATGCTTGCTTTATTTTGGTTATGCTTTTCCGTTGTTCCGTTTAAATATACGGTGTAGTAATAGTCTGTGCTTGTCATTACTGTAAAAAAGTATCTGTCTATGTTATATACATCTGCTGTATCACCTTTGCTTTCGGAGAGTGCAACTGATAGTTCCGTTTTTGGAAAATAGACAATCTTATCTTTTTTATTGTGAAAATATTTTTCGCCGCACACATTGTTTTTTATTATAAAATCATCAAAATTCTCATTATTTTCGGCAATTACCGCCTTAACCGCATCCTCCAATGTCAAAATTTTAAAATTGTCTTTTGATAATAAGTTATTTTCTATAACCTCATAAAAACTTTTAAAATATTGTTCCGGAGGCATATTAAATCTGCTGTCTCCTTCAAAAGACGGGTATCTTTCTGTGTACAAATCGCTTATTTTTATCGGACTTCTTGTTTTTACATAGTGATTTCCGTCACTTCCGGTAACATAGAACACAATTATTTTTTCGCCCACATCATAAGGGATGTCCATTTCAAGACTGCCGACCATATGATGTATTCTGCCCATGACAGCATTTTCTTCTTCGGTATCGAACATCTCCGTTTCACCGGGATATTTGAATTCAAATTGAGCTCCGTCATCACACAAGATGATTTTATAATTGTCTGTTACAGTACCGATTTTATAGTCTATATCATGATTAAAATATCCTAAAAATTCTTCAATTTTTGATTGATTTATTCCGTTAATGCCGTTTTCGTCATTAAAATCGGAATTTGAACTGTTTGAATTCACAGAACTTGTGTTCGGTAATGAATTGATACATGAACATAAAATAAATAAATATAATGTGAAAAAAGAAAACATTTTAAATATTTTTCTCACAATGTCCTCCTTTTGGGAAAGTGATATATCTTTGAAAATATTACACAATAAACTTAGCACAGTAAAAACAATAAAACCGTCTGTTTTACAATGGGGTAAAAGATTTGTTTAATAATCTCGTTTTCCACCTGATATACTACATTTTTCCATATAGTTGAATTTCCACACATCGTTTTCTTTTACCAGTTCAACGAGATAGCCGATTTTACGCTCACCATCGGTTCCCAATATATACAAAAATGCAATTTGTTCATCGTTTGCCGTGTAAACATCACACAGTTCCGTATCATCATCTTTTCCGGGGCCGGAATACGGTCCGTCTACATCTATTGCCGCTAAATACCCATTGTAATTTTTGAACGCCCTGAGAACACGAGCGGTTTCCCTCTCGGTGCAAAATTCTGAAAGCTTTTTTTCAAAATCAGTGTAATTGGCTTTTGTAACCATGTAACGACAAATGCGGGGATCATCTTCCGAATATGCTGCATCAAAATACACATCATTTCCGTTTTCATCTGTTAATCTTCCGTACTCTTCTTCAAATTGCCCAAATCCGATAGATGTGGGAGATGTAAGTATATACCAAAGTAAATCGTTATTTTCCTCATAAACCTTTTTTGCCTCCGGCGGCATAAAGGAAAGATCGTTGTATTTTTCGTAAGTTTCGGAAATCGCAGGGGCATACTCGCTTTGAGAAGATGTGTCGCTGCTTGAAGTGCCGTTTTCCGATTGAGAAGATGATATTTCGTCTATTTGGCTTGACGATATGTCGCCGGTTTGGCTTGAAATATTATCACCGGAACTGCTGTCTTGCTCCGTCTTAACACAGGCGGAAAGCATAATGGTTACGGCAAGGGCTATAAATAAAAATCTTTTGTTCTTTTTCATAATGTCCTCCTTTTTTAAAAGGTAATGCATCTTTATAACTATTATACAATAATTTTAAACTTACAGCAACTTAAACAATACAATATATCAAGTATCGGCTGTGATTTATTCGGTTTTCCGTGTGGTATATTGCTTTTTAAATCATTCAAATTTACAGCGCAGCTCTACCACAACACCGGCTATTGTAACCGGCAAATTTCGACATTCGATTGCGGTGTAGTGCATGGGCAAGTATTCTGTGTTTGTGGGAATCAGGGTTATTCCGTCCTGGTCGAAAAATACTTTTTTAACGGTGGCTTCCTCTTTGCCTACAAGCACAAGTGCAATTTGCCCATTGTGCGCAGTGCTTTGCCTGCGAATAATAACCGTATCGCCGTCGCTCATTTTAGGCTCCATGCTGTTGCCTTTAATTTTCAAGGCGAAAAAATCCCCGGTTCTGGCAAGATTTTCATTTATATTTTCGTAACCTAAAATACATTCTTCCGCTGTATTTGGGTATCCGGCACGGACATAGCCCACAATCGGTATTTCTTTATTTTCTGCGGGCAGTGAAAAAATAGGGGCTGAACCTATAAGTTCCTCAAAGCTTACGCCGAAAAAATCACACATTTTGGCAATGGCCGTGTAGTCCGGTTTGCGCCGACCGGTTTCCCACATGGCCACGGTGCTGGTGGAATAGCCTATCATCTTTGCAAGCTGGGCTTGGGTAAGCCCTTTTCTTTTTCTTAAAATGGCAATATTTTTCATATGTTCACCTCTAATTCTATTATATCACAAAAAGTGATAAAACAAAATAGGGGAATATACAACTAAAAATTGTTTTTTAAATGGTGTTGACAAAATATAGTAGTTAGTGATATACTTAAAATCACAAATAGTGAAGTTAAACATATAGTCGGAGGTGTAAATATGTACAAGCATGCGGTGATTGATTTGTTAAACGAATATTCTGTTTTAAAGCGAAAAGCGAATTTTTCATGGAAAAGAGCAAAAGAGTTAAAGCAAAAACTTGCGGAAATTGAAAATGAGGGTGTTATATACGAAGAAATCTACAATGAATATTTAGAATGTTGCAGAGATTATTACAAGGCGCAAAAAGCCGTAAGCGAAACAGAGTATTACCTATCTTTTTTGGAATATGAAGAGCGAACGGCTTTGGAATACTTTTATATAAACAGAGGGCCTCGTGCGGCGGACAGGCTGTGTATGAAACTTTCCGTTGAACCAAGTACGGCTTATCGCATAAAAGACCGTGCAATTAAAAAGATGATTATGTATTGTTTCGGCGCAGGGAAAAATTGACGATTTAAAAATTTTAATGTATTATTCAATTAAGAGGTGCAATTATGGAAAGATGTAAATGGTGTTTGGAAAGCCCGGAATATATGCGGTATCACGATAATGAATGGGGCAGACCCAGCCATGACGACAGAGAACTGTTTGAATTTTTGGTTTTGGAGTGTATGCAATGCGGCTTGAGTTGGAGTTTGATTTTAAAAAAGAGGGAGGCGATACGCACCGCCCTTGCAGGATTTGATTATGATAAACTTTCCACATTTACACCGGAAGATGTTGAAAAATCAATGACTGTCGAAGGGATGATAAAATCACCGCAAAAGATAAAAGCAATGGTAGAAAATGCAAAGGCTTATAAAAACATAATCGCAGAGTACGGCAGTTTTGATAAATATTTATGGGCTTATACCGACGGTAAAACACTTTGTTATAAAAGTCGGCTTTTAGGCGTACCGGTGGCGCAAAATCGGTTGTCACAGAGGCTCAGCCGTGATATGAAAAAAGCCGGTTTTAAATACTTCGGCCCTGTGGTTGCCTATTCGTATTTGCAGGCAGCTGGTTTGATAAACGACCATGTGGGAAACTGTTTTTGCCGCCGGCAGATAATAGAAAATTATCCGACTGAATTTGTTGACGAATGATTTTTGTGAAACTTCTGAAAATTACAAAATAAACTGTTGACAAAATTGCTGTGTGCTGTTATAATATATCTTGCTTAGAGGAAAGCACACAGTTAAACATCGCGGAGTGGAGCAGTCTGGTAGCTCGTCGGGCTCATAACCCGAAGGTCATTGGTTCAAATCCTTTCTCCGCAACCACAGCCGACTTAAACAGTCGGCTTTTTTATGTTCAAAAAAGGGTTATGAGACCGGCTTTATTGTTAAACTCGGCGCTATGCTGTAACTTTAAGCGAATATCTGTGACATATTTCGGCTTTGAAATATCGTATTTCATCCTTGACAATATAAAAATTTTATGATATATTCTGGTTAGGCAGTGATAACTGCTATATTTTATAACAAATGGTTAGCGTATGCTAACCAAGGGAGAGAATAATGAAAAAATTTTTATCCGCTGTTTTGGCGATGTCTGTTCTTGTTCTGTCATTGGTAGGATGCAGCAGCCGGAGCAATTCCGACAGTGTTGATTCATCATCTGTTGACAGTTCTTCCGCCGAAAACTTTGGCGTTTGGACAGAAATCGCAGGGGAAAACGGCACAACTTATCCGAACTTATTTAAAGTTATTTTAAATGATGACAACTATTCCTATTGGTATGACTACACGGCTGCCGTTGTAGGTGAGAACGCCGCAAAGGACACAGTTGACTATTTGCAGGGCTTTATCAGCGCCGATATTTACGGACAGGAAGCTGTTGATGCATATTCACAGGGAGATTCATTCCTTTTTGACTGCTGGTATATAAACGATGTTGACACATTCAGATTTGAGGACAACACCGCTACAATCACAAAAACCGACGGTACAAGTGAAACTCACGCTTACGAATATTTGGGCGTATATCAGATTGGCGAAAACGAAGTTATGAAATATCAGGGTCAGGAATTCTGCCCGGCTTTTGATGTTGATGTTTACAAGTCAACAGATGACGCAGGCGACTTCACATACTTCCTTTTCCGTGATGACACAATGGCTACAACATGGCATACTGAATTCAGATACGGTGACGACCTTGAAGAATTGCAGAAATACTTGGAGGGTAAATACGCATACTGGCTCTGTGCAGGTATTTCCGAAAATCCGGACAAACAGACATTGGAAGATGTAATTTCTTTGTTCTGTCTTGAAAATATGGATTATTCCGCAGAACGCTCAGCCGAAAATCTTGAACAAATCAGCGAATTTGTAGGCACTTGGGACGCAGATTTAAGCAACCGGGGCGAAAATACAGAGCTTTACACCGTTATTGACGAAAATGGCAACGGCGAGACATATACGGACGGCGAAAAGACAGCCGAATATGCCGCTTACGCTTATGACAACGGTGAAAAAGGCGACGGCAAGGGCATTTATGTGGCACATAATTCAGATGGTGAAACAAGCCACGCTGAATATACAATAGAAGAAAAAGACGGCAAGACAGTGCTTACATTTACAAATGATTATGGTACAATCTCTTACATCAAAAGATAACAAGTAGATACAAGATAATGGCTGCGCTTTTGCGTGGCCTTTATTTTTACACATACTATATATAATAAAACAAAACCGCATCTTTCGATGCGGTTTTATATTTAGCTTTAAAAGTCGTTATCAGCAATATTTTACCGTCAATTCGCAGATATCTGCGGCTTTGTCGCAGTATTCTGCGGCGTCAAAGTGCTTTACAACCAAAGTTTCGGTTGCCTGTTCGTCTGCATTGTCGCTCATTGCACGAATGATAAGGAAGGGTATATCGTTTTTGCAGGCAATGTGGGCGATTGCGGCACCTTCCATTTCAACACAGTCAGGGTCACAGGAAGCCTTTATAGCGTTCTTTGTCCGTGTGTCACCTATAAATTTATCACCTGTGGCAATTTTGCCCACAATGTATTTTGTATTTGTTTCCTCACAAGCTTTGCCGGCGGCCTTAATAAGGTTTTCGTCGCCTTTATAGCTGTCAAGATATGGGTAGTGCTGGTCAATCATTGTGATTTCGGCATCGTGATATACAACCTCTTTTGAAAGGCAAACATCGCCTACGCCTATTTTGTCTGTCATATTTCCCGCAATACCGCTGAACACAATGGCCTCAATTCCGTATTTTGTAATCATAAGCTGTGTTGCAGCGCCCCGGGCAACTTTGCCCATGCCGCATTGGCACAAAATAACTGTTTTGCCGTGCATATCGCCTTTAAAAATGTCAAGACCGGCTACCTTTTCTTCCGAAAGATTTGAAAGTCTTGATTTCAAAAGTGCAACTTCCTGTGGCATTGCACCTATAATACCTATTGTTTTCATATAAATAATTCCTGTTCTTTTAATTTTTGTAAAAATCCTTGTCCCATGGGTCTTTTTCCGGCGGTATGCATTTATCCCATGGTTCGTGGCCGTCATAAGTATTGCTAAAACGCATATTTTCGCCCCTTTTTACCTTGTGGGTGTACCGGGTCTTTTTAGGTCGGGCGGTTTGCCTTACATCAAAATCACGGTTGACCGCACCTTTTTTTTGTTTGGGTGTTTTTTCTAAGGGCAGTTTTTAAACTGCCGCCGGCGTTGCCTTTTTTCTTGTTCACGGCGCCGATAATTCCGAATATCCAAAAAATCGCAATAACAATAATTTCCAAACCGTCCATCTTAAACCCCCTTTAAGATTTATTAAACATTAAAGCGGAACAATGTTACATCGCCGTCCTGCATTACATAGTCCTTGCCCTCGCTGCGGATAAGACCCTTTTCTCTTGCAACGGCCATGGATTTACATGCCATAAGGTCGTCAAAGCTGATAATTTCTGCTCTTATAAAGCCCCTCTCAAAGTCGGAGTGGATTTTACCTGCCGCCTGAGGTGCCTTTGTTCCTTTTTTAATAGTCCAGGCACGAACTTCCTCCGGGCCGGCTGTCAAAAAGCTGATAAGTCCCAAAAGTGAGTAGCTCTGCTGAATGAGTGTGTCAAGGCCGGAAACATCAAGACCCAATTCGTCCAAAAATTCTTTCTTTTCTTCTCTTGAAAGACCGTTTATGTCCTCTTCCATTTTGGCGCAGATAGGCAGACAGCCGCTCTTGTCCCGCCGTGCTTTTTCCTTAACCTTAGGATAGTACGGGTTGTTTTCTATGCCGGCGAGCAAATCATCATCGGACACATTGCAGGCGTAAATAACCGGCTTTGCGGAAAGCAAAGGCAGTTCGTCAAACCAAGCTTGTTCGTTTTCACTCTGTGGTTCAAAACTTCTGGCGTTTTTGCCCTCCATAAGAAAATCACGAACCCTTGTCAAAAAGTCCACCTTATCAAGGAGCTTTCTGTCGCCTTTTGCGGCATTTTTTGTTCTGTCCAAGGCTCTCTCTACAATTTCAACATCAGAGAGAATAAGTTCCAAATCAATGGTTTCTATATCACGCAAGGGGTCAACGGAGCCTTCAACATGGATAATGTCGGTGCTGTCAAAGCATCTTACCATATGGATAATTGCGTCAACCTCACGAATGTGGCTCAAAAATTTGTTGCCCAAACCCTCGCCGTGGCTGGCACCCTTAACAAGGCCGGCAATGTCAACAAATTCTATTGTGGCCGGTGTGTATTTTTTAGGATTGTACATTTCCGCAAGTTTGTCAAGGCGCTCGTCCGGAACGGCAACAACCCCAACATTAGGTTCAATTGTGCAGAAAGGGAAGTTTGCGCTTGCCGCACCTGCGTTTGTAATGGCATTAAAAAGTGTACTTTTGCCTACATTAGGCAAACCCACGATACCGAGTTTCATATTTATTAAATCTCCTTTTATGCCGAAAATAATCTTTCGGCAGTTTACTTAATTGTATATTGTAAGTATATCATACTGTTTTATTTTTCTCAACAAATTTTGCAAAATAGCCGTTGCGGCTTTTTTAACAAAATTTTTTTCACGGTTAATTCTCCTTTCACCTGCCTTAAAACCAAGTATTGCCTATATATTCATTGTAACAGAAACAAGACCGGGTGTAAATAATACACCGGATAAACAAGTATTGAAATTTCTGTAAACCGTAGCCACAAATGCAATAAATTATTTTATATTGATAAATAAAGTAAAGAATAAACAATAAAAATCTTTATTAAAAATATTAAAATCCGTAAATTTCACTTGAATGTCACAATATATATGATAAATTCTTGACAAATACAAAAATTGGTAATACAATACCTTTTGCGACTTTTCGCAAAAACTAAGGAGATAAGAAAAATGAAGAAAGTTTTATCAGTTGTACTGGCACTTTCTATGGCTCTCGGCCTTGCCGGTTGCTCTTCAAAAAACGCTTCAAACTCAGTTTCAGGCACATTTGAAGGCACAGCAAAAGGTATGCAGGGTGATGTAGTTGTTTCAATGACAGTTGAAAACGGCGAAATCAAATCCGTAGAGCTTAAAGAATGCTCAGAAACACCTTCCGTTGCATCAGTAGCAATGGAAAGAATTCCGGCAGAAGTTGTAGAATATCAGACTTACGAAGTTGATGCCGTAACAGGCGCTACACTTTGCTCAAACGCTATTATGAATGCCGTTAAGGATGCTGCTACAAATGCAGGTATGGATCTTGACGCACTCAAAGCTAACGCTCACCACGCAGAAGCTACAGAAGACGAAACACTTGACTGTGACGTTGTAGTTGTTGGTGCAGGCGGCGCAGGTTACTCAGCTGCTATTTCAGCTGCACAGAACGGCGCAAAGGTTATCATGATTGAAAAATCATCAGTTGCAGGCGGCAACACTCTTATGCAGGGCGGCGCTTTCAACGCAGTTGACAAAGAAGCAACAGCCGAGAGAATTACTTCAGTTGCCGAGCTCAACACATTGAACGGCTACTTGGCTCTTTCAAAGGACGACGAAGCTCTTCACTTCGACCAGTTCCCTGAATGGGCAGATGTTCTTGACGAACTTCAGTCAGACATCAAGGCTTTCCTTGCAGAAAACGCAGGTAAGACAGCAGGCGAAGATATGCCGGGCTTTGACTCAGTTGCTCTTCACATGTGGCACATCTACACAGGCGGTCTCAGACAGATGCTTGACGGCAGATGGGTTGCATCAGACATCAACCTTGCAAGAACACTTGCAGAATCAGCTCTTGATTCATACAAATGGACAGTTGATGACCTTGGCATTACAGGCGCTTACGGCGCAGATGCCGAACTCTACACAGTTCTCGGCGCTATGTGGCCAAGAACACACAAATTTATGACATCTACTCCGCTTATCGATCAGCTTGATAAGGTTGCTAAGGAATACGGTGTTGAACTTTACACAGAAACAGCAGGTAAGACACTTCTTACAACAGACGGTAAAGTTTCAGGTATTGAAGCAGAAAAAGCAGACGGTACAAAGGTTACAATCAATGCAACAAAGGGTGTTGTTCTCGCTTGCGGCGGTTACGGCGCAAACGCACCTATGGCTAAAGAATACGACAACTACTGGGGCGACAACCTTTCAGACCGCACACTTACAACTAACGTAGGTACAAACACAGGCGACGGCATCGTTATGGCTCAGGAAATCGGCGCAGACACAGTAGGTCTTGACGTTGTTCAGCTTATGCCTTCTTCATCACCTATCAAAGGTACAATGACAGACGGTATCTGGGGCGACGCTTCACAGCAGATTTGGATTGACGGCGAAGGCAACAGATTTGTAAACGAATATGCAGAAAGAGACGTTCTTGCAAAAGCATCACTTGCTCTTGACAACGGTATCTTCTACATCATCTACGCAGGCAACGAAACAAACGAAAACGGTATGCTCACAGGCGCTACACTTGACAACGCTTTGTTCGGCACATCTGTTCAGTCAATGGTTGACAACGGCCACGTTTGGTACGGTTCAACTCTTGCAGAACTTGCAGAAGCATCTAAGACATCTGCAGGCGGCGCAACTCCTGCATTTACAGAAGAAGCATTGCGTGCAACAATCGAAAAGTACAACAGCTATGTTGCAGCACAGAAAGACGATGACTTCGGCAAAGAAGTTCTCGCAGGTGCTATCGACATCGACGCTATCGAAGCAGATCCTAACAGAGGCTTTGTAATCTCACCGAGAAAAGCATCTATCCACCACACAATGGGCGGTGTTAAGATCAACACAAGCGCAGAAGTTCTCGACAAAGAGGGCAATGCAATCCCTGGTCTTTGGGCAGCAGGCGAAGTTACAGGCGGTATCCACGCTGGTAACCGTCTCGGCGGTAACGCTGTAGCCGATATCTTCACATTCGGTAAGATTGCCGGCGAAAACGCAGCTAAATAATTTTAGCTACAACTAAAAGCTATTAAGTACCATAAATAAAAAGGTTCGTCCGTAAGGGCGAACTTTTTTGTTATGTTATTTTATATTGGGATAAAATCAAATGCAGAATATCAAAATGATATTGTCGGTTTAATCCACACCCTCTAAGTTAAAAGGCGGAATAAAACTTTCGCTGGCGGATTCTCCCTCCTGTATAAATCCGTTTTCAACCCCTATATCAACGGCGTAATTTACCACATCATCGTATTCTTCCCGGGTTAATTTGCGGTTGATTTCCGGGTAGGCGGAAAGGTCGGTGCAGGGGGTGTATTGGCTCATAATGCTTATAAAAATTTTATCCCCGTATGTATCGTACAGGTACTTTACCGCCTTTTTTGCGCTTTCCGTCTGTCCGGGCATAACCAGGTGCCTTACGATTACACCCTTTTGAATAATCCCGTTTTCGTCAAATACACACTCCGGCTGTTGACGAACCATTTCCTCGATGGCGGCTTTTGAATATTCCACATAATCCGGGGCAGAGGAATATTTTTTTGCCGTTTTGTTGTCAAAATACTTAAAGTCCGGCAGGTAAATATCCACAATGCCGTCTAACATTTTTATGGTTTCGGCTTTTTCGTAACTGCTTGTGTTGTACAAAATCGGCAGTTTAAGCCCCCTTGCCTTTGCAAGCTTTACCGCTTGTATTATTTGTAATGTGTAGTGGGTCGGGGTCACAAGATTTATGTTTAAAGCCCCTTGACTTTCCAGTCTTAAAAATATATCCGCCAGGTGTTCAACGGTTATTTCCTTGCCGAATCCCTCATGGGATATGTCTTTGTTTTGGCAGAACACGCACTTCATATTACATCCGGAAAAGAAAACCGTGCCGCTGCCCCTGTCGCCGGATATACAGGGCTCTTCCCACATATGCAAAGCCGCACGGGAAATTTTCACCTTGTCCGTCATTGAACAGTATCCGGTTTTTACACTGCGGTCAATGTTACAGTTTCTTGGGCAAATATTGCAAATACTCATTATAAATCAATCTCCAAAACAACAGGGCAGTGGTCGCTGCCGGTTACATCGGCACGAATTTCCGCCTTTTGTATTTTATCTTTCAGGCTGTCCGTCACCACAAAATAGTCTATACGCCAACCTGCGTTTTTCTCTCTGGCTTTAAAGCGATAGCTCCACCAGGAGTAAGCTCCCTCTAAGTCCGGGTACAAATGTCTGAATGTGTCTGTGTGTCCACTGTCCAAAAGCCGGGTGAACTTTTCTCTCTCCCGGTCGGAAAATCCAGGGTTTTGTCTGTTGGTCTTTGGATTTTTAAGGTCGATTTCTTTGTGTGCCACATTCAAATCTCCGCACAGGATAACCGGCTTTGCCTGTTCAAGAGTAAGTATGTAATTTCTCAGCTTATCCTCAAATTCCATGCGATAATCTATTCTTGCAAGGCCCTCTTTGCTGTTGGGGGTGTAGCAGGTGATAAGGTAAAACTTTTCGTATTCCAGGGTTATAAGCCTGCCTTCGTCGTCGGTGTAGTCCGGCATGCCGAATTTTGCGTTCAAAGGCTTGTGTTTTGTAAAAATTGCCGTGCCGGAATAGCCTTTTCTCTCGGCACTGTTCCAAAACTGCTCATATCCGGGCAGGTTAAGTTCTATTTGATGGGGCTGTAATTTTGTCTCCTGTAAGCAGAAAAAATCTGCGTTCTCGGCAGAAAATTCTTCATTAAATCCCTTTCCTATACAGGCTCTCAGCCCGTTTACATTCCATGAAACAAACTTCATAATTCTTGTAATCTCCGTCTTTTATTTTTGCTATTATACTATATTTGGCAAAAGTTTTCAAATTATTGCATAAAATACGCCCTTATGTTAATATATAACTATTAAATTTTGGAGGCTTTATATGATACCTGAGGAAAAAAGACAGGCTGCGGAAAAACTTGTAAGTTTTATGCCCTACTTTGTAAATACAAAATATGAGGACGCCGTTCACTGGATTAAAAACGACAGCGAGCTTGGCTCGGTAGGAGAATCTTACCCGGTTTATGAAAAAGAGTTTGCGGATATTATTCGCTTTATAATCACATCGGGGCTTATGGACCCATATTACATAAACACAATTTCCCAGAGCTTTGGCGGCGAGGCTGATTTCGGAGAGATGGTAGACGCCTTGGACTATGCAAAATTTGAAGTTTGCGCCGCTTTGCTTACGGCAATAATCAAAAATGAGGAATACCGTGAAGGCTCCGTGGCAGAGGCTTTTCACGAAAGATGGTTTTACACCATACTTTACAGAATAAAAGAACTTTTGGAAGAAGAATAAAAATTTGAAAAATACAAGTAAATACAAAATCGTTTGGATTTTAACCTTGCGGCTGTCTTTGGCGTATGTGTTTTTTGCAGGTAAAGTCGCAAGAAGCGGAGGAACAAGTTACTATTCTCAGGTTGGGTCAACAAATATCACAAAGGCGAAAGTTACGGAAATTTTAGACGAAAATTACGAAAAAACCGCCTATAAAGATAACGAATATATGACCGACAGGATAGTTTTGTTTACCGCAAAGGTGACATCCGGGCTTAAAAAGGGTATGGAAATTACCGCCGTACAGGTTATAGACAGCATGTACCCGGTGGAGCAAAAACAGGTGCGGAAAGGGGACAGAGTTCTCCTTGCACAAAACCAATACACCCAAATGAGCAGTGTACCCTATATGTTTTCGGAGTATTACCGCCTTGGCTTTATGGTTATTTTGGGCGTTTTATACGGCATTTTGCTTATTTTAATGGGCAAAAGCAAGGGCGTAAATACCGTTATTTCCCTTACATTGACGGTGGGCGCAGTGTTTTGGGTGTTTGTGCCTGCGGTGTTAAACGGCAAAAACATATATGTTTGGCGGCGGTCGGTTACCTTGTTTATAATTGTGATGACGGTTCTGTTTATCAACAATTTAAGCGATAAAACATACACAGCCGCAATAGGCTGTGTCCGGGGTACGGGGGTGACGGCGGCAATCACCTTGGGGGTGTGTTTTGGTTTGCATCTTTCCGGTATGATAAACCAAGAGGCCATGTATCTGCTGTTTTTAAACGAAGCAAACCCCATAGATTTAAAGGCGGTTATATTTGCCTCGGTGGTTTTCGGCGCAGTGGGGGCGGTGATGGATGTGGCTATTTCACTTTCTTCCTCACTTGCGGAGATAAAAGAAAACGCACCGAATATCGGAGCAAAGCAAATATTCAAAAGCGGTATGAATATAGGCAAAGATATGCTTGGCACAATGTCAAACACATTGGTTTTGGCCTATATAGGCTCGTCTTTGTCGGTTACGCTGTTGCTTTTTGCTTATAACAGCGGCAACGGCACGGCACTTATGAACACCGAGATGATTATAGTTCGGCTCCTTGAAGCCTTGGCAGGCAGTTTCGGCATATTGCTTACAATTCCCTTGACAAGTTTCGTCTGCGGTATATTTTACGGCAGTGAAGAAAAGGAAAATTTACAATAACACAAATTACACACCTGTCTATAATATTATTAGATAAAAATAGACACAAATGATAATTGGTCTATAAAAGCAGTACAGGGGGGGAAAGTTATATTGACATACTTTTGGCTTGCTCTTGCGGTGGGGCTTATAGTAATTGAAGTAGGCACCGTAAATTTAGTGTGTATTTGGTTTATAATAGGCAGTGTTCGGGGATTGCTGACTACATTCTTCACCCGGTCTTGGCTTATTCAGCTGACGGTCTTTGCGGCTGTAAGCGCAATAAGCCTGTACATAACAAAGCCGCTGGCAGAAAAGTTTAACAGCAGACCTCATGTGCCTACAAATTCCGACAGGCTCATAGGGAAAAATGCCGTTGTTGTAAAAAAGATAACACCGGAAGAAAAAGGCAGGGTGTCCGTTGACGGCCTTACATGGCTGGCCCGGTGCAAAGAAGAGATACAACCCGGCCGGGAAGTAAAAATTTTGAATATAGAGGGCGCAACATTGGTAGTTGAACCCTTTGTAAAACAGTAAGCGCACAGCGCTTGCACACATATAAAAGGAGAGTTATTTATGCCATTACCGATTATTATTCTTTTGATTTTCATTTTGATAATCATTGCCACAAATATCGTTATAGTTCCGCAGGCGTCGGAATCGGTTGTAGAGCGCCTTGGCGTTTACAGCACCACATGGACAGCAGGTGTGAATGTAAAAATACCGTTTATCGACAGGGTTGTTAAGCGTGTAAGCCTTAAAGAGCAGGTTGTGGACTTTGCACCTCAGCCGGTTATCACAAGAGATAATGTTACAATGCAAATCGACACGGTTGTTTTCTTCCAGGTTACGGATGCAAAGCTGTATACATACGGCGTTGAAAGACCTATAAGCGCCATTGAAAACCTTACCGCAACCACATTGCGTAACATTATAGGCGATATGGAACTTGACCACACACTTACATCCCGTGATGTTATCAACTCCAAAATTACAACTTCTTTGGACGAAGCCACAGATAAGTGGGGCATTAAGATCAACCGTGTTGAACTTAAAAACATTATTCCGCCGAGAGAAATTCAGGACGCTATGGAAAAACAGATGAAAGCCGAGCGTGAAAGAAGAGAAAGTATTCTCCGTGCCGAGGGCGAAAAGCGCAGCCAGATTCTTGTTGCGGAAGGTGAAAAGGAATCCGCTATTCTCCGTGCAGACGCCGTAAGAGAACAGAAAATTAAAGAGGCCGAAGGTGAAGCAGAGGCTATCCTTAAAATTTACGAAGCTCAGGCAAAGGGTATTCGGATGATTAACGACGCTAAACCTACCAAGGAATACATTACATTGCAGAGTTTTGACGCCCTTGCAAAGGTTGCCGACGGCAAGGCCACAAAGATTATTGTGCCAAGCGAATTGCAAAATCTTGCAAGCATTGCAACATCTTTAAAAGAAATTACAAAAGATGACATAAAAGAAAAGTAAATAAAATCTTTACGCAAATAAGCATCAGGCGGTAACACCTGATGCTTATTTGTATAATTTGTACAAAAACGCCCTTTAAATTTTGTCGTTTTTTAAAAAATAAACAGACTTTAAAAAATCTGTTGACAATATGGGGTGCAGGTGATATTATGTGTACATACCTCAAAATAATTACTGAGGTAGAGGTTGCGTTTATCAACAGTAACTTTGCGGAGGCCGGAAGCCTTTGAAACAAAGCGAAAGGGATCGACGCCGAAATTGCAGGCACCAAAGTCTGCGGTTGGGGTCGCACTCAATAAGTGCGGAACTGTCAACGGGGTAAACAATACCGTACTCCGTTGGAGCGCTATCAAAGGTAGTTGTGTTAAGGTGTACTCTCTTTCTTGATTTAGAGTCGGTGCATTTTTAATGCATCGACTTTTGTATTATTAGGAAAAGAGAGGTTTTTTATTTATGGAAAACAACAACACAAAGCGTCGATTTACGATGCCAAACTCATATGTTATCATTTTTATAATGATATGTATCTGTGCGGTTATGACATGGATTGTACCCGCAGGTGAATACGACAGAGCCTTGAACGAGGCAGGCAGAAGCGTTATCGTTCCGGGTTCATATCACGCCGTTCGGTCAAACCCGATAGGTATTATCGGCATATTCAGCGCCATTGAACAGGGCTTTTTGCAGACTGCCGATATTATATTCTTTATAATTTTCGCCTTTTCATTTGTTAATATGCTTATGAAAAACGGCACATTTGACGGCCTTATGGGCGCCGTTATCAGAAAGACAAGCGGATTTAATGTGCAGTGGCTTTTTGTTATCATCATGATGCTCTTCGGTATTCTCGGCTCTACCATGGGTATGGCAGAGGAAACCTACGGCATGTACCCGGTATTTATCGGCATGGCCGCCGCCTTGGGCTATGACGCCATTGTAGGCGCATCCATCGTTTATATCGGCGTTCAGGTGGGCTTTGCATCTGCCACACTTAATCCCTTTACGGTAGGCGTTGCAAACGGCATTGCCGAAATAACAATGAGCAGTCACATGCTTATCTACCGCATTATCTGCTTTGTTCTCTTTGAATTTGTTGCTATTATATATGTATGGCGCTATGCCACAAAAATTAAGAAGGATCCTACAAAGAGCCTTCTCTACGGCACGGAATTTGCAAAGCTTGGCACAGACAAGACACAGGAAGAACTTGTGTTGGCTCCTCTTACATTAAGACATAAGCTTTGCGCCTTGGAATTCGCCGCTACAATCGGACTTCTTGTTTGGGGCGTTATCGCAAAGGGCTGGTACATTGACGAATTGGCTGTTTTGTTCCTTATGGCAATGGTTGTTGTAGGTATTACAGGCGGCGCCACACCTAACGAAATTGCAATGAACCTTGTAGACTCCGCAAGGGGTATGATGTTCGGCGCACTTATCGTAGGTATTTCAAGAGGTATTCTTATCTGCTTGCAGGACGGTATGATTATCGACACCGTTTTGTACTCTCTTTCAAATATGCTCAGCGGCTTCTCCGGCACAATGAATGCGGTTGTTATGGTGGTTGTTCAGAACATTCTCAACTTCTTCATTCCTTCCGGCTCAGGTCAGGCTGCGGTATCAATGCCTATTATGGCTCCTTTGGCTGATTTGGTTGGCGTAAACCGTCAGGTTGCGGTTTTGGCTTTCAGCTTCGGTGACGGCTACTCAAATATGTTTTGGCCGTCAGGTGTTGCAACAGCCGCAGGTCTTATGGGCTTGCCAATCAACAAGTGGTACAAGTGGATTGCTCCGCTGTTCGGAATATTCTTCCTTATGCAGATTGTTTTGATAACAGTTGCAACATTCTTACCATTTTAATTAAATTAACGGGCGGGTTTTACAACCTGCCCTACTTTATAAAAGATTAAAAATATTTTACGAGGTGTAATTATGAATACAACAGAACTTAAAAACCGTGCGGCGGAAATAGCTTTGGAAAACGCCAGTCTTTATGAAACAGTAAGCAGAACGGTTTATGACTTCCACGAACTGGGCAACAACGAATACAAATCAACGGCATATCTCCGTGACAAACTTGAAAAAATCGGATTTAAAGTGCAGCTTCCCTATGCGGGTATGGATACTGCCATAAGGGCAGAATACGGGGAAGGCCACCCGAAAATCGCATTTATTGCGGAATACGATGCTCTTCCCGGCTACGGCCCGGACAAAAATCAAAACGGTCACGCTTGCGGACACAACTTTATTGCGGCGAACTGCTTTGGTGCCTGCCACATTTTAAAGCAACTTAAAGACGAAACCGACTTTGCCGGCACAATAGTTTACCTTGGTGCACCTGCGGAAGAAACAACAGGGGGCAAGGTTGACCTTGTAAAGTTCGGCGCTTTGGAAGATATTGATGCGGCTATTCAAATTCACATTGACGGCGGCGATGAAACTCATACATGGCCACAGACCCTTGCCATTGACTCCGTTGAATTTACATTTGAAGGCGTTGCCTCCCATGCGGCAGGCGCACCGGAAAAGGGTGTAAACGCCCTTGATGCCGCATACCTTACATTTAACGGTATCAACGCTTTAAGACAGCATATCACCCCGGACGCCAGAATACACGGCATTATCACCGAGGGGGGCTTGGCTGCAAACATCGTGCCTAATCACGCTGTGGCACAGTTCTATGTAAGAGCCGAAAACAGAGCTTATCTTGACACCCTTACACAAAAAGTAATTAACTGTGCAAGAGGCGCAGAGCTTATGACAGGCGCAAAAATGAGCCTCAGATACTTTGAAAACTCCTTTGACAATCTTACAATCAATCAGACTTTGAAAAAGTTTATGGAGGCAAACCTTGTGCTTGCAGGCGAGGACGACAAGTATATTGTAAAGGAAAAACAACCACGGAGCGGTTCAAGCGACTTGGGCAACATTTCTCAGGTAGTTCCCACTTGCTATGTAAGCCTTGCCGTACACAACCCGGACGGTTCTTCCTGCCACGAGGAGGCATTTTTGCCTTACTGCGGTGTAGGCGAGCTTGGCACAAAGGCCCTTCACAAAGCTATCCTTGCACAGGCTTACACAGCCATTGATGTTTTTGCAGACCCTGATTGCCTTAAATAAATTGTAATATTTGTTATATTTTATCAAAATATAACAAATTGTGTAATAAAACAGTCCCTTGTGAGTAATACACAAGGGACTGTTTTTATATTTAAAATATTAAATTAAAAGTAAAGACTGTTTTCCGGTAAAACATCGTTTGATGTTGCACGAACGCCCAGTTTTTTAAGGGTTTGTGCATCACCTGAGCGAAGCATTACGGAAGAATGTAAATCCGCACCACGGAGTTTGGGCAACTGAGCAAGGGCATATTTTACCATTGGGTTTGTTGTTGATGCAACTGCCAAGGCAAGCAAAACATCGTCCAATTTAAGGGCGGAAAGTTTTGAGCCCAAAGCATTCCTCTTTAAATCAAGCAAAGGCGCAAGTACCTGTGCGGGAATAAGCAAAATTTCATCGTTTATATTTGCGTAATATTTAAGAGCGTTTATTGTTGCGGCGCTGGTGGCGCTCATAACATCGCTGGCCTTGCCGGTTATAATTTTGCCGTCTGTCAGTTCGTAGGCAACACTCTGCTTGCCTGTAAGCTGGGCTTTAAGGTTTGCAGGGGCAACACACGGACGGTCTTTTGCCGGTGTAAGTGAAAGCTGGCGCATAATGTTTTCAATGCGCTCAACTTGTGCGTGCTGCACTTTGCCCAATTTGTAATCGCAAAGAGCGGTGTAGTACCTGGCAATAATTTCTTGGCAAGCGGCATATTTGCAGGCATCGTCGTCGATTATAGCGTAACCGGCCATATTTACGCCCATATCCGTAGGGGAACGGTAGAAGTTTTCATCCCCCGTTATGCTCTTTAAAATCATCTTAACGATAGGAAAAGCCTCAATATCACGGTTGTAGTTTACGGTTGTTTCTCCGTATGCTTCCAAGTGGAAAGAGTCGATAAGGTTTACATCCCCAAGGTCTGCCGTAGCGGCCTCATAGGCTAAATTTACAGGGTGTTTGAGAGGAAGGTTCCATATAGGAAATGTCTCAAACTTGGCGTATCCGGCAAATCTGCCTCTCTTGTGCTCATGGTAAACTTGGGACAAGCAAACCGCCAATTTTCCGCTGCCGGGGCCCGGTGCGGTAACAACAACAAGTGGTTTTGTAGTCTCTACAAATTCGTTTCTGCCATAGCCCTCATCGCTTACTATTTTATCCACATCACTTGGGTAGTTGGGTATGGGGTAGTGTTTGTAACTTCTTATTCCCAAATTATTAAGTCTTGCTATAAAGTTGTCCGCCGCAGGCTGATGGGCGTACCTTGTCAAAACAACACCTGTTGTCTGAATGTCCATGCCCTTAAATTCGTCTATAAGACGAAGAATATCCATATCGTAGGATATGCCCAAGTCGGCTCTCACCTTTGTCTTTTCAATATCGTCGGCGGAAATACAGAATATAATTTCCGTGTCGCTGCTCAATGCTTTTAGAAGTTTTATTTTTGTGTCCGGCTCAAAACCCGGCAAAACTCTTGACGCATGGAAATCGTCAAATAACTTGCCGCCGAATTCAAGATACAGCTTGCCGTCAAATCTCTCTATTCTCTCTTTAATTCTCCGCGCTTGTTTTTCAACATAAAGCTCGTTGCTGAAACCTTGTTTATACATACCTTTCCCCTCATTCCTTTTTACAAATAAATCTTCAAAATTATATCATTTATCCGGCTTTAAAACAATGACCGACCGTTGAGAATTTTCCCCGCAAAACCGAGCAGTATTTAGGTAAGTTATACAAAAGGGCGCAGCTGAGAAAAATTTATAAAAATATCCGCAAATTTTCAAAAAAACCTATTGACAAAGTTCATAAGTGAGACTAAAATTCCAATGATAACATTCTTAAAAAGGAGATATGGTATATGGCTAAATACGGTTGCATTGACTGCGGTTGGATTTATGACGAAGATTTCGGCGACGACGATTTGGGTATTGAACCCGGCACATTGTTTGAAGATTTGCCTGACGATTTTGCATGCCCTATGTGCGGTTGTTCGGCGGAAGACTTTGAGATTGTTGATTGATTACATCATAAAATAACGGCAGGGCATAAGTCCTGCTTTTTTGCTAATATTTTTGAGGTGATATATGGAAAAGCCCGGTAAAAGCCGGATAAAGGCACTTGAAATGCTTAATAACGCAGGTTTTGAAGCCTATCTTGTAGGCGGCAGCGTCCGTGATATTGTCATGGGCAAAGCCCCCGGTGACACAGATATAACCACAAACGCTTTGCCACGGCAGACGGAAAAGGTGTTCCGAAATTTTAAAGTTGTCAAAACGGGATTAAAGCACGGCACAGTTACGGTTTTTATTGATGGAGAGCCGGCAGAGATAACCACATATCGCACCGAGGGTAAGTACACCGATTTAAGGCATCCGGACAATGTGGCTTTTACCCCCAATTTAAGCCTTGATTTACGGCGCCGAGATTTTACCGTAAATGCCCTTTGTATGGACAAAAACGGCGATATAGTCGATTTACACGGGGGTATGGCCGACATTGATAAAAGAATTATAAGATGCGTAGGTGACCCGGAGAAAAGATTTGCCGAAGACCCATTGCGCATTTTAAGAGCTGTCAGATTTCGGTCGACTCTGGGCTTTGAAATAGAAGAAAACACCTGCACAGCCGCCGAAAACAAGGCGTATTTGATTGAAAAAATATCTCGGGAGAGAGTATATTCCGAATTTAAAAAGGCTGTTGTGGGGGCTTATTTTCCGGCTGTGTTGGAAGAATATCGGAATATTTTGGATGTGTGTCTGCCGAGGGTTCTTGCCATGAAAGGTTTTGACCAGAAAAATCAACACCATATTTATGATGTTTTGACCCACACATCAAAGGTAATTGAAAATGTACCGCCTGTCTACCCTTTAAAGGCGGCGGCACTGTTCCACGATATAGGCAAGCCGAAAACCTTTACGGTTGACGAAAACGGCACGGGACATTTTTACGGCCACAATAAAGTAAGTGCCCGGATGACAAATGAAATTTTAACAAAATTAAAAGCGCCGGGTGAGGAAAAAGAACTTATATCTCACTTGGTGCTGTACCATGACACGGCTATTGAGCCCACGGAAAAGGGGGTCAGAAGGGCTTTGAACAAACACGGTGAAACTGTATTGAGAATGTTGCTGCGGCTTAAAAGACGGGATAATTTGGGGCAAAATTATCGGGTTTACAATCACAGCCGATACTATGACGAAATAGAGCAACTTATAGACCGGCAAATTGCAAAAGAAGCCTGTTTCAGCCTCAGACAGCTTGCGGTAAACGGCAGAAACTTGCAGGAAATAGGCGTAAAGCCATCACCCTTTACAGGGGAGATTTTAAACACATTGCTCCAAAAGGTGATAGACGGCGAATTGCCAAACGATAAGCAATCGCTTTTAGAATTTGCCAAAACAATGATAAAACAGAAAAAATAAACCCCCGAAAAATTTTCGGGGGGCAAATTATAAAATCCAGTCGTTGTCATTGGGGATATATTCCATTATATCGCCTACATCGCAGTTTAAAATTCGGCACAAATCGTTTATTGTGGTGGTTGTAACGGGTTTGTTTTTTCTGAGTTTATCAATAGTTGAAGAGGATATGTTATGTTTTTTGATAAGGGTGTAAGTGCTTTCACTTGATGCTTTCAGCGTTCGCCAAAAATTATCGTAAACAATCATAAAAAACCTCCTCTAAATTATTTTTTACATAATAGAGTATGGTCTTGTTGTTGACAATAGTCGTAATAAAGACTATAATTTTATAAAAGTTATAAAGGCGGTGATTTTACGGAAAATAAAAATACCGATAGAGAATACCTTACAAGATTGGAAAAATTAAAGGAACAATCGCCCCAAGAGCAAAAAGAGCTTTTGGAAAAAGGCGAAATTACCCGATTGCAGTACGAAGTAAACAGGCGGATTAACATCAATATACCAAAAGACAAATAAATATAAGCGTTAAAAAAACGAACCCTTTTTGGGGGTTCGTTTCTTTTGTATATAACTTAATCCAGTTCAAGTTTGCCGGTGTAAAGCTGATAATATTTACCCTGCTGCCGGATAAGGTCTTCGTGGTCGCCACGCTCGATAATTCTGCCCAATTCCAAAACCATAATGGCGTTGCTGTTGCGAACGGTGGAAAGCCTGTGGGCGATAACAAATACCGTTCTGCCGTACATAAGGGCGTCCATAGCGCTTTGAATAATGCTTTCGGTTCTTGTGTCGATACTGCTTGTGGCCTCGTCCAGAATAAGAACCGGTGGGTTTGCAACCGCCGCACGGGCGATGGACAAAAGCTGTCTTTGTCCCTGTGAAAGGCTTGCGCCGTCTGCGGTAAGCTGTGTGTCATAGCCGTCGGGCAGGTGCTTGATAAAGCTGTCTGCGTTGGCTATCATAGCCGCCGCTTTAACTTCTTCGTCTGTGGCGTTAAGGTTGCCGTAACGGATATTTTCCATGATTGTGCCTGTAAACAGGTGAGTATCCTGCAAAACAATGCCCAAAGAACGGCGCAAATCCGCTTTTTTAATATTCTTTACATCAATGCCGTCATAGGTGATAGAACCTTTTTGAACATCGTAAAAACGGTTGATAAGATTTGTAATTGTTGTCTTGCCTGCGCCGGTAGAACCTACAAAGGCAATTTTTTGACCCGGTTTTGCGTAAAGGTTAATATCGTGAAGAACAATTTTTTCATCGGTGTAGCCGAAATCAACATCGTGGAACTTAACATCGCCTTTCAGTTCAACATAGTTGATATTGCCCTTTTCGTCAGGTACACGCCATGCCCAACGGTTTGTATCTGCCTGTGTTTCAACAATGGCGCCGTCTTTAACATCTATTTTTGCAAGGGTTATGTTGCCGTCGTCAACTTCCGGTTTTTGATCAAGAATATCAAATATTCTTCCTGCGCCGGCCAAAGCCATTACAATGGTGTTAAATTGCTGTGTAACCTGGCTGATAGGCATATTGAAACTGCGCACAAGCTGCAAGAAAGAGGCTATTGTACCTACCGTTATATTGCCCATACCGCTGATAGCCATAACACTGCCTACAATGGCGGTAACCGAAAAGTTAAGGTGACCCAAGTTGCCGGAAATAGGCCCCATGATATTTGCAAAACCGTTGGCTTTGCGCATACTTTCGTAAAGAGTTTCGTTAAAGGCGTCAAATTCTTCTCTTGCCTTTTCTTCGTGTGTAAACACTTTAACAACCTTTTGGCCGTCCATCATTTCTTCAATGTAACCGTTTAACCGGCCAAGGTTTTTTTGCTGTTTTACAAAGTATTTGCCGGATGCGCCGCCAACCTTTTTGGACAGTGTAAGCATAAGGGCAACTATTACAAGGGCGATTATCGTAAGTTGCCAGGAGAGAATAAGCATTGAAACAAGTACCGAAACTATGGTAACTGTTGAGTTCAAAAGTTGCGGCACCGTCTGGCTGATCATCTGACGGAGGGTATCCACATCGTTTGTGTAACGGCTCATAAGTTCGCCGTGGGTGTGACTGTCGAAATATTTGATAGGCAATGTCTGCATGTGGGTAAACATATCGTCTCTCATGCGCTTCAATGTGCCCTGAGTGATAAACATCATAAGGTAGTTGTACAAGAAGTTTGCAAAAATACCCAATGCATAAATACCTGCCATCTTAAATAAGGCAATTTTCAAGCCGGTATAGTCCGGTGTTTCGCTCTGTAAAAGAGGAGTAATATAGCTGTCTATAAGGGTTTTAATGAAGAGCGTGCCCCTTACGCCGCATATGGCGGAAACAGCTATGCCAACAACAACAAAGAAAGCCTGAATTTTGTAGTTTTCAAATGTGAGTTTTAAAAGGCGTTTAAGATTTTTACCTGTGTTTTCATCGGCCTTTGCCCTTGGCATACCTCTGCCGCCTCTGGGGCCCGGTCCGCCTGCCATTCTGTTTGCCATTACTCTTCACTTCCTTTCATCTGAGATGTATAAACTTCTCTGTAAATCTCACTGGATTTTATAAGTTCATCGTGAGTGCCTACATCGGCAATCTTACCGTTGTCCATTACAACAATCATATCCGCATCCTGTACCGATGAAATACGCTGTGCAATGATGATCTTTGTGGTTCCCGGAATTTCCTCTTTGAAAGCCTTTCTGATCTGTGCGTCTGTGGCTGTATCAACCGCACTTGTGGAGTCGTCCAAGATAAGCACTTTCGGTTTTTTAAGCAAGGCCCTTGCGATACAAAGACGCTGTTTTTGACCGCCGGAAACGTTTGTACCGCCCTGTTCGATGTATGTGTCATACTTATCCGGGAACTGGTTGATAAATCCGTCTGCCCGGGCAAGTTTACATACTCGCACAAGTTCTTCGTCGTCGGCGTTTTCATTGCCCCAGCGAAGGTTTTCCTTAATTGTGCCGGAGAACAAAACATTCTTCTGCAAAACAACGGAAACTTCGCCTCTCAATGTATCCAAATCGTAATCTCTTACATCTACGCCGCCTACGGAAACGCTGCCTTCGGTTACATCATAAAGTCTTGGGATAAGGTTTACAAGGCTTGTTTTTGATGAACCGGTGCCGCCTATAATACCAACCGTTGCGCCGCTTGGAACAGAGAGATTTATGTTTTCAAGAACAAGTTTGTCTTTGTCCTTTGAATAGCTGAAAGAAGCATTTTTAAATTCAATGCTGCCGTCCTTAACCTCTTTAACAGGGTTTTCCTTGTTTTTAAGGTCAACTTCTTCTTCCAAAACTTCCAAAATACGGTCGCCGCTGGTCTTGGCCATGGACATCATAACAACGGACATTGAAATCATCATAAGTGATGACAAAATCTGCATTACATAGGTGAACATACTCATAAGTTCGCCTGTTGTCATAGAATCGGAAACAATCAGGTGAGCTCCCAGCCATGAGATAGCCAGCATAACCGAGTAAACCGCCGTTGACATAAGGGGGCTTACAAGAATTGTGTTCTTTTCCGCCCGAATTGAGTTGTTGTACAAATCGCCGGAGGCGTCCTTAAACTTTTCTGTTTCGTAATCTTCCCTTACATAGGCTTTAACTGTGCGTATGTTTGTAAGGTTTTCCTGTACAACACGGTTTACAACATCGTATTTTTTAAACATCTGTCTGAATTTCGGCATTGCTTTTGTCATAACAAAAATCAAAGCAACTGCCAAAACAGGGATTACCGCAAAGAAAATAAGTGATAATCTGGGGCTTATTTTTACCGTCATAAATGTGGCGAAAACAAGCATAATAGGCGCTCTTACCAACATTCTTATCATCATGGTAAAGGCCATCTGCACATTGTTTACATCGGTTGTAAGCCTTGTTACAAGGCTTGAAGTTGAGAATTTGTCTATGTTTGAAAAGGACAAATCCTGCACTTTGTAAAACAGCGCCTGTCTTAAATTTTTGGCAAAGCCGGCGCCGGCTTTGGCGGCGTTTAAGCCCGAACCTACGCCGAAACAAAGTGACATGACAGCCATTAAAATCATAATCAAGCCGATTTTGGTAACATAGCCTATATCGCCGCCGGGCAATCCTATATCTATGATTTTGGACATTTGTCTCGGAATTACAACTTCCATTACAACTTCCATCATTACCATAATCGAGGTGAGTACAGCGGCTGTCTTATACTCTTTAACATAAGCAGAGAGCTTTTTAATCATTGTTTACACCTCTTGTTTTTTTAATATTTTCTTCTATTTTTTGCAGTGTTTTCTGCAAATTTTCTATTTCGTCCGAAGTCAAACCCCGTGCAATGGCACTTTCGTACTTTTGAACGGCTTTCCAGTGCATTTTGCACACATTTTCCGCTTTTTCGGTCAAAACGATTTGCTTTAAGCGCCTGTCACTTTCAACGGACTTTCTCAGTATATAGCCGTTCTTTTCAAGGTTATTCAAAACGCTTGTAACGGAAGAACCCTTTATTTTGAACTCGCGTTCGATGTCTTTTTGGAAAATCATTTCGCCATGCAATGAATGTTTTTTCACAAAGCCCAACACCCTCATTTGATATCCGCTTATGTCAACACAGTCACCGCCGAAACTGGTATTTATGCCGTGTTTTATGGCGTGGGCGGTATCCAAAATCATCTTGCCGATTTCAATTTTTTCCATTGTGTACCTCCTTTTATAAAAGTTACAGTTCTAACAGTTAGATTTCAAACAATTTAGCTTGTTTAGATATTATAACATTTTTTTCGATGATGTCAATGCGTTAAAAATGAAAATTTTGTGATTATAATTTTTCACAAAATTATGTGCCGTTAAATTTTTGGGGGCATTGTGTAAAAACAATTCAGAAACAAAAACGCCCTCCTTCGGCAGGAGAGCGTATAGGCGATATATGTTTTTATAAAATAATATTTTCCTGTTTGTCACAAAGCCAGGCGGCAAGGTTTTTAAATACAATTTCCGCACGCAGGCTCATGGATTCCTCTGTGGCAAAGGCAACATGAGGGGTAACAAGGCAGTTTTTGCAGTTCAATAACGGCTCTGACAAATCCAGCGGCGGTTCTTTGTCGAAAACATCTATTGCCGCCGCCGCAATAACGCCGTCGTTAAGTGCATCGGCCAAATCTTGGCTTACCACAACCGGGCCTCTTGCAACATTTACAAGTATCCGGCTGTTTTTCATAAGAGCCAGCTTTTCTTTATTTATAAGCCCCTTTGTTGACCGGTTGGCAGGGCAGTGAAGAACAACTATATCGGATTTTTGCAAAAGCTCCTCCAGCGAAACTTGTTTTACATACTCCGGGGCATTTTCGTGTATCGTTCTGCTGTTCCGCAAAATTTTACAGCCGAAAACATTGAATATCTCCGCACTTCTTGTGCCTATATTGCCAAGGCCTACAATGCCCACGGTTTTGCCTTTTAATTCATTGCCGATAAGGCCGTCTTTTGTCTTGCCGTCACGGCATCTTTGTTCAACCTGTGGCATATTTCTGTAAATGGAAAGAACCATACCCAGAACAAGTTCGCTTACAGCCTCGTTTGAATAGCCGGAGGCATTGCTTACCTTCATGCCCTTTGCCTTTGCGGCATCAAGTCCCACATGGTCAACGCCGGTAAAGGCCACATCAATAAATTTTAAGTTGTCACACCGAGAAATAACCTCACCGGGCATAGGCATATTTGCTATAATCATCGCATCTGCGTCCTTTGCCTGCCGAATAAGCTTTTCGGTATCGTTGGTCTTTGGGTAGTCTACAAATGTGTGGCCGGCCTCTTCAAAAGGTTTTTTTCTCATTGCCAGCTCACTGTCGCTTATGCCCAGCGACTCCATAATTACTATTTTGCTCATAATTAACCTCGTAATCGTTTTTCGCACTTTTGGCGGATTGTTGTATATCATTATAGTTTATATCGATTTAAAGTTCAATATAAAAAAACATAAATTCACAAAAAGTATAAATTTTAAAAAACCGTCAATATTAGATGTAACAGATTAAAAAAGGAGTACATTATGAAAAAATTATTATACGTCGCTTGTTTGGTATCGGTTTTGGCTCTTGCCGGCTGCGGCAAAAAAGAGAATGAAACGGTTATGGGAATTGACAGCTACAAGGTGGGTACCGGTGCTTATACCGCCACAAAGGCCTACGGCTATACCGCCGATAAAAACGGCAACAGCAATGTTACAACAAGCATAGCGGCAGTGGTTTTTGACAAGGACGGTAAAATAGTGAAGCTGACAGTTGATGAAATTTCTTCTGATTTCTACTTTGACGGCACCGGCAACCCGGTAAATTACACCGGAGGCGAAATCAAAACCAAGAAAGAACTTGGTGATAGCTATGGTATGCGTGGGGCAAGCGGCATAGGCAAAGAATGGTACGAACAGGCACAATATCTTGAAAAGGCACTTGTGGGCAAAAATATAAAGGATATAATCGGTACAGGCGATGTGACCGCAAAGACGGGAATAAACTCGGCGGCAAATTCCGATTTTCTCCCGGGGGTAAACTCCGATGAAATAGGCATGACAACCTCATCCGAAGGTTCCTATTCAAATTCGGCTGCCTCAGGCCTTGTAAGCGGTGAAAACGGCGACTACTCAATGTCCGGCAGCGGAAATTGGGCAGGGGTTGATATGACCGCCGGCGTTACCATTAACACAGACGGCATAAGAAAAGCAATAGAAAATGCCTATAAAAATGCCGAATAACAAAAAGTTTTATTGACATTATCCAAATAAAATGATATAAAAAGGTAAACAAATATTTTTGATAGAGGATGCGGTTGGAATTAGTATCTTGTGTAGGGGGCGCCCGTTTAAGCAAGCAGAAAGGTAAAACCGCCGAACTTTGCAAAAAGGCATTTTTGCATTTTGGTGCAGGGGCTAATACCCTGTGCACTCCTGTATTTGTACAGAGGGGCTATCGGTTACCGAACTTAAAAAGTATGGTTCTGCATAGCTGCAGAACCATTTTATTTTGCGGCAATCCGGCAAAGGTTAAAGCCGGCGCCTGTACATGGTTTAAACTGTGTAAAGGGTGCGTTTAATCCCGAAGTCATTCAAATTTTATATTGTAACGGAGGTATAAAAATGAACACAGCTTATTACAACGGCAATATTTATGTTGAAAGAGGCAGATTTGTAACTGCCATGTATGTAAAGGACGGGATTATCGAAAAAATCGGCACAGATCGGGAAATTTTGGCAAATCTTCCTGCCGACGCAACCAAAACGGACTTGGGCGGTAAAACAGTGGTGCCTGGAATAAACGATTCACATCTTCATATACAAAGCGTGGGACAAACCCTTTCCAGAGTTATGCTCAACGGAACAAAAAGCGTCGGCGATATGATAGCCGCCGGCAGAGAGTTTTTGAAAAACCACACACTTGGCCGGGGGGAGGTTTTGCTGGGTCACGGTTGGAATCAGGACTACTTCACCGACGAAATAAGAATGCCTACAAGGTACGATTTGGACGAGATTTCAAAGGAAATCCCTATTATTTTCACCCGTGCCTGCGGACATATATGCGTTGCCAACAGCAAGGCCTTGGAACTTGCCGGCATAACAAAGGAAACAGAGGCGGTTGCCGGCGGAGTTATCTACAAGGACGAAAACGGACAGCCAAACGGCCTTATATCGGAAAATTCTCAGTACCAGGTTTCTAAAATCGTTCCTCGGCGGACTGTGGAAAAAATTTCCAATGATTTTATCGTGGGTATGAAATACGCACGGAGCCAGGGCATTACAAGCTTGCAGTCAAATGACATCAAGGTGGCAGATTGGCAGCTTACGGTAAAGGGTATTGAACATCTCTACGCTACATATCCCGATGCCTTGCGCCTTTATGAGCAGTGCAATCTTGGCAATTTAACCGAATACAAGAAGTTCTTGGATCGGGGCTATAAAACAGGCACCGGCGACGATATGTTTAAGTACGGTCCGTTAAAGCTGTTTGTAGACGGCTCTCTGGGTGCGAGAACGGCATTTATGAGAAAACCATATGCCGATGATAATACAACCTGCGGTGTTTCCACAATTTCACAGGAGGACTTTAACGCAATAGTAAAGTTCGCCGATGACAACGGCTGCCAGGTTGTAACTCACTGTATCGGCGACGGCGCTATCGACTTGGTTCTCAACGGATATGAGAGCGTTATCAAAAACGGCGAAAACAAAAACCGCCACCGGGGTATTCATGTTCAGATAACAGACAGAGAAATGCTTCAAAGATTTAAGGACTCGGATATTTTGGCTGAGGTACAGCCGATATTTATCGACTACGATATGAATGTTGTAGAGGACAGAGTGGGTCGGGAACTTGCAAATCAAAGCTATGCCTTCGGCGACCTGTTCAGAATGGGCGTTCATGTAAGCTACGGCACCGACTCACCGGTTGAGGATCTTAACCCGTGGCACAATATTTACTGCGCAGTGACAAGAAAGAACCTTGCGGGAACAAAGACATACCGTCGGGATCAGCGGGTTGATATATACGACGCCGTGGATATGTACACAACGGCATCCGCTTATGCCAGCTTTGAAGAAAACAAAAAGGGCAGACTTTTGCCGGGCTACTTTGCCGACTTTGCGGTTTTGGACAGAAATATTTTCCAAATCACACCGGAGGAAGTAAGGGATACCGTTTGCCTTAAAACTGTTTTGGCAGGCAGAACCATATACGAAAAATAAGTTTGCTATTTAAGATATTGTGTATATAATAATAGGGGAGATAATCCCCTATTATTTTTATTGACAGAATAAAAATAAAAACATATAATAGCGATATGTTAATAGTGAGATAAAATTAGGAGAATAAAAATGAACTTGGATTTTAATAAGGTTTTAGTGGGCGTTTCCGGCGGGGTGGATTCCTCCGTTTGCGTTGACCTGCTTAAAAAAAGAGGTTTACAGGTAATAGGCACGGTAATAAATTTTTCACCGGCCTCTGCCGGCGCAATAGCCGATGCAAAAAAAGTAGGGGAACAGCTTGGAATAGAAGTTTTTGTTTCCGATGCAAGAGAAAAGTTTGAAAAAAATGTTATCACTCCTTTTTGTGAAAGCTATATTAAAGGACAAACTCCAAACCCCTGTGTTGTGTGCAATCCCACATGTAAATTTGCCACTTTGTTTGAGGAGGCAGACCGCTTGGGTATAGGCTATGTTGCCACAGGACACTATGCTCAGATTGAAAAATCCGGGGAAACATATTATGTAAAAAGAGCTTTGAGCCTTGCAAAAGACCAGAGCTATATGCTGTATCGCCTGCCGCAGGAATATCTTTCAAGAATGATTTTGCCTATCGGCCGGTACGAAAAACCTTTGGTTCGTGAAATGGCCGATGATTTGGGTCTTTTCACCGCACAAAAGCCGGACAGCCAGGAAATTTGCTTTATACCGGATGGCAACCATACAAAATATATAACCGATAGAGGCTATAAGCCTAAGTACGGCTGGCTTATTGCCCCGGACGGCAGCAGAATTAAAAGGCATGAGGGCGTGCATAACTACACCGTAGGTCAGCGCAAGGGGCTCGGCGTTGCCCTTGGCAAGCCGGCTTTTGTAAAAGAGATAAGGGAAAACGGAGATGTTATTTTGGGCTTTGCCGGCCGGGAGTTTTCAACCCTTGTAACGGTAAAAAACCCGGTTTACACAAAGGGCGTGCCCTTTAAAAAAGGCGAAGAATACGCCGTTAAAATACGCAGTGTAGGTCTTGGCTCCCCTGCGGTGGTGGAATATGCCGACAATGAGAAAATAGTATTTAAATTTCCGGATAAAGTCCGTGCGGCGGCAAGAGGACAAAGCGCCGTGGCTTACAAAGGAGATTTGGTTGCAGGCGGCGGATTTATAGACAAAGCCGAAGACTGATAGGGCGAAAAACGGTAAAATTTAAGGTAACACTTTTGTACAGGTGTTACCTTTATTTTATAATAAGGATTGTTCTGTATTTTTTATGTAAATTTGTGCAAAAATAAAAATAAAAACATTGACAACAACGGTTGTTTTGCAATAAAATAAGTGTGTAAAAATAAAAAAAGGAGATGACACTTGGTGAGTACAGACCCTAGCGGGAGTCGATATACCGAAGAAAACAAAATAGCGGCGCTGTACGGTGTTATCTTATTCAAGTGATAATATAGACACCTCTTTTTCGGCGTCGCCGAAGAGGAGGTAATTTTTTTGGAAGAGAAAGAGAAAATCACAGGGGAGTATTCCCCCAACAAAAAAGATGAAAAAGAGGTAAAAGCCCGGGACGACGGAGATGAAGTAGATGAAATTATCGACGCCATCACATCCGACCGGGACGAGCTTGAAGAAGCCGATGTAAGCCTTACGGACAGACTTTTAAAAAGCAATCGGGACGATTTAAACGAAGTTATCGAGTCCGCTTATGCCATTGATATTGCGATAGCATTGGAGGATTTTTCCGATGACGACCTTTTAAAATTCTATGGCAAAATAGATGACGAACACATGGCGCAAATCTTGGAGCAAATGGATGAAGATTTGCAACAGCGCTTTGTGGCTCTTTTGCCTTACAAACGCATAATTGCCCTGTTCAGCTATATGTCAAATGACGATATTGCGGATATTTTAGGCGAGATGCCTATGAACCGCCGCAAAGACCTTACCCGCCTTATGAAGAGCAAGGACACTGCGGACATTCAAAGCCTGCTTTTGTATGACGACGATACAGCCGGCGGTATTATGACCACGGAGTATATCGCCATACCGGCAGATTACACAATAGAAAAAACCCTTAAAAAAATTAAGGAAATAGGCCCAAAGACAGAGGTTATAGACACAATCTTTGTTCTTGACGGGATTAAAAAATTAGTGGGCGTTGCGGATTTGAGGGATATTCTCTCTGCCCCGGACGACACAAAACTTTCGGAAATAATGGACGACAATGTTATTTCCGTAACCCCTGACATGGACCAGGAGGAAGTTTCTCGGTTGGTTGCAAAGTACGATTTAAAGGCCATACCTGTTGTAAACCGCAAAGGCGCCCTTTTGGGTATTATCACAGTTGACGATATCATTGATGTTTTGGTTGAAGAGCAAAACGAAGATATTATGAAATTGGGTGGTACAAACGGCTCCGAAGATATTGACGAGCCGGTTTTCCAAAGCGTTAAAAAGAGAATGCCATGGCTTTTGATACTTCTTGTTTTAGGCATGGTGGTTTCCTCTGTTGTAAGCGCCTTTGAATTTGTGGTTGCCGCATTGCCTATTGTAATGTCTTTCCAGTCCCTTATTTTGGATATGGCCGGCAACGTAGGCACACAGAGCTTGGCCGTTACAATCCGTGCCCTTACGGACGACAGTATATCCGTAAAGGATAAGTTGGCGCTTTTATCAAAAGAGGCGAGAGTAGGCGTTTTAAACGGACTTATACTTGCGGTGTTTGCGATTGCCGGCATAGGTATTTACATCTATGCGGCAAAGGGACACAATATACACTTTGCATTTGGCGTATCTTTGTGTATCGGCCTTGCGCTGATACTTGCTATGCTTATTTCAAGCATTGTGGGCACATGTATTCCTATGTTTTTCAAGCGTATCGGCGTCGATCCTGCGGTTGCTTCCGGTCCGCTTATCACAACGGTAAACGACCTTGTTGCGGTTGTGGCTTACTACGGTTTGGTTTGGCTGTTGCTTATTAAACTGTGGGGAATGAGCTATTGATTTTAAGTTTTACAGACAAAAAGTTTTAGCAATCCAACTATTTTAAACAATAAAAGGACAAACGGCTTAAACCGTTTGTCCTTTTGAATTTATGTTATATATTTAATATATTTTTATTCCTCCGGCACAGGTGCGGCGGAAATTTCTTCGTAAAACTTGCCTAAAAAACCTATATATGTTTCTTTCCATGGCTTGTTTTTCCCAAAGTAATGCACAATTACGCAGTGTTCTTTAACCCAGTTCACGGTTATAAGGGGCAAAAGACCATTTTCAAAAGACGGGTGCAAAAGCAGTCGGTCACTCATATTGTACAAAAACGGATTTATCTTTAAAATTTTACTGCCGTAAATTGCGCTTATAACATCTTGGTCAGGCAAAATAAGCCTTTCTTTGTTATTTTCAATATACTCAAATACCTGTTTTCTATCCTGTTCCTTGCGCAAAAGCTCAAGGTTCATCATCATTATGCCGGAATTTATGTATATAGAGTAGTCATCGCCGTTAAGCCTAAAATCGTTTATATCGTTAAGCACCTTGCCCACATGGCTGGCAGCGGCAAAAAAATAATTTTCCATATCAATGTTATAAAGCCGGTCAAGGGGTTTTAAAACAACCAAATCCGGGTCTAAATAAAGTATTCTGTCAATGGATTTAGGCAAAAATTCCGCCGCAAAAATACGGTAGTACATCTCAATGGGATAGCCCAAAGTTGTCGGGGCGTCGGCCAATTTCCCCGGATGTATTTTTATGTCCTGGAGAATTACCCTCTTGTGGTTATGTAGATATGTTTTCACCTTTTCAAAGTCGCTGTCTGTTAAGGAAGAATTCATTACATAAACATCAAATGTTGTGCCCGGGTTTGAAATAAGCAAAGATTTCAACATCACGCACAAAACATCAATATATCCGCTGTTCAAAGTTACAAGAATATTCATATTCATGCCGGTTTATCCTTTCGTTTGATTTTCTTTTTGTATATGTACAACGAACCCAAAGTGCCTGCCAACTGCAAAGCACAGGAACCCAAAAAGGGAACAGATAACGGGTTGGTTATATTTGCACCGATAATGCCGGTAAGTATCAAGCCGGGTATCATACCCGCAACGGAACCTAACAAATATTCTTTGTAGGGAATTTTTTTAATTCCGCAGTACATACTTACCACATCGCAGGGAACAATGCCGAAAATGCGAATAAGAAAGGAAAAGAGCAGAGAATTTTCACTTTCAAAATCGTCCAGTATCTTTATTTTTGGAAATTTGCGGTAGATTTCTTCCGCCCTTTCCATGGTTATTTTTGTGCCGTTAAAATATGCTATCGACAGGCAAATAACAATGCCGGTAAGGTTTACAAGGAAAGCGATGATTTCATCATTCATCACGGCCCCCACGGCAAGGTACAGGCCGGAGAGAGGTATAAACATAACCACACCTTTTATCGCAAACAGCAAAAGGGCAATAAAAATTGCCATAACCATGCCGCCGCCCTCAATGCCTATAAGCCGTTCAAGACCAAGGTTGTGCTTTTTCATATATATGGAAACCCCGGCGGAAAGGGCAAATATCAAAACTACCGCAAAAGGCAGAAGCCTTTCGCTTAAATTCTTTTTGTTTTTTATCATACAGAATACCAAACTTTATGTCTATTACAGTTTAATTAAATATTATTAAATTTATGTTAAGTATTATATTGCATTTTTATGAAAAATCAATGTATATTTCAATCCTGTTTTAAAGGATATTTCATATAATTTGTGACTTAGTTACTGCATAAACATATTAAATTGCTTATAATATATTTATAATGATAAATTCAAAGGAGACGGAAAGCATGATATACGACATAGCTATTATCGGCGCAGGCCCGGCCGGTCTTTCTGCCGCAATTTACGGCCAGAGAGCAGGCCTTAAAACCATTACTTTTGAAGCCAATGTTCACGGCGGACAGATAATCAACACACCGGAAGTTGAAAACTACCCGGCGTTGGGTAAGGTCAGCGGTGTTGAATACGCAATGAACATTTATAACCAGGCGGTTGGCTTTGGCGCACAAATTGAATACAAAGCAGTTACGGATGTTGACCTGTCCGGCAATGTTAAGATTATAAAGTGCGGCGAGGAAACATACCAGGCAAAAACCGTTGTAATCGCCACCGGCGTTGTAAGAAGAAAACTTGAAATACCGGGGGAAGAAAAGTTTACCGGCGCAGGAGTAAGCTATTGCGCTACCTGTGACGCAATGTTCTTTAAAAATCAGACGGTTTCGGTAATCGGGGGCGGCAACACAGCTCTTGAAGATGCCGTTTATCTTGCAGGCGTTTGTGAAAAAGTTTATCTTATTGTTCGCCGTGACCAGTTCAGAGGTCAAAAACATGAGGTTGAAAAGGTCCTTAACACACCTAATATAGAAGTAATTTACAACACAATTCCGGTAAGTATCCAAGGCGATACAAAGGTAACTTCACTTAAAGTTAAAAACAAAGTAACAGGGGAAGAAAAGGACATTGCCCTTTCGGCTGTGTTTGTTGCGGTTGGTCTTATTCCGCAAAACGCAATGTTTGAAGGCAAAGTTGAAACTGTTGACGGATATATTAAATCCGACGAAAGCTGTACAACAAGTGTGCCCGGCGTATTTGTAGCCGGCGACACAAGAAATAAAACTTTGCGCCAGCTTGTAACAGCCACTGCCGACGGTGCCATAGCCGCCACCGCAGCTTATAATTATATAAACAAGTGATTTTAACACAGGCCGATGATTACCTCGGCCTGTTTAAGATAAAAAATTAAACATTAAGGAGAAATTAACCATGGAATTTGAAAAAGTGTTGATCAGCAGAAAATCATGCCGTTCTTACAAAGCCGATAAGGTGGAAAAAGAAAAACTTGAAAAGGTTATCACCGCCGCATCTCTTGCACCGGTAGGTCTGCCAAAAGACGGTAAACCCCATTTGACGGTTGTGACAAATGAGGATGTACTTAGAAGTTTGGGCGGCGCTTTCGGCCCGGACAAGGATATTATCTACGGCGCACCTGCTTTGATTGTTGTTTCCTGCCCACAGTCACGGCCTGGAATTGCTGAAATGAACGCAGCCTGTGCAGTAGAGATGATGAGCCTTGAAGCCACGGATTTAGGCCTTGGCAGCATTTACCTTTACGGCGTATGTATGGCATTGCAGAACAACCGGGAACTTGCCGCTAAACTCGGCATACCGGAAAACCACAAGCCCCTTTCTGCTTTGGCAGTTGGCTACGGCAGTGAAGATGTAGCTCCTTGCAAAGAATTTAAAGAAGTTTTGACAAGAAACGATATTTAATCGTTACAGACAAAATCTTGAAAAGCCGCCTTCGGGCGGCTTTTTTCGACCCCGTTTTCACGGCGTGTATAGTAAAATATCTTCGGTGATGGATTTTGACGAACTATAAAAAGGACGCATTGAAAATAATCGGCGTTTTCATACTTACCTTGATTTTAGTTTTGACAAGTGAAAACTTTTTTAAATTTTTTACAAAAGAAACGGCCGTAGAGATTACAAAAAGCCATGTGACAAGCACCGATGAAAACACAGAAAACAGTGATAATTCAAAAATCGAAGAAGAAAATCTATCCCCCTATGAAATGGCAAAGGCGGATTTTGCGGAAAAGGGAATGAAGGGAATTTGGATTTCTTATCTTGAAATGCAAAATATGAATTTTTCCTCGGAAGAAAGCTTTAAATCGGACATTGACAGAATTCTTGAAAACTGCAAAAATATGGGGTTAAATACACTGATTGTCCAGGTGAGAGCTTTCGGGGACGCTTTTTACCCATCTGCCCTATTCCCGTACAGCCATGTGATAACCGGCCGCCAGGGGATTGCTCCAAATTTTGACCCGCTGGCAGTAATGGTAAATTCCGCCCATGAAAAAGGCCTCAGATTTGAGGCATGGATTAACCCGTACAGGGTAAAAATGAACGGCGTACCGGCAATTCTGGCGGAAAGCAATCCGGCAAATGACGAAAGTTTGGTTCTGTATACGGAAAACGGCATATTTTACAACCCGGCAAGGGAAAAGGCACAGGATTTAATAGTGAACGGCGTTGAGGAAGTGGTAAAAAATTACCCGGTGGACGGCGTGCATTTTGACGATTACTTTTACCCGACGGCGGATTTAACTCTTGACCGGCGGGATTATGTCCGGGCGGCGGTTACAATAAGTCCGGAGGACTGGCGCAGGGAAAATGTGAATAATCTTATCAAAAAAGTGTACGGCAAAATCAAAGAGATAAACCCGGAAGTCACTTTCGGCATAAGCCCACAGGGCAACAACGACAACAACTATAACGTTCAATTTTCAGATGTGGGTCTGTGGCTTGCCGGCGGTTATGCGGATTACATAATGCCACAGCTCTATTGGGGCTTTGATTACAAAACTGCCGACGGCGGCCATAATTACGCCTTTAAAAATATATTAAATCGGTGGCGGAGTATGGAAAAAGACAGTACCGTAAAAATGTATATCGGCCTTGGGGCATACAGAATAGGTGACGGCGACGGTGGAGCAAACAGCCAAGACGAATGGCAAACCGGCGATAATTTGGCAAGAATGATAGCCGCCTGTAAAGAGGAAAAACGGATTTCCGGCTACTGCATATACAGGTACGGCAGTTTATTTGACAATGGCGGTTACGCCGATTTAAAGGCGGCGGAAGTTGCCACAATCACAAAAGAAAATATGTCATAAAATCTTGTATAATTATGTGAACAATGCTATAATTTACTCAACAAAAACAGGGTATAAGGAGATTTAACAATGCTTACAAAAGAAAGAGCAAAAGAAATTTGCGCCGATATGGTTACCGAACATTCCCTCATACTTCATTTACTGAATGTAAGTTATGCCATGGGCGGCATGGCAAAACATTTTGGAGAAGATGTTGAACACTGGGAGGCAGTTGGTTATCTGCATGATTACGATTATCAAAAATTCCCGGAGGAACATTTACAGCACACGGAACAGCCGCTTTTGGACGCAGGAGTTGACCCGGCGGATGTAAGGGCGATTATGGCACACGGTTACGGCCTTTGCACAGATGTTGAGCCTATCACAAATATGGAAAAGAGCCTGTTCACCGTCGATGAACTTACAGGTGTAATCCAGGCCGCCGCAAGAATGAGACCTAACGGAATTACCGATATGGAAGTTTCCAGCTTTATGAAGAAATTTAAGGACAAAAAGTTTGCCGCAAAGTGCAACCGTGATATAATCAAACAGGGCTGCGAAATGTTGGGTATGGAAGTTAAAGAAGTTGCCGAAATTTGTATCGAGGCAATGAAACCCCATGCAGACGAACTTGAAATCGGCGTTAAAGGTTGATTATAGTATCAAATATTGAATTTAAAATACACAGTTAAAGCAGGCAATGCAAAATTGCCTGCTTTTGTTGCGTTAAGTTAAAATTTATTGTATAATAGTTATAAAAATATATCGCTTTTTAAAAAGGGAGGACATTATGAAAAAGAGCAAAAGATTTTTATTTATAGCCCTTGCCGTAACCCTTATGCTTTCCGCCTGTGTTAAGACGGAACAAGACAGCAGCTCCGGTGATAATATTTCAAGCCAAACCGGCGGTGTATCGTCAAGCCAAATAGACGAAATATCATCTTCTCAATCGGAAAGCGGCACTTCAAGCAGTAGCGCATCTTCTCAAACCGAGTATGCCCCTGCGATTTCCGAAACTTATGAAAAATACAACGACCTTTCCTTTATGCCGTCGGAGGCAAAAAAGGTTTATGAGGAAAATGAGAATTTACTTGGGCACATGCTTGCATCGCCCACAGAGGTTGTATTTTCCGGCGAATATGAGTGGTTATTGGATGCCGATGGCGAACATATACATTATCAGCCGGAAGATTATATGGGCAGATACATAGTTGTAGATGTCAAGTATGAAGATTTCAAAGAACAGCTTTCCGAATTTTGCACCGAAAGAAAAATAGCTCGTGTTCTCAGGGGGTTCAGAAATTACAACGGATATTTGGCGGCCGCAGATGTGGACGGACCCCTTTCCGGCTTTGAAAATGACGGAAATATGGAACTGTATGATGTTTACACGGTGAATGATGAACAAGTTACATTTTTGTATGTATACGGAACTGATGGTGGTGAAAGTAAAGTCGGTCGTCTCGTTGAACTGGTAAAAGAAAACGGTGTGTGGAAGTTTAACTATGTGGAATACAGCAGTATATCAGAGGGGAAAATCAATTTTTCCAGTTAGTTAACAAAACCTTTACTCTGTTGTAAAACAGACGGTTTTATTGTTTTTACTGTGCTAAGCTTATTGCGTAATATTTTTAAAGATATACCACTTTTCCAAAAGGAGGACATTATGAAAAAGAACAAAAAACTTTTATTTATATCCCTTGCCGTAACCCTTATGCTTTCCGCCTGTGTTAAAACGGAGCAAGACAGCAGTTCATGTGATAATATTTCAAGCCAAATAGACGAAATATCATCTTCTCAATCGGAAAGCGGCACTTCAAGCAGTAGCGCATCTTCTCAAACCGAGTATGCCCCTGCGATTTCCGAAACTTATGAAAAATACAACGACCTTTCCTTTATGCCGTCGGAGGCAAAAAAGGTTTATGAGGAAAATGAGAATTTACTTGGGCACATGCTTGCATCGCCCACAGAGGTTGTATTTTCCGGCGAATATGAGTGGTTATTGGATGCCGATGGCGAACATATACATTATCAGCCGGAAGATTATATGGGCAGATACATAGTTGTAGATGTCAAGTATGAAGATTTCAAAGAACAGCTTTCCGAATTTTGCACCGAAAGAAAAATAGCTCGTGTTCTCAGGGGGTTCAGAAATTACAACGGATATTTGGCGGCTGCGGATGCGGACAGACCACTTTCCGGCTGTGAAAATGACGGAAATATGGAACTGTATGATGTTTACACGGCGAATGATGAACAAATTACATTTTTGTATGTATTCGGAACCTGTGGCGAGAGTAAAGTCGGTCATCTCGTTGAACTGGTAAAAGAAAACGGTGTGTGGAAATTTAACTATATGGAGCAAAGCAGTATATCAGGGGGAAAACTCGATCCCCTCGGTTAGCAAGCAAGGATTTTTACCCCATTGTAAAACAGACGGTTTTATTGTTTTCACTGTGCTAAGTTTATTGTGTAATATTTTTAAAGATATACCACTTTTTCCGAAAGGAGGACATTGTGAGAAAAATATTTAAAATATTTTCTTTTTTCGTATTATGTTTATTTATTTTTTGCGGTTGTGCAAAATCAAATCCGGATATAAATTCAACACTAAGCGATACAGATGTTGAAAACCTGCTTAATGTATATCACAAAGGGGGAATATTACAAAGAATTTGTTCAATAAACGACTTAGACGAAAATGACTTGATACAATTTTATTACTATACAAATGAGGATAAATTATCAAATACACAAGATTACAAATTAAACTTATCGGATTTCAAAAATTATATTTCAAACTATTTTGATATATCTAAATTTGATTTTGGTAAATCATATTATTATCGTGCAGAAAATGATGTTATAGATTTATCCGATTGTTTGAATTTGGAACGGCTAAGCACCGATTTTAAAGCGGATAAATATCAAATTTCTGATAATACACTTGAAATATTTTATTATCTTGACTTTTTAATAGGTGATGAAAAAATCGAACAATATAAAATATTATCGCTTGTTTACAATGAGGACACCGAAAGTTATGTTTTCAAAAGCGTCGCAAACAGCAAGCTTGACGGTCGAGAAAAATTCATGGCAATGGCAAATCACGACAATTATATAATCGGTAAAGTTGTAGATTCATATACAGTACAAAATAGGAACGACTTATCGGATAGTTATGTAACGGTTATCTCCGACGGTGTTGAATACAGAATAGAAGGACTTTGTTGGGGATTAAATCGCACCCAAACGCCATTCAGTGTTTCAACATGGGAATACCTGTATGAAAGCTACCCCAAAGGCGAGCCTGCACTTATATTTTTTGATAAAGACCGGCTTAACCAAAATGTAATAAGACCCAAAGACATCTGTATAGGTCAACACCCTACCGGAGTTAGCATGGACGACCTTGCAATCGGCATTCAAAAAATATCACAGAGGTTAATTGATAACTATAATGCTATTTCAAACCCGGTAGTCTATTCTCCGGATGAAGCTATTTGGACTTATATATATTTAAACGGATACTCATGGCCGATAAAAGCAGAAAAAGATGAATACGGCAGCATATACTATGTCTGTGGCGATTACTGTTTAAAGTATGAGGGAGTACTATTCAATGAATATTTCGGTATGACCGATGAAGAAATTATTGAATATTATCAAGATGCTCATTTCGGTTACCCCGATGACCCTGATAATCTAATTGAAAATATAAGGGAACGTCACATTGATAAATATCCTTCCTCCGAGCCAATGATTGAATATATTATCAGCGTGACTAAAACCAACGGAGACATTGTTGATTTTTGCCTTGTAAACATCTATGGGGAAATATCATAACCAAAATAAGACATTTTCCAAAAGGAGGACATTATGAAAAAGAACAAAAAACTTTTATTTATATCCCTTGCCGTAACCCTTATGCTTTCCGCCTGTGTTAAAACGGAGCAAGACAGCAGTTCAGGTGATAATATTTCAAGCCAAACCGGCGACATATCGTCAAGCCAAATAGACGAAATATTATCTTCTCAATCTGAAAGCGGCACTTCAAGCAGTGGCGCATCTTCTCAAACCGAGTATGCTCCTGCAATTTCAGAAACTTATGAAAAATACAATGACCTTTCCTTTATGCCGCCGGAGGCAAAAAAGGTTTATGAGGAAAACGGGAGTTTACTTGAGCTGATGCTTGGATCACCCACAGAGGTTGTATTTTCCGGCGAATATGAGTGGTTATTGGATGCCGACGGCGAATATGTATATTTTCAGCCGGAAAATTATATGGGCAGATACATAGTTGTAGATGTCAAGTATGAAGATTTCAAAGAACGGCTTTCCGAATTTTGTACCGAAAGAAAAATAGCTCGTGTTCTCAGGGGGTTCAGAAATTACAACGGATATTTGGCGGCCGAAGTTGCGGACAGACCACTTTCCGGCTTTGAAAATGACGGAAATATGGAGCTGTATGATGTTTACACGGCGAATGATGAACAAATTACATTTTTGTATGTATCGGGAACCGATGGTGAGAGTAAAGTCGGTCATCTTATTGAATTGGTAAAAGAAAACGGTGTGTGGAAGTTTAACTATGTGGAATACAGCAGTATATCAGGAGGAAAAATCAATTTTTCCAGTTAGTTAACAAGGCTTTTTAAAATATTGACTGTATGTAATATAAAAGGGTCGGCACAAACCGGCTTATGCGATTATTACAAAACCCTAAATTGCAACGGAGGTTTAAAATGAAAAAATTATTTAAACTCATAACAACACTGTCCCTTGCTTTCGTCATTACCGGCTGCGTATCTTCCGGCGGTGATAAACATGTTTGCCCTGTAAGCACGAGAGATATATTGGACTGCTCTCAGTATGTTGACGGCGTGTGCATAGCCTCCGAAGAGGTCTTGTACAAGTTTGAATGGGAAACCGACGAGGAAGACGACTATGAAGATCTTCCGGATATTCCGGCTCCTCAGGTTACTTGCAATTATATTATAACTTTACAAGACGACTTGGGTAAGATATATAAATTCTACATACCTAAGAAAAACGACCGATATATGTTTATCACCGAGTTCTATCGTTCTAATTATGTGGGCGAAAGTTTAAGAATATTTTATTACGGCAATTATGATGAAAATAATTTGTATTCCGCCAAGGTTAACGGTCTTGCAAGTACGTCGATTGATAATGAAATATATCAAGAAACCATTGATAATCTTAACCATGAAACTCTTGAAAAGTACGATTCTTGTACAGACATTACAATTTGTTGCCCGGAAAAGGCGATTTTAACGGTAGCCGATTATTTGGGTATAAAAGATTTGGAGAGAGTTGTAACCAAAAACGATTATGTATATTACAAAAAAGATAATATGGGAATTTATTGCAATAATATATCCGTCACAAACAAAGATACGATAGAGTATTATATTGTCGTTTATAGTGCCGAATCCGGGTACGAAGATTATATGGTTAATATGGAAACAGGAGAAGCCAAAACATACCAACAATGGCTCTTTGGATAACATTAATTAAACACCGCTATTTTAGGCAACTAAAAGGAGGCATTTATGAAAAAAATAAATCGAATTATTTCCGACTTTATTATTTTAACTTTATCTGTTTTGATTTTATCCGGTTGCGCTCAATCAACGACGCAACCCGGCGGTGAGGATATAAATGCCTCATCTTCCGAGAATATAGATGCCGACAAATACACTTCCGAATATTTTCGGAAAAATTACCGGCACTATGACATTATACATGACGATAATCTCAAAAAATTATTGACAACTCCCCTATATCAAAATCTTGTTGATATTTGGAATAAAGGTGAATTTAAAGATAAGACGGAATATACCGTAGAACGGCATTTTTGTCCGCCGACAGGTGCTGTTTTACCGGAAAATATTGACAATACCGTCATTGTATATGTACTTTCTCCTGATGGAAACGACCTCGTTGTGTACACTGAGTTAGACTTTCAAGATCTTGGCAAGTGGATTACATCAAGTGCCGTTTACTTTAATGACAGCGGTATTACTATCGACCATACTATTTTTTATCCAAAAGCCACCGATAAACCGCTGGAAAAAGAACTGACTGATGAATTTGAAGCCATAAAAAGAATGTAAAACAGCAACATGTAATGTGAATGATATTATATTTCCTTAATCAAAATCCGAGAATGTTTACTCACCCTCGACTTTTTGTTTATTAAATTTTAGTCATTGGGTACAAGATAACATTTTATTTAGACGGTAGCATAGAAAAGACTGGTTACGCCCCAAATGGGGATACCACACTGTTTTAATTATTTAAATACAAGCTTATACTTAACCATTTCCAAAAGGAGGACATTATGAAAAAGAGCAAAAGATTTTTATTTATAGCCCTTGCCGTAACCCTTATGCTTTCCGCCTGTGTTAAAACGGAGCAAGACAGCAGTTCGGGAGATAGCACATCAAGCCAAACCGGCGAAACTTCTGCTTCAAGCCAATATGAGGGTAAATATCCATATATGTATATCGATGAGGATGGCAAGGTTTATAACAAACCTGATTTGGAAACCCGATTAAACACTATGTACGATATATTAAATTACAACAACTATGTAGAGGGCAAGTTTGTAAGTAACCGTCGCTCAGACACAGATTATAATTATATGGTTTTCACAATTATGACAGATGATGAAAAAACATATCAGTTCACGTACTTTGACAGAGGCAATGCATATAGAGAGTGGGACGGTATTTATTATCCATGCGGTTTGAATGATGAATTAGTTAATTCTTATGTCGTAAGATTTACAGAGAATGAACCCGTGAAAGTTTATTATGACGGTACATTTACCGGGGATGTCCAAAATCTAATCATAAAAGGTATAACTGTTGAAAGTTCACAATGGATACTGGATAACTATATTAACTGTATAACGGAAGAGCTTAAAAATGTAAACGAAAACTCAATCATTACCCCGGACGATGCTATGATAGCTGTTTGTGAGTATTTGGGGCTTAAAAATATGAGAAAATATGAATTCCCTGACAATCATGCGGCAGATTTTTATTACAACGATGAACGTTTCGTAATAATTGCGGGAATAGAAACACCTCCTAACTGCCCTGATGTACGCTATTATCTCCTTTCTTCGGAATATTCCGGGGACATTTCCGATTTTGATTCTTGGTTTCCCGGAGATGCATATATTGACAGTCTAAGTATTTCGATGGGAGACGGCCTGATAATCAAATTTTAACAACAACAAATTGAGGGCAAGCTTTAAGCTTGCCCTCGTTTCTTGATCGTTATTTTTTGTTTTTGTAAATTTCAACCGCCTTTTTCATATACCCGTATGGAATAATCGACGCCATTTGTGTATTGAAATTATAATTTTCCGGAACAGCACCTCCTGATTCACTTTCTTTCCTTATTTCAAAATGTAGATGTGAACCGTTGGCATAGCCTTTCTTTCCTTCTATACCTATTTGTGTTACACCCGCAACAACATTATCACCGACGCTGACTGTTACATCGTTCATATGATGGTAACATGAGCATGTTTGTCCGTCCTCGTTTTTAATAACTACTTTACCTATATTTTTGTTTACGGATTTTACAGATCCCGAAATAAGCGCTTTAATCGGGCTGTTTTCTCCTATGGCCATGTCCACGCCATGGTGAATGCCCACGCTTGAATCATATTCCCCAAACAGAAAATAACAAATGTTTTTTGCATTGAAATTTCTGTGTCCGTACATTACTTCCACTGCGTCGGAAATCGCATTTATAATATTTTGATACGATGCCTGAAAATCCCGAACATCAGATTTAAATCCGCTGCCTCTGTGCAGCTGTACATTGTTTTCAATACCCCGAGAAAAAAGTTTATCAGGTACATTGTTCAGTGTAAAACTGCTGCCTGTAAACGGCAAAGGAGCATTGTATGTAGCCATAATATCAACATCATTGATATTTGTAGGCGGTGAAATCAAATTCCATGAAGTGCTACCGGTTGTCGTACCCTCTTTCACATCTTCCACCGGTACAAGCCACCATGTTTGTTCCATTGGAATTTTCGGATCGAGGGCACACCATCTTACATCACAACCGTTATCAAATTTACCATTTGAGTTTCTAACGGCGGTCAAATACAAATTGTTACCTGTGTTGTTTCTGTAACATTGTATTCTGTAATAATTATTTGCAGCGCTTATTGTTATAAAGTTCACCTTTGAATCGTTTTCGTTGCCGGCCACTTTATAAATGTCACAGTTGCCTTTGTTGTCTTTGGCGTAATAATAATCAAGTCCGTAAGATGTGTCGCCGGCACATAAAATTCTTGCGTAACCTCCTTCCGCCGGTATTTCAACTTTCCACTGCATATCCGTGCTGTAATCCAATGTCCACAAATTGCAGTTTCTGTTGTTGTAGTGACCGCCCGTGCCTTTTGTATTAAGTGCAAGGGGTTTCGTTTTTTTGTTTAAGATGTTTTCTCTTGATGTTGTACCGGAAATCCAAAATCTCGGTACAAGATAATAAGTTTTTCCGCTTTGATAAGCCATAAATTTTTACCTACTTTCTTTAAAATTAAAATTTGTTTATTTTTGTTTGTTTTGTAATCTGCAGCTTACGATTTATATTATAGCGTAGGGCGGGTTAAATTTCCTCCCGACTTTTTCCCGCAAAATTCCCGCAAAATTCCCGGGAAATTCCCGCAAAATTCCCACTTTATATTGATTTGCGTATATAAACTGTTATATAATATTCTAAATGATAAAAATGAAAGGCGGCTTTTGTTTGAAAAATCTTATAAAAAATGTCACGGTTTTGACAATGGACGAAAATAACACCGTTTTTGAAAAGGGCGCTGTTCTTTTTGAGGATGATAAAATTTTACAGGTTGGGGCAAATATACCGGAAAGCTCTGCCGATACGGTAATTGACGGCAAAAACGGCATTTTAATGCCGGGAATGATAAATTGCCACAGCCATATTTCTATGATACCATTCAGAAGTATGGGTGACGATTGCCGGGACAGACTGCGCCGTTTTCTGTTTCCCCTTGAAAATGATGCAATGACCCCGGAGCTTGTGTACGCTCGGGCAAGATACGCTGTGTGCGAACTGCTTTTAAGCGGCGTTACCACAATAACCGATATGTACTACTTTGAGGATATGGTGGCAAAGGCCTGCCGGGAAACAGGCATAAGGGCATTTTTAGGTGAAACGGTTATAAATCAGCCTGTGTGCGACAGCAAGGATTTTCAACAGACAATGGAAAACACCGAAAATTTCCTGAAAAAATATCAAAATCACCCGTTGGTTCGTCCTATGGTTGCCCCTCACGCCACAAACACAAACACGGCGGAACAGCTTGTTCGGGCAAAAAAACTGGCGGATAAGTACGGGGCAAAATACACTTTGCATGTAAGCGAAATGGACTATGAAATGGCATATTTCAAAGATACATACAACAAAACTCCGGTGGAATTTTTGCGGGATTTAGGTGTTATGGACGAAAATACCATAGCCGCCCACTGCATACATTTAACCGATGAGGATATTGATTTGTTTGCAAAAACAGAGGCAAAAATTGCCCACTGTGTGGTGGCAAACACAAAGTCCGGCAAAGGGGTTGCCCCCATATACAGCGCTTTAAACAAAGGCGTAACCGTGGGCATAGGCACCGACGGCCCTTCATCCGGCAACACATTGGATTTATTTACCCAAATGCGTATGATCCCTCTTGCACAGAAAACAAAATATCACAACCGCAGTATTATGGGGGCGGCTGAGGTTGTAAATATGGCGACCTTAGGGGGCGCAAAGGTTTTGGGAATTGAAAAAGAAGTGGGAACCCTTGAACCCGGCAAAAAGGCAGATATGGTTTTAATCGAAACCGACAGCGTCAATATGTTCCCTTTATACAATCCTTTTTCTGCCTTGGTTTATTCCGCAAGGGCGGAAAATGTATCTTCCGTTTGGGTAAACGGCATACAGCTTGTAAGGGATAAACAGCTTGTAAATATGGATTTATCTGCCGAAAAGGCCGCACTTTTGGCACAGATGGGTGATTTTATCGCCCATAGTAAAAACTACAAAGAGTATATTTAATTTAAACGGCTGTTTGTAATTTTTTACAAAACGACAGTTGTGTACTTGACAAATACAATTTTCGGGTGTAACATTTAGCTATACAAATTTTACGGAGGAAGTTACTATGATGACAGCTACTATGCGAATGTACATGTGCAAATGCGTTCCTGTGGCTTGTCGTGCAAGTATTTTTTCTGTATAAAAATATCTGGAGAAATATTTAATCGAAACTTGGCGGGAACGGCATTGTGCTGTTTCCGCTTTTTGATTATACGGAGGTTTTATTATGAGTAATGTAAGAGAAAGAATTGTAAGCTATGTTGACCGGCACAAGGCGGAATGGGAAGAAATTGCCCTTGCCATACACGCAAAGCCGGAGGTAAGCAACTACGAGTTTTTTGCATCGGAAACACTGTCAAACAAACTTAAAGAAAACGGTTTTGAAGTTGAACTTCCTGCCGCAGGCCACCGCACCGGTTTTGCCGCAAGCTATAAATCACAAAAGCCGGGCCCGGTTATCTGTTTCCTTGCGGAATATGATGCCTTAGTTGGCCTCGGCCACGGCTGCGGACACAATCTTTTCGGTGCATCAAGCTGTCTTGCAGGCTGTGCTTTAAAAAGCGTTATAGACGAATTGGGCGGCGAGGTAAGAGTGTACGGCACACCGGGTGAAGAAGGCGGCGAAAACGGCAGTGCAAAGGGTTCCTTTGTTCGTGAGGGCTACTTTAATGATGTTGACTTTGCCCTTTGCGTTCACCCGGGCACAGGTCCAGACTGTGATTTGACAGGCAAAACCTTGGGCTGCGTGCCTATTGATGTTGAATTCTGGGGCGTTTCATCTCATGCTGCGGCTCAGCCGGAAAAAGGCATCAACGCTCTTGACGCTCTTATTATGGTTTATAACGCATCAAATGCTCTCCGTCAGCAGTTGACAGACGATGTTCGCATCCACGGCATTATCACAAACGGCGGTAAAGCACCTAACTCTATCCCGGATTATGCCGCCGCAAAGTTCTATCTCCGTGCCGCATCTAAGGACACACTTGACGAAGTTTACGAAAAATTTGAAAATATCGTAAAGGGTGCCGCTTTGCAGACAGGCGCAAAGGGCAGAATGGCTCCCTATCAGAACAGAGTTGAAAACCAAGTTCCTACACCGAGCTTTGACGCAGTGTTTGAAAAGAACCTTAACCTTTTCGGCAGAGATGTTAAAAATCACAACATCGAAAGAAGCATGGGTTCATCCGACGTGGGTAACGTAATGCAGGTTGTTCCTACAATTCAGCCGACGATCGGTATTTCACCTGTGCCGATTAAAGGACACAGCGAAGATATGGTTCGGGCTTCCTGTTCAAGAATGGGTCTTGACGAAATCGCCCTTGCCGCAAAGGTACTTTGCTACACAGCCGCCGATGTTATCGAAGACCCTGCACTGGCTCGGAAGATTAAAGAGGATCACGCTTATCAGGTGGCTCACCAGAAAGAAAATTGATTTAAAATAACGAAATAAAATTAAACGAGGTCAGCTGACCTCGTTTTTTTATCTGTGTTATTCTGCTTTCGGCGGTATCATTGTAAGTGAAATTCTCTTTTTGGCCGGGTCAACCGACAGTACCCAAACAGTTACAACATCGCCAACTTTTACAATTTCTCCCGGGTGTTTTATAAATTTTTTGCTTATTTGGCTTATGTGTACAAGTCCGTCTTGGTGTACGCCTATGTCCACAAATGCGCCGAAATCTATAACATTTCGCACGGTGCCTTTAAGCTCCATTCCCTCTTTAAGGTCGGAAATATCCAAAATATCGCTTCTCAAAAGTGGGCTTGGCAAATCGTCACGCATATCTCTGCCCGGGCGGATAAGCTCACTTATAATATCTTTAAGGGTAGGCAGGCCGACTCCAAGCTGCCCAGCCAATTTTTCAAGGCCGGCTTTTTCGGCTTTTACCTGTAATTCTTTTATTTTTTCTGTGCCTATGTCGCTATCCGTAAAGCCGGTTAATGACAAAAGCTCTTTTGCGGCTTTGTAGCTTTCCGGGTGAACAGAAGATGAATCCAGTTTTTCCGCCCCACCGGGTATGCGTAAAAATCCGGCGGACATCCGATAGGCCTTAGGCCCCAGCTTGGCAACTTTTAAAAGTTGGTTTCTCTTTTCAAATTCGCCGTTTGCCTCACGGTATTCCACAATGTTTTTGGCGATTGTCTTATTAAGGCCGGAAACACGCTCCAAAAGGGGTGCGCTGGCAGTGTTAAGGTCAACGCCTACGGTGTTTACACAGTCCTCAACAACGCCGTCAAGCCTTTCTTCCAGCTTTTTTGCCGGCATATCGTGCTGATATTGCCCAACGCCTATTGATTTCGGGTCTATTTTTACAAGTTCCGCCAATGGGTCCTGCAAACGGCGTGCTATTGAAACCGCACTTCTTATGGTTACATCATACTGTGGGAACTCTGCCTGTGCAAGTTTAGACGCTGAGTAAACCGACGCACCTGCCTCGCTTACAACCCGATAGCTCACCTTGCGGTCAATCTGTTTTAATAAGTCCGCAACAAACATTTCGGTCTCTTTTGTGGCGGTGCCGTTGCCTATGGAAATTATATCAACGGCGTATTTGTTTATAAGGCTTTTCAGCTTTTTGGCGGCAAGTTCTTTGTCGTGGTTGGGCAGGGTCATGTAGACAACGCCTGTGTCCAAAACCTTGCCCGTCCGGTCAACTACCGCCATTTTACAGCCTGTGCGGTAGCCCGGGTCAAGAGCCATACACACCTTGCCCTTTACCGGGGGAACAAGCAAAAGCCGGCGGAGATTATCCCCAAACAAATTTATTGCACCGTCATTTGCGGATTCTGTCAGGGCGGATCTGATTTCGGTTTCAAGGCTTGGATGAATAAGCCTTGTGTAGCTGTCGGCTATGGTCTCTTTTAAAAGCTCTGTGGCCGTGCTGTTGTTTTTGATATATATATTTTCTATTTCTCTTATTGCAATATCGCTGTCAACAGATATGGAAACCTTTAAAAATCCCTCTTTTTCGCCTCTGTTAAGGGCAAGCACCCTGTGGCCGGGAATTTTATTTACCGGTTGTGCAAAATCGTAATATTGGGTGTAAACGCTTTCTTTTTCCCGGTCGCCTTTGCTTTGCACAATGCCGGTGCGGTTGTACAGGGATTTTAACACCGTGCGCACCTTTGCATCATCGGAAATATCCTCGGCGATTATATCGCAGGCGCCTTTTACCGCATCTTCGGCGGTTTCAACCCCTTTTTCACCGTTTACATATTGCCGGGCAACGGTGTAAATATCCGTCTTTTTGTCCTGAGACAAAATAATTTTTGCCAGTGGTTCAAGACCCTTTTCCCTTGCAACCGAGGCTCTTGTTTTTCTTTTCGGGCGGTATGGGCGGTACAAATCCTCAACCGCCGCCAAAGTGGTTGCTTTTTCAATCTGCCGGCAAAGCTCGTCGGTCATTTTATCCTGTGCCAAAATCGAGTTGTAAACGTCTGTCTTTTTCTCGTCAAGGCCTCTTATGTATTCCCGTCTTTCGCTTATACTGCGTATTTGGGCATCGTCCAGCTCCCCTGTTTTTTCTTTTCTGTATCTGGCGATAAAAGGTATTGTCGCTCCTTCGTCCAAAAGGGCAAGGGTGTTTTCCGCCTGCCAGGGCTTTATTTTAAATTCCGCCCCGAGAATTAAAACTAAATCACTTTTAAAAATATGTTCTTCTGCCATTTTTCTCTCCTAATATTGATAGTCTAAATTTTATCATATTTTACCGTGAATTTCCACCGAAACAGGACAATAGATACAGTTAAAACATTAAAATTTGGTTAATAAATCAATATGAAACAGAAGAAAAAAAGAATATAATATGATTATATCGAAAAGGAGACAGAAATTTATGATTAAAAGACCTTTGATTATTGACTGCGACCCGGGTACGGACGATGCCCAGTGTATAATGATGCTTAATGCTTGCGGACTTTTTGACATAAGGGGCATAACCCCGGTACACGGCAATGTGCCGCTTGAATTTACATCAAAAAACGCTTTGTTTTTAAGCAAATACTACGGAATAAATCGGCCTGTTTACAAAGGAGCCGAAGAACGGCTTATAGTGCGCCTGCCCCGTGCGGAATATGTACACGGCAGCAACGGCTTGGGCGGTTTTGAGTACGATTTAAACGGATTGAACTTTGCCGAGGGCAAAGCCTGGGACTTTTTGTATGAGGAAGCCGTAAAACAAAAAGGCGAACTTGAACTTGTGGCCATAGGCCCACTTACAAACATTGCAATAACAATTATGAAACACCCGGATTTCCCAAAACTCATAAAGAAATTTGTAATCATGGGTGGTGCAAGAACCGCCGGCAATGCAACCCCTTTGGCGGAATTTAACATATATCAAGACCCCCACGCGGCGGAAATCGTGTTTAAAGCCGGTTTTGAGGACTTTACCGTTGTGGATTTGCAGTGTTGCATGACCGCATATCTTACAAAGGAAGAGGAGGAAAAACTCGGCGCAACCCCGAAAAACAACAGCCTTTGCGGTTTAATGCACCAAGTTGTACGCCACCGCCAAGAAAATCTGCGGAAATTGAAAGGCACAAAATACAACGATTTGGCAGAGCAAGAACGAAAAAAGATGGTGTTCTGTGACGCCGCCGCAGCCGCTGTGATGATTGACCCTACAATATCGAAGTATCAGGACTATTACATGATGTGCGAAACAAGGGGAGATAAAACCTTTGGACAGACTGTCATAGACAGATTGGGTCTTGCCGGAACCACAAATATTCACCTGGCTCTTGGCGTTGACAGAGACAGATTCCGGCAGCTTTACTTTGATTGTCTTAAAAAATACGAGGTGTGATCTATGAATAAAAAATATATTGTAATGGACGTTGATACAGGCTGTGACGACAGCATGGCGTTGATGCTTGCAAAGTCTTGCCCGGATATTGAAATTTTGGCTTTGACCTGTGTTTTCGGCAACAACGATGTGAATACCACAACGGAAAATACCCTTAAAGTCGCAAAAATGTTGGGTATAAACGCCCCGGTGGGCAAGGGTGCACAAAAGCCATTGATTGACCCGCCCTTGCAGGCGGATGGTTTGGGAGTTGCCATACACGGCAAAGACGGCCTTGGCAATGTAGGCGGCCGCCTTAAAAAGACAGAGGAAAATTTAAGTGACTTAACCGCTGTTGACCTTATGGCAAAGGTGATAAAAGAGGCCCCGGAAAAAGTTACCTTAGTTGCCACAGGGCCGCTTACAAACATCGCCACATTTTTGGTAAGTTACCCGGAGTTACAGGAAAAAGTTGAGCAAATTGCGTTGATGGGCGGTGCCGCATACGGCGGAAACCTGACATTTAATGTAGAGGCCAACACAGGCCATGACCCGGAGGCCACAGCAATAGTGTTTATGAGTAGCGTCAAAAAAGTTATGTTCGGCCTTGACGCAACTATGGCTGTGTACATCACAAACCGGGAAAGACAGCTTTTGGCTGAAAACGGTGGGGAAGTAGGTGAGTTTTTGAAAGACTGCCTGCAAGCCTATGCGGACACATACAAAGCATTGGCAAATTACCCCGGGGCTGTTTTGCACGATTCTTTGCCCTTGGCATGGCTTATTGACGAAAGCTGTGTTGAACTGAAAGACGCCTATGTGGAAATTGACCTTAACGGCGCCGTAAGCCGTGGCTGTACCGTTGCGGATTTTATGGGCATTTGCCAAAAGCCCCGGAACACAAAAATAGCCATGAGGGCAGACAGAGAAAAGATTATAAAAATGCACACCGACGGCGTAAAAGCTTTTGCAGGTGTAAAAATTTAAAATTTTTAACGGATAATAAATTAAACAACCTCCGCAGTTTGAAAATCTGCGGAGGTTGCTTGTTATTTTTGCGTGGAAATTATGTATTTTTATATTATTACGCCTTTGCAACGGCAATCTTACCGTCGATATATGCGCCCCGGCTAATGCTCAATGTCTTAGCCGAAATATCACCTGTAATGTGAGCTGTGGAATCAAATGAGGCTGTTTCTTTAACCGTAACATTACCTGTAACGTTGCCGGAGCAGTAGATGCTCTCCCGGTTTACATTGCCGTTAATTGAGGAGCCGTCGGCAATTTTAACTTTGCCGGAAGCAGTTACATTGCCCTTTAAAGCCTTTTGCAAAATTTCAACATCGCCGGCAATAATGTCACCCTCTACATCTGTGTAAGTTTTAACATTGCCTTTGCTTTCGATATTGCCTTTAAATATGCCGTAAATTTCAACATCGCCCTGTGCTTTCAAAGTGCCTTCAAAATAAGCGCCCTCTGAAATAACTGTGGCCTGATAATTCTTTTCCGCAGACGGGGCAGCAGATGCGACAGTTTCTTTCACAACATTTTCGGTCTTTGCGGCAGCTTTTTCGACCTTTTCTTCTGTTTTGCCGTTAGTTTTGCCTACGCCGAAAAGTTCGTTCATAGCCTGACCAAAATTTTCCTTTGCCATGTGTATATAATCCTCCTGAGATATATGTTGTATATAAAATTTGTAAAAATTTATATCTTAATAACTGTACGAAAAAACTATCGGCTTAATGTCCGGTGTAAGTGTGTCAAATTCGTAACCGGCCTCTCGCAACTGCCGAATTATTTCCGGCACTGCCCGGGCGGTGGTATTGCGGTAGTGGGAATCGTGCATAAGCACTATGCTGCGGCTGTATTTTTTCGACCCGGTTACAACATTGTTAAGCACCTGCTCTTTTGTTAAACCACGCTGTGAGGCGTCCCCGGAGGAAACATTCCAGTCACAGGGGATAAAGCCCCTGCGCAGCATTTCCGATATAATTTCGTGATTTATCCGATAGTTGTAGGCATTTATACTGCCCCCGGCCATTCTGAAATACACCGGCGTAACCCCGGTGGTTTCTTTTATAAGACAAAAAAGTTTATACATATCGTCAAGGTAGTCCTCAACAGACTGATAAACCTTGTTATAATCGTGTGTGTAGGAGTGCATGGCAATAGTGTGACCTTGCGCCACTATATCGCGCATAGCTTGTTTTGAGTATTCGTCGCTTTTGCCCACAACAAAAAATGTGGCTTTTACATCCCGTTCGGACAAAGCGTTTAAAACTTCATAGGTTCTTTCCGACGGGCCGTCGTCAAATGTAAGGTACACCGTGTTTTCCTTTACGGTGTCAGCGGTTATTTCAACCCCGGAGTAAAAATCCGGGTACAAGTCCTTATAGGGGGAACCCTCAGGGTACAAGGCGGTTTTCTTCTCGTCCTCGAACTGCTGTTCTTCATTTGAAATTTGGGTTTGCAACCGCCGATTGTCCGCCAATGCGGATTTGTACTTTGACTTGTAAATAAAAGAAGTGCAGGTGGGTACAATTATAGCGGTTACAAATCCGGCCAATATTAAGTTTTTGTAGAATTTAACACTACCGATGTAATCGCCCATTTTCCACTGTCTTTCCGTTTTCATTTACACAGCACAGTTTATGCGTGCTGGCTTTTAGTTAAGAACTTATATAAATAACCTAAGTACATATGTATATATATTTATACAGCAATATCCATAATTTGTCAATAATTAGCGAAGATTGTCAAAGTGAAGATTAACTGAATTTTACACAATACGGTATTGAAAAATATAAAAAGCCGAAACCCACATAAGGTTTCGGCTTTTAGAGGTTTGGTGGACCTGAAGAGATTCGAACTCTCGACCTCTGCGATGCGAACGCAGCGCTCTACCAACTGAGCCACAGGCCCAAATCTTTAATCCAAAAATCATTATAGCAAACTGTTGACATAAATTCAAGATATTTTGTGAATTTCTCGGTGTGAAACAGTCAAAAAATAAGTCGTTTATCCCGTTTTGCCACCCGGTGATAAATTTGTGAATTTAATCAAAAGGCATATTTTGCTTAATTGACTTAATAATAGATTTAGGTTAATATAAATAAAAAAGAACAGGGAGTTGAAGCAATGAAGAAGTACACCGAAAAAATACCGTCCCGGGACGGCAAAACCGATATAAATGTTGTGGTTTGGGAATCAAATCAGCCGACAGCGGTTTTGCAGCTTATCCACGGTATGAGCGAATATATAGACAGATACGATGATTTTGCAAGGTTTTTAACAGAGAACGGCTTTAATGTAATAGGCCATGACCATTTGGGCCACGGCTATTCCGTATCAGATGAGAGAAACTACGGATTTTTTGCAGATAAAAACGGTGACGAAATCATTATTGAGGATATTCACTCGGTGACGGAGCTTGCAAAGGAGAAGTGGCAGGGCTTGCCGAATTATATTTTGGGGCACAGCATGGGCTCTTTCTGTTTGAGACAATATCTGACCCAGTACAGCCGGGAGGTTTACGGTGCGGTAATAGTAGGCACAGGTTGGATACCTGCACCCTTGGCAAAATTGGGTAAAAAGGTGGCAACAGGGGTTTGCGCCTCAAAGGGGGATCACACAGTAAATTCCGTGCTTGTAAAGCTGACCCTTGGCAGTAACAACAAAAAATTTGCCCCTAACAGAACCGGGTTCGATTGGCTTTCCCGAGATGAAAAACAGGTTGATAAGTACATTGCCGACAGACTTTGCGGATTTGATTTTACCGCCGGGGCATATAGGGATTTCTTTTGTATTTTGGAAAAACTGGGTGAAAATAAAAAGCTTGCAGGGGTTAGAAAATCCCTGCCCGTGCTTATTACCTCCGGCAGCGTTGACCCGGTAGGGGGCAAAAAAGCCTGCGAAAAATTGTACGCTCAGTGGAAAAAATGCCATATGGAAGATGTTTCCTTAAAATTGTGGGAAAATGACAGGCACGAAATAATCAACGAAATTGACAATCGGGAAATATACAGATATATACTCTCATGGTTAAAAGGCAGGATAAGATAAGGAAGCATCTGTCTGAAATAAACGCCGACAGCTTTATAATTTAAGCCGTCGGCGTTTTTCTGTTTTAAAAATTACAGGACAAGTTTTTTCCATTTTCTGATTTTAGTTCTGAATGTTCCGAATGGGGCTACGGTATTCACATGAATGAATTTGTAAACCTCCCACACTGCCGTTTTTGTGGCGCTGTCTGCCCATTTTCTCATATGTGGCATAAATAATTCTTCCTCGCTCATTGAATCAATCATCGTACAGACAGAGATTACATTTTCGGTTAACATTTCTTTTAGCTGTGCTAAGGATAGGTGAGAGTAGGTGTCCGTAAACCACTGATATAAATCCCCCAGTTGGTTCCATTTAAACATCTCACAGGGCGTTTTTACCGAAATTCCGTTTTTTTCATCCCTCTCCCATTTTAAAAGCAAGGTTGTCCATCCTACCTGATAGGCAAGGTTTTCCGCAGGTGTTCTGTCTACATCGTCCGCTCTCTTGTCCTTTAAAATCTCCGGAATATCGTCAAATTCCGAGATGTATTTCTCAAAGCTCTTGATTATTTCGCCTTTTAATTCTTCCTTGTCTTTATATGTTCTCAAATTAAATTATCCTCAAATCCTTGTTTTTGAAGTATTATATCACAGAAAAATCGACTTTTCCACCGAGAAGTAAGGGGCAACAGACGGCGGGTAGAAATTTTCATAAATGTGATGTATAATATGCGATATTGAAGATTGATAAATCGGAATTTGTAACGGAGGTATTTGCTATGAAAGGAATTAAGATTGAGTTATTGGGCATTGCAACAATACTTTTAGGAATTGCTGTGACAACAAATAATTTCTTTGGATATTTTCTTGGTATTCTTGGATTTGGCATTGCTGTAGCCGGCTGTTTTCTAAAAGATAAGCACTGATAACTTCGCATTTGTCAAACTAAAACACAAGACCGCTTACAAAGGTGTAGGCGGTCTTATTTCGTGTTCAAATATATTTAATTCTGAGCTTTCACCGGTTGAGGTCGAATTTGCTTATGAGATTTTCTGCATTTTTAGTTTCTTTGTCTTTGAGTAAAAAAATAGCCGAAAATATTTGATTTTATCGGTTTTTTCGAGATTTTAGTGCTAATCAATTCTCTTTGATAATCTGCAGATTTTGTGCCGGTTTTTCCATTCGTTTTAGCAAGGTATAAGCAAATGCAAGGATTTTTGGAATTCTAAATTTTTAAAAAATTTTATGAATGAAAAGGCCGCCTATTTTCCTCAAATTAGAGGTCAGTAGACGGTGGGTAGAAATTTTTATATTTATGATGTATAATTGTGATATTGAAGATTGATAAATCGGAATTTGTGGAGGAAACAAACATGGAAGATAATAAATCAATGACTGTCAAGAAAACGGTAAAATCAGGAATAACTTTTGGAAGTGCATTAGCTATGGTTATTAGTTATACAACGTGGAAGTCTGTCGGCTGGGCGATTTTTCATGGATTACTTAGTTGGGTGTATGTCATATATTTCCTTTTGCGCTATTAAATTCCAGTTTATCGAAATAAAACATAAGACCGCTTACAAGGGTGTAGGCGGTCTTATTTCGTGGCAAGGTTATTTGATTTTGAGTTTTCTTCTCTTGGCAGAAAGCACTGTGTAAAGAACATCGTCAACTTTGTCGGTATATCTGCCTTGTCTGTTAGCAGAGGTCAAATTTGCTGATGAAAATTTGTGATTTTTTCGTTTCTGTTGTTTCTTCTATTTAATCGCCTGCACCTCGGTCTGTTACCGAGTTTTATTTATTTTACTCACTTAGCTAAATCGGAACTTGACGAACTAACCTCTTTACTCTTTCAACATAATCATCTGCATGATTTATGCTAATATCTCCGTGATAATATCCTTGTAATACTTCAAGTTCACTATTTGGTATTAAATGAACAATTTTAGTTGCTGATTTTTTCATAATAGGTCTTTCTTTACTTCCAACTAATACGAGGGTCTTTGCTTTAGTATGCGATAAAGTGTTTTTTACTTCATAATTAGAATTTGACTTCATAAAAGCAATTAAATTATCTTTTGTAATTTTACAAGTATCTTCATAATATAGAGCAAACAAGCTTTTTTTAAGTTTCAAACTTTTAAATTGTAGTTTTGAAAACCACTTTTTACTTATCAAACAATATGATAAATTAAATATTGGCTCTATCATTTTATAGGTAAAGTCCATTGGAATTACCAAAGCACTTTCAATAATAGCACATTCACATATATTAGGATTTTTAGATAATATTTCTAATAAAATTTGTCCGCCTAATGATAACCCTCCAATTAGTTTTACTTTTCCATTATAATTTTTATTTATAAAATTTATTATTTCTAGAGCATTGCTTTCAATAGAAGTAAAATTTGTATCACTTCCTGAATGTCCATCTAATATAGGAATAACTATGTGAAATTCATTTTCAAGCAAGGATATTTCATCTATATAATTCCACCAAGAAAGACCTCCACCGTGTAATAAAATTATAATATCATTATTCTTTGATCCATATTCTTTATATTCCATCTTACACCTCTAAATTTTCATTTAGCCGGCTGATTGTACCACATAAAACGGTATTACAACAGCTTTATCTCATTGGCAATCATGGCCACGGTTTTGGCGTTGGTATCAATTTTAACGGTATTGAGTGCTTGATACATCGGTATTCTTGCTATGCTTCGCTCAATTATATCTTCAGAACGGATACCTCTTTCTACATCCATTGCCAGTCTTTCACACAAAGTCTTTTCATCTGCTACAAGCGAGATGCATTTCACCTTACAGTTCTGTGTATCCAGCTTTTCAAGTATGGAATTGATAATACTCTGCTCGTGCATCACCCAACAAAAAATGATATTCTCGTATGCGGAACACTTCAGAAAATTATTGAGTAAATAACAAATATTATTTGTCACCATTGCTTTTGTTTCATCGGTTACTTGGAACGGACTTGCATCCCAGCACCAATCTCCGTCAAGAAATACGCTATTCGGCAAATCCTGTTTGAGCTGCTGGCACACAGTTGTTTTTCCAATTCCCATAGTGCCACCAACCATATATAAAGTTTTCATCATTCGCACCTACAAATTCTTATTTAGCTGACTGATTGTACCACATAAATATGAAAAATTCTACACATTAAAGCGAAAAGAAAAGGGCAAGACCATTTTGTGATCTTGCCGTTGAGCCTCAATTCGTAGGTAATACTTGAATGTCGCAAGCTATGGAAAACTACAGGCGGTAGGTTGTTGTCTTTGATTAGTTTCTGCAATGCACGGGTGATGATTTGGCTCTCCATCGGTCTGCCATTTGCATTACAGAATACGAGGTTAAAATCTTGGAACTCGTCACCGAACAGTTCCTTGTATTCCTGAATTTCCCGATAACATTCTTTGAGCATTTCTGCCACCGTTTTAGGCAGAAGTGCCTTTTACATCGTGTAGGCGGCCTTTTTGTGTCCGGATAGATTTGATTTTGAGCTTTCATCGGTTGAGGTCGAATTTGCTTATGAGATTTTTGTGCTTTTTATTTTTTGAATTTAAGCAAAAATAAAAAAGCCGAAAACCCTTGAAAACAAAGGCTTTCGGCAAATTTTGGCGTTCCCGAGGTGATTTGAACACCCGACCTACCGCTTAGGAGAAGCCCCCGAGGGGCATTTTTGACTCCCTGCAAATCCCCGAAAATCCTTGATTTTACTGGCTTTTCCGGGGTTTCACTGTCAATAAATTCTCGTCCAAAACCTGCTAATTTTTCGTGGTTTTTTGCCTTCCTTTTAGCAGGGTATTAGCAAATGCAAAGAAATATGGGAAACATCATTGAGTTAATCTGTAGCCCATAAATCACAGGAAACGCATTTGAAGTTTACGCATTCTCTTATGCAAATCAATAATCTGTGTTCAAATATTATAATGGTTTTTCTTCTTGATTTCAAGATTTTTCAGGAATTACAAAAGGCAACCCTGACGGATTGCCTTTTTTGTATGACTAAATTGTTTTCGCTAAAGCCTTTAATAATGCTGCTGTTTCCGGATTTGATAACAGTTTTGTGAGCAAGGCGGCGTTTTCATCTGTACTGTTCTCAGCAGGCTTTTCTTTTTCAACTTCGCTCTCTTTTTGAACCTCTGCCATTGGGTCAAGGAGTTCAACCGAAGTTTCAAACTTGGGCATTGGAGCAGTTTTACCTTCTTCCGCATTTTTGAGACCTTTAGCGTTGTAGAACTGTTCCTCAAACTTCTGTGCGTTATATCGCCTGTCCTCGTCGATTATATGGCTGTAAACATCGGCAACCATATCCATTCGGGCGTGTCCTGAGTCGCCTTGAACCGATTTCATATCGCCGCCGTTCCATTTCAGCTTGTAGGTTATACTTGCGTGACGGAAGCTGTGAAATACCACATCGGGTAAGTCGTTGTCCTGTATCAGCTTTTTCAAAGCACGGTTGATTACCTGACCTTCCATCGGTCTGCCTGACGAATGGCAGAATACCAAGTCATAATCCAAATACTCATCACCGAAAAGCTCTTTCATTTCGTCAATCTGCTTTTTTCTCTCTAACAGCATTTGAGCTACGGTTGACGGCAAGAAGATTTTTCTCACACTTGTTTTAGTTTTTGGCGTTTTCAAAACAAGGGAGGTATTTGTATTTGACAGAGTTCTCGGAAAGACACGGATAATGTCCTTATTATCAAGCACCTCCATTACATCTCTGTTTACTCGCTGAAGCTCTTTATCTACAAAAATGGAAGCGTTGTTTTCTTTCAGGCTTTCCTCCGAAATATCAATGCAATCCCAAGTAAGACCGAGCATTTCACCCATACGGAGTGAACAGGCAAAGGATAAATTGATGGCTAATGCGAGAATATCATCATCGCACACTTCAAGAGCGTGCATAAGAGTTTCTGCTGTCCATATTTCTCGTTTCTGATGTTCCTCTTTCGGGAGCGTTGCATTGAGAACCGGGTTTCTTGTCATCAACTCCCATTTTACCGCCTGATTAAAGGCACTCCTTAAAAACTTATGGATTTCTCTTACGGTATGTACGGTCAGATACTCATTTTTAGGCTTTTTATTCTGTACCACTTTGGTCTTAACTTTCAGAAGGCTTTGATAGAATTTATCCATAAGTCTCGGAGTCAGTTCATCAAGTTTCACATCGCCGATAAGCGGAATGATGTAATTATACATAAGCCCTTTCTTTGAACGGTAGGTTGACATTGCCCAGTTATTTACTCCGTACACGGAGCAGTATTCTTCAAGCAAATCCGCAACTGTCGTAGCATTAGGAATGATGAATGTACCGCTTTGCTGTTCAAACTCAATTTGAGTTTTTCTCTTTTTAGCGTCTGCGTTTGTATCAAAGGTTTCCCATTTTTGATGTTGGTTTCCGTCATCGTCTTTGTAGGTATAAACGACGGAATATCGATTCTTTCTCTTTACAATAGAAGCCATAGTCGTTCCTCCTTATTCATTATCCAGCCATTTATCAAAGCTGGTCTTTATTATGCGGTATCCGGTTTCGAGCATTACTGCCTGAAAACACCCCTGTTTGATGAGCTTATATACGGTCTGTCGGGTAATACCCAAGATTGACTGAACTTCCTCTACGGAATAGCTCTTTTTTGTATATGTACCGCCGTTTAATTCACGAACTCTATCCTCAATCGACATATCCCTCCACCTCCTCGATTTCCTTAACTTTAGTGTATTTACTTTGCGAAGCGTACCACTTATCAAAGCTTTCTCTTTTTATTCGGCGTTTACCGTCAACCCATATAAACTCAACAATGCCATCGTTCATAAGGTCATTTGCGGTGCTTCTCGGAATGCCGAGTACCTTTGCAACAGTAAGAGGAGAGAGCGTTTTGCCGTATTTCTTACCGGGTCTTTCGCCGTTTACTTTCTCATAATGGAATTGTCCTGCATACCAATCTTCAAAGCTATCCACATCAACTCTCATTTTGCCCAGTACCAAATAGGTCTTAAATCGGCACTGATTGATGAGTCGGTATGTAGCCGTCTTTCCAAGACCGAGTATTCTCATTACGTCGGGTACAGACATTGTCTTTTTGTCCTGATATGTAAGAACTGCCTTGACGATTTTCTTATTTTCTTCAACGCTTTTCTTTGAAGCTCTGTATTCGTTGCCGACTCGGTATGTTTTGAATAAGCCGCAATTCATCAGTTTCAGTGCTTCTTCTTCGGAAATGGAAAACAACCGAGATATTTCCTTGACAGAATAGGCTTGCCACTGTGCTTCCTCCTGAAGCTTTTCATCGCTGAACAATTCTGCCAAGCGTTCATTTTCCTCTCTGAGATTAAACTGCTCCACTCGGTCATTGAACATATTAACAAATGCCATCTTCAGAACCTCCTTTCTCGCCATTGAGCCAATTTTCAAAGCTCTTTTTAGATATTCGATATTGACCTCCGACACGAACGCTATGGAATTTCTTGCTTTTAAGCAGCTCATAGACGGTAGTTCTGCTCACTTTCAAGATGTGCTGTATATCATCTACCGTGTATGCTCGTATATCAGGTTCAGTCTGCCTGAATGTATTAGGAAGTCGAGTATCGCTCTTTTCAATTTTCTTTCGCATTACCGTTTACCCCCGATTTCTTATTTGCCACTCTGACTACCATATAGCCAAGTGACTTGGCTATATGGTACTGAAAATCGGAGTTTTTGTTAATTATGCGATTGGTTTAATCGCATAATTGACAACCGGAGCTTTCGCTGTCCATATTATCAAGCCATCGGTCAAAGCTCTTCTTGGAAATTCTGTAATGTCCGCCGACCTTTACAAAATGGAAAACGCCTGAGTTGACGAGAGCATAAGCAGTGTTCTTTCCAATGCTGAGAATATCCATTATTTCTTCTACCGTATAAACTCTTTTCTCAAAGCCGGAACTATCATCAACAGCGTTGGGTAGTTTGTTCATTGCTTCAATCTTATCTTCAAACATTGTCAACACCTCCCTTAGCGTGATGATGGTTCTTTTTGAAAATCATATAGTCATAGCCGTATCCTACCTGACATTTATCGCACATCTCTTTATCTGCCTGAAAGGGGTCAAGTCTTTTTACAATGTTTTCAGGGATAGACTGAAACTCGCTTCTGCAACGAGGGCAAAGACTTAGTACAATGCCTTTACGCTCTGTCTTGGGTTTAACGGGAATACCGACTGCAAATTTCAATCCTCGCTTGATTTCGCTGATTTTATCTGCGTCGGTAATTCTTCCGACAAAATTATCAAGCTCTGTGGCTTTATCCACGGTGCGTAGCTGCTCAAGCATTACCATCGACGGCTCTTTTAAGCCACAATCCGTGTTTAGCTCAATATGAGTATTCATTGCCGTTTTCTTTTTAACAGCCGTTATAGCGGCTACAACGACCGTAGGACTGCTTTCATTTAAGCGATTTGTCTGAACCACAAGAACCGGTCTCATTCCCGATTGCACACTACCGTTTGTAACCCCCAAGTCGCAGTAATAAATATCGCCCCATCTGACATTCTTAAATTCTTTTTCTTTCATATGTAAATCCTCGCTTTCGATTATTCTGAGGTAATTCATATCCGGATTAGAATTAACCCCTTCACTTGTTTGAAATGGGAGAGCGTTTTTGGGGGGTGTTTTAGAAAAATTTCCTCAACTTTTTTATTGCACTGTTTACCGATTCCCTTACAGAAGTAAAATCGACTCCTTCTTCATCTGCGATTTTTTCAAGTGTTTTGTTGTAGAAGAAATACTTAAAAACTCTGCGTTTCTGTGTTTCGCTTAAGTAACACAAAACCTCCCGAAGTCGCTTAATATTGTCTTTCAGCATTATTTCTTCGATTGGGTCTGTATCGACTGCCAATTCCGGATGATGCACTTCAAATTCTCCGTCATTGATGTCAAATGCGTGTCCGAAAAGAAGCCTTCTCATTCTCTCTCTTGCTTCGTAGTTCTGATACTCCGTTATCACTTCGCCCTGAGCCATAGAAAGCAGAATGAACGGAGTGTACCGACGGATAACATCAGGGTATTTAACCCACAATTCTTCTTCCGCCAGTTCTGTTACAATCGCCCATTTCTCCGTGCCGGT
>CAKSZX010000010.1 GCA_934526065.1 uncultured Oscillospiraceae bacterium
CGAACACAGAAGTTAAGCTGAGCAGCGCCGAAAATACTTGGGTGGCGACGCCCCGGGAAGATAGGTAGGTGCTGGCACAAAAAATGTGGGAGCTTAGCTCAGCTGGGAGAGCATCTGCCTTACAAGCAGAGGGTCACAGGTTCGAGCCCTGTAGTTCCCACCATTTTTAAAAATCATATATGTAAGCGGGTTTAGCTCATCTGGTAGAGCGCCACCTTGCCAAGGTGGAGGTAGCGAGTTCGAGCCTCGTAACCCGCTCCATATTTTATATGGCGCCATAGCCAAGTGGTAAGGCAGAGGTCTGCAAAACCTTTATCACCAGTTCAAATCTGGTTGGCGCCTCCAAATTAAATGAAAGCAAGTGAGAAATCACTTGCTTTTTGTTTGTACAAATTTACCATGCGGTGTACAATATTTTCGGCTTTTGTGCCATTTAATAAGAAATATTATTCTGTTATACTATAAATAAGAATGGCAGAAAGAGGGAAATACTGTGTTGAAAAATTTCCATTATAAATATAACAGAGCTTTGATTTGTATTGTAATTATTTTAATGTTGCCTTTTTCCTTATCGGCGTGTGTAAAAGTACAGCCAAGTGGCAATAACAATGACAAAAATGATAGTAACAGCTCGCATTTATTGACGATGGGTTCAGGTGCAAACAATGTTTGTGTTTCCGATAGTGGCATATATCATACAGAATTAGGCGACGGCGGAAATTACAGCATCATTTATTATATTGACAGTGATACTTTACAGGAGATACCCTTGTGTAGCAGTGCCGGGTGCAAGCACGAAGATGATACCTGTACCGCTTACATCACAGACAGCAACCCATATATTTTTGCATCAAGAACCGACGATAAAATTTTTATAATTTATAAAACTTTTTTGGACGGTGGATATACAACTTCGATTTATTCAATGATGGAAAACGGCAGTGAAAGAAAGGAAATTTACAATCTGAATAATGGAGAGAGTTTTTCGCTATCCGGCGTTATTGCACAATATGATAATTTAATTTATATCATTAAAGATGTATTTTCTGACGGTGAAATGACCGAGGTTTTAGCTCGGATTGATTATGAAAATCACACTGCCACAGATATATGTCAATTTCCGGAGAACAGTAAAATTATAGGTGCGGATGACGATAATTTATATATCTGTACGGAATATTTTGTAGGTGAAAACAGAACAACTATTACTAAATTTAATGTGAAAAACAGCGAGGAGCAGCGGATAACAATATTTAATACGGGTAATCGTTCCTATTTTTACAGTGAGGGTAAAGTTTACAGAATAGAAAGTACAGAAGAATTTGCTGTTGAAGAAGTAAATCTTGAAGATGGATCTTGCAATGTGGTATATACAAACCCGAATTACAAATCAGATTGGTCTTTTAGTGTATTAAACACGGTTGATAACTATATAATAATGTCTTATATTGGTACAGATACAAAAATAAAACATTTAGCTTATGACGCCGAAAATCAAAACATATACGATTTAACCTTGAAAATAACCGGTGATGATCAAAGAGAAGCCTTTGTGACAATTTTGGCTTGTACAGATGATTACTATTATGTGGCAATGAAATCAACCTTAAAAGAAGGCTTATTTATGGGAAATGACGGAAATTATTACACCGGAAATTACACAGTGCTTGAAAAGCGGCTTATAGCTAAGAATGACTATTTTAACAATATTGAAAATTACAAAGTGATAAATACCGAAACATAATGTTTTGAACAATAAAACTATAATGATCGATATATTCGGGCACAGATTTGTTAGAATTCAAATAAAATTCATGTTGCACACTCTTTACAAATAATGTATAATATAAAAGTTAATATATATTAAATTAGGAGAAAAACAGAATATGTCGAGTGTTCAAAAACAAAAGGTGGTAAAAACCACCATTGACACCCTTGAATTCGGTGAGATAGACGCCGAAAAAGAGGGCAAGTATAAAAAGTATAAACTACCCGACGGCGTTGACAAGGGAATGATGCGCAGCGATATTCTTACAATCGCCTTGCCTTCTCTTGTTGAACTTGTTCTTACCTCGCTTACGAGTATGGCCGACCAAATCATGGTTGGCAGATTGCCCGGGCAGTTAGGGGTACAGGCTCTTTCCGCCGTTGGTCTTTGCATGAACCCTAAGTTTATTCTTATGACAGCTCTTATGGCTATCAACACAGGTACAACCGCCGTTGTTGCAAGATATAGGGGTATGGGCAATCAAGAAAAAGCCAACCAAACATTTAAGCAGTCACTTATATTCAATATTTTCTTGTCTGCAATTATGATGGTTATAGGCGTTGTGTTTGCAAGGGAACTTATCGGCCTTATTGCAGGTAACGGTATTTCAGAGACAACAGTAGAATATGCCGTCACATATTTCAGAATACAGATGTACGGCTTTATCCCGTTGATGATGACAAACACCGTTACATCCACTTTGCGTGCCATAGGGGATTCAAAAATGCCTATGGTTTACAACACAATAGCCAATGTGGTAAACCTGTTCTTTAACTATGGCCTTATTTACGGTAAAATGGGCATGCCGGAAATGGATGTTGCAGGTGCTTCTTTGGCTACCGTCATCGGTCAGTGTGTTGCGTTTGTAATTGCCATGTACATAATGTTTAGCAAAAAGAGATATGTTTATATTGATTTTAAAGAAAAGACCGGTTACAACAAAACAATTATGAGCAATGTTTTGGGCATAGGTTTGCCGTCAATGCTGGAACAGCTTTGCCTTAGAATAGGTATTATTATATATTCAAGAATTGTTGCCAGCCTGGGCGATATTTCATATGCTACCCACATGGTATGTATGAACATACAATCACTTACATTTATGTCGGGTATGGCTTTCCAAAACTCTGCAACCACACTTATGGGTCAGAGCCTTGGCAGACGCAGACTTGATATGGCGGACAACTACACAAGAATGACAAGAAATATAAGTTTTTGGATTTCTTGCATTATCGGTGTTGTCTTGGCGCTTTTCGGCGGACAAATCGTAAATATTTACAACAGCACTCCTGAAATTGTAGAAATGGGCGGCAAACTTCTTGCCATTGTTGCCATAACACAGCCGTTCCAGTCATCACAGTTTGTTACAACAGGTGCTTTGAGAGGCGCAGGCGACACTAAATATCCTGCCGTTGTTATTTTTATCTGCACACTTATTGTAAGGTCTGTTTTAGGTTATATATTCGTAATTCAGCTGGATATGGGTCTTATAGGCGCATGGTTTGCCATTGTTGTTGACCAGTTACTTAAAACAGCAATGATTTTTGCCCGTTATAACACAGGTAAGTGGAGATTCTTTAAACTTCAAAACTGATTTATATTTATTGCACAAGGGAATATTTTTACCGGCCGTGGTTTAATTGCCACGGCCGGTGATTTTTTGCGTATATGTTGTTTTGCACAATTTAATTGTAATTGTGCTGTAAAATCCTACAAAGTTGTTTGTAAAATCCTACAAAGTTTCAAACTTTTATTTGTGCATTGTGACTAAGTCACTGAAATATAATAAAAGAAGTGATATACTGTAATCACACTAAGGGAAAGGAAATCCCGAGGTGATAATTATAGATTAAAAAAGAGGTACATTACCATGACATTTACAAGATTTTTTAAAGAAGCCGCACATAGCTACGCTAACAAGATTGAAAACAACTAATTGTTAGAAATTAAAGATTACAGAATAAAAATTTTGAAGAAAGGGTACAGATTATGACAATTACAAGATTCTTCAAAGAAGCTGCAGAAAGCTACTCAAATAAAGAAAGCATCAACTGATTATAAGTTGAGTAAGAATTAAAAAGAGAGGTACATTACCATGACATTTACAAGATTTTTTAAAGAAGCTGCACATAGCTACGCTAACAAGGTTGAAAACAACTAATTGTTAGAAATTAAAGATTATAGAATAAAAATTTTGGAGAGAGGGTACAGATTATGACAATTACAAAATTCTTCAAAGAAGCTGCAGAAAGCTACTCAAATAAAGAAAGCATCAACTGATTATAAGTTGAGCAAAGATTAAAAAGAGAGGTACATAATCATGACATTTACAAGATTTTTTAAAGAAGCTGCACATAGCTATGCTAACAAGGTTGAAAATAACTAATTGTTAGAAATTAAAGATTATAGAATAAAAGTTTTGGAGAGAGGGTACAGATTATGACAATTACAAGATTCTTCAAAGAAGCTGCAGAAAGCTACTCAAATAAAGAAAGCATCAACTGATTATAAGTTGAGTAAGAATTAAAAAGAGAGGTACATTACCATGACATTTACAAGATTTTTTAAAGAAGCTGCACATAGCTACGCTAACAAGGTTGAAAACAACTAAGTTTTAAGGCGGTCACAACAAAAATAAGGTTCAAAATCAGAACCAAAGAAAGGAGCCGTAACAATGGCTGTACAAATGATTATAAAAAATGCCGATTTCGAAAAGAAAATTGAAGGAAAAAAGAATATAATCGACGAAATAAGCGGTTATTCCAGAAATGATGAGACATGTGACACAGATCTTTGTAAAAAGCGTGTTGCAGGCTCTAACAACAAAATTTTATTGAGAGTGTAATTAAAAATTTATATATACGACGGAGCTCGAATGAGTTCCGTTTTTTGTTGCCATTTTTATTTTAAACCACATATTAAATTTTTATCGGTTGTAGTTGAATTTAATGTATGAAATATGATATTATAAATTTAATAAATTTTTGGGGATTGAATTATTATGGGAAAAATGAAAAAGATAATAAGTGTTTTGGCGGTGTTTTTTATCTGCATTACAGGTATATTTATATATGAAGTAAGAAAAGAGGAGCATTATGTTCCACACACCGGGGAAATTGTTTTTGATGACAAAAAATTCCCGGCAACGGCACTTGTACTTAAAGAACAGGGAACGGAAAATTTTAACCTTGCCGATTGTCTGACGTTTTTGTCCGATGTGGACAATGGCACGGCAAACCTTGAAACCACAAAAAAGATTTTCGGTTTTTATGAGTGCAATGTAAACCGTGTTTTTGACGACTATGTGCCGGTTATAAGCTACCAATCTTCAGATGAAAATATTGCAAAAATAGACGAAAATGGAATTATTACTCCAATAAGTAAAGGAACAGCCAAAATAACCGTAACGGCAGACGATGTAAGTCTTGATATTCCGATTACGGTTTACAAGCTTGTTAAACTCACCAACGTGGAGCAGAATATCCTTATTTTTAAGGGAAAAATCAAAAGTATTTTCTCATTAAGCGATTATGAAATACCGATGTCGGAAATTTACTCCTCAAATGAAAATATAGTTGCGGTAAATCAAGACGGTACTATTACAGGCGTAAGCAGAGGTAAAGCGGAAGTCTTTGTCTACACAAACGAAGAAAAGACCGAAAAACTTTCAACAACGGTAACGGTAAAACAACCGGTCGAAACTGTTTCAATCAAAAATGTAACGATTTATATGGGTGATACCGCAACTTTGAATGCCGCTTACGGACCGACAGATGCGGACTACGGCACATCATTTACTTACAAATCGGCAGATCCGTCGGTGGCTTTTGTAAACGGAAACAGTATTTCCGGTATTAAAGCGGGTGAGACAACAATTACGGCTGTTTCCGGCAACAATGTAAGCGGACAGGCAAAAGTAACGGTTTTGGCACCGCCAAGGGCAACGCCTACCGTTACCACTATAAAAAAAGAGGAATTTGACGCCTACGAAGGTGAAAAGTATACCGACGGCTCGGATTATGATTCCTATTTCAAAATCTCTTTCGACCACCCGATTGCGTCTTTCAGGCTTAATAATATAAGCGATAACGGCAACACCAAAACAACAGGCAGTGCCATATATAATAATGCCTCGGTAGAGGCAGGTTCGTCTATTTATTTTCGGGTGTATGTAAATCAAAGTGATGTTTTTGATTATATCGGTTTTTCTTATGTGAATAAGGACGGCACAAGCAGATCATACTCTTTGCACACAAGCGGCAGAGACGGCAGTATGCTTATGACCGAGTACTAAAACCCGGTTACATGGATGTTTTATTTACACACAGCTATAAGTGCCGCCTATTTGTGAAATCTTATTTTTAATAAATTCATAATACTTTTTTCACTTGAAAAGGGCGGTTTATTAGTATATAATGGTGACATTAAAAGGGGTGATTTTTTGGCAAAGTATGTAGCCGATTCAAACAAGGCAAAGCGCAGAAAACAGCGCAGAGCCAAGAGATATGCCATGTTGGCCACAATGGCGGTTTTTGTTTTGGTTTTATCTTTCGGTATAGTAAAGGTGATTGAACATTTCAGCACCGACGGAAAAGATGTTCCTATGCTCAATCCGGAACAACAGCCTAATACGGATGTGGAAAAACAGGCGGAGGATTACGACACATTTACCGGACCGGTACAGCAGACAATAAATTTGGGTGTTGTAACTCCGGAGATAAATATGATACAGGTTGCCGAAAACGGTCGAGTTGACATTTCCTATTTCAGCGACGCAGTGTTTATGGGGGACAGTTTGGCAGACGGTTTCAGAGTTTATGCTTCAAGTACACTTGGACTGGACAACGGTTCTACGAGATTTTTAACCCGTCCAAGTCTTTCACCAAGTTCATTTACTCAGCCGGGCGCTATGATTGACTTCGGCGGAGGCCCGATTGACCCATGGCGGACATTGGAGCAAATCAACCCGGGCAAAGTTTATGTTACCATCGGTACAAACGCTTTGAACAGCGGTATGGATATAGACACATTTATAAAGGGTTATCAGCTTATGGTAGAAAAGATTAAGCAGTATGCCCCAAATGCGGTTATATATATAACCACAATTACACCTACGGCAGCCACAGTACAAGATTCAAAGCCCAATATTTCCATCGACAGAATTTACCGGGCTAACCAGGGCATTGCAAGAATGTGTAACGAAAACGGACTTGCCCTTATAAATTTGTACGATGTATTTAAGAGTTCATCCGGTTATATGCGTGAGGATATTTGTGCGGCGGACGGTATTCACCTTACCCCAAGCGGATATTTGGAATGGCTTGACTACCTTATTACCCACACGGTGTATAACCCTAACAGCCCGTATATTCAGGGCTCGCCTTATGCAATGTAAGCAAGAAGTTAATATATTAAACCGGCCTTTAAGGTCGGTTTTATTTTTAGAGACAAATAATGTGAATAATTTTTGTTTTTTGCAATAAAAATACTTCTTATTTCTTTACATATCAAAAAAATAGTGATAAAATGATAACTGTAAAAAAGGCATAAGTGTGCCTTAATATAAGGAGGATAAAATTCCAATGGCAAGAAAAAGAATTTCTATGGATGGCAACCAGGCTGCCGCTCATGCTTCATACGCATTCAGCGAATTTGCCGGTATCTATCCTATCACGCCTTCAAGCCCTATGGCTGACTATGCTGACCAGTGGGCCGTTGCAGGCAGAAAGAACTTGTTCGGCACAGAAGTTAAGGTTGTAGAAATGCAGTCCGAAGCAGGTGCTGCCGGTACAGTTCACGGCGCTTTGCAGGCCGGTGCTTTGACAACAACATTTACTGCATCACAGGGTCTTCTTTTGATGATTCCTAACATGTACAAAATCGCCGGTGAATTGCTCCCATGTGTTTTTGACGTTTCAGCTCGTACAGTAGCTGCTCACGCTTTGAACATTTTCGGCGATCACTCAGACGTTTACGCATGTCGTCAGACAGGTTTTGCAATGCTTGCAGAGTCCAACCCACAGGAGGTTATGGACCTTACAGCTGTTGCTCACCTTTCAACAATCAAGGGCCGTGTTCCTGTTCTTAACTTCTTTGACGGTTTCAGAACATCACACGAAATCCAGAAGATCGAAGTTTGGTCAAACGAAGATTTGGCTGATATGGTTGACTGGGACGCTATCGCAGCATTCAGAAAGAGATCATTGAACCCTGAAAGACCTGTTCTCCGCGGTACAGCTCAGAACGGCGATATCTTCTTCCAGGCTAAGGAAGCTTCAAACAAATACTATCAGGCATTCCCGGCTATCGTAGAAGATTACATGCACAAAGTAAACGAAAAGATCGGTACAAACTACCAGCTCTTCAACTACTATGGCGCACCTGATGCAGAAAAAGTTATCATCGCTATGGGTTCAGTTTGTGACACAGCTGAAGAAGTTATCGACTACATGATGGAAAAAGGCGAAAAAGTAGGTCTTATCAAAGTTAGACTTTACCGTCCTTTCTCAGCTAAACACCTTGTTGCAGCTATTCCTGAAACAGTTAAGAAGATTGCAGTTCTTGACAGAACAAAGGAACCTGGCTCAATGGGCGAACCTCTTTACCTTGATGTTGTTACTGCTTTGGCAACAGAAGGCAAATTGGCAGGCAAGACAGTTGTAGGCGGCAGATACGGTCTTGGTTCAAAAGACACAACACCTGCTTGCATCTTTGCTGTATTTGCAAACCTTGATCTTGAAACACCTAAGGCAAACTTCACAGTAGGTATCGAAGATGATGTTACTAACGCATCACTCCCACTTCCTAAAGATGTTCCTGCAACAGCACATAAATCAATTATTTCTTGCAAGTTCTGGGGTCTCGGCGGCGACGGTACAGTTGGCGCTAACAAGAACTCAATCAAGATTATCGGTGACCACACCGACAAATATGTTCAGGCTTACTTCCAGTATGACTCAAAGAAGACAGGCGGCGTAACTATTTCTCACTTGAGATTCGGCGACACACCTATCAAGTCAACATACTACATCAACCAGGCAGACTTTGTTGCTTGCCACAACCCTTCATACATCATCAAGGGTTACTCAATGGTTAGAGATGTTAAGCCGGGCGGCACATTCCTTATCAACTGCCAGTGGTCAGATGAAGAACTCAACCACCACTTGCCGGCAGTAGCTAAGAGATATATCGCTAAGAATAACATTCAGGTTTACACAATCGACGCTATTGACCTTGCCAAGGAAATCGGCATGGGCAAGAGAACAAACACAATTTTGCAGTCTGCTTTCTTTGCACTTGCTAAGATCCTCCCGGTTGACGAAGCTGTTCAGTACATGAAAGAAAAAGCTAAGGCTTCTTACATGAAGAAGGGCGCTGACATTGTTGAACTTAACTATAAGGCTATCGACATCGGTAAGGACAGACTCCACAAGGTAGAAATCCCTGCTGATTGGGCAACAGCTGAAGATGCACCTAAGGCAGCATCTAACAACAAGTACACATCAGAAACACAGAAGTACTTCAACGAAAAGATCGTTGAACCTGTTGATATGATGAACGGCGACGAACTTCCTGTTTCAACATTCGTTGGTCACGAAGACGGTACATTCCCACTTGGTCTTGCCGCATTTGAAAAACGTGGTGTTGCTGTTGACGTTCCTACATGGGATCCTGCAAAATGTATCCAGTGTAACCAGTGTGCTTATGTATGTTCACACGCAGCTATCAGACCGTTCGCTCTTACAAAAGAAGAAGTTGCCGCTGCACCTGCAGGTTTGAAGACAACAGAAAAGATGATCGGTAAAGGTTGCGAAGACTTGGTATTCGTTATGGCAGTAAGCCCGCTTGACTGTATGGGTTGCGGCGTATGTGTAAGCGTATGTCCTGCTAAAGAAAAGGCTATCACAATGGTTAACCAGGAAACACAGCTTGACCAGGCTGCAGTTTGGAACTACCTTGTTAACGAAGTATCAGTTAAGGAACTTCCGTTCAAAGAAGATTCAGTTAAGGGCTCACAGTTCAAGCAGCCGTTGCTTGAATTCTCAGGCGCTTGCGCAGGTTGTGTAGAAACAGCTTATGCTCGTCTTATCACACAGCTCTTCGGTGACAGAATGTACATTGCTAACGCTACAGGTTGTTCATCAATTTGGGGCGGTTCAGCACCTGCTACACCTTACACAACAAACAAAGACGGTCACGGTCCGGCATGGGCTAACTCATTGTTCGAGGACAACGCTGAATTCGGTCTTGGTATTTACATGGGTCAGAAGACAATCCGTGAGGCATTGAAGAAAGACCTTGTTGAATTGAAAGAAAAGACAACTAACGAAGCTAAGGCAGCAGCTATCCAGGCATGGCTTGACACTTATGATGACGGCGATGCTAACAAGGCAGCAACAGCTGACTTGATCGCAGCTTTGGAAGCTGATCCTGAATGTCCATACTGCCAGAAGATTTTGAAAGACAAGGAATACCTTGCTAAGAAGTCAGTATGGATCTTCGGTGGCGACGGTTGGGCATACGACATCGGCTTCGGCGGTCTTGACCACGTTCTCGCTTCCGGCGAAGATGTAAACGTTATGGTATTTGATACTGAGGTTTACTCAAATACAGGCGGTCAGGCATCTAAGGCTTCTAACATCGGTCAGGTTGCACAGTTCGCAACAGCCGGTAAGTCAATCGGTAAGAAGGATCTTCCTGCAATCGCTATGTCTTACGGCTATGTATATGTTGCTCACATCGGTATGGGCGCAGATATGAACCAGACAATCAAGGCTATGAAAGAGGCTGAGGCTTACCACGGTCCGTCACTTATCATCGGTTATGCACCTTGTGAAATGCACTCAATCAAGGGCGGTATGACAAACAGCCAGGCTGAAATCAAGAGAGCCGTAACAACAGGTTACTGGAACCTCTTCAGATACAACCCTGCACTTAAAGCAGAAGGCAAGAACCCGTTCACACTTGATTCAAAGGCACCACAGGGCGGTTATCAGGACTTCTTGATGAACGAAGCTCGTTATTCACGTTTGAAGGCTTCTAACCCTGAAAGAGCTGCAAAACTCTTTGCAGAGAGCGAAAAAGAAGCTAACGACAGATACGATCACCTTACAAGATTGATTGACTTGTACAAATAATCTGTAAGTTTTGGTTAAATCAGTTGTAACTAAATAACAGACACCCCTGTTCGAGCGCTCGAACAGGGGTGTTTTGCCATAAGTTTTGGCAAAGTATAAATAAAACAGGCGGTAATTATTTACAAATTACCGTCTGTTTTTATATGATTTGATTTTTAGATTTTTACTGCACCGTGGGTTGCAGGGTGAAGAATTTCGATACAATTTTCGCCGAATATTTTTTCAACGGCTTTTGTAAATATTTCCTTTGTGCTGTCTTTTACGCAACACAACAATTTCCAGTCTGCGGTTTTAGGCAGACATTTGTCAAAATTCTTGCCGCTGGTTTCCGCCTCTGTTTTAACGGTGGCTTCTACAACAGGGCTGCCGGTGCCGCCGGTAACATTTTTGCGATAAAGTTTTTCAAAATTTTCTTGGGTGTAAAAGTCCGCCAAAAACAAAACCGATTCTTTTTCCGGGTTGGACATCTTTTCAATTTTGGTGTAAAATTCTTCTTCCGTCATATCCTCCGGCTCACAGCCCAGGGCGGAAATAAGCCTGTCTATCTGTTCTTCGGCAATATCCTCGTCCAAATTCAGGTTTGTTTTGCCTATGTTTACAACATACATACCGTAGCCGGCAAAATTCGGTTTAATTTCTTTTAAAATCGGCTTTTCCGGGTTTGTAAAATCCCCTAAAAGAGTGTTGCCGTTTAAAGATGTGTAAGGGTCGGTGGCGTAACATTCCATATTGCCGTAGTTTGCCAAAACCCACCGGTTTATGTCGGAAATTTCTCTCCGGCTTAAACCTGCGGAGAACAAATCGTTAAAAACATACAGCAGGCTTGTGCAAAAATGGCTTGCTTCTTCAAGGCCTGCCCCGGGCAATGTGTCGCAACAGGCAAATATATTGCCGCCGGTTACGGCAATTTTGCGGTTAACAAGGGCGGCGCAAACGCCCCTTACTATATAGGCACAGGTGCCGGTTTCCTCGTTAAAAGGACCTGCCTGCTTAACATCTATTACATCTTGGCCGGAATAGCCCAAAGCGGAAAACTTTACAAATCCGCTGTTGTTTTTCTCCGCCCGAATAATCCGGCTTTTGTCGGTGGCTATGGAAAAATCCTCCCCATCCCCGGCCAGCAAAACAGAATAAGGCACCCGATAAACCCCTTGCCGTACTGTGCCGAATTTGTTTGTAAATTCATTTTTTGCGGTTTCTATGGCCGCATTTTCAATGTCTGTAAATTTTACTTCCATACTTGCACCTCACAATTAACATATTATATATGATTATATCACAAAACTGAAATTAAAATAAAGATATATCGAGGATTGTGTAGAAAATATTTGTGAAAATTTTAATATCACAATGCGTTCTAATATTGCATAAAGCTGTATGTAATGTTATACTTTAAATAAGTAAAGGAAAAGAGGGTAATATTATGTCAAATAATAAGGAAAATACGATTAAAAACTTAAAATCTTTTAATTCTAATGGTATACTCTTTTCTGTTATAGGGATTGTTTTTGCAATTTTGGCAGGCCTTTTTTCACTTGATAAATACGCAATGGCGTTTTTCACAGGCTATGCCGGATGGCGGATTGTAAATATTTACATATTAAAAAATTTTAAAAGAGATAACCGGGATATATGCGACAATGGGGTATTTGAGCAAATTATAACATTTTATTATTCGGTTATAGTGCTTTTCTTTGTGATGTACACTTTGAGGTATATACTTTTTGATTTGATAGGCTCGGCAATAATGTTTTATGCGGCCTCGGTTATAGCTTGGTTGGCTTTGGCTTTACGGAGCAGAAAGATTGACGCCGGCAAGGCGATAAAAGCAAATTAAGATAAAAGGACGGCTTGATTATAAGCTGTCCTTTAATTTTGCCTAATATTATGTTATATATCTATTTTACACAGGGCTTCTTCGGTGTAAAAATAGTAATTGCCGGTTATGTTGTCATATAAAACATCTATAACAGGATATTTATTTGATTTAGGATATATACTTTGAGCAGTCGGGTTTTCGTTATTTTCGTTTAGGTAGATTACACATAGGCTGTTATCCGAATTTTCTTCGTAGAATAAATTTCCGTTTATATATTCGGTGATATGAATTGTGTCATAAGCAGTATATTTTTTATTTTGATATACAAGGTAGTTGTGCATAACATTGTCCGGATCGTAGTAGGTGTAAATATAACTGCTGTCGGTATATGCAAAGCCTCTTAAATATAAAGGCAAAACATCTGTTTTTGTTATTTTACCTTTTTCCAGTTTTAAAATAGTTGAATTTTTATCGTCTTTACCATGTAAAAATATTTCTTTTCCATTGATATTAAAATAAAAATTGTCGCAAGTAATATTATCTTTAATCGGCATTACAGTTTCAAAGCCATTGGAGGAATATGAATATATTCCGGTTTTATCATTATCCTTTAAATCATGGTAATAAGTGTACAGTATATCTTCTTTTTGTAAAAATTCAGGAGCCTCGCCGTTAGTCGATATATCACCATTGGCTAAAACAGTTATATCGTTGTCGGCTATTTCTATTATAAACCATGTATAAATGCCCTCTGCCGGTTGTTGGCGGTATACCCCGGACAAAAGAATTTTTCCGTTGAATAAGACACCATTAAATACGGACAAATTAAAACCCTCAATATCGTAAGTACGGTTTATCACATTATCCTTTAACGAGTAAGTGATAATTCTGCTTGTATTATTGCACAGTTGCCCCGGCCGGTTGGTTACATCATACATTTGATTTATTAAAACCGTATCATTGTTTATGTCTAAAATATAATTATATATTCCGTCACCGTTATCAAATTCTTGGGTTAAATTCATAACCTGGGTATATGCTATACTGTCTGTCGGCGGGCTGATGTGGGGCAATGCTTCATTGTCGGTTTGCTTATCCCCGGCGCTGCAAGATGAAAATAAAAACAGCATTAAGATAAACAGAATATTCTTCATAGTTAAAATCACCTACTTATCAATCGGCAAAACCGATGTACGAATAATTGTTTTAATAACCTTTCAATTACAGGATATCATAAATTCAGGAAGTTATCAGTAAAAAAAGAAAAGTTTCTTATTTTTTTCACGACTATTCCAGCTGCCGGCCAAGCATAGCCACCGCCGTAAAGGCGATGTCCGTGTTTACTCTCCGGCCGGTAAACCTTGTGGTGCTTATATCAAATTGATTAAATCTTGCCTTTCTCAAATCCGCTTTTCTGAAATTTGTGTTTGATAAAATGCAGTCGGAAAAATCGCAGTTTTCGCAGACAGCGCCGTCAAAATCCCGATAGGACAAATCCGCACCGGTAAAGTTGATGTCTTTTAACTTTTTGCCCCTGAAATCCCGATATTTTAAGAATGCGTAGCTCCAATTACCGCCGTTTATATCCACCCGGGCAAGGTCAAGCTCTGTAAATTGGCTGCCGGTGGTTTTGCAGTTGTTCATCTGCCGTGCAAAAGCGGTGCAAAATTTAAAGGTGCAATTCAGCAAAGCACAGGTTTTAAACACGGCGCCGTTAAACTTACAGCTTACAAATTTACAGTTTTCAAATGATGTGTGGCTTAGCAGACATTCGTAAAAATTAACCCCAACAAATGTACAGCGGATAAATTTAACATTTTCTATATTCATATTCCGCCAGTTTTTATCTTCAAGTCTTTCGTCTTCAAAAATTTCTTCCATATTTTTACCCCCGTTTTTAATGATTATAACGGCATAGATGAAATAATGCAAATTTTTTAAAAACATACTTGACAGAAGGGTAAATAGGTGATATTATATAACCGTACCCCTCAGGGGGAGGGGTCTATATCGAAATGAGGTAAAATTATGGTAGCAGATAAAAATAAAGTTTTAACCTGCCTTAAAACCGCAAGGGGGCAACTTGACACTATTATAAAAATGGTTGAGGACGACAGATACTGTATTGATGTTTCCCAACAGATTTTGGCGGCAGAGGGGCTTTTGAACAGCGCAAACAGGCAGATTATAACCGCACACTTAAAGCTCTGCGTAAATAACGCAGAAACCGAAGATGACAGAAATCGGAAAATTGACGAGCTTATAAACCTTGTAAGCAAAATTATGAAATAAAGATTTATTTTAAAGAAAGGAAAAAGTATGAAACAGAAATACAATGTAACAGGCATGACCTGCTCGGCCTGTTCACGGAGAGTTGAAAAAAGCGTTGCCAAGCTGCCGGGTATAGACAGCGTGAGCGTAAACCTTTTGACAAACAGTATGCAGGTTGAATACAAGGATGGCGCATTGACCCGGCAGGACATTATCTCCTGTGTGGAAAAGGCAGGTTACGGCGCTTCACCGGCGGAGGGAAACACAAAATCCGCCCAAAAATCAACACAGCCTAAGGAAAACATAGCTCAAAAACAAATACGGCATATGAAAAAAAGACTTATGGTGTCTTTTATCTTCTGGGTGCCGCTTATGTATATATCAATGGGGCATATGTACGGCGCACCGTTGCCGGCGTTTATTTCAGGCCATGCAAATGCTGTGTCTTTTGCCTTGACCCAGTTTATTCTCTGCCTGCCTATTATGTATATGAACCGCAATTTTTACGAAAAGGGATTTTCTTCACTTTTCCACGGTTCCCCTAATATGGACAGCCTTGTGGCGGTAGGTTCTTCCGCCGCATTGGTTTACTCGGTATTTGCAACATATATGATGAGCCACGCTTTGGGCGCAGGTGATATGGAAACCGTGGCAATGTACCACATGGACTTGTACTACGAATCCGCCGCCACAATTCTTACCCTTATAACAATCGGTAAGTACTTGGAGGCCAAGAGCAAAGGCAAAACCAGCGAGGCTTTGGAAAAGCTTATTGATATGGCGCCGAAAACCGCCATTGTGGAAAAAGACGGGGCACAGGTTACAATCCCTGTTGAAGATGTTGCCGTAGGGGATATTCTCATAGTTAAACCGGGTATGGCTGTGCCGGTGGACGGCGTGGTTATTGAAGGCTCAACGGCAGTTGACCAGGCGGCCATCACAGGTGAAAGTATCCCGGTTGAAAAGAATGTGGGTGACAATGTAATCGGCGCAACAATCAACAAGACAGGTTTTATCAAGATAAGAGCGTCAAAAGTAGGGGAGGACACCGCTTTTGCACAGATTATCAAGCTTGTTGAGGATGCCAGCGCAACAAAAGCACCTATTGCCAAAATGGCGGATAAAATTGCCGGCGTATTTGTGCCGGTGGTTATGACCATAGCGCTTATCACATTTATAGTGTGGTATCTTATTATGGGTAAGGGCTTTGTGTTCTCACTGTCTTGCGCTATCACGGTTTTGGTTATTTCCTGCCCATGTGCCTTGGGCCTTGCAACCCCGGTTGCAATTATGGTTGGCACCGGTAAGGGCGCCGAAAACGGCATTTTGATAAAAAGCGGCGAGGCCTTGGAACAGGCTCATAATGTAAATACGGTTGTTCTTGACAAAACAGGTACAATCACACGGGGCAAGCCGGTTGTAACAGATGTTATTTGCGAAAGCAACAAGAATGAATTTATAAAAATAGCCGCCGCTATGGAATCCCACAGCGAACACCCTCTTGCATTGGCAATTATAGACCACGCAAAGGAAAATTCAATTTCATACTCGGCTATGGACAGCTTTAACGCAATTCCCGGAAAGGGCATTGAGGCGGGCTTAAACGGCGACGAGTATATTGCAGGCAACAGCCTTCTCTTTGAAGAAAGAGGAGTGGATATTTCTTCGGTAAAGGAAAAAATCGAAGAACTTGCCGACAGCGGTAAAACACCGTTGCTCTTTGCAAAAAACGGTAAGTATTACGGAATTATCGCAGTTGCGGATGTTGTAAAGCCCACAAGTAAAGAGGCTATTGAAAAGCTCCGTAGCATGGGTATTGATGTAATTATGCTTACAGGCGATAACAAGCGCACCGCCAGAGGCATAGCAAAGGATTTGAATTTGACGGACACAATCGCCGATGTTCTGCCACAGGATAAAGAGAGAGTTGTTGCCGAGCTCCGTGACGCAGGAAAGATTGTTGCGATGGTAGGCGACGGCGTAAACGATGCACCGGCGTTGGTTCGTGCCGATGTTGGCGTTGCAATCGGTGCTGGCACAGATGTTGCCATTGAAAGTGCAGATGTAGTTTTGATGAAAAACGACTTGCTCGATGTTGTAAACGCAATAAGATTGAGCAAAGCGGTAATCAGAAATATCAAGGAAAATCTCTTTTGGGCATTCTTCTACAACTGCATAGGTATTCCGCTGGCGGCAGGTATATTCTATATCCCATTCGGCTGGAAACTCACACCGGACTTCGGCGCATTCGCAATGAGTTTTTCAAGCATATTTGTTTGCACAAACGCTTTGAGATTGAAAGCCTTTAAGATTGATAAAAATAAGAGTGAAGAACCTGTTTCAAACCCGGTGACATTGCCCTTAGAGGAGGAAAGCCGCCCTGTTGTTACGGAAGAAAAAGCCGAGGATTACAACACAATAATTAAAATCGAAGGTATGATGTGTCAACACTGTGTGGCACGGGTTACCAAAGCCCTTGAAAGTGTTGAGGGAACAAGTGATGTTAAGGTTGATCTTGAGGGCGGTAAAGCAACATTAAACGCCCCTTTGGGCAGTGAAGAAAGCCTTAAAAAGGCCGTTGAAGATGCGGATTACACCGTAACTTCAATAGAAATAAAGGATAGTACCGCAAAACCTTTGCGGGAAAATATAAATGATACAAAGGAGAACACAAAAATGGTATTAAAAATTAACGGTATGATGTGCAACCACTGCGTAGCCCATGTTACAAAGGCTTTGCAGGCAGTTGAGGGAGTAAGCGATGTAAATGTAAGCCTTGACGAAAAGCAGGCAACTGTTACGGCAGATCCGGCTTTGGCAGAAACACTTAAAAAGGCTGTTGCCGACGCAGGTTACGAAGTAGTTGATATTAAGTAATAAATATTGACAAAATAAAAAAGAGGGCGCAAGCCCTCTTTTTGTTCCATTGAATAAAATTTTGGTTTATTCAAGCGGTCAGTTTATCATGCAAATAGGGACATCTTCCTTTTAACAGGTACAATAAGATGTTGTTGGTTTTGGGTTCGAGTCCCGCAAAATTCAGGAAAATAAAAAAGCGGTGGAATAAAAATTCAACCGCTTCTTTGGTGCGCTAGAAGGGACTCACCGTCTGCTGCGGCTGCGCCTTGCATACCTAACCGGCCTCGCTTGTGCGCTGGGCTCTTTGAGCTAAAAACAGTGTACAACACTGTTTTATAAACGCTCAAAGCCCTCTCGGGTTCGAGTCCCATAAAATTTAGGAAAATAAAAAAGCAGTCAAACAAAAATCGACTGCTTTCTTGGTGCGCTAGAAGGGACTCGAACCCCCGACCTCTTGATTCGTAGTCAAGCACTCTATCCAGCTGAGCTACTAGCGCATTCAATGCTATATTATAATAGCACCGAACCGATAGTTTGTCAAGTATTTTTTCTTTGTGTTATTCGGCACAGGTAAAATAAGAATATCGGTGGTTATTCATTTACATATTTGTTGTACAGATAGTGATAGTACATATTTATCTGCTTTGGTGTGAGGGAGATTTCGTCACCGGTTGGATCTATATTCCGACAACCCAGGCAGGGTAAAGTGCTAATGTATTCTTTCTCCGCACCTATGGATTTCAAATGCTCAACATCGGCTTTTACCGTATTTTGCCAAAGAATGATTTCGTCTTTTGTAACTGTGAAAACAATACTCTCGTCTGAAAGCATGATTTTGTCAAAAACAGCGTAGTTTTCCTCTCTTTTTTTAGCCACTGCTATATCCCGTGGATAGCCGAACATACTCAAAGCCTTGGGAATATCCGGCTTTGCAATGTCCGTGCGCTTTGAAACCGACAAAAACTTTAACCACATAGCCCAGTCTTCGTCGCCGCCGATGTCCTCACGCATACCGCCAACTTTATCATAAAGCTCACGCCTGAACATACCGCAACACATCGGAATACGGCATTTAACACACATATCCATAAGCGTGATGTGAGAAAATGAGATCGGATATATTTTATTAACAGTGAATTCATATGGATCAGTATTTAAAATTTCTGTTTCGTATGCCATACCACCGCTTACCGCAAATCCTGCCTCGGGAAATTTTTCCAATTTCGCCACAAATGTGCTTATACAGTCGGCGTAATAATAGTCGTCATCGTCCAAAAAACAAACGTATTTGCCTTTGGCACGCTCAATTCCTATGTTGCCGGCTCTGCCTCTGCCCACATTTTCCCCTGTGGCAAAATAATTTATATTAAGGCTCGGAAAGTCCGATTTCACCATATTTTCGGCGGTGTTTTCGCCGTCCTCTACTATTACTACTTCAAAATTTTTATAAAGCTGATTTTCAAGGCTTTTCAATGTGCGGCGCAAAACTTCTTTTCTTTTGTGAGTTCGCACCACTACGGAAACCAAAGGTTCTTCTTTTACAAATTCCCGTGGGTAATCTCCTCTTTTAGGAGCAAAATTCGGGTTGTATTCAATTTTTTTAAAATTGTTTTTAAAAGTGTATTTCAAAGCCGCAAAACTGTCTTTTGCATATTCTTTAAGCAGAAGTTTACGGACACCGGGGAAAGATTTCGGACTTTTAAATTCTTGCCAAAATTCCCGATTTCCCGGTTTGTATTTATATTTTTTTGAAAGAATGAGTTTTGAGCCCACCTCATTAAGATATTTTCGGTTTTCATTGCAATCAACGGTAACACTGCATTCGACAAATGGCAAGTAATATAATATTTCGCCGGCGGCCTTAAATCGCAGGGATGTGTCCTCTCCCAAAAATTCGGTTAAATTTTCATCAAATCCGCCGATTTTTTCCAATTTTTCACGGTTAAATACTGTCGGGAAAGCCGATACATACTCTGTTTGGAATGTAACCGGTGAGTAGTGATATTCTCTTTCTTTTGGGTATGTTCGTATTTCCGCCCGGGCAAAATTCGGGTGTTCGGCTTCAAATTTATCAATGTTTTTTTCAAAGTCTTTTTCAAATACGCAGTCGGCGGTTGTAATGAGCACATATGCGTTTTGACATTTTTTTAATGCCTTGTTCAAAACTTTGCCGGGATATTTTTCCGCTTTGGCGTAGATTATCTTGCAATTTTCACCGAAAAAATTTTTTTCGGCATATTCGGTCAAGTCGATTGCTCTCCGAGAGTATAAAATAATATCAACAGACATGGTGTTTTCCTTTATTGTATTTGTGTAAATTATACCCTTTTTTCTCCTTTTTCACAAGCGGGGAATAATCAAATATTATTCTGCCATACTATTTTTGAGGTGATTTTATGGAAAAGGAACAGGAAAAAGGCGTAGTTTATTTTGTTTACGGAAATATTCAAATGGCGATAACCGCAACAAAACATTTAATTGAAATTTGCGAAGATGAAAAGCTTAGGAAAAACCTTGCGGATGATTTAATTGCTCTGGATAAATTTGAAAATCGGGTTTTGCGGGTCAAGGGCGATATAAAGGTTAAACCTCTCAGCGCCGCTCGGGAAATTGGCACGGATTTTGCCATAGATATGAAAACTCTGAATGACAAATCCGCCGAAAAACTGTGCGAAATGCTTGCGAAAGGCTATGAAAAAGGTGCCAAGTCCGCCGCAGAAAATATACGGGACAGCGATGGGGAAAGCCGGCAAGCAATGGAACTTGCAAAGGGCTACTTGGAATTTTGTAAACAAAATCGGATAAAATACAAGGGTCTAAATTGACACAAAATTTAAGTGTAACTTTGCTTTAAAATACTTGACAAGTATGATATACTGTATATGTAGCAAATAACAGGTACAACTGTTAAAAAATATAAGAGGTATAAATTTATGGCAGAGTGCACACACGATTGTTCCACCTGTGGTTTGGATTGCGCAAGCCGTTCCGCCGGCGCACCCCAAAAAGAAAAAACACATGAGGGAACACATGTTAAAAAGGTTATAGGCATTGTCAGCGGCAAAGGCGGCGTAGGCAAAAGCCTTGTAACAAGTATGATGGCTGTTACCGCAAAACGCCGCGGACACAGTGTTGCAGTTATGGACGCAGATATTACAGGCCCGTCCATTGGCAGAGTTTTTGGCGTTAAACAGCAGGCTATGGCTACAAAACAGGGTGGTATTATCCCTGTTATGAGCAAAACCGGCATTGAGCTTATGAGCACAAACTTCCTTCTTCCGGAGGAAACCGACCCGGTTGTTTGGAGAGGCTCTATTATTTCAGGCGCCGTAAAGCAGTTCTGGACAGATGTTATGTGGGGCGATGTAGACTATATGTTTATAGATATGCCTCCGGGAACAGGTGATGTTCCTCTTACTGTTTTCCAGTCTTTGCCTGTTGACGGCATTATCATTGTTGCGTCACCGCAAGAGCTTGTTTCAATGATTGTTGAAAAGGCTGTTAAGATGGCAAATATGATGAAGATACCGGTTATCGGCCTTGTTGAAAATATGAGCTATGTTGAATGCCCGGATTGCGGCAAGAAAATTTATCTTTTCGGCGAAAGCAAAGTGGGCGAAACCGCAGAGAAATATAACTTACCTGTTTTGGCAGAGATGCCGATTAGACCGGAAATTGCAAAACTGTGCGATGACGGCGACATAGAAAGCTTTGACGGCGATTATATGTCAAAGGCAATGGACATTATAGAGAACTCTCTGTAAGCTGCTTAGATTTAAGGCAAAATAATTTAATAATGTGACTAAGTCACCAAAGCACGCAGAATAAAATGCGTGCTTTTTTACTTATAAAAATATATTTATTCGTTAATTTACACTTATTTTACACTCTTGATTATACATCTTGCACAATCAATAAAATTTATTTAGGCATTTTAACGAAATATTTAACAAATGTTTGTGCAATGTGACTAAGTCACTGAATTATACTCATTTAGGTGATATACTATAATCACACTAAGGGAAAGGAAATCCCAAGGTGATAAAAACAAAAGAGAAGGTACAGTAAAATGACATTCACAAGATTTTTGAAAGAAGCCGCACAGAGCTACTCAAACAAGGTTGTAAATAACTAATTGAGTTTAAAATAGAAAATTAAAGAAAGGGGAAAATCAAAATGACAGTTTCAAAGTTTTTCAAAGAAGCCGCACACAGCTTTGCAAATAAGGTTGTAAATAACTAATTGAGTTTAAGATAGGAAATCAAAGAAAGGGGAAAATTAAAATGACAGTTTCAAAGTTTTTCAAAGAAGCAGCACATAGCTTTGCAAATAAAGTTGTAAATAACTAATTGACTTTAAGATAGAAAATTAAAGAAAGGGGAAAGTCAAAATGACAGTTTCAAAGTTTTTTAAAGAAGCAGCACACAGCTTTGCAAATAAAGTTGTAAATAACTAATTGAGTTTAAAATAGAAAATCAAAGAAAGAGGAAAATTAAAATGACAGTTTCAAAGTTTTTTAAAGAAGCAGCACACAGCTTTGCAAATAAAGTTGTAAATAACTAATTGAGTTTAAAATAGAAAATCAAAGAAAGGGGAAAGTCAAAATGACAGTTTCAAAATTTTTTAAAGAAGTCGCACATAGCTTTGCAAATAAAGTTGTAAATAACTAATTGAGTTTAAAATAGAAAATCAAAGAAAGGGGAAAATCAGAATGACAGTTTCAAAGTTTTTCAAAGAAGCCGCACACAGCTTTGCAAATAAGGTTGTAAATAACTAATTAAGAATAAAAAGGAAAAAATCGAAAGGAGCTACGATGGCTGTACAAATGATTATTAAAAATGCCGATACAGAGAAAAAGGTAGTCGGCAAGAAGAATATTATTGACGAAATCAATGGCGTAGAGAGAACCGGCGATTGTGAAACACCACTTTGCAGAAAGCGCGTCGCAGGCTCTAACAACAAGATTTTGTTAATAAAATAATGGAAAATAATACCGAATATTGAAACAGGATTGAAGTTTAAAGTTCAATCCTGTTTTTGTTTTGGTTTATTTTATAATTTGCCGGTGTCGGTTACAAAACAGCGATTTTAAAGTTCGGCTATACCTTTTAATGGCAAAATTATTGTTAAAATAAATTGTTTATATCAAGTTTCGGCAAGTTATGACTGGCTGTTTGGCTTTGAAAAAATTGCGGCTATAAGAGCGAAAATCAGGCTTGCCCCTACTCCGCCGGCGCAGGCTGTAAAACTGCCGGTAAAAATGCCTATAAGTCCTTCGGTTTCTATGGCGTTTTCCATTCCTGCGGCAAGGGTGTGCCCAAAGCCTACAATAGGCACCAAAGCACCGGCACCGGCAAAATCGGCAATAGGTTTCCAAATGCCCAGAGCCGACAAAATAACCCCTAAAACCACAAATCCCACTAAAATTTTTGCGGGGGTAAGTTTTGTTAAATCAATTAAAAGCTGACCTGCCGTGCAAATTAAGCCACCTACAACAAATGCTTTTAAATATATCATTATTATTTCTCCTTTGAAATTTCCACCAAATGAGCTATAGACGGTATGCTTTCCTTCTGCATTGTGGTTGTGGGGCTCAGCATTGCACCGGTGGCAACAAACAGTACCTTTTTGTATCGTCCGCTTATCAACTTCGGCAAAATATAGCTTGCCAATACACAGCCGGAACAGCCCCGCCCTGACCGACCGCTTTGTACCTTTTGTTTTTCTTTGTCAAAAATAAGCAAGCCGCAGTCATTGTGATTTTTTAGTTGGATTTTGTATTCCTTTAACATTAAATCTTTTAACAGATCACTGCCTACGGCGCCTAAGTCACCGGTAAAAATACAGTCATAATCCTCCGGTCTTTTGCCGGTTTCAATGAAAAAATCACCTATGGTTTTTGCTGCGGCAGGGGCCATCCGAGCCCCCATATTATTGGCGTCGGTAACTCCTAAATCTACAATTTGCCCAAAACTGACAGATGTGATAAAAGGCCCTTTTCCCACAGGCTCCAAAAATGCGTGAGCCGACCCGGTAACCGTCCATTGAGCAGTGGGAGTTCGCTTGCCGCCGTAGTCAAGGGGAGTGCGGAACTGCCTTTCCGCTGTGCAAAAGTGGCTGCTTGCCCCTACAAGAGCATTGGCAACGGCACCCCGAGACACCAAAACAGAGCCTACCGCCAAACTTTGCGCCATTGTGGCACAGGCGGTGTATTGCCCCAAAAAAGGCATGGAAATATCTCGATACGCAAAAGCCGTTGAGGTTATTTGATCGCACAAATCTCCGCCTATGGCAACGGCCACGTCATTTTCGTTGATGTTTCTCTTTGAAAACAACCGGCGAATTGAGCGCTTTTGCATTTCCGTTTCGGCCTTTTCCCAGCTTTTCATACCGAAGTAATCGTCACGGCAAATTTCATCAAATCCGGCAGACAGAGGCCCGTCCCCCTCTTTTTTGCCTCCCACACAACTGAAAGCGGTTATCGCAACGGGATTTTTTAAAGTTATTACTTTTTTCATTGCGTTCACCTCATATAGGGTTTTATAAAGTACAAAAACAGGCCGTAAATTACCGATGCGACGGTGCCGTAAACAATAACCGGCCCGGCGATTATAAACATTTTTGCCCCTACGCCGGTTATCATGCCTTCGGCTTTAAATTCCATTGCAGGGCTTACAACCGCATTTGCAAACCCGGTTATGGGTACCAATGTGCCTGCGCCGGCACGCTTTGCCAGTTTGCCGTATTTGCCTGTGGCTGTCAGAAAAGCCGAAATTGCCACCAAAGTAACGCTTGCCAACAGTCTTGCATCGCTTATTATAAAGCCTCTGCTTTTATAAAAGGCATAAAGGGCTTCCCCTAAAACGCAAATTGCGCCACCAATGCAAAACGCCCACCGGCAATTTTTTGCAACATGGCTGCCGGGGCTGCGTTCTTTTACCATCTTTGAATATTTGTTTTTATCTGTTTTCAAAAATGTCACTCCCGTTTTATAATATAAAATTGATAATTCTTTTATATTTTGGGGTATATATAAAGTTTTATACACATAAAAGCGTCAAATTATGGATATTTGTATAAACTTTACTTGTTAATTTAAAAACCGGTTGTTATAATAAAAAAAACGGCGATGAAGTTTTTACCGATTTGCCTGACAGACAGCCTAAAAAGACAGTTGAAGATCTGGTGCTTTTGGCTTTGAAAACAGCTGCTCACGCCGAATAAAAAGAAAATTAAAGGGATTGTTTCGATATTAAATTTAAAAGGTAACACTTAACCGAAAGTGTTACCTTTTGCTTTTGCAAAGAATTTGAATATGTACCCCTTAAAAGGGGGATAAATCATCTTTTAACAAATGTGGAGCAAACAGCGCCACCGGACATATTGTTTATTGAAACATTGTCTGCACGGCAAACGGAATTATGGTTGTACATACATTCCCCGGCAGAGCAGGAAATATCCAACCGACGGTTAGGTTCTGTATAGGCCATGTTGTTTTCGTCCCCTTTTTCCGAATAGCTGGAACAACAGGTTTCGTCACAACAACAAGCGTCTTTGCCGCTTACCGCAATGTTTGATTTGCAACACATATTGTCTTTGTGATTTGCACAGGAGTGAACGCTGCATTTAAGTTCTGTCATAATTTTAATTCCTCGCTTTCAATTATATTATTTGCGTAAAAACACAAAATATTCACCGGCAATATGCTATAATCAAAAAAAGGAGATATTTCTATGGACTATAAAATGAGAAGATTTAGGCAGCTTTTGCCGGAAGAAGAAACATTGGATATACTTAAAAACGGCACAAACGGCGTTCTTGCACTTTGCGGTAGTGACGGTGAACCGTATGCGGTGCCTATCAGTTATGTCTATGCCCACGGAAAACTGTATTTCCACGGTGCGGGGGTAGGCCATAAACACGATATTATAAAAGAAAATCCAAGGGCGTCCTTTGCGGTGGTGCGGCAGGATGAAATTGTGCCGGAAAAATTTACCACATATTTTAAAAGTATTATAGCCTTCGGTACAATTAAATATGCCGAAACCCGGGAAGAAATCCGCCACGGCATCGAACTTTTGGCAAAAAAATATTCCCCGTTGGAAACAGACGAGGCTGTTCAGGCAGAAATCGCCGCAACCGGCAAAGGAATGCGGGTGTTTGTACTTGAAATAGAAAAAATAACAGGCAAACAGGCAATAGAACTTGTGAATAAAAAATAATATCAATATATTTTAATAGTTTATATGGGTTAAGGCGTTTTTGTTAAGCAGCCCATCAGATTATAAAAAGAGTTTGAGAAATGAACCGACCCCGAATTTTTAGATTTTTGGTCTGACTTTTGGGGAACGGTTCATTTCTTTTGCTTTGAAATTTACAGGCGCAGACCTTTAATATCTTTTACACGGGATAAAATAATATTGCAGCTGCAACTTATAACACCGGGCAATGGGTCAATAACATTGTGTAAAAATTCTTCCATTTCTTCCCCGGAGGAAGCAACGGCGTGAACGTGCAATTTATCTTTGCCGGTTACACGGTAAATTTGCGTAACCGTCCGGTTGTTATTTAAAATTTCCGTAACCTGCGGCAGGTAATTCGGAGCGGTTTCAATTTCAAAATAGCAGGATATCGCCCCGCTTATTTTTTGGGGATTTATAATGGTTGTGTATTCTTCTATAATGCCTTTTTGTTCCATGGCCTGTATTCTTGCTTTTACCGCAACCCTGGAAATACCCACCTTTTCCCCTATGTCCGAATAGGAAATACGGGCATTTTCTATCAGCAGTTCAACTATTTTTTGATCCAATTTATCCAAGCCGTCTAAGTACATAATAAAACCTCTTAAATATTTTATATAATAATATCATTTATAATTTAAAAAGTAAATCCAATGTTGACTTAAAACAAAGCGGGTGTTATAATTCTTACAAAACGAAAGATTAAACTTACATTTCGGAGGCGTATCAATGAACCGTGATTTAACAAAAGGCCCTGTTATAAAATCTATGTTGCTGTTTGCCATACCCATGATTTTAGGGGATCTTCTTCAACAGTGCTATAACATAGCCGACACCCTTATTGTGGGGCAGTTTTTGGGCAAAACCGCTCTTGCGGCGGTAGGCTCTTCATTTACACTTATGACATTTTTAACATCAATAATTTTGGGCCTGTGTATGGGCAGCGGGGCGCTGTTTTCAATCCGTTTCGGCCGGCAGGACGAAAAAGGACTGAGAGAAAATATTTCTGCTTCATTTTTCTTTATTCTGCGGGCAACGGTTTTGTTAAATGCCCTGTCATATATTTTTCTTAAAAAGCTCCGTGTGTTTCTCAGTGTGCCGCAGGAAGTTTGGGGGGATATGCGCTCCTACCTGTTTGTTATTTTTATGGGCATACCTGCGGTTTTTCTGTACAATTATTTTGCGTCCTTTTTAAGGTCAATAGGCAATTCTGTCGTTCCCCTGGTGTTTTTGGCTGTTTCGGCAATTTTAAATATCGGTTTGGATTTGCGGTTTGTGCTGGGGTTTAAAAGGGGAGTAGCAGGTGCGGCGGAGGCCACGGTAATATCACAATATCTTTCCGGTGTGGGCATAACCATATACACATTTATGAATTATGAACAGGTTCGTCGGATTTTAAAACCGAAAAACTTACAGCGGAGCAGAATAGGCGAGGTTGTCTCTTTTTCTGCTCTTACCTGTGTACAGCAGTCGGTTATGAACCTGGGTATTCTTATGGTGCAGGGTCTTGTAAACAGTTTTGGTACGGTAGTTATGGCGGCTTTTGCGGCAGGGGTTAAAATTGACGCATTTGCCTATATGCCGGTACAGGACTTCGGCAATGCTTTTTCCACATTTATCGCCCAAAACTACGGCGCAAAAGAGGACGGAAGAATACGCCGGGGCTTGAAAGGTGCGGTTGCCATATCAATAACATTTTGTGTTGTTATCTCTGCCCTTGTGTACATATTTGCACGGCCGTTGATGGGTATATTTATAGACGCCCGTGAAACGGAAATTATCGCCGAGGGCGTAGGTTATTTGAGGATAGAGGGTGTATTTTACCGGGGAATAGGCTGTTTGTTCCTGTTGTACGGCTTGTACAGAGCATTGAAAAAGCCGGGAATGAGTGTTGTGCTGACGGTTATCTCTCTGGGTACCCGTGTTGCCTTGGCTTATATTCTCTCGGCCATACCGTCCGTAGGCGTTGTGGGAATTTGGCTGTCGGTGCCCATCGGTTGGGCATTGGCGGACATTGTAGGCCTTGTGTATTTTAAAGTGAAAAAGGAAGAATTGCTGTCTTGGGAAAAGTAATATCCCGGTGAAAATAATCCTTTTGCCGTATTTACACGGCTTTTGTATAAATTTTTGTAACTCTATTGACAATATATAAGCCCTGTAATATAATGGGCGTATCGGATGGTCAATAATCGCAATTATTACGACCGGATAAGATGCAGGGTGCGCCCTGTCCTTCTTATCCGGCTTTTTTATTATGACCTAAATCACTATTTGGCAAAGAGGTAAAAAATGAACAACAATCACGATTTTACAGAAGGCGAAATTTTAAGGCCTATGCTCACATTCCGGGGACCGGTGCTTTTGGCAATGTTTTTACAAAGCCTATATGGTGCCGTTGACCTTATGGTGGTGGGTAAATTCGCAGAAGCGGCAGATGCATCTGGCGTTAATACCGGTAGCCAGGTTATGATGATGCTAACCTTTGTGGTAACCAGCTTTTCAATGGCGGTAACTATTTTAATGGGTCAGCACATAGGTGAAAAAAGCCCGGAAAAGGCAGGGGATGTTATCGGCACAGGTATAATTATGTTTGCGGTCATGGCAATAGCAATGACCTTTGCAGGCGTTATATTTGCCCCCGAAATAGCCGCCGGTTTAAAGGCACCACGGGACGCATTTAATCAGACGGTAAGCTATATCAGGGTTTGCTCCTCCGGCTTTGTGTTTATAATCGCTTATAATGTAATGAGCGGTGTTTTCAGAGGAGTGGGGGATTCGGTTATGCCTCTCATCTCTGTGACCATAGCTTCTGTATTTAACATAATCGGCGACCTTTTCTTTGTAAAAGGCATGGGAATGGGCGCAAAGGGTGCGGCGATTGCCACGGTTATGGCACAGGTTATAAGCGTTATTCTCTCGATGTTTATCATAAGTAAGAGAAAAATGCCCTTTATTCTCACAAAGGACAAGCTGAGAATAGACAAATCAATAGCAAAGAGAATTTTCTCATTAGGCACTCCGCTGCTGTTGCAGGATATACTTGTTTCGGTATCATTTTTGTTCCTTTTGGCGATAACCAATTCAAGAGGCGTTATCGTATCCGCAGGTGTAGGCATAGCGGAAAAGCTTTGCGGCTTTATTATGCTGGTGCCATCGGCATTTTCACAGTCGGTTTCCGCTTTTGTGGCTCAGAATGTAGGCGCAAAAAGAATGGACAGAGCCAACAGGGCATTGAAATACGCCCTTGTGGTTTCCGTGTGCGTGGGCTTGGTAATTGCCTATGTGGCATACTTCCACGGAGATATTCTCTGTGAGATATTCTCGAATAACCCTGAAATTATCGCAGCGGCATGGGAATACTTAAAGGCATACGGCATAGATACGGTAATTTGCGCATTTATGTTCTGTTTTACCGGCTACTTCAACGGCAGAGGCAAAACGGTGTTTACTATGGCGCAAAACGTTATCGGCTCATTCTGTGTCAGAATACCTATGGCTCTTATTGTCAGCAGAATACCCGGTTCAACGGTATTCCAAATCGGTCTTTCAACACCGGCGTCATCGGTTTTGCAGATGACCATGTGTCTTATTTACTTTATTGCTTTAAAGAAAAAAGACATTGAAAACGGTTTGAACATAGGCCAGTGATATTTTATAGAAAAAATCCCTTGGAAATTTCCAAGGGATTTTTCTGTTATTTATAGTATCGGAAGTTCAGAAATCAATAGTTTTCTTCGTGTACTTCAAAATATGACTGTGGGTGAGCGCAAACCGGGCAAACGGCAGGTGCTTTTGTGCCTACAACAATGTGACCGCAGTTTCTGCATTCCCAAACTTTAACTTCGCTCTTTTCAAAAACCCGGGCGGTTTCAACATTTTCAAGCAAAGCTCTGTATCTTTCTTCATGGTGCTTTTCGATTGCTCCCACCATTCTGAATTTGGCTGCCAAAGCCTTAAAGCCTTCTTCTTCCGCAACCTTTGCAAACTCCTCGTACATATCTGTCCACTCGTAGTTTTCGCCGTCTGCCGCAGCGGCAAGGTTTTGTGCTGTGTCGCCTATGCCGTCAAGTTCTTTAAACCACATTTTTGCGTGTTCTTTTTCATTTTCTGCTGTTTTAAGGAAAAGTGCAGCTATCTGTTCATAGCCCTCTTTTTTGGCAACAGACGCAAAATATGTGTACTTGTTTCTTGCCTGGCTCTCTCCGGCAAATGCCGCTTCAAGGTTCTTTTCGGTTTTTGTACCTGCGTATTTACTCATAATTAAATCCTCCGTATAAATATGTGTTAAGACAATCCTCTTAATTGTCTTTATAACCTCTTTGTTTTGTTTTACATTCGCCACAAACATAAAACATCTTTAAATCATAGCCGTCAATATCAACTCCGGTGGCTTTTTTCAGTTCCCGGGTTATATCATCAAGATAAAAATCCGCCAATTTGCCGCACTTTGAACACACAAGGTGGTCGTGGCGCCGTATCTTGTCATAGTGATCCGGGGAACCCTCTACGGTTATGCGGCGTATTGCACCGTTGTCCGTTAATTTGTTTAAGTTGTTATAAACGGTGGCAAGAACAATTTTGTCACCGCGTTTTTTCATTATGGAATAAATCTGTTCCGCCGTGTAATGCTCGTATGATTTATTGATAATATCCAGTATTTCCTCTGAGTATCTTGCCATCTTTTTGCCCCCTTTATTGGAATTGTTCTAATTCTAATATAACATTTTTTCTCGAATTTGTCAATAGGTATATGTGTAATTTATTGACAACGGCCCCGGGTAATGTTAATATTATCTTATATTAACTTTATTGCTTGAAAGGAGCAAAACAATGGACCCGGACGGGACAATTTATTTTATACTTAATTTTATAATCAGCTTTATTTTATGCCTTTATATCGGCACCGTAATAAAGAACGAACAGGACTTCGAGGGCAAACTTGGGGTACCGAATAATCGGTTTTCCGGATTTTTGCTTTTTCTGTTAAACTTTTGGCGGCTGTCTGTGACTGCCTTGCCAAAATTCAACATTTATGCGGCTGTCGTATTGGGGGCATTATTTGTTATGGCGGCGGTTATTCTGCCATTTTGCCTTGGCCTTGCAGTGTACGAAAGCCCCGGGGCAAAGTTTTTGTACAGAGCCGTGTCATTTTTTACAAATATTTTAAATCATACGGTTACACCTGTTTTGATGTTTCTTACACACGGAATTTTCCGTCTTTTTAAATTGGAAACCGATGACGAAGTAACCCGGCAGGATGTTATGGATTTGGTGGAGGACGCCGACGAGGATGTTATCGACGATGACCAAAAAGAGATGATTGAAAATATCTTTGAACTTGATGACACCAAGGCCGAGGACATTATGACCCACCGCACCGATGTATTCGCCTTTAACGGCGAGGAAAAATGCCGGGATATTATAGACAAGGCCATAGAAAGCGGCTTTTCCAGAATACCAGTTTATGACGGCACTATTGATACTATAATAGGCTTTTTGTATTCAAAAGACCTTTTGGCGGTTATGGGACACCGGGAAAAAATGAACCGGCCGGTTAAAAACTTTGTTCGTAAGGCAATGTTTGTGCCGGAGGCCTGCGGTGCAAGGGAACTGCTTGTTCAATTTAAAAAGAACCGCACGCAAATTGCCATTGTGGTAGACGAATACGGCGGCACAAGCGGCATTATTTCAATGGAAGATATTCTTGAAGAAATTGTCGGCAATATTCAAGACGAATACGATGACGAAGAAGAACTTTTCATCAAAACCAAGAGCGGTGCGTATATCTGCCAGGCTTCAATGGAAGTTGACGACCTTTTGGAACTTATGGGCATTGAAAAGCGCACGGAAGAAGAGGAAGATCTGGACGATTTTGACAGCATAGGCGGTTTGATTATAAATCGTTTAGAGAGAATACCCACCGCCGACGAACACCCGAAAATCGCTTATAAAGGGCTTATATTCACAGTGCTTGAAGTTGCGGATAGAAGAATTGTAAAAGTCAAGGTTGAAAAAGCAACCACAGAAGGCAGGTAAAATATGAAATTTCCCGGTTCGGTTTTATACCACCCCGGGAATTTTAATTTTAATAATAAACATATAACGCTATAACAATACCCCGGGGCGGCGAATATTTTTAATATCCGTTACCCCGGGGCACTGTTTATTTTAATTTAATTGTCGGCTTAATTTAGAATACCGGTACGAATACACCGTTGTACTGTGTGTTGATATAATCTCTGATTTCGTCACTTGTCAAAACCTTTACAAGTGCCTGAACAGCTTCGTTGTTTTCGTTGCCTTCTTTTACACAAACAACATTTGCATAAAGGTCTGCGGCTTCACTGTCGCTTGCTTCGCTTGCAAGAACTGTGTCCAAAATACCTGCGTCAACTGCATAGTTACCGTTTACAACAGCAAAGTCTACATCGGCCAAAACATTAACTGTCTGTGCGGCTTCAACTTCGTAGAATTCAATGTTGTGTGGGTTTTCCTCAATATCAAGTGTTGTGGCGGCAAGACCAACGCCGTCTTTCAATTTGATAAGGCCTTCTTTTTCCAAAAGGAGCAAAGCTCTTGCTTCGTTTGTTTCATCGTTAGGAACTGCAATAACAGCGCCGTCCTGAATTTCGTCAATAGATGCTGTCTTGCCCGGGTACAAGCCCAAAGGTTCAAAGTGGATAGCGGCTACCGAAACAATGTGTGTGCCGTTTTCTTTGTTGAAGTTATCCTGGTATGGCTGATGTGCAAAGTAGTTTGCATCAAGTGAACCGTCTTCAACAGCTGTGTTAGGCATTACATAGTCTGTAAATTCTGTAATCTGCAAATCGTAACCCAACTCTTTAAGGGGTTCTACGCACTGTTCCAAAATCTGTGCGTGTGGTGCCGGTGATGCGCCTACCTTAATCGGGATCAATTCCCCGGACTTTGAAGAGCTGCCTGAATTCCGTGATGAACAACCTGCAAGACCCAATGCAAGGGCGCCTGCCAATACAAAACTAACTAATTTTTTCATTTTATTTACCTCTCTGAAAATAATATTAAAATTTTATTTTTGTTTTTATTTATATACACATCTCTTACTCCGGATTTAAAAGATGTTTATAACTTGTTTTACAGAACGTTTCTTCTGTCTGAATTTTTGGCAATTCTGTCGAATATCCGCTGAATTGCACAAACGATTACCAAAATTATTACAACCGACCGATACATAACCGAAGGTGTTCTGCGGTAGTAACCGTATCTTATGGCTATGTCGCCAAGTCCACCTGCACCTACACTGCCGGCTATGGCACTGTAACCTACAAGGGTGATTGCCGTCATGGCAACGCCTCTTATAAGGCTTGGAAAGCTCTCGCTTAAAATAACTTTTATTATTGTGCCTTTTTTAGCGCCCATACACTGACAGGCCTCAATAACGCCTTTGTCAATTTCCCGCAAGGAGGACTGTACAAGCCTTGCCACAAATGGGCAACAACCTATTGTAAGAGGGAAAACCGCCGCTGTCCGTCCTATTGCCTGGCCTACAATAAGCCTTGTGGCAGGAATGAGCATAACTATCAGTATGATAAAGGGGAAAGAGCGTAGGATATTTACAAAGCCCGAGAAAACAGTGTTAAAAGGTTTGTTTTCAAGTATGCCGCCCTTGCCTGTGGAATATAGCAAAACTCCCATCGGCAAGCCTAACACATAACCGAAAAATGTTGAAAGGAACACCATATAAAGGGTATCCTTTGTGCCTTGTACAAGCAAGGCTCCGTATTGTGCCCAAAATTCATTCATCTTATCACACCTGCCAGTCTAACAATAATTTAGTGATTTCGCTTTGGGGATTTGAAAAGACATCTTTTACTTCCCCTTTTTCTGCAACTTCGCCGCCGCTTATTACCGCAACACGGTTGCATATTTTTCTTACAACCCCTATTTCGTGGGTGATTATTACCACCGTAACCCCCAACTTTCGGTTTATATCCTGCAAAAGGCTTAAAACCTGTTTTGTGGTCATAGGGTCAAGGGCACTGGTGGGCTCGTCGCACAGTAAAATCTTCGGGTCTGTTGCCAATGCTCTCCGTATGGCAACCCTTTGCTTTTGTCCGCCGGATAGCTGTGAGGGATAAACCGCCCGCTTGTCCGCCAAGTCGACAACCTGTAAAAGGTATTTTACCTTATCGTCGATTTTGGCTTTGTCCGCACCTGCTATTTTTAGCGGAAACGCCACATTGTCATAGACGGTTTTCTGCATTAACAGATTGTAACCCTGGAACACAACGCCCATGTTGCGCCTTACCTGTAACAGCCGTGAGCTTTTTGCCCCGACGATTGAAACGCCGTCGATTTTTATGTCTCCCGAAGTTGGGGTTTCCAGTGCGGAAAGGCATCTTAAAAGGGTGCTTTTGCCGGCGCCGGATATACCGATTATGCCGAAGATGTCGCCTTTTTCTATGTGTATGTTTACATTTTTAAGTGCGTCCACCGAAGTGTTTGACTGCGCAAATGTTTTTGAAAGATTTTCTATTCTAATCATCTAATCACCGATTTCAAAATTTATTATATGAAACAAAAAGCCCTTGACCTTTGGATTAACCAAAAGTCAAGGGCGAAATAATTCACGGTACCACCTTGATTTACGCTTACATTACTGTAAACGCCTTATCGGCCACGGGGCGACTTAACGCCATTATGGCTTATTGCTGTAACGGGCAAACCCGGCGCAAACTACATATCGTCTGTGCGGCTCAAAGACCATATTCAACTGCAATGCCTTTACCCTTTTTCAGCTCCCGGGGCTCTCTGTGAAAGAAATTTACAATCTACTCTTCTTTTCAACGCCTTATTGTGTGTTGTTTTATGGCACTAATTATAGCCCGAAAAAGAATTTTGTCAACACCGTTTTGTAATTTTTGTTAAAAATTAAAATTTAGAAGTTCTTTTTTTAAAGTTTGTTGTAAAAATGCACAAACAGTATATTCGGGTTATGGAAAACCACAAACAAAAAACGCAGGGAACAGTGCCCTGCGGTTTTTGCGAGAATCTGTATATGAAAAAGTGACTAAAAACAAGTTATATTATTTTGAGCACTTTTCTATAAAACGTTTTATAAGCCTGCGCTGACATTCTTTGTCCTGCATTCTCTCCGGGTGCCATTGAACGGCTATAATGCTGCCGTCCCGATTTTCAATGGCCTCAACGGTGCCGTCGTCGGCTCTGGCAACAACCTTAAAGCCCGGTGCAACAAGTTTTATTGCCTGGTGGTGAGATGTGTTTGTGATAATATCCGTTTCGCCTAAAATCTCTGCCAGCTTGCTGTCTTTGTCAACCGTTACATGGTGGGTGTTTACATTTTCGGCACTGCCCATGGAGTGATCAATTTCCGACGGACACTCCGTTGGCATATCCTGATACAGCGTGCCGCCGTACATGGCGTTTACTATTTGCAGTCCACGGCAAATTGCCAAAACCGGCTTGCCCTGTTTTAAAGTTTCTTTTATAAGTGCAATATCGTAATTATCATCTGCAAGATTTGTCTTACCGCAGGTGGACTTTTTTTCACAGTTGTATATAAACGGTGTTACATCGCCGCCGCCGGGGGATAATAAGCCGTCTATCATTGCAACAACTTGCGGCACATTTTCGCAGTTTGTATTACAGGGCAACAAAACGACTTCGCCGCCGTTTGCCCAAATTGCCTGAGGGTATGTAACTCTTTGCATATACATGCTGTCATCAAAAATATTAACGGCACTTACGCCTATTATAGGTTTCTTCATAAAGACACCTCCTATGATATTTATTTCATTATAGTTTATCAAAATTGTAAATTCAATGTGAATAATGTACGAAAAATATATCTTTTTTTTGTAATAGTGGTATAATTAAGTAAATCTTAATTATTTGGTATATTTATATTTAATGGAAAAAATCGGATAATGTAATTGCGGAGGGGAAAAGTATGTATAACATTTTGATTTGTGATGATGAAAAAGACATTGTAAATGCCTTGGAAATATATCTGGGCACCGGCGACTACAAGATTTTTAAAGCATACAACGGCAAAGAGGCTCTTGACATACTGGAAACACAGGAAATTCACCTGGTTTTAATGGATATTATGATGCCCCAAATGGACGGAATTGAAGCCTTGGAAAAAATAAGACAACAGTACAATATGCCGGTTATAATGTTATCGGCCAAAAGTGAGGACGTGGACAAAATCAACGGTCTTAATTTAGGTGCCGATGATTACATAACAAAGCCCTTTAATCCCGTTGAGTTGCAGCGGCGTGTAAAAAGCCGGCTGAGAAGATACACACGGTTTGGCGGTATAGCACGGCCTGCAAGTGATATTATCACCGTGGGCGGAATTGTGCTTAACAATGTTTCAAAGGAAGTCACCGTTGACGGTGACCCGGTAAACCTTACCCCTACGGAATTTGATATTCTTCATCTTTTGATGAGCAAGCCCAACTGTGTATTTTCCCCAAAGGATATTTACAAAGCTGTTTGGAAAGAATTACCCTACGGCTCGGAAAATACCGTTGTTGTACATATAAGACATTTAAGAGAAAAAATTGAAATAAACCCGGCAGAACCCAGATATTTAAAAGTTGTCTGGGGGCACGGCTATAAAATGGAGAGCAAGTAATGAATAAGTTTTTTGACAACGAAATAACCTGTGCGGCGGCGGTGTTTCTGCTGGGGATAGACGCTTTTGTTATTCTTTGCGCCGGTTTCTATTCAACTTTCCAAGTACCTATGTTTGCTTACTGCAATATGTATATGGGCACAGGTATTTCCACCGAGTTCACCGGTGTGCTTATGCTGTCCCTTTTCGTACTGCTTGCGGTGATAATTCGCTCGGCCGGTCATTACCGAGGGAATGAGCTTGCCAAGAATACGGTAATTGACAGAATACCAATAGAAATTGTATATACGGTACTGGGCACGGCTTTTTTCTTCTTCGGATGGGGCGTTGCGGAGTTTTCCATGCAGATATACGATATGTATGTGGAGGCCGGATTTCCTCGGGCCCTTTTGGACTCATATACAGGAATAACAGCCGATACACTGGCAAATTACATACTGGATCTGGTTCCGTTCCCGGTATTTGCCCTTTGTTTCAGTGTTATGTATTTTTCACTGATATTTATGGTAACCACCACCGTGCGGCGATTAAAGACCAAAACATTCCTCTCCACAAGCATTTTGTGGATTGCCTGTGTTTGGTGTGCAAGGCTGACAATCAGATGTTTTAAGGCCATAGGCAGGTGGATTAAGGGTGTTCGGCATATATTTTCCGATATGAAGATTACCGCAAAGTTTACGATAGCATGTGTGATTTTATATATAATCGAGTTTTATCTGCTTATTACAGTAGGCGATTGGGATACTTTTGGATTTTGGATTTGGTCAACAATTATTTGCATAGGCGTTTATGTGACCTGTGCAAAGTGGATATTGGGTTATCGGAAAATAGAGGATGGAATAGAGCATATTTCCAACGGCGAAACCGATTACCAAATAAGCAAAAAATATATGCCGAAAGGGCTTGAAAAAAGCACCGACAGCTTAAATAACATAAGCCGGGCGGTGGCCGCCAGCGCACAAAAGCAAATCAAGGCGGAAAGGTTCAGAACCGAGCTTATAACAAATGTTTCTCACGATCTTAAAACCCCCCTTACATCAATAGTAAATTATGTGGATTTACTCAGCGCAGAACCTATGGAAAGCGAAAAGCGGAAGGAGTACATAGAAGTTTTGCAAAGGCAGTCGTCAAGGCTTAAAAAATTGTTGTTTGACCTTGTGGAGGCATCCAAGGCGTCAACGGGCAACATAAACACCGTTATTGAGCCTACAAATATATCCACCCTGTTAAATCAAGCGGCGGGAGAGTACACCGACAAGGCAAGGAAACGGGGCTTGGAAATTTCCATGGATTTGCCGGAAAACGATATTTATCTTAATACCGACGGCCGTCTCCTTTGGCGTGTGTTTGACAACCTGCTTGGCAATGCCTGCAAATACTCCATGCCGGGAACAAGAATTTATATGAGCCGGCAGAAAGAGGAAAACGGGCGGAGTGTTATATTTAAAAATATTTCAAAAGACAGGCTTAATATTTCCGCAGACGAACTTATGGAACGCTTTGTCCGTGGGGATTCTTCCAGAAATACCGAGGGCAGCGGTTTGGGGCTTTCAATAGCCCAAAGCCTTACGGAAATATTGGGTGGCAAGCTGGAGATTAGCATTGACGGTGACCTGTTTAAGGCTGTTGTAAAAATCGAAAATCGGGAAAATCAAGAAAATTAGGATTCAGAAGTAAAAATAAGAGGAGGAGTATTTATGGATATAGATATTCGGGTTTTTAATTCCATAATCAAAATTCTGTTTATGGTAATATTTGCCTATCAGATTTTCTATGTAATAGTTGCCTTTGTCAAAAGACAGCCGAAATATACAAATCCGATAGTATATCACAGGTTTGCGGTGCTTATCTGCGCCAGAAACGAGGAGAGCGTCCTTGGAAATCTAATCGAGAGTATTAAAACCGGGGACTATCCGCAAAATTTGGTGGATGTCTATGTGATGGCGGATAATTGCACCGACAGCACAGCCCGGGTGGCTGAAAATCGGGGCGCCATAGTTTACACAAGGGAAAACAAAACCCTTGTGGGCAAGGGTTATGCCTTGGAGGCTCTGCTGAACAAAATAGCGGGAGATGCGGGAGTGGATAAATACGACGGCTACTTCGTATTTGACGCAGATAATCTTGTTCGGCATGACTACATAACCAGAATGAACGAAAAATTCTGTCAGGGCTACGATGTGATAACAAGCCTGCGCAACAGCAAAAATTACGGGGATAACTGGCTTACTGCCGGCTGCGGTCTGCGGTTTTTAAGAGAGTGTAAGTTTTTAAACCTGCCCAGAGATATTCTCGGCACACCCTGCCCGGTAGGCGGCACGGGATTTCTGTTTTCCCGCAAGGCACTTATGAACCGGGAAGGCTGGCACTATCACCTTTTAACCGAGGATATACAGTTCAGCGTTGACAATATCATAAAGGACGCCAAAATGGGCTACTGCGATAAGGCGATGTTCTACGATGAACAGCCCGATGATTTGTCACAGAGCGTAAAACAGCGTATGCGTTGGCGGAAGGGCATTTTTCAGGTGGTTGCATCCTACGGAAACAAGCTGATAGAGGGCATGTTCTCGGGTAAATTTGCCTGCTATGATATGCTTGCCTGTTTTGCGGCACCTGCATTTCTCTCCTTTTTATGTTTTGGTGCTAATGTGTTTACACTGTCGGTTTATGCCGCCAACGGATTATCAGAAATGTTTATTGCAGAGTGTGTTTTCGGTTTGATTGCCGGCAGTTATTCAACCCTGTTTTTTATAGGACGGCTTACAACAATTTCCTGTTGGAAAATTCTCCGTTGTCCGAACTATAAAAAAGTGCTTTATACATTCACTTTTCCATTTTTTATGATGACATACCTGCCTATAAGCGTTATGGCATTGTTTACAAATGTTCGGTGGACGCCTATAAAACATAAGGATGCTAAGAAGATTAAAGAAATATAATATTGCGATTTATAAGTTAAAAGGTAACACTTAATGCTAAGTGTTACCTTTTTGCATGGCAAAATAAAAATTTGTGTTTTGTTGGGTGTTGTTTGGGAGCATAAGTCATTTTAAACGATTGGCATCGGTGACAACCCTCTGTCATTGGCAAGCCAATGACATCTGCCTTAACAGGGAGAACGAGTTTTGCTATTAGTTGAGTTTATGATTTACGGTAGAAAACTTTTTAATCAACCATCCTGTCAGCTTTGCCGACACCCTCCCATGCACAAGGAGAGAGGGTTATGCGGTTTGGTTGCGTTGTTGGTTTATAGCGGAAAATAAAATCAAACAATTTATCTAATCAATCTCTCAGTCGGCTGCGCCGACAGCTCTCTTTACCAAAGAGAGCCAAAAAGTGCGTATCTATTTGAAATACTGTATTACAGCGGAAATTATTTTAAGTAATTTGCAAAATGGCGGTCAATGACCGCCGCTACGGGCTGATTATAATTTGTTGTTATCGGGTACAAAACAGCAATCCTGCGGAACAACAATATCTTGCCTCCCATAGGAGGAGAGGAGGATTTGCCACAGGCAAAGACGGAAGGTTTTCTAACATTAAATTTATACTTGTTTCCGGCTATAAATAACAGTCCCAAAATCAGCAACATCTTGTTGTCCCTGTTAAGGGAAAATGTCACGCTTTGCGTGACAAAAGGGTTGTTTAAGCAGATTATTTATATCAATTTTTTGTTATAAAACAATATATCCGTAAACTAAAATCGTAGGGGCGTTCATTGAACGCCTATGCAAACCGTAGGTTTGCACATTGACAGCTTCAACAACAACTAATAATAAGCTCTGCTTTTTGCAAGCAGAGCTGTAATATTAAATTTTAGAAATCTTTTTTTGAGTATATTTTTGCGGAAACATTTAATGATACGATAAAACACAGCGCCGCAACAGCCGACAGGGTTATAAATACAGCTATTTCGTTTGCTTGGGAAATTATTGATATGCCTATATCCTCCGCTACGCTTGCAAGAAGAACAATCAAAAATATCGGCAGAAATATGGCGGCAAAAAATATCATACGGGCTTTTTGCACGCCGTATTTTATATACACGGGTACCAATAATGACATATAGGGTATTACCGCAACAGCCATAGAACCGCCGAAAATAAAGGCTCCGGGTAAATCTTTTTCAATAATAGCGTATATAACCCCACTGTAAACAAAACCCATCACATCAAAGAGCAAAAAACTTACATATTTTGCACCGACTGCCTGTTTTGCGGTAACCGGCATTGTAATAAGCATCATATCCCATTTGGAGCTTTCGTCATAGGCAATGGAATTTATAACGCAGGTACTTATCAAAATCATTAAAGCCGCACCTAAATATCCCGGGGATTTCATCCATATGGCCATAACGGTAAATACTACAGCAGATGTCAACGCAGATTTTAATGTTGTTTTAGCGGCGTACAGCTCTTTTAAAACAAGTCCTTTCATATTCTTACCTCCTTACATAAAAAACCATAATATCTTCAAGAGTGGGTTGTTCGACGGTGAAATTTTCCCCTTTTGGCAAATCGTCTTTGTAAACCAAAGCCCGTGAGGAATAGTCGGTTATGTGCTTGGAAATTATTTTATCCGGGTCTATCAGGCTTAAATCCCCTTTTACTATTGCGTAATTGTCCTTTATTTCATCTTTTTCGCCTGACAGGAGAATTTTGCCCTTGTCTATGAATGTGATGTAATCGCAAATTTTCTCAAGGTCGGTGATGATGTGGCTTGACACAAACACGGTGTGATTTTCGTCTGATACAAAATCAAGCAGCATATCGGCCATTTCTTCTCTTGCAACCGGGTCAAGACCGGCGGCAGGCTCGTCCAAAATTAAAATATCCCGATTGTGGCAGGTTGCCCGTGCAAAGGAAATTTTCATTTTCATACCCTTGGAATAATCTTTTATCTTTGTTTTTACCCCAAGGTTTGCCCGGCGGCAAGCAGAGAGGAATTTTTCCCCTTGCCAATTTTTGTATATTCCGGAAAAAACTTTTTCAAGTTCCGTGTAAGTCAGCAGGCCCGGCAGCCGGCAATCGTCAAAAACCACCGCTATTTTTTCTTTTTCTTCGCCGGTAAGGCAGCTTAAATCTTTGCCGTTTATTGTAATATTGCCCCGGTGGGCTTTTGTGACACCGGTAAGCAGTTTTATGACAGTGGACTTGCCGGCGCCGTTGGCACCTATAAATCCGGTTATATACCCCTTGGGTATATCTATATCTACATTATCGAGAGTAAAATCTTTATAATTTTTTACAAGTCCCGTGGCTTTTATGGCATATTCCATGGTTATTCCCCCTTATAAATCCGCAAAATAATATCTTGTAGTTCCCCTGCCGATACACCCCGCAGTTTTGCGTGTTCAGCCGCCTGTGTAAGATGTTCTTCCATTTGAAGAAGGTGATTTTCTCGCACAAGTTCGGTGTTCTTTTCCGCAACAAAACAGCCTTTGCCTGCAACGGTTACTATAAAACCCCGTTTTTCAAGTTCTTCATAGGCTCTTTTGGTGGTTATCATGCTTATACGCAAATCCTTTGCCAAATTGCGCATTGAGGGAAGGGCGTCCCCCTCTTTCAACCGGCCATTTAAAATCATGGCTTTTATTTGGCTTTCGATTTGGCTGTATATGGGCCGTGGGTTTGAGTTTGAAATGATTAAATTCATGAATTTTCTCTTTTCTGTTTAACTGTATATATCAAGTATATACAGTATATACACATTTGTCAAGGATTTTTGATAAAAAATACTGTTATATTTTTGAATTATATGCTAAAATAAAAGCAGAATAAGTAAAATAAATTGACGGGAGATATGGCAATGAGTATTTTAACCGGTAAAAAGAATATACACTTTGTGGGCATAGGCGGCAGCGGTATGTATCCTATTGTACAGATACTTGCAAGCAGAGGCTACAACATCAGCGGCAGCGACGTGCTTGAAGGGGACATTATAAACTACGAGCGCAACATGGGCATAAAAATTAACATTCCCCATGACCCAAAGGCGGTAGAAGGAGCGGATTTGGTTGTTTATTCCGCTGCAATTTTCAAAGATAATCGGGAAATTGCCCATGCAAAAGAGCTGGGTATTCCATGTGTGGAAAGAAGCGTTATGCTGGGGGAGGTAAACAGATTTTTCAGCGAGAGTATCTGCGTGGCCGGCACCCACGGCAAAACAACCACAACAAGTATGATTACCCAGGTTTTGATTAAGGCGGACAAGGACCCGGCCTGTGTCATAGGCGGTAAGTTGCCCCTTATAAACGGCTACGGCAAGGACGGCAAGGGTGATAATATAGTTATCGAGGCATGTGAGTTCAGCAACACATTCCTTGAACTTGCCCCTCACATAGCGGTTGTTTTAAATATAGACAACGACCATTTGGATTTCTTTAAGACATTTGAAAATTTACAGAACGCATTTAAAAAATTTGCGGCTCTTGCCGATGGCAGAATAGTAATCAATGCCGACGACAAGAACACAACAAGCGTTATAAAGGATATGCAGGTGCCTATAACCACATTCGGCATTGACGGCGGCGACTACCGCCGGGTTAATGTTAGAAAAGACCACCCGGCTTTTTACTCCTTTGATGTGGAACATAATGGTAAAATTTTGTGCACAATAAATCTTTCGGTGCCGGGCATACACAATATTTATAATGCCATGGCGGCATTTACCGCATGCACATTGGCAGGCTTGACCCCGGAGGAAATTAAAAACGGCATAGAGACCTTTGGCGGTGCAGGCAGAAGATTTGAAATTTACGGCGTTGTAAACGGAATTACCATTGCCGATGATTACGCACACCATCCTTCGGAAATAGCCGCAACGTTGAGAGCCGCAAAGGATATGGGATTTAAGCGTGTTTGGGCGGTGCACCAGCCATTTACCTATTCAAGAACAAAAATGTTGTTAAAAGAATTTGCCGACGCTTTAAGCATAGCCGACAAGGTTGTTATGACGGAAATTATGGGCAGCCGTGAAGTGAACACCTACAACATTTATACAAAAGACTTGGCACGGCTTATACCCGGCAGCGTTTGGTTTAAGGACTTTGACGGGGTAGTAAACTATTGCAAGGAAAACGCACAGCCCGGAGATTTGATTATCACATTGGGCTGCGGTGATATTTACAAAGCCTCAAAGAGAATGGTAAAAGAATTTTAAAATCAAATACCTATACGGCTTATTATGTTGATTTGCCGCAAAACTAATAATAATCCCCGGTGCATATCAAATGCACCGGGGATTGTTTTGTGTGATATTTAATTTAGATCAAGATTTTCAAGCTCGCCGATAATTTCCATGTCTCTCTCGTAAAACATAAGCTGTTGGTTGTGCTTGAAATATTCTTCGTTGCCGTATTTGGCTATAAACTGCACGCAGTAGTAGCCGGCGGTAAGTTCTGTTACAAGCATAAGTTGCTCGCCGCCGTCAGGGAAAGCCTTGTCTGCAAATTTGAACATATTATCCATATTTGCACTTGCCCGAGCAGCCTTTTCTTTGTTTGCACGGACTTTTGCAACATACATTTCCTTGCATTTTGCAAAGGCGGTTTCACCGTCAAGCATTTCTGTTTCTTCCGCCATTTTTTCAAGGCTTGTTATAACTTTAAGCAGGTTCTTTTGTGCAGAAGAGGAGAGAGTTCCTGATGCCTTGCCGGCTTCAAATTCTGCTTTTTTGTCTGCTATTTTAAGCTGTAAAACCTCATAAGGGGTGCGGCTGCTGTCGGCAAACCGGCTCTCCAAGGATTTAACTTCTTTTTTCAGCATGGCAAGCATTTGGTCTTCTTTTACAACTTCGCTTGTTTTGCCTGTAATAGCGTCCAACAAAAGGCCTACAACCGTAACTTTTTCATCAAATTTTGCATTTTGGGCACGGGTTACTATCTCTTCGCTATAGTTGCCATCAATAATTTGTGAAATCTGGTAGTCGCTCTTGTATTTGTTGTAAAGGTCATAGTACCGGGCAAATGCCTTTGCAACCTTTTTGTGTTGCAGGTATTGACCTACAAGTTCCTCGTTTACTTCTATGCCGTGGTATTCGTAAAGTTTTATCATCCGGCTTAAATCTTCCCAGCCTCTGGCGGTTACAAAGTTTTTGCCGTCAACGGTGGATTCCACTATGTAGAAGTAATCCTTTTTAATTTCAAGGAATGATATAATAGCCTCGTGTACGCCGGCTTTGTAGGCGTATTCTTTCCACACATCAAAATCTGCGTCAACATCAATTCTTTTAAGTCTGTCCCAGGTTACAATGTCGTAATCCCTAACGGAATTGTTGTATTCCGGCGGGTTGCCGGCAGTTACCACTATCCAGCCTTTCGGCACTTTATGCCTGCCGAAAACTTTGTATTGCAAAAACTGCAACATAACCGGGGCAAGGGTTTCGGATACGCAGTTTATCTCGTCTAAAAACAGTATGCCCTCTTTTACGCCGCTTTTTTCCATAAGCTCGTAAATGGCGGATATGATTTCGCTCATTGTGTATTCGGAAACATCACATTCCATGCCGTCGTAATTTTTGTGTACGATAAAAGGCAAGCCCATGGCGCTTTGTCTTGTGTGATGAGTCATTGAGTAGGACAAAATACCCACGCCCATTTCCGCGGCGATTTGCTCCATAATGGCGGTTTTGCCTATACCAGGAGGTCCCATGAGGAACACCGGTCTCTGTTTTTCGATTGGTATAACATAATTGCCGGTTTCGTCTTTGGTGAAATAGGCCTTCATGGCGTTTTCAATTTCCTGTTTTGCCTGTTTTATATTCATAAAATCTGTTCTCCCTATATTTCTTCCGAAGTCAGCACCAGCTTTATTGCCCAAACCGGCACAGACGGATTATTGTAATTGTCATCTAAAAATACAAAGGCGGTGCTGTACTCCGGCTGCACCTGCGGAAATGTTCCCCAGCCGTCGGTAAAGTAGATAAGCCCTTTAAGGTCGGAAAATTCGTGATTTTTAATCAGCTTATCCACGTATTCAAACACCGGGCGGAAGTCCGTGCCGCCGAAGCCCTTTAAGGTCAAATTGTCCATATACCGGTCAAAGTCCTCTTGGTTTGTTATCTTGACGTCCTCGTGTATTTCGCTGTCACATTGTATTATGTGCAAGTTTATTTTTGTAAAGAAACTCTCTTCACTTTTTAAAATATTGTATGTCTTTTCCACAAACTTGCGAACCAATTCACCGGAAACCGAACCGGAGGTATCAATCGCCACCACAAATTCCTTTACTTTTTTAACCTCTTTGTATTCCAAAGGCTCTATCAAAGGCATATTTTTGTAAAGGGAAAGACCGTAGGTGTAAAAGATGTAGTCAAACTCATCGTCGTTTATCTGCATCTGTTCGCCGTGTACGGAAAACTTGCGCAAAAAGTCTGTGTAATCGTATTTTTCACGGTTTACCGCAGTTAAGTTTTGCATAAGGTCGCCCATTTCGTCGCCCTGTTGCTTTGACATGGTCTCCATATCCGTTTGTACATACTCGGAAATCTCGTCCCAAAGCTCCCGCATTTCCGCTTCGGAGAGGCTTGGCTTTTCGTCCTCTTCCGGGGCTTTTTCTCCGTGACCGCCGCCGCTGCCGATTTGCTCTTCTTCTTCCTCGTCCTCTTCTTCCGGCTTTTCGCTCTCTTTGCTGTCACCGTTTTGCTGCATTCCCTGATCCGGGTCGTCTTTTTCGCTTTGTTCCTGTTCTGCCTCATCCGGGTCAACATCCCCTTTGGTGGGTTTTTCCGGGTGCCACCGACTGTGGTTGTCAACGGAAAAGGTCTGCTCCAAAAGCTCTATGTATGCGGTTGGGTATGGATTTGTTTTTAAAAAGCCGTATATTTTTTCCGCCACTGCCATGCCGGCGTCACGTTTTATTTGCCGAACAAAACGCTGTTTTTCCTCTCTGTCCCCTATGTCCAAGGACCGATCGTCCATTTGCAGGATAACGGCCTCAACAGCAATGTCGCAGGCCAAATCCCAAAGAGGGGCGTTTACATCTTTACCCACCATAAAATGTTTAAAAAGCCGGTGTAAAACCATGTGCAATGAGGCGTGGTTTAAGTAATTCCTGTTGGCTTTGTATTTGCGCAAAATATATTTTTCGCCGTAGAAGATGTACTCGCCGTTTACGGACATACTTTTTTCCAGCCCCAGCCGGTCGTAAGGTTCCCGATAGGGGCAAATTTTAAGCCGGTTTAAGGCAACATCAAGGTATCTGAATTTTACTGCCAATGTGGTTTTTGCCCCGGACATGGCTTTAGCCGCAAGAATGGCTATTTTTTCGCTGTCGGTAAGAGGGGCTTTGCCGTTTTCGTATATATCCGACATCTGCCGTACCTCCTTTCGGTTTTGTCTTATGTTCTTGTATCGATACTATTCTATCACATTTTATATGCAAAAGGTACAGTTTTTTTGCCCAAATATTGAGATATTTTTTTGTCAAATTTCAATACAAAAAATATACGCCCCGGCTTTGTAATTTTTCTGCTTTTATAGTATAATATTTTTAACAGTATCATACGAAACAAAAGACAGGAGGAACGGACGTGTATAAAAACAAAAAAGTGTGGGGCATAGTTCTTGCCGCAGGCAACGGAACAAGAATAGGTTTTGACAAAATGTTGTACAAAATAGACGGCACATCGGTGCGGGCAAAGTCTATGGCTTGTTTTGAAAATCACCCCTACGTTGACGAAATTATAGTTGCCGCAGGTAAAAATTATGACGAAATTTGCGGCATAGCAAAGAGTTTTAAAAAGGTTACCGCAGTTGTAAAAGGCGGTGAAACCAGGGCGGTTTCGGTAATAAACCGGGTAAATGCACTGCCGGAGGAGGACGGTATAATTGCCGTACATGACGGGGCAAGACCCTTTGTTTCCCGGCAGGTTATAACCGACGCCGTAGAGGGCTGTTTGGAAACCGGGGCTGCGGTGCCATGCGTAAAAGTTAAGGACACCATAAAAAACAGTGACGGTGCTTACATAAATAAAACTTTTGATCGCTCAAAGTTGTTTATCACCCAAACGCCTCAGGTGTTTGATTTGAAACTTTACCGCCGTGTTGCGCAGGAGTATTTTGATAAAAATATCACTGACGACGCCCAATTATTTGAGCGCCGGGGCATAAAAGTAAAAATTACCGCCGGTGATTACGAAAATTACAAAATTACCACTGTTGACGATATAAAGGAGAACATGAATATGAGAATAGGCCACGGATATGATGTGCACAAACTTGTTGAAAACAGAGATTTGATAATGGGCGGGGTTAAAATACCTTATGAGAAAGGGCTTTTGGGTCATTCCGATGCGGATGTGGTTTTACACGCCGTAATGGACAGCCTTTTGGGAGCTTTGGCTCTGGGGGACATAGGCAAGCATTTCCCGGATACCGACGAAAAGTATAAAGGCGCAGACAGCCTTGAACTTACAAGACAGGTTGGCAAAATAATTGCCGCCGCAGGCGCAACCGTTGAAAACATAGATGTTACAATCATCTGCCAAAAACCGAAACTTGCCCCGTATATAGATCAAATGAGAGAAAATATTGCCGGCGCTTTGAATTGTGCCGTTGACAGAATTTCCGTAAAGGCCACAACCGAGGAGCATCTCGGCTTTACCGGCGAGGGCTTGGGCATATCCTGCCATTCGGTGTGCCTTTTGAACATCCATTAATTTTTAATTAAATTATTATTACAAATACAGCTTTTTACTTTAAAGTGGCATATAAATATGTTATTATAAAAGAATAGTTAATTTGTATCGGAGGCGGCTTGATGAATTTTGCTGACATAATAAACAAGATTATCAACATATTACAGTCTATCGGCGTTAATGATGTTATAGATATTTGCATCATTTGGGCGGTTGTGTACTATGTTTTAAAACTTGTAAATAAAACAAGAGCATATCAGCTTTTAAAATTTTTGGCTATTATTTTATTTGTGTGGGGTGTTTCTTCCATACTCAATTTAAAAGCCACTTTAATACTGCTGCAAAGCCTGTCCCAAATAGGCTTTATCGCTTTGATTGTAATTTTTCAGCCGGAGTTGCGCCGTGTTTTGGAACAGGTGAGCAATATGGACTTTTTAAAGTCATCTTTTCTGATAAGAAAAACCGCCGACGAGAGAACCGTTGATGAAATGAAAAAATCCATTGCCGCAATATGCGACGGTGCGGAACAAATGAGCAATTCCCGCACAGGGGCGTTAATCGTATTGGAAAAATTCTCCAGTTTGGAAACCGTCAAGCGCTCCGGCACCGTTGTAAATGCGGACATAACACCGGAGCTTATAGGCACTATTTTTTACGAGGGTTGCCCTTTACATGACGGCGCCATGATTATACATCACAACAAAATTACCCATGCGGCCTGCGTTTTGCCCCTTTCCGACAATTTGGAAATAAGCCGTGATTACGGCACAAGACACCGTGCCGCCTTGGGCTTGTCAGAGGTAAGTGACGCTTTGTGCCTTGTTGTAAGCGAGGAAACAGGCAGAATTTCTTACTGCAAAGGCGGAACTCTCACCCCGAACAACGGCCGTGAGGAATTGTACAATGTTTTGTGCAACGAATTTATTCAGCCTATTGTGGACGCAAATCGGAAGATGCCACGTTCCGGCTTTTTAAGGAGGAGACAGTGATATGACAGGTGAAAAACTGCAAAAACTTATCGGGGGAAAATATTTCCTGCCGGTTCTCTCCTTTTTAATAGCTCTGTGCATTTGGATTTATGTTGTTGTTTTTGTAAATACACAACACACTGTAACAATAAACAATGTGCCTGTTAATATGCAGTACAAGCAAAGCGTTTATCAAAGCATGGGTCTTGATGTGGTGGACGGCGGCAATATGACCGTTGATGTAACCATCACAGGTTCAAGAAGTACCACAGCCGATATAACAGCCGATGATATTTTGGTTTATCCGAATATAACAAATATAGAAGGTTCCGGCACATACACATTTACCCTTACGGCGGAAAAGGTATCCGGCTTTAAAAACTTTGAGATAAGTTCTCTGAGCCGTGACACCGTAACCGTAAGGCTTGACAAGTTGATAAACAAAGATTTCACCGTGACGGCGGATATTTCCTCCGTTGTAGTTGCGGCGGACTGTATGGCGGATATGCCTACGGTAAACCCGGGTACGGTTAACATTTCGGGGCCGGAGTACAAAATAAACTCCATTGCAAAGGTTGTTGCCGTTACAAGCGAAAACACAACCGTAAGCCGGTCAACCGTGCTTACGGGCCTTATAAAACTATATGATGAAAACGATGCGGAGATAGATAAATCACTTCTTACACTCAGCTTTGAAACCGCCGATGTTACCGTTCCGGTTATGAAAGAGGTAACTTTGCCGATAAAGGTTGAATATGTAAATGTACCGGAGGGCTTTAACACGGATGTTTTACATCAGTCTTTGTCGGTATCCGAACTTAAACTTGCTGTGCCGGCACAGTATGCGGCGTCACTCAGCGAATTTGTTGTGGGATACATTGATCTTTCCACTTTGGAAACCGACAAACCATATGAATTTGCGGTTACACTGCCTACCGGCTACCGCAGTATGGACGATGTTAAAAAGGTTATCGCCACAATTTCGGGGGCAAACCTTACGGAAAAAAATGTAAATGTATCGGAGATAAAGATTATCAACGACCCGGACGGCAAAATAGAAGTTTTGACCAGCGTTATAAATAATGTAGTGCTTGTAGGCGAGCCTGACGCCATAGAGAATTTAAGCGTAGGCGGTGTAATCGCCCAGATAGATGCCGCAAGGCTGAGCCTTGCGCAGGGACAGCAGTCGGTTTCCGCAAGCTTTATAATCCCGTCCACCGACAGAGTGTTTGTAAAGGGAAGTTATACAGTTTCCATAAGGGCGTAATTTATGATTTTAGTAAACAATATAAAACTTGATATAAGCCGGGACAGCCGGCAGGCCTTTGACAGAGCCTTGAAAGCGCTTAAACTGCCAAGGGGTGCGGTTCGGGATATTTGGGTGCATAAGGTGAGCATCGACGCAAGAAAAGGCGATGTGAAATTCGTTTACAGCGTTGCGGTGAAACTTGCAACCCCGGGAGATGAGTCCAAGTTTGCCGGCAAAAATCGTGATATACAGGTTAAGACTCAGCCGGTTATAAAATTTGCCGTCGGCGGCGAAAAGATGAACACAAGGCCGGTGGTATGCGGCTTCGGCCCCGCCGGTTTTATGGCGGCTCTCTGCCTTGCAAAAGCCGGGTTCAGACCGATAGTAATAGAACAGGGGCAGAGTATTGACGAGAGAATGAAGTCTGTTGAAAAATTTGAAAAACAGGGACTTCTCAACACAAAAAGCAATATTCAGTTCGGCGAGGGCGGCGCAGGTACATTTTCAGACGGAAAATTGACAACGAGAATTACCGACGAAAGATGCGGCTTTGTAACGGATACATTTATACAAAACGGCGCACCGGCGGAAATTGCCAAAATGGCAAAGCCCCACATAGGTACCGACCTGCTTGTAGGGGTTATAAAAAATATAAGAAAACAAATTATCGCCCTTGGCGGAGAGGTGATGTTTGACACCGCCCTGACTGATATTGTGATTAAAAACGGCAGAGTGGTGGGGGTTAAAACCACCGCAGGGGAAATCCCAACGGACAATCTTATTCTTGCAACGGGACACAGCGCAAGGGAAGTGTTTTACATGCTCCGTGACAGGGGTATTGATATGCAGGCAAAGCCTTTTTCCGTAGGTGTGAGAATAGAACATCTGCAAAGGAAAATCGACGAGGGGCTGTACCACGGCTTGGCCGGACACCCGGCACTGCCGAAGGGAGAATATCAGCTGTCCGACACAAGCGGAAATCGAGGGGTTTATACATTTTGTATGTGCCCGGGTGGCAGTGTTGTCGCCGCCGCCAGCGAGGAAAATACCGTTGTGGTAAACGGTATGAGCCGCCACGCAAGAGACGGTGCAAACGCAAACAGCGCCTTAGTTGTGTCGGTTCTGCCGGAGGACTTCGGCGGTGATTTCACAAAGGCCATAGAATTCCAGCGCAAACTTGAAAGAGCCGCTTTTATGGCAGGCGGCAAAAATTACAAAGCTCCCTGTCAAACCGTAGGCAGATTTTTAAGGGGTAAGGCCGGGTTTGATTTTGGGAGAGTTGTTCCCACTTACCCCATAGGTGTAACGGGGGCAAATTTTGATGATATTTTACCCGATTTAGTAACCGACGGATTAAGGCGCAGTTTGCCTATTCTTGACGGCAAGCTCCGGGGCTTTGCCGCCGCCGATTCGGTTTTAACGGGAGTGGAAACAAGAACATCTTCCCCACGGAGAGTACTCCGAGGCGAGGATTTACAAAGCAATATAAAGGGACTTTACCCTGCCGGCGAGGGCGCCGGTTACGCAGGCGGTATTATGAGTGCCGCTGTTGACGGCGTAAAAATCGCCCAATATATCTGTTCGGTGTACAAGCCGTAATTTTAACTTATCTGAGGTACAAATGCTTTATCGCAAGTGGAAAATAAAACAATCTTCCCGGACAGGGGTTCGGTCGCTGCAAAATCGGTTGGGAATACCGAAATTGGCGGCTGGGGTGTTGTGCTCAAAGGGGATAACCGAGCCGGAGAAGGCCAAAAAAGTATTTTTGGAGGACACCCCTCTCTCGGACCCATATTTAATGCTTGACATGGACAAGGCTGTTGAGAGAATAACCCGGGCAATAGAAAACGAAGAAAAAATTGTGGTTTACGGCGACTATGATGTAGACGGCGTTTGTTCCGCTGCGGTGCTTTTTTCCCATTTGGAAAATTTAGGGGCGAATGTATTTTACAAGCTGCCTAATCGTGAAACCGAAGGTTACGGCATGAATAAAGCCGTTATAAAAAGGCTGGCGGATTTGGGAGTAGGCCTTATTATTACGGTGGATAACGGCATAGCTGCCCTTGAAGAGGTGGATTTGGCCAACGAATTGGGTATTGATGTGGTTGTAACGGACCATCATCTGCCGAAAGAAACCTTGCCAAAGGCCTATGCGGTTGTGGACCCCCTGCGCCCCGGTGACGAAAGCCCTTGTAAGATACTTGCCGGCGTAGGGGTGGCATTTAAACTTGTGTGCGCTTTGGACGGCGGCAGCTGCGAAGAATTGCTTGATTTTTACGCCGATTTGGTTGCCGTCGGCACCGTTGCGGATTTGATGTTGTTACAGGATGAAAACCGCACAATAGTAAAAGCGGGGCTGGAAATGTTAAACGACAGCCCAAGATGCGGCTTTGAACATCTTGTGGCTCACGCAGGCCTTACAGGCAAGCGGATAACGGCGGAAAATGTGTCTTTCGGCATTGCCCCAAGAATAAATGCCGCAGGGCGAATGGGGGACGCCTCAAAGGCTCTCGAACTTTTGCTATCCGACAGCGACCGGGAGGCGGAGGAGCTTGCATCTTTCCTTGAAAAAGAAAACGCCAAAAGGCAAGATGTGCAAAACAAAATCGCAGAAGATATAACCCGGGAAATTTTAAAGGATAAATCCATTGTTGACGACAAGGTTATCGTTGTTCGGGGGGAGGACTATCACCCGGGGGTCATAGGCATTGTGGCCTCCCGTTTAGTGGAAACCTATGGCAAACCGGCCATAGTTTGCACAAAAGACGGCGACGATTATAAGGGCAGCGGCAGAAGCGTGCCGGGATTTAATCTGAACTCCGCTTTGGTATATTCTTCAAAATACTTGGAAAAATTCGGCGGGCATGAACTTGCGGCGGGACTTACTTTGCAAAAGGATAATATAGAAAACTTCCGCAGAGCGATAAACGAGTTTGCACAAAATTACCCGGATTTACGGTTCAGCCCCGAATTGGAAATCGACTGTCTTGTGAATTTTGCAGACATAGATTTACAGTCGGTTTATCGGCTGGATATGCTTGCCCCTTACGGCAACGGAAATCCTCGGCCGGTTTTTGCGGCGGAAGGTTTGCTTGTGACAGGTGTGTTCCCGGTAAGTGAGGGCAAGCATGTAAGGGTTAAGATGTCTCAAAACGGCCGTGAATTTGCAGGTATATTTTTTAATACCACGCCGGGGCAGTTTGCCTACAAGCCCGGTGATTACATAGACGCATGCTTCTCTCTCTCCGTATTTGAGGGGACAAACGGCGGTATGATTTCCATAAGGCTTAAAGAGGTTCGTCCACGGGGAATGTCGGACAAGGTGATAGACGCATATAACCTGTACAGCAGATTTAAATATAATTTTGAGCTTTCAAAGGAAGAAAAAGCTCGGCTTTTTCCCACAAGAGAGCAGGTGGCTGCGGTTTACCGTAAAATTGCGGCCGGAAAAACCAACAGCCGGGATTTAAGGCCGCTGTTTATGGCCGTTCCGCCGGCAGAAAGCGGGAAAATACGGATAATAATTGATGTTTTGACGGATTTGGGGCTTATTGAAACCAAAAGCGGCCCTTACGGAGATTGCTTTGCACCGGTGGCGGTACAGGGTAAAAAAGACCTTATGTCCAGCAAAATTTTAATTGCACTGCAAGGGTAAAGAGGTGTAACGGTATATGACTTATGAAGAATTGAAAAAGCGGTTGAAAGAATCCGGAAAGAAATACGACTTGGAAATGATTGACAAGGCATATCGCCTTGCCAATGAAAAACACGCCGGCGTTTTCAGAAAAACAGGCGAGCCGTATATCGAGCATCCCTTGGCGGTTGCCGGACTTTTGGTGGAACTGGGCATGGATTCTACCTCAATAGCCGCAGGCATCTTGCACGATGTGGTGGAGGACACCGATGTGACCATTGAGGACATTGAAAAAATGTTCAACAAAGATGTGGCGCTGCTTGTTGACGGGGTTACAAAATTGGGTCAGATTAAATTTTCCTCATTGGAAGAACAGCAGGCGGAAAATCTGCGTAAAATGCTTTTGGCCATGAGCAAGGATGTCAGAGTTATGATAATAAAACTCTGCGACCGTTTGCACAATATGCGTACCGCCCAAGGGTGGAAGCCTCAAAAGCAGCTGGACAAAGCTAAGGAAACCATGGACATTTATGCCCCTATCGCACACCGTTTGGGAATGAGCGCCATAAAGGACGAATTGCAGGATATTTCTCTGCGCATACTTGACCCGGTGGGCTACGAAGATGTGCGACATTCCATAGACCGCAACGGCACGGCACAAAAATTTGTGGATTCCATAGTTAAAACCGTAAAGGAAAAACTGGACGATTTCGGCTTAAAGGATTCCACGGTTTTCGGCAGGGTTAAAAGCGTTTACGGGGTTTATAAAAAAGTGTATATCCAAAACCGTGATTTCAGCGAGATATACGATATTTACGCCGTAAGAATAATCCTGAATACAGTGGCGGAATGTTACAATGCCCTTATGCTTGTGCATGATGTTTTCAAGCCCATTCCGTCAAGATTTAAGGACTATATTTCTTCACCTAAATCAAATATGTACCAGTCTTTGCACACAAGCGTTATTGGTAAGGACGGCATACCTTTTGAAATTCAAATAAGAACATGGGATATGCACTACACCGCCGAATACGGCATTGCCGCCCACTGGAAGTATAAAGAGGGTATTCAAGGCCGGGATAACATGGAGGAAAAACTGGCATGGGTGCGCCAGCTTTTGGAAAGACAGCAGGATTCCGAGGACAATGTGGAAATTCTTGCAGGCATTAAAAGCGACCTTGTGCCGGACGACATATTTGTATTTACCCCAAAGGGGGATGTTATAAATTTGCCTGCCGGGGCAACGGTAATAGACTTTGCCTATGCCATTCACTCGGCAGTGGGCAACCGTATGGTAGGCGCTAAGGTAAACAATAAGATAGTTCCTATTGACTATAAAGTTTCCAACGGCGAGATTATAGAAGTTATCACAGGCCCTCGGGATAAGGGGCCAAGCCGTGATTGGCTTAATATTGCCGTGACAAGCGAGGCCAAGAGCAAAATCAGATCTTGGTTTAAGAAAGAGCGCCGTGAAGAAAATATTGTAGAGGGTAAAAATATCCTTGAAAAAGAATTCAGGCGCAACCTTATAAATATTCCAGACGACAAGTACGACGATTTTATGGAAGAACTTGCCAAAAAGCAAAAGGTAAACACCCGGGAAGAACTTTACGCTGCTTTGGGCTACGGCGGTTTGCAGGCTTCAAAGGTAATGTTCAAAGCAAAAGAAATGTACGATAAAATGCAGAAGGAAATTAAAAATTCCGACGGCGAAAAAATCGTACCTATCAAAACAGCGCCAATCAGGCGTTCAAAGTCAAGCAACGGCGTTATTGTAGAGGGTTTGGACAACTGCCTTGTAAAGTTTTCAAAGTGTTGCAACCCGTTGCCCGGCGATGAAATCGTGGGATTTATCACCCGTGGCTTTGGGGTTTCCATACATAAAAAGAGCTGTGTAAACGCCCAACCGGAAAATATAGACGAAGAAAACAGAGCCCGTTGGGTAAATGCCTACTGGGCGGACGATATTAAAGAGGACTTTAAGGCAAGCCTTGAAATTGTGGCAATGGATAACGGTATGGCTTTGGCGGAAATTTCAACGGTGCTTACCAATCTGCGTGTACCGATTTTTGAACTTAACGCAAAAAAGACCGCCGACCAGCGCACCACAATGAATGTTACCATAGGAGTTGCAAATACCGACCACTTAAACAGCATTATTCAAAGGCTGAATAAGACGAAATCGGTTATTTCCATAACAAGAAATTAAGAGGTTGATATGAGAGCAGTTATTCAGAGAGTAAAAAATGCTTGGATTACCGTAAACGGCGGCGAAAAGCGGGAGATGGGCCGGGGATTTGTGGTTCTGTTCGGAGTTACGGATACCGACAAGCCGAAGGACACGGCTCTTTTGGCAAACAAGATAGCCAATTTGCGTGTTTTTGAGGACGAAAACGGCAAAATGAATATAAGCGCTTTGGATTTTGGCGCAGATTGTATGGTGGTAAGCCAATTTACCCTGTATGCGGACACAAAACACGGCAGGCGACCCTCGTTTATAAAGCGGGCAAAGCCTGAGATTTCAGAGCCGATTTATGATAAATTTCTTTCCGAAATGAAAAATATCGGCTTTAAAAATGTTATTCACGGACAGTTCGGCCGGGATATGCAGATAAACCTTACCAACGACGGCCCTGTTACCATTATTATGGATACCGAGGAATGGAGTAAATAAAAATGAAAACATATCATCTGATAGGGGCTGCCCCTTATTTTACAAATTGTTTTGTCATCACCGACAATACCGGCAATGCCGTTTTAATCGACGCCAGCGGAGATGTTGACAAAATTGATAAAATCTTAAAAAATGACAAGGCGGACTTAAAGGCAATTTTGCTTACTCACGGCCATGACGACCACCGTGAAACCTTGCAAAGAACCGTTGAAATGTATCACTGCCCGGTTTATGTAGGGCAGGAGGACGCAAAACTTTTTGGGTTAAGCCATACTCATCACTATACGGACGGGGAGCATTTGACCTTTGGAGAAATTAAGTTGTATGCCTTCGGCACACCGGGACACACCCCCGGCAGCTATTGTTTTATTTGTGAGGATATGTTGTTTTCCGGCGATACTCTTTTTGCAGGCACCGTAGGCAGAACCGACTTGGAGGGCGGCGATTGGGAACAGCTTAATGAAAGCCTTAAAAAGCTGTTATCCGTTGTAAAAACAGACTTGAAAGTTCTGCCCGGACACGAGGGCTTTTCTACATTTTGGGCGGAGAAAACACACAACCCATATCTTGTAAAAGCAGGAGAGTAATATGCGCCTTATACTTGTAAATTACGATAATAATTACGAAACCGAACAATTTACCAGGATGTTTTTCAAAGGTCTGGATATTGAAAAAGTTAAGGAAATGCCCCGGGATTTGACGGGGGATTATATCTGCATCGAAAAGCGGGAAAGTTCCTTTAACATAAATTTGCGGTACGGTGAAAAGCGAATAAAGGATATTTGCAAAATAACCGGTGATGAAAAAGAAGAAATGCAACTGTGTTTGTTTCTTTATAAAATTTACCGGCAGGTTACCGGCACTACTCAGCCCTGGGGCGTTTTGACCGGGGTGCGCCCGGTAAGGCTTATGCGTAATCTTTACGCAAAACTTGGCAGTTTAGATGCAGTAAAGGAAAAATTTAAAAATTACTATATGGTGAGCGATGAAAAAATAGACCTCTGTCGGAAGATCTTTAATCTGCAAAAGCCTATTTTGGATAATATTTCGCCAAATGATTACAGTCTGTATATTTCTATTCCATTTTGCCCTTCAAGGTGTAGCTATTGCTCCTTTGTTTCCGTGTCGATAAAAAGCGCACAAAATCTTATGGGTGCTTATGTGGATAACCTTTGCAAAGAAATCGAGTACACCGCCAAAAAGGCGGCTGGGCTGGGGCTTAACCTGAAAACGATTTACATGGGCGGCGGCACACCCACAGCGGTAAGCCGGCGGCAGTTGGAGCAGATAATGGCCAAAATTGCCCAGTGTTTTGACCTTGACAAAATAGAGGAATACACCGTGGAGGCAGGCCGCCCGGACTGCACCGACCTTGAAAAATTACAGATAATAAAGAAATACGGCGCAAAGAGGATTTCTATCAACCCCCAAACATTTGACGACAATGTTCTGAGAGCCATAGGCAGAGCACACACTAACCGGGATTTTATAAACTGTGTAAAACTTGCAAGGCAAGTGGGATTTGACAGCATAAATATGGATTTAATCGCCGGTTTGCCTGAGGACACAGTAGCCGGTTTTGAAAGGTCTTTGCGAGGCTGCATCGAACTGGGTGCGGAAAATATAACCGTACACACATTGACGATGAAGAGAGCATCTAACCTTGTTATCAAAAACGAGGAACACAGTTACGATGACGTGGCCCAAATGATTGAAAAGAATAAAATTTTGGCAGATTACGGATATGTGCCTTATTATATGTACAGGCAGAAATCCACCGTTAAAAACCTTGAAAATGTGGGCTTTTCACAACTTGGACACGAAAGTCTGTATAATATATACATAATGGAAGAGGTGCAAACCATCATTTCATGCGGCGCCGGCGGCGTCAGCAAGGTGGTGGGTAAGCAGGGGGAAATTAAGCGTGTTTACAACTACAAATACCCCAACGAATATTTGAAAGATTTTAACGCTATAATCCATCGCAAAGACGAGGTTTTCAAACTTTGCGAAGAATTTGGATTGTGCGATAAAAATTGATTTTGGCGACAGCCACAGATGAAAAGGAGATTTTATTATGAAATTATTTGACGATCTTATTGAAAAATCAGCAGAACTTCGGGACCAGGCCGTTAGAGTTGCAGGGGAAGCTTTTGAACAGTCAAAGGTTGTTGCCGGCGAAGCAATGGACAAGGGCAAAAAGAAAATGAGCGAAATCTCTTTGAAAGCCGACCTTTCAAAAGCACAGAAAGATTTGGGCGCACTTGTTTATGCAATGCACAAATCCGGTGAAAAGGACGAGGAGCTTTTGAATAAGTATTTCGATGATATTGCCGAAATCGAAGAAAAAATTGCCGCTTTGGGCGAACCTGTTCGGAATGAAAAGGATGAGTACGATTTTTCTATCGAGGATATTGAAAAGGCAGCAGATGATATAGCAAACAATATTTCCGTAGAAAATGAAAAACCGGAAGAAGAACCGAAAACCGAAGAGCCGGAAGAAGTTAAGCCGGAAGAAACGGAAGATAAACCGGAATAATTAAACACAACCGTATAAGATGCCAAAAGCCGCACGTTGTGCGGCTTTTGTTTTTTTAAAATTAACAGGCAACCGGCAGAGGTTTCCTGTTTATTGTTATGTTTATTGGTTTATACTTTGTAAAAGATAAACCGTATATAGGCGGCTGATTGAATTTATCAGCAATACAGTTTGCCCGTAGTAAGGGTTTGATTTTATTTAAAATAAAATTATGCGCCGCCAAGGTATGCTCTTTTAATGTCGTCGCTTTCGGCAAGCTCCTTACCTGTGCCGGTAAGGGTGATTTTGCCGCTTTCCATAACATAGGCACGGTCGGCAACGGCAAGAGCCATTTCGGCGTTTTGTTCAACAAGCAAAATTGTTGTGCCGGATTTATGCAGTTCTTTTATAATATCAAAAATCTGTCCCACAAGTATAGGGGCAAGACCCATAGAGGGCTCGTCCAGTATTAAAAGTTTCGGGTGGCTCATCATGGCTCTGCCTATGGCAAGCATTTGCTGTTCACCGCCGGAAAGTGTGCCGGCTATTTGGTTTTGTCTTTCTCTCAAACGGGGAAAGCGGGTAAATACATCTTCAACATCTTTTTCCGTGTCCGCCGGATTTTGAGTGTATGCGCCCATTTCAAGGTTTTCTTTAACGGTCATCTGTAAAAAAACTCTTCTTCCCTCGGGAACATGGGCAAGCCCCATGGGAACAAGCTTATATGCTTCCGCCTTGCTTATGTCTTTGCCCATAAATTCTATTTTTCCGGTTTTGGAGTGCAAAAGCCCGGAAACGGTTTTTAAAGTCGTGCTTTTTCCTGCGCCGTTTGCGCCTATCAAAGCCACAATTTCACCCTCGTTTACATGAAAGGAAACATCCTTAACGGCGTGTATCCGCCCGTAATATACATTTATATGTTCAGCATTTAACATCATTTTACTGCACCGCCTTTTTGCCTAAGTAAGCCTCGATAACCTGTGGATTTGCCTGTATTTGCGCCGGGGAGCCCTTTGCAATAACCTTGCCGTAGTTTAAAACGCATATGCCCTCGCAAACACCCATAACAAGATTCATATCATGTTCGATAAGCATAATCGCTATTTGGAATGTATCACGGATTTTGCGGATGTTTTCCATAAGCTCCGCAGTTTCCGATGGGTTCATACCTGCCGCCGGCTCGTCCAGAAGAATAATTCCCGGATTTGTGGCAAGAGCACGGACAATTTCAAGTCGCCTTTGTGCGCCGTATGGCAAACTGCCTGCCTTGTTGTACGCAAGGTTTTCCATATGGAAAAAGCTCAAAAGTTCAATGGCTCTTTCGTCGGATATTTTTTCCGCTTTGCCGTAGCCGAAGCCGTGGGTTATGCTTTGAAAGAAGTTTTCTTTAACGGAATTGTGCATACCTATTTTTACATTGTCCAGCACCGACATATTCCGAAAAAGACGGATGTTTTGAAAAGTTCTTGCAATGCCCATTTTATTTACCCGGGCGCTTGTTTTGCCTTTTGTGTCGTAGCCGTCAAGAATAACGGAACCTCTTGTAGGTTGGTAAACATTTGTCAAAAGATTAAAAACAGTGGTTTTGCCTGCGCCGTTGGGGCCTATAAGGCCGGCAATTTCGGTTCTGCCGATTGTAAGGTTGAAGTCGTCAACGGCTGTGAGACCGCCGAAATCTATGCCCAGGTGATGAGCTTCCAAAATAGGGGTTTTATCTATATCCCGTGCGGGGATTACCGCATTGGTGGGAACGGGTACAAGTCTGCGCTCTGCCATTTATTCTTCCTCCTCTGATTTGTTTTTGCCGAATAAATTTTTAAGTGATAATTTCTTTTTAAACCGATTGAATTTCGGACTTTGGTTGGCTATCATCAATGCGATGAGAACAACCGCATAGATAAGCATACGGTAATCTGCCAAACCTCTCAGCATCTCCGGCAAAAGGGTTATAAGAGTTGCCGCAATAATGCTGCCCCTGATACTGCCTAAGCCGCCGAAAACAACCATAACAAGAATTTCTATTGACTTGTTGTAGTCAAATGTGCCGGCAGTGATAATTGAGTAGTTGTGGCCGTACAGCCCGCCGGCAACACCGGCGAAAAATGCGGAAACAACAAAAACCATAACTTTGTAAGAATTTATGTTTATACCGCAGGCGGAGGCGGCTATTTGATTGTCACGAATGGCGGTTATGGCTCTGCCTGCCTTTGAATTAACCAGGTTTGTGATTACGATAACCGTTATCATAACTGCCGCAAATCCATAAACAAGTGTGGAATCCTTCGGCATGCCCATAAGACCGGCGGCACCGCCTGTGAAATCAAGATTTATTATAACACTGCGAAGTATTTCACCGAATGCCAATGTAACAATGGCTAAGTAATCCCCTTTAAGCCTTAAAACCGGAACGCCCACCACAAGCCCGAAAACAGCGGCGCTGATGCCGCCTACAAGCATTGCAAGAGGAAAACGCACTGCCGTGGGAAGAATTTCTTGGAAGTGAATGGAAAAAAGGCATGAGGCATAAGCGCCTACGGACATAAAGCCTGCGTGGCCAAGGGATAAGTCACCTAAAAAGCCGATTACAAGATTTAGAGAAACCGCTAAAATAATATTAAAGCAAATTGGAACCAAAAGGCTTTTCATATGGCGGCTGGCATTGCCTGTGGCAACCATGCCCTGTGTAATCCGAAAGGCCAAAATTAAAATTCCATATGTAACGAGAGAATTTATCGTGGTTTTTTTAAGCTTTGTTTTTTTCATTTTAAAATTCCCTCCTTAAACTTTTTCATTTGTCTTTTTGCCTAAAAGCCCTGTAGGTTTAACAAGCAAAACAGCGATTAAAATTCCGAAAACAATGGCGTCGGAAAGCTCAGTTGAAATGTAAGCCTTTGAAAGACATTCGATTATGCCCAAAAGCAAACCGCCCAGCATGGCACCGGGGACAGAGCCTATACCGCCGAAAACCGCAGCGACAAAGGCTTTTATACCCGGCATTGAACCTGTGTATGGGGTGATAAATGTGTATGTAAGCCCATAGAAAGAACCGGCTACACTGGCAAGGGCAGAACCGATTGCAAATGTAAGGGTAATTGTCTTATTTACGCTTATGCCCATAAGTTCGGCGGCCTCACGGTCTTCGCTTACGGCACGCATTGCCTTGCCCATTTTTGTCTTGTTTATAAAAAGCGTAAGGGCAACCATCAACAGCACCGTTACGGCAAGGGTTACAACGGTTTCGCCTTTTATTGTAAGCTCACCGAATTTGATAGGCGACATATCTATGAACTTCGGAAAGCTTTTTTGGTTTACTCCGAATATAAGCTGTGCCAAGCTCTGTAAAAAGTAGCTTACACCTATGGCGGTTATAAGGACCGAAAGAGGCGGGGCTTGTCTTAGAGGGCGATAGGCTATTCTCTCTACCGTAACGCCTACAACCGTACATATAACAATGCTTAAAAGCACCCCTACAACAGGCGAAAGCCCCAGGCTGTTTACACAAACTATTGTTGCGAAAGCACCTACCATAATAATATCGCCGTGGGCAAAGTTAAGCATTTTTGCAATGCCGTAAACCATTGTGTAGCCCAAAGCGATAAGGGCGTATATAGCCCCAAGACTTAAACCGCTTATAAGGTTTGAAATAAAGTTTATCATTTTAATTCTCCTAAGTTATTTATCAATTATTATGTTTTTTAATCTCAAAGGTTTTAAAAGCCCTTAACACATAAGCGGCGGTTAAAGGCTTTTAAAACCCTGGGCGGATACCCGCCCGAGATTTTAAATTTGATTGATATATAGATTTTCCTCTTATCTTTATCAATTTTTACTGTGCCTTATAATCGGCGTAGTCCACATAAGCGCCGTTTGAGATAACAACAGCCTTTGCCTGTTTTTTACACTCGCCGTCGGCAGACCATGTCATAACGCCTGTTGCCCCTGTTACTTCGATTTCTGTCATTGCCTTTGCAACTGCCTGATTGAATTCAGGGTCGTCTGTTTCAAGACCTGCCTTTTCAAAGGCTGCGCAAAGAGCATAAACGGCATCGTAGGCATCTGCGGCAAACTGGTCCGGTGTGGCGTTGTATTTTTCCTTGTACTTTGCAACAAAGTTTGCAACCGTCGGATCAGATGAACTTGCCGAGAAAGGTGTAAGCAACATTACGCCGTTTGCGATAGCTTGGTTTTCTGTGCCGAGCTTTTCCAAAACACCGTCCATACCGTCAACACCGAAGTAGGTTACATTTTCCAAAACGCCCTGTGCCTGCATAAGAACCGCTGCTGCTTCCTGCTGATAGAAAGGCATAAACAAAAGCTCTGCTCCGCTGTTCTTAACTGCCTGAATCTGTGATGAGAAGTCTGTGTTTGAGCTGTCGGTAAATGCCTGTGTGGTAACAATGTTAAGACCTAATTTTTCGGCTTCCTTCGCAAATGCCTCGTAAACACCTACGGAGTATGTATTTGACTTATCGTAGAGAACCGCAACCTTAGTGGCAAGATTGTTTTCTTTGATAAAGTCCGCAGAGTATGTGCCCTGATCCGGATCAAGGAAACAAACACGGAAGTTATTGTCATAGGCAGTGGCTTCCTTTTGTGATGCAGACGGTGTCATTGTTACGATGCCGTCCTCTTTTGCTTCCTTTACAAGTGCGACGCAAGCGCCGGAAGTTGTGGAGCCGAGAGAAAGATTCATACCGTTGTCCATAAGTTTTGCATACGCCTGAACAGCCTGCTGTGGGTCTGCTTGGTCATCTTCAATTTCCAATTTGACTGTATAGCCGTTTACGCCGCCTTTTTCATTGATTTCATCTACGGCAATCTGTGCACCCTGCTGTACCGAAATGCCGTATGTGGCATAGTCGCCGGTAAGGGGGCCCGTGCCGCCTATAAGCAATGTTTTTTCATCTGATGAGGAGGTTTTGCCGGAGCAACCTGTGAATGAGCTTGCAAGCATTGCCCCTGCAAGTAAAAGACCTAAAAATTTTTTCATTTTAATTCTCCTTTTAATGATTTATAATGCAATTTGAATTTATGTAAAACGGCTACCGGGCCGTTGTTACCGAAAATAAAAAGCTGTATCCGTTTTACCGAATACAGCTTTAAATCAATTTAAGTTAATCTAAATAATCTAAGCAGCAGCTTTTCGCCTGTGTTCGGTATATTTATTTGCATTGACAATAATGACAGAAATAATAATGACAACGCAAATAATGACAGCCACGACAGAGACTGCCAAAACCAAACCAAGCAAAATAAATGTGCTTACAGCACATGCCATAAGCACAGACATATCAAGATTATTCATAGCACAAGAAGAATTACCGCAGTTTTCAAAGCGGCTTGTATTGAATTCGTAAGCTGATTTTCTCATAGCGATAACTCCTTTTGTTGATTTGCAAGTATTGTATAACCGGAAATTTATTTTGTCAACAGAAAAATAAATTATTGTAAATAACCACAATCCGAAGGCAAAATAAAGAAATTATATGTAATTTTGCACAATAAATTTTACTTGCGTTTTAGGGCTTCCGGGCAATTTCCCGGCAACAGTAAAAATTAAATTCGTAATAAAAAATTAAAATTTATTGTCTTGTAAATTCTATGGCTAAACTATATAATATATAAAGTTTACTGTGAAAATTTAGTGAGTTTCTTATTTATGGTATTATTGATTATAATTGTTTTGTACTTACCGGCTGTTAAGGCCTATGACATCAATAGTATCTTATATATAAGATATATTAGAAAACTTAAATAAAGGAAATTGAATTTTGGATAAATCGAAAAATAAATACAGCTTTCTGCTCTCAAACACGGTGCTGTTTTTTATCAGCTCTTTTAGCAGTAAGTTTTTGACCTTTTTGCTTATGCCGATATACACATCGGTTTTGTTACCGGGTGATTACAACACTGTTGACCTTGTTACACAAACCGCCAATCTTCTTATACCGCTTGTCTCCTTAGGAGTGCCAAACAGTATTATAAGGTTTGGTTTGGATAAAAAATATCCTAAAAAAGGTGTTTTTACCGTAGCGGCTTTGTGCTACGGTTTCGGGTATTTGGTTTTGCTGGCCTTTTATCCGGCTATTGTAAAAATCACTTTTATAAGCCATTATGTGAAATATCTTTATTTATATTTGTTGTGCAGCTGCTTACGCACATTGGTACAACAGTACACAAGGGCGAAAACGTATACAAGGCTTTACGCCGTGGATGGACTTTTAGCTACGGTAAGTACCCTTATGCTGACATATTTGTTCCTTGTTAAATTTCACTTGGGGGCAGAGGGATATATTCTTGCCATAATCGGCTCGGATTTTATCAGCTTTTTGTTTTTGTCTGTTGTCGGCTCGTGCTGGAAAAGTTTCGGTTTTAAATATGCGGACAAGAATTTGGCAAAAGAGATGCTGTCTTTCTGCTTGCCATTGATACCTACAGGGGTTTTTTGGTGGATAACCAATGTATCCGATAGATATTTAGTAACATATATGGTATCTTCTGCCGTAAGCGGAATTTATGCCATAAGTTATAAAATACCATCTATCGTAAATTTATTTTCAACTATTTTTACGGAGGCATGGCAGATTTCCGCCGTGCAAGAGGGGGAAAATAAAGGCTCGCAAAAATTTTTTAAAAATGTTTTTAAGGCATATCAAAGCGTTATTTTTATGGCAGGGGCATTTTTGATTTTGATTTGCCGTTTTATAACAAAATTTATGGTGGCTGATCGGTACTACGAATCATGGAAATTTATGCCGGTGCTTATTATGGCCACGGTGTTTTCTTGTTTTTCCGGCTTTTTGTCAAGTATATACATGGTAGAAAAAAACGGAAACGCCAACTTGATTACAATGATGGCCGGGGCTTTTTCAAATATAGGCATGAATCTTGTTATGATACCAAAATGGGGCGCACAGGGTGCGGCTATTGCAACAATGCTGAGCTATATGATTGTTTTTGTTTTGCGTGCCATAGGAACTAAAAAGGTTATAGATATAGATGTTTCTCCGGTGTTTATAGCCGCAAATACTCGGCTTATGTGCCTTTTGTCATACTGTATGGTTAATGTGGTGGAAAATTGGCAAGTTAAGTGCGGGTTCGTGGCCGCAGTTATAGTGGCAATAAATATTTTGCCTATTATAGGTTTTGCAAAACACATACTTAAAAACCTTTTAAAAAGAAGAAAAAAACAAACTTAATAAAATAAAGAGGGAGAGATCACGGCATTTTAAGGGAAATGCCGTGATTTTTTAACAGAAAGGAGAAAAAAGTAGTTGACAAACAGTGAAAAGGCGTGTATAATACAAACACTGTCTTGAGAAACGGACAGTAAATAAAGCAAAGACCGAAAGGTCAAGTAAATAAGATTAGAAAATAAATCGAAAAAAGTGCTTGACAAAGTAAAGTCCTTGTGATAGAATAGATA
>CAKSZX010000011.1 GCA_934526065.1 uncultured Oscillospiraceae bacterium
TTGATATGTTTATCTGTTGCCGAAATTCGATGTAAACAGGTTGTTTATGTGCAAACCTGCGGTTTGCATAGGCGTTCGATGAACGCCCCTACGATTTAACTTTATAATTACTGTTTATGACCGGCAAGGCACTTAATTTTTTTGAAATATTGTTCTGCAACCGACGACAGTAAATCACAAATAGCCCGTAGGGGCGACCATCGGTCGCCTCTTTTCAAATTATTTAAACTGTTTTTCCGCTATAAGACAAGGAATTAAACAAAATAAAAATCCTGCTTCTCCATAAAGGTGAAATAATATGGTCGCAGATTTAAGATATATTTGTCTGACAAAAAAACAAAACCCCTGTCAAGAGGGGTTTTGCCGAAAATTCTAAAATTATTTAATTTTTGCAAGAGCTTCTTCTGCCAAAGGCATATCTGCGATTGTTTTAGCATAGTGTGCCTCAATAACCGTCATATCTTTGTCAAGATAGAAGAATGCAGGTGCCTGCCGTTCGTTGCCCTCGTAATCGCCGTGGGCGTACTTTTCAGGTTCGGCGGCCATAAGTTCTTTCTTCATGCCGAACTTTTTCATATCTTCTTCGCTCATATCTCTGGACATATCGCCGATTTCAAGGTCTTTGTACAGCTTTTCTTCCGGGTCGCAGATAAGGTGGAAAGGCAATGTCTTATCAACCATATCTCTCAAAACAATTTCCGGTTTGGACTGCATAACAACAACGATGTTTACGCCTTTTTCAAGGAATTTTTCGTGGTTCATAACCAAAAGGTGAACATCAAGTCTGCATGGCGGGCAGCCGATATATCTCTGGAACCAAAACATAGTAGGCTTGCCGTCCATAATTTTTTCGATAGTTGTACCTCTGATAATATCGGTACCGTAAACGCTGTCAACGGTGTAGTTTGTAAACTTATCACCGGCTTTAATTTTTGCCATAATTTTTTCTCCTTTGCAAAAATATATTTGTGTATATTATAAATGGTATTTTAATCCTTGTAAAGTAAAAATTCCGATTGAAAAATAATTAAATTTAAAAATTTTGTCATATGCTTATTTTTGTAAAGAAAAATCCGCCTAAAAAGGCGGATTTAAAATGAAAAGTTAAATTATTAAAACTTATTTGCAAAGTTCTTCCGACATTGCTTTCAACTGCCGAATATTCTCGTCCTTAACGGCAGAGAGAATTTTACATGAATTTTCAAGCCATGTTATGTTCTTGCAGTTTTCAAGTTTTGACTTCATAACCTTTGCGGCCATAGGTGCCCAAGAGCCGTTTTCGATAAGGCCCACAGTTCTGTTTTGGAAGTTGCGCTCGACAAGATCTTCGATAAAAGTTCTCATTGCCGGGTAAACTTCCCCATTGTATGTAGGGGCGGCCAAAACAAGTTTCGGATAGCAGAAAGCGGCGGAAACAGCCTCGGCTTTGTCGCATCTTGCCAAATCGCAGAGAACAACATTGGGGCAGCCGGCCTTTCTCAATTCTTCAACCAAAATTTCGGCGGCGTTCTTTGTGTTGCCGTAAACAGAGGCATAAGCCACTACAACGCCATCTTTTTCAGGGGTGTATGATGACCACTTGTCATAGAGGTCAATATAGTAGCCTAAATTTTCTTTCAAAACAGGGCCGTGGAGAGGGCAAATCATTTGAATGTCCAAAGCGGCGGCCTTTTTAAGCACAGCCTGAACCTGCCGGCCGTACTTGCCTACAATGCCGATGTAATATCTTCTTGCTTCGTCTGCCCAATCTTCTTCAATATCCAAAGCGCCGAACTTGCCGAAACCGTCGGCAGAGAAAAGTGCTTTTTCACTGCTTTCGTAAGTCATCATAACTTCCGGCCAGTGAACCATAGGTGCAAAGACAAATGTAAGGCTGTGAGAGCCGATATTTAAAACATCGCCGTTTTTAACTTCCAACTTGTTTTCAATCTTCAAATTCGGGAAGAAGTTAGCAATCATTGTAAATGTTTTACTGTTGCCCACAACTGTGGCATTTGGATACTTTGCAAGAAATTTTTCGATACCTGCAGAGTGATCCGGTTCCATGTGCTGTACTACCAGATAATCCGGGGCTTTGCCGCCAAGGATATTTTCGATATTGTCCAGCCAATGTTCTGTGAAGTTTTGGTCAACAGTGTCCATAACAACACATTTTTCGTCTGTGATAATATATGAATTGTAGGACATACCGCCGGGTACTTCGTACTGACCCTCAAAAAGGTCAACAAGGTGGTCGTTTACCCCTACATATTTGATGTTTTCACTTATTTTCATAAATCAAATACTCCTTTTGTGTAATTTGTTTCATCTACTAATTATACCACGGCAAGAAAAACTGTCAACGATAAAACATTGATTGGCGGAAAATTTTATAATTTTAACACACTATACCTATATACTTAGTATGTTTTAATGTGACAAAGTCACACATAAAATCGGGGTGGGTATATTGACAATTTTAAGCCGGGGTGGTATTATACTTGTAAAACATAGTAAAAAGATATGTTTATAAAACACCATACCGCAAGGAGGTAAAAAATGGCTGAATTATTAAATATTAAGGACTTAAAGGTCAATGTTGGTGAAAAGGAAATTCTCAAAGGCATTGACTTGACTATAAATGAAAACGAAACACATGTTTTAATGGGGCCTAACGGAACAGGTAAATCCACATTGGGCTACGCCCTAATGGGCAACCCCAAGTATGAGATTACCGGCGGCAGTATCACATTCAAGGGGGAGGACATCACAGGGCTTGCTGTAAACGAGAGAGCCAAAAGGGGGATTTTCCTTTCTTTCCAGACCCCCATTGAAGTTCCCGGTGTCACCCTCAGCGGTTTTATTCGCTCAGCTCTTGAACGGAAAACAGGCAAGCGCATAAGATTTTTTGAGTTCAAGAAAAAACTTGCCGAAACAATGGAACTTTTGAATATGGACCCATCTTATGCCGACAGAGATTTGAATGTGGGCTTTTCCGGCGGCGAAAAGAAAAAGGCGGAAATTTTGCAGATGCTTATGCTTGAGCCGTCATTGGCTATTTTGGACGAGACCGACTCCGGCCTTGATGTTGATGCGGTTCGCACGGTGTCAAAGGGCATCAGCCTTTATAAAGAGCGCTGCCAAGGCAGTTTGATTATTATTACTCACTCAACAAGAATTTTGCAGTCTCTTACGGTTGACAAGGCTCATGTTATGGAAAAGGGCGTTATCGTAAAGAACGGCGGTGCCGAGCTTGTAGATGAAATTAACGAAAAAGGCTTTGAAAGTCTGCGGGAGTAAGATATGAAAGAAAAAACATATGTAAAGGATATTGACCGCAGTATCTACGATGTAATAGACGAAGAAAAAGACGCTTTTCGCCTTGAAAGCGGTTTAAGCGAAGAAGTTGTCAAAAAAATTTCAGAGGAAAAAAACGACCCGGACTGGATGCGTGGTTTCCGTTTGCAATCCCTTAAAGTATATAACGAAATGCCTGTTCCCGACTGGGGGCCTTCAATAGAGGGCTTGAACATGGACAACATTGCCACATATGTGCGCCCTAACACAAAAATGGCAAACGACTGGGAGCATGTTCCCGAGGACATTAAGGAAACTTTTGAGAGATTGGGTATTCCTCAATCCGAGAGAAAAAGCCTTGCCGGCGTAGGCGCACAGTATGACTCCGAACTTGTTTATCACAATGTAAAGGACGAAGTTGCAGGGCAGGGTGTTGTTTACACCGACCTTGAAAGCGCAATGCACGGGGAATACCGGCAGATGATACAGGAGTACTTTATGAAATTGGTCACTCCGAGAGACCACAAGTTCCGGGCTTTGCACGGTGCAGTTTGGTCAGGGGGCTCATTTGTGTATGTTCCCAAGGGGGTACAGGTTTCAATACCTTTGCAGTCCTATTTCAGATTAAACGCCAAGGGCGCAGGCCAGTTTGAACACACATTGATTATAGTTGACGAAGGGGCAAGTTTGCACTTTATCGAGGGCTGTTCCGCACCTAAATACAATGTTGCAAACCTGCACGCAGGCTGTGTTGAATTGTATGTTAAGAAAAACGCAAAGTTGAGATATTCCACCATTGAAAACTGGTCAAAGAATATGTACAACCTTAACACAAAGAGAGCCATAGTTGAGGAGGGCGGCACCGTTGAGTGGATTTCCGGCTCTTTCGGCTCTCATGTGGGCTATTTGTACCCTATGACGATTTTAAAAGGGGATAATTCCAAAATGGAATTTACCGGAGTAACATTTGCAGGTGAGGGGCAAAACCTTGACACCGGCGCAAAGGTGGTGCACACAGGTAAAAACACAAGCTCTTACATCAACACAAAGTCCATAAGCAAAAGCGGCGGCATATCCACATTCCGCAGTTCGGTGGTTGTACAAAAACAGGCTCACGGGGCAAAATCCGCAGTTTCATGCGAATCTCTTATGTTGGATTCTGTTTCCCGTTCGGATACAATTCCGGCAATGGATATAAGATGTAAAGACTGCGCCGTAGGCCACGAGGCAAAGATAGGCAGTATCAGTGACGATACGGTTTTTTACCTTATGTCAAGAGGTATCAGCGAGGAGGACGCAAGGGCTTTGATTGTAAGCGGATTTGCGGACAATGTTTCAAAGGAATTGCCCCTTGAATACGCAGTTGAAATGAACAATCTCATTCGCCTTGAAATGAAAGGCAGTATCGGTTAAGGAGGAGAAAAATGGAAAAGACAATAACTATAAATACAACTCCCGTTAAAACCTGGTATTGGCTGGGGCTGAACGATGTAAAAATAAAATGGGCAGAGGGGGAAACAGTTGAAAAAAATATTTCTTCCGGCAAAGCGGAGATAAAATCCGAAAAGGACTACACCCACGAAAAGTTGAACATCACCGGTAATGAAGACGCTGTCATTTTCTTAAATGTTTACGCAGATAAAAATTTGTGGATAGACACCGAGATTTCCGGAGATAAAAATGTAAAGATTATCGCCACATATTTCACCGAAGAGAACGGCCTTATCTACAACCGCATATACGGGGATACCGGGGATAACAAGAATTTTGAATACACCTCAATAATTTTGGGCAAGGGCAAAACTTATATTGACTTGGCTTGGAATTTGAAAGGTGAAAACAGCGGCGCAAAAATCAACATGGGTTATCTTGCACAGAATGTTACCGATATAAATACGGCGGTAAACCACTACGGCAAAAATACCGCAAGCGATATAAATGTTTCCGGCTCTGTTGCCGATGGCGGGGAAAAATCCTTTAAAGGCACAATAGACTTTAAAACCGGCTGTAAAGGGGCAGTTGGCAATGAACTTGAAACGGTTCTGCTTATCGGCGAGGATGTTGTAAATAAAACACTGCCCACTATCCTTTGCAGTGAAGAAGATGTTGTAGGCACCCACGGCGGCTCAATCGGCCAGCTTGACGAAGATACTCTGTTCTATTTTGAAAGCCGTGGCATTACAAAAGAACAGGCGGAAAACATTCTTGCAAGGCGGGGTGTTGACCGTGTGCTTAATATGATAGCCGATGAAGAAACCAAAGAATATGTAAACAACCGTTTGACGGAGGTTATGTAAAATGGAAAAAGATTATAAGAAAGATTTCCCTCTTTTGAGAGAACACAGAGATATTATTTACTTTGACAATGCGGCCACATCCCAAAAGCCGGACTGCGTAATCAAAGCGGAAGAAGATTTTTACACACAGCATAATGCAAACCCTTTGAGAGGGTCTTACCCTCTCAGCGTTGAGGCCACCGACATTTACGAAAATTCGAGAATTAAGGTGCAAAAGTTTATAAATGCCGCCTCAAACCGTGAAATTATCTTTACACGCAACAGCACCGAAAGCTTAAACCTTATAGCTTACAGCTACGGCCTTACAAATGTAAACCCCGGCGATAAAGTTTTGGTTTCAGGCATGGAACATCATTCAAATATGTTGCCTTGGCAGATGGTTACAAAACGGAAAGGTGCGGAACTTGAATATATCGAGTGTGCCGACGACGGCTCCGTTGATCTTGAAAGAATTAAAGAACAGATTACGGACAATACAAAGATTGTTGCAATTACACAGGTTTCAAATGTTTTGGGCAGAGTAAACCCGATTAAGGAAATAGCAAAGCTGGCCCATGAAAAAGGTGCGGTTATAGTTGTTGACGGCACCCGGAGTATTCCTCATATGAGAGTTGATGTTCAGGATTTGGACGCCGATTTCTTTGTATTTTCCGGCCACAAGATTTTCGGCCCTATGGGTATCGGCGTTTTGTACGGCAAGGAAAAACTTCTTGATGCTATGCCGCCGTTCCTTACAGGGGGCGAAATGATAGACAGCGTAAGGCGTGACGGCGCAACTTATGCGGAATTGCCCCACAAATTTGAAGCAGGCACGGTAAATGCCCGGGGTGCCGCAGGCCTTGCCGCCGCTTTGGACTATGTTGACAGCATAGGTTACCAGGAAATGCAAAAGCGGGAAGAAGAAGTTATTCGGTATGTAATGGAGGGCATGAAGAAGATACCTCATGTTCACATTTTAGGCTCACAGGACCCTAAGGAGCATTTGGGCATTGTTTCATTTGCGGTTGACGGTGTTCACCCTCACGATATAAACGAAATCCTGATTGCCGACGGCATCTGTATTCGTGCAGGTCATCACTGCGCACAGCCGTTGCTTAACTCTTTGGGCTACAACTCCACCGCAAGACGGAGCTTTATGTTCTACAACACAATCCGGGAGGGCGAAAAGTTCTTAAATAGTTTGGCAACAGTAAGGGAGAAAATGGGCTATGACGAATAAATCATTTTACAACGAGATTTTGACTGAGCACAATATGCGCCCGGAATTTAAATTTGATATGCCTGATGCGGACATCACATTGGAGGGCGTAAACCCAAGCTGCGGCGACGATATTTTCTTAAATCTCACATTGGATGGGGATATAATCAGCGACGGCTCTTTTTCCGGTGACGGCTGCGCCATTTCTCAGGCCTCAGCTGACATTATGCTTGGTATGATTATCGGTAAGACAAAAGAAGAAGCCTTGAAGCTGGGGGAAACCTTTATGAAGATGATCTCCGGCACTGCCACAGAGGAAGAAATCGAAAGCCTTGGGGAGGCCGCCGCTTTGAAAGATATTTCTCATATGCCGGCAAGGGTTAAATGTGCCGTTTTAGGTTGGCGCACCCTTAAAGAGGCTCTTAAAGACAAGTAATATTACAAGTATTATATAAAATAATAAAACTTCGGGTTTTGCCCCGAAGTTTTGTTTTGTCTGTTGCTAATTTACAAATACATTTACTTGTGACCGACAAAAATAAATCACGGATACACCGTAGGGGCGACCATTGGTCGCCTTATTTCAAACTATTTAAACTGTTTTTCCGCTATAAATAGCAAGCCAAACAGACAGCAAAATTTGCCCTCCTTGAGTAAGGGAGGGTGGTGTGAGCGTATAGCGAACACCGGGAGGGTTGATTGTAAATCTGTAAGCCTATAATTTTCAATAAAATCGGCTCTCTTTGGTACACTTGTTTAATTGCAAATCAGTATTTAAACCGAACGAATTGCAAGGCTCTCTTTGGTAAAGAGAGCTGTCAGCGTAGCTGACTGAGAGATTGAAAAACATTTTGTTTATATATGATATTTGGTTGTAAAACAGTTTATTGTATCAAGGTCAATCCCTCCGGTTTTCTTACGAAAACCACCTCCCTTTACACAAGGGCGGCAAAATTGCGGATTTTTGGGGTTATTATTTGTAGCCGAAATTTGATGTAAACAGGCTGTTTATGTGCAAACCTGCGGTTTGCATAGGCGTTCAATGATCGCCCCTACGGTTTAACTTTATAATTACTGTTTATGACCGGCAAGGCACTTAATTTTTTTGAAATATTATTCTGAAACCGACGATAGTAAATCACAAATAGCCCGTAGGGGCGACCATTGGTCGCCTCTTTTCAAATTATTTAAACTGTTTTTCCGCTATAAATCAGCAACTCAAACAAACCGCAAAACCGGCTCTCTTTGGTAAAGAGAGCTGTCAGCGGTAGCTGACTGAGAGATTGGCAAACATTTTGTTTATATACGATATTTGGTCACAAATTAGGTTGTTGTATCAAGGTCAATCCCTCCGATTTTTCTTACGAAAAATCACCTCCCTTTACCAAAGGGAGGCAAAATTGCGGATTTTGGTGTTGTTATTTGTAGCCGAAATTTGATGTAACAGGTTGTTTATGTGCAAACCTACGGTTTGCATAGGCGTTCAATGAACGCCCCTACAATGCTAATTTACAAATATATTTACTTGTAACCGGAATTTGATATAAAAAGTTTGCTTGACAACCCCTCAGACGGCTAACGCCGCCAGCTCCCCTTGCACAGTGGAGCCAAGGTGTTATTGATTTTATACGAATGTTATTTTATAACCGACAGAAATAAATTGCAGATTGTTTAAAATAGTTTCCCGCTGTAACATAATATCCCAACAAACAGTAAACTTGCCCTCCTTGTGCAAGGGAGGGTGGTGTGAGCGCTTAGCGAACACCGGGAGGGTTGATTGTAAATCTGTAAGCCTATAATTTTCAATAAAACAGGCTCTCTTTGGTGCACTTGTTTAATTGCAAATTGGCATTTTAAACCGAACGAATTGCAAGGCTCTCTTTAGTACGATTGTTTGACTACAAATCAACATTTCCAACCGAACGAGTAGCAAGGCTCTCTTTGGTAAAGAGAGCTGTCAGCGTAGCTGACTGAGAGATTGACAAGCATTTTGTTTATATACGATATTCGGTAATGAGTTCGCTTGCAAATTAGGTTGTTGTATCAATGTCAATCCCTCCGATTTTTCTTACGAAAAATCACCTCCCTTTGCACAAGGGCGGCGAAATTGCGGATTTTGGTGTTGTTATTTGTAGCCGAAATTTGATGTAACAGGTTGTTTATGTGCAAACCTGTGGTTTGCATAGGCGTTCAATGAACGCCCCTACGATTTAACTTTATAATTACTGTTTATGACCGGCAAGGCGCTTAATTTTTTTGAAATATTATTCTGTAACCGACAACAGTAAATCACAAATAGCCCGTAGGGGCGACCATTGGTCGCCTCATTTCAAACTTTTTAGACTGTTTTTCCGCTATAAATAGCAAGCCAAACAGACAGCAAAATTTGCCCTCCCTGTACCCACGGGGCATGACATGCAAGGGAGGGTGGTGTGAGCGCTTAGCGAACACCGGGAGGGTTGCTCAAAACAATTTTCCGCTGTAAAATAATCAGCATTTTAAACCGAACGAATTGCAAGGCTCTCTTTGGTAAAGAGAGCTGTCAGCGTAGCTGACTGAGAGATTGACAAGCATTTTGTTTACACTCGATATTTGGTTGTAAGTTTGCTTGCAAATCAGGTTGTTTTATAAAGGTCAATCCCTCCGATTTTTCTTACGAAAAATCACCTCCCTTTGCACAAGGGAGGCGAAATTGCGAAATTTTGGGGTTGTTATTTGTAGCCGAAATTTGATGTAACAGGTTGTCAATGTGCAAACCTACGGTTTGCATAGGCGTTCAATGAACGCCCCTACGAATTTATTTTATAAATATATTTATCTGTAACCGTAATTCAATATAAACAATCCGCAAAACAACCCCTCAGACGGCTTACGCCGCCGGCTCCCCTTGCACAGTGGAGCCAAGATGTTGCTAAGCTTTGAAAATGTTATTTTGTATTCGACATTTATTTATAAATTATATTGATTAAAATGATTTTCCGCTATAAATAACAAGCTGAACAGGAAGTAAAACTTGTCCTCCTTGTGTAAGGGAGGGTGGTGTGAGCGTTCAGCGAACACCGGGAGGGTTGCTCAAAACAATTTTCCGCTGTAAAACAATCGGCATTTTAAACCAAACGAATTGCAAGGCTCTCTTTGGTAAAGAGAGCTGTCAGCGGTAGCTGACTGAGAGATTGGCAAACATTTTGTTTGTATACGATATTCGGTCGCAAATTAGGTTGTTGTATCAAGGTCAATCCCTCCGATTTTTCTTACGAAAAATCACCTCCCTTTGCACAAGGGAGGCGAAATTGCGGATTTTGGTGTTGCTATTTGTAGCCGAAATTTAATATAAACAGATTGTCAATGTGCAAACCTACGGTTTGCATAGGCGTTCAATGAACGCCCCTACGAATTTATTTTATAAATATATTTGTTTGTGGTCGGAATTTGATATAAAAAGTTTGCTTGACAACCCCTCAGACGGCTAACGCCGCCAGCTCCCCTTGCACAGTGGAGCCAAGGTGTTATTGATTTTATACGAATGTTATTTTATAACCGACAGAAATAAATTGCAGATTGTTTAAAATAGTTTCCCGCTGTAACATAATATCCCAACAAACAGTAAACTCGCCCTCCTTGAGCAAGGGAGGGTGGTGTGAGCGCTTAGCGAACACCGGGAGGGTTGCTCAAAACAATTTTTCGCTGTAAAACAATTAGCATTTTAAACCGAACGAATAGAAAGGCTCTCTTTGGTAAAGAGAGCTGTCAGCGTAGCTGACTGAGAGATTGACAGATATTTTGTTTACATACGATATTTGGTTGTAGGTTCGCTTGCAAAACGAGTTGCTTAATAAAGGTCAATCCCTCCGATTTTTCTTACGAAAAATCACCTCCCTTTACCAAAGGGAGGCGAAATTGTGGATTTTTGGGGCTGTTATTTGTAACCGAAATTTGATGTAAATAAATTGCAGATTGTTTAAAATGGTTTTCCGCTGTAATAAAGTATCCGAACAGACAGCGAAACTTGCCCTCCTTGTGTAAGGGAGGGTGTCGGCGTAGCTGACAGGAGGGTTGCTCAAAACAATTTTTCTCATAAAAACAAGCCGAACAAATATAAAAGTCTCAAATTTTTATATGGGCGGAACAAAACATCTGTTGTAAATCACAACCTTTTTAAAAATCTTATCTGCTCTTTTTCGCTGTCAAATCCCATGGCACGGTAAAATTCGTGGGCGGGTTTTCGGTGCATACTTGATTCAAGCCTTATTTCCGGCAAGTTTTTTGATTTTGCCCAATTTTCGGCGGCGCTTATAAGAGCCTTACCGACACCCCCACGGCGATGTTTGCCGCTTACCGCAAGACTTAGTATATTGGCAATATCTTTGTAGTAAAGTGTGGAATATTTTTCTATATGCAAGGCGCCCACAACTTCTCCGTCGATTTCCGCCACAAAAACAGCCTCACGATTTTTGTCAATTTTGCCCAAGCGGTCAAAAATCCCCTTTTCATCTGTTTCGTAGCCTAAATCAATATTATAAATTTCCGCTATTGCTTTTGCATCGGTCTGCAATGCCCCTCTTATCTTCATACAAAACACCTCTTTTTTAAAATATTATACAATGTTAAATATTTATTTACAAGTTTATCTGCCTTTGCTATATAAATGTTCATAATTTTGTGGTATGATAATTACAATAAGTTTAAGGAGAAACGAATATGACAGAAGAAGAAAAAATTTTTGCGGGAAAAATGTTTGACCCAAGAAAAAAGGAACTTAAAGACATTAAACATGCCGCCCACGAGGCTTGCAGAAAATACAACGCCATGGACGAGTACGACCCGGAGCGCTTAGGCCTTTTGCGCCCTATTTTAGGCAAGGTGGGCAAAACATTTTATTTTCAAGGGCCTGTGCAAATAAATTACGGCACCCACACTTACATAGGCGAAAACTTTTTTGCCAATTTCAACTGCACCATTATGGATGATGCAAAGGTTGTGATAGGGGATAATGTTTGCTTTGGGCCGAATGTTTCCATTATGGCTACAAATCACCCTCTTATTGCAAGTGAGAGAATGATGGTAAACCCGGACGGCAGTACAAAAATGGCGGAATACGCCGAGGAAGTGCATATCGGCAATGACTGCTGGCTTGCCTGCAACTGTGTTGTTATCGGCGGCGTTACAATAGGCGACGGCTGTGTTATCGGTGCGGGAAGTGTTGTTACAAAAGATATTCCTGCCGGTTACTTGGCATACGGTGTGCCGGCAAAACCTATTCGCCCCATTACAAAGGAAGATTCAAAACTTTGGATGTATCTTGACGAGGACAGACCGGAATAATCTGCCTATTCAGTTCATTTGATTGTTACCCGAAATAGATTTTATCTTTGTTTTAAAATATTTACATATTAAAATTTGACATAAACCGCTTATTACAAAAATATCACGCCAAAGCGTGATATTTTTTTGTATAACAAAAGGCGGGCAAATGCCCGTCTTTTAAAATTGTTTATACACATTATTATTTAATAAAATTATTTAATCATAAAGTATCGTTTCAAAATCTTCTTGGCTGTAAATGCCGAAATCTTCCGCCATTTCTTCCGAATTAAATGTAAACAAATATTCATTGTAAAATACATCAACGGAAGTTGGGCAAGCCATTGACCCTGTAATTTTTTGTATTTCCATAAGCCATTCGACGGCCTCACCTTGGTAGGTTTCCTCGTAATCCTCAAGGTAAATAGTGGAATGCATATGCAGGGAGCCGTTGTCTACTTCTGTGCAAATATAGGAATATTCATTGCCGAACATCCGTTCTTTAATATTTTCTGACATTTCACTTGCAAGCAATGCGCTCATAAAGTCGGATATATACACATTTTTGTTATCTCCGTCCGGCAGGTAGCTGTCAAAATAAAAATAATCGTCGGTTATTTCTGTCCGAGGTTCAACTGCGCTATCCGGTTCCGGTGTCTTCGTGTTGGCAAAGGAAAATATAAGCCCCACTATCACTATCGCAAATGTGGCAATTATCACGATAACAGACAGCACCAAAGCCGTTACCGCTACCGATTTGCCTTTGTCGTTATTTTTCGGGGAAATATCGTAGTTGCGGCTGTAACTGCGGTTTTTGTAGCTTTCCGCCTCTTGAATTTCCTGCAAAACCGAATGAGAAGAATGATCCTCTCTGTCGGCGTAATATTGTTCAAGTTCCTTTGTCAAGTCGTCTTTTCTGTTAAACATATAAGCCTCCTGTGTGAGGGTGTTTTTGGTTTTATTATAACATATTTAGACAAATTGTCCAGTATGTAAAAAATTTTAAAGGCAGCAGTGCCGCCGGCGGAATGTACCGAAAAGGAACAGAATGTGGAAATAAATATGAGGAAATAAAAGCTCGGAGAAAAAAATATAAAGCCGATAAAACAAATATCCGAAAAATTTTGCAAACCCCAAAAGGCGCAACATTTTTCGGATATTACTTTTTTATTCAAATTTTAAATTTTGTCCGCCACAGAAAATCAAAGAGTTTTGGCGTCATTGTATGCCAATGTAAATAATCTGTTTAAGCCCTTTAAAATCGCACTGCCCTCTTTGTTGTCAACACGCTGTTCTCTTTTAAGTTCAGGTGCCTCCGGGTAATAGTACAGGCAGTTCAAATTGTAGATGCAGTCGCAAAATGCAACAACCAATCTGTAAATCGGGTCTTCAAGTTCTTTCTTTTTAAAGGAAACCTGGAATGAATCTCCTCTTACGGCAATTTGTTTGTTTAAAACAGAGCCGTAAAAACCGATTCTGTCGGCTTCGTATTGGAAAGATTCCTCGTCCATGGTGCTTTGAAGCAGTTTTTTCGCCGTGTCCTCAAATTTTTTTCTCCCGTCGGCGTTGTTCATATTGGCATAGTCCCCCAAAACATAAATAATCGCCAAAATATCATTTAAAATATTTTCGCCGATTACAACATGGGGGGAAACTTTTATTATTTCTTCTTTAATTGCGGTGGCATAGCCCCCTATAAAATTAACTATATTTTCGTCCATTGTTTACTCCTAAAATACATTTATTTGTGATTATTATAATCTAATTAACCGGGCTTTTCAACAATAATACATATTTTCGCTGTTTTACACAAATTGTTTCGGCAATATTTTCACAAAAAGACGAAAAATACTCATTTTTATATTTAAACAGGTAAAAATATATTTATTCAACAATATATATGTAAAATTCTTACACAAAACCACAATATTTGTTGTTTTGCACAATTTAATGATTGTTTTTTCTGTATTTTACACCATTTACAAAAGTTACATCAGGCTGGTATAATAAAGCCACAAAGAGTTACTAAACTCTGTAATCGTTATGTTTAAAAACATTTAAACAATTAAAAAAGGAGAAATTTTTTATTATGGACAAGAATCTCAAATTTTATGACCTTTTCCAGCACGCAAGCTTTATTAACGAAAGACACGGTATGGACGCCAGAGCAGTTGACGTTATTCCGATTCCGGGCGCAGAAGTAGACCCTGAATGGAAAGATTATATCATTCCTACATGGGTTGCCGACCAGTCATTCAAAACTTGCCCGGCTATCACAGACCGGATTAAGAAGAGAGCAGACCACCCTGCATTCGGTTACTTTGCACCGAGAGATGAATACTATGAAGGTATCATCAGATGGCAGAAGAACAACTACGGCGCAGACGTTACTAAGGAAGATATCGTTTATGCTAACGGCTTGCTCGGCGGCGTTCTCTCAGCTATGAACGTATTTGCAGAAAAAGGCGCTAAGGTATTGCTCCACGCTCCTACATATATCGGTTTCACAAACTGCTTGAAGAACCAGGGCTTTGACATTGTTCACTCATGGCTCAAAAAGGACGAAAACGGCGTTTGGAGAATGGACTATGCAGATATGGAAAAGAAGATTGTTGAAAACAACCTTCATGTAACAGTTTTCTGTACTCCTCATAACCCATGTGGCCGTGTATGGACAGTTGAAGAACTTGAAAAAGCATACGCTATTTTTGAAAAATACGATGTTAAAGTTATCGCTGACCAGATTTGGGCTGACTGTATCCACATCGGTTACAAACACCACTCACCAGAACTTACAAACGAATGGGCAAAGAACAACACAATTTCATTCTATGCTCCTTCAAAGACATTCAACCTTGCAGGTTTCGTAGGTTCTTACGGTATTATCTACAACAAGTACTGGAGAGACAGATGGAATAAGGAAGCAAGCCTTACTCACTACAACTCAATGAACGTTCTTTGGATGCACGCTATGATCGGTGCATACTCAGGTGAAGACGGATACGAATGGGTAAAATCATTCCAGGAAGCTATCACAGAGAACTCTGACTTGATTTACAACACATTGAAGTCAATCCCGGGTATCGAAGTTGCTAAACCGGAAGGCACATTCATGATTTATGCTCAGTTCGATAAATACCTTGAAGACAAGGGTATGACAATCGACGAACTTCAGAAGAAGGGTGTTAAATACGGCGTTATCTGGCAGGATGGTCGTCCGTTCCACGCACCAAACTCAATCCGTATGAACATGGCTATTCCTACAGAGGCAGCTGCTGAAATGGCTCGTCGTCTTAAAGAATACATCCTGTAATTTATACAGATATTCACATAAACCGATACAATTAAATAAAACTGTCCCCGCATTTTTGCGGGGACTTTTTAGTTGATATTTATAAAAAATTGATAGCTTGCGGTACTTTATTTAGTGCAAATTATGTGTTATAATCATATTGTAAATAAGGGTTAAGAGGTGGATTTTATGGTTATGTATTATACCATAGAGGATTATGAACCGGTGGATTTTCCGGACGAAAACAAACGGATATTTTCCTCCGAGGATGATAAAGAGCATTTTGAAATTGAAAATGGCGTTTTAATTCGCTACACAGGTAACAAGACAACGGTTTCGGTGCCGGATGGTGTTGTTGAAATCGGCTCTAAGGCTTTTCAGTATTCCTATTATGTAAAAAATATAATTTTGCCGGACAGTGTAATAAAAATCGCTGACCATGCTTTTTTTAAATGCTCGGCTCTTGAAAATATAAATATCCCAACCGGTGTAACGGGGATAGGCAACAGTGCTTTTGAAGAATGTTTAAATTTAAAGGAAATTGATATACCCGATAAGGCGGCCTTTATAGGGGACAGAGCTTTTAAAGACTGCCCGAATTTAGAGAAAATTAAAATCGGCAACGGGGTAACAAAAATCGGTATGTGTGCTTTTGTTGCCTGTTGCAAATTGAAAGAAATTGTTATCCCCGACAGTGTACAGGAAATTCTGCCGGAGACATTTATAAGATGTACCTCCTTGGAAAGGTGTGTTTTGTCCGCATCCCTGAAAAAACTGCCACGGGATATGTTCAACGGCTGTGCCGCACTGACGGAAATTGACATTCCGAACTCAGTTAAAGAAATAGGTGCTCACTGTTTTAATTCTTGTACTTCTCTGTTAAAACGGGGCTTGCCGGAAGATGTTGAAACCATAGGGGAGGGTGCGTTTTTCCTGTGCAAAAATCTAAGATTTTTCCATATTCCGGCCAATGTAAAGCATATAAAGGCAAACGCTTTCGGCGGTTGCAAAAATCTTGACAAAGTGATTATTCCGGGTACGGCGGAAGATGTAGGCGACCATGCTTTTGACGGCTGCGACTTATTGCACAGCGTGACAATAGAAAACGGCGTAAAGACCATAGGTAAAATGTGTTTTGAAAGTTGTATTTCACTGAGAGAAATCACATTCCCGGAAAGCGTGGAAAAAGTCGGCGACGGCATTATTAAAGGCTGTATAAATCTTGAAAAAGTCACATTCCTTTGTCACCTGTCCGGCATGGACAAATCTGCATTTACAGATTGTGATAAATTGCAAGAAATTGTTTTGAGACCCGACGAACAGAGAGAAAATATTGATAAACTGGTAAAAAATATTCATCGGCGGTATTGTTCCCATGTGTCAGAGTATGTTAAAAATTTAAGGGGCATAAATATGGCCTTTAAATTAGGTTGCAGTCGGCAATATAAAAATCTTTACGAAGATTATCTTGTAAGCTATGGGGAAAAACTCGGCAAAGCCCTTATGGACATAAACGATATGGACAGCCTGCGCCGGTATGAAAATTATATTATAAACGGGGACACCCTGGACAAGTTGAGAGAGTATTCTCTGGCTAAGCGACTGATACCATTTACCGCCTACTTTTTAAGCTTTAAGCAGGAGGAGGACGACTGGGAGTAACAATGGAAGAAAAAGAAAAAAATCCGCAATATGCTACCATTGAAGGGCAGGTAAAAAGGCGGAAAAACCTTTTGGCAATGGCAGGATACGGAATGTTTTTGACAGGTTTTTTGTCGGCGGCATTTGTAATATTCACCTGTACGGATTTTTCGGTTTACGGAGAGAGGGCTTTGGTGATTTGCACCGTCACCGCAGGTTTTATGTTCGGGTTGGTTCGCCTTTTGGGTATTTTGGCGGAAAGAGTGCTTTTCCCCCGGGACAGAAATGCGGAAATCGACAAAATAAGCCGAAAAAAGGACGGAATTCTTCTTTTTTCAATGGTGGTTATTATGTATGCAAGCCTTTTTATTATGTATCGGCTGTTTATTGTGTAAGTTATGAATGATAGAGATAAAACAGAAAAAGCGATAATCGAATACGGGGAAAAATACTGCGATTGCACAGGAGAGCCTGCCTTTGAAAATTCGGTAATTCTCCGCCGCAAAGACAACAAAAAATGGCTGGGGATTATTCTTGATGTAAAGTATGACAGGCTTATACCCGGCAGGGAGGGTTATGCGAGAATACTGAATTTGAAAAACGACCCTGTGGCCATAGGCTCACTCTGCCTTGAAAAGGGTATTTATCCCGGCTACCATATGAACAAGGCCAACTGGATTACCGTGGATTTGGAGGGGGGAGTTCCCCTTGATATGATTTTCAATCTTATGGAGGACAGCCGCCTGGCCACTGCAAGTAAGGGAAAAAGAAAATGAGAACAGAAGAAAACTACGATGTGTTTTACAACAAAATAAGGGAGAAATATTCCCACAGGGAAAGGGAAATCAAATTTGTCAACAAATTGCTGACCCTTATCACATATTTTGCCTATCCGGCAATGGCGGCGTATCTTTTTGTAAAAGGTGACGAAAGGTTTTTAAAGGTTGTTGCGGTTCCGGCGGCAGGCTTTATTATGGTTACGGTTTTCCGCAAAGCTCTTAACCGCAGCCGCCCCTATGAAAAATTTAACATAAACCCGATTATAAAAAAAGACACAAAAGGGCAGAGTATGCCATCAAGGCATATATATTCCATAACCGTAATAGCAATGGCATTTTTGTATGTTATGCCTGCACTTGGGATTGTTTTTCTTATTTTCGCCTTGATTTTGGCCGGGGTGAGAGTTATAGGCGGGGTTCATTACCCCTCCGATGTGCTGGCAGGTTTTCTGCTGGGGGTTTTAAGCGGTTTGCCGTTATATATTATATAACCGCAAATGCTATTATCTATCAAAAAACTCCTTTTTATCAATAAATTATGAATTATTCACAACAATTCGACTCCTTTTTGATTTTTTGTTATTGCAATGTAACAAAATAATTTTTGACGATTGACGAGGCAAAATCTCCGTGTTATAATGGCCTTGTAATCGAAATTGAATACAGCTTTTTGCAACTGACGGATAAGCAGGCAACTGCATGGGAGCAAGAAGTTTTGTTTTAGGTTTGACCTAAATTTTGTCGACCGTCTGGGCACAGTAAAGCTGTTAATTTTTAACGGGGTTACTGCGCTCTTTTTATTTTTTAGGAGGTTCGCAATGAGAAAAGTCGGGATTGTTATGGGCAGTAAAAGCGACTTGCCCACAGTAGAAAAAGCTATAAGTGTGCTTAAAGAGTATGGAATTGAAACAGAGGTTAGAGTTCTATCCGCCCACCGTTGTCCGGATGAAGCAAGGGAATTTGCGTCATCTGCACGCAGTGGCGGATTTTCTTGTTTAATAGCCGCACGGGGCATGGCGGCACACCTTGCAGGTGCTTTGCGGGCAAACACAACTTTGCCTGTAATCGGTATTCCATGCAAAAGCGCAAACTTTGACGGCATGGACGCTCTTTTAAGCACCGTGCAGATGCCAAGCGGAATACCTGTTGCCACAGTTGCTGTGGACGGGGCAAAAAATGCCGCACTTTTGGCTGTTCAGATTATGGCAGTTACGGACAAGGAGCTTGCAGACAAATTGGACGCTCAAAGACAGCGTGACAAGGAAGCCGTTTTACAGGCAGACAGAGAATTGAATGAAAGATTTAAGTGATAAGCACTTGAATTTTCAGATATAAACCCTTATTTATTTCAACATTTTTGGGAGGAAATTAAAAAATGGAACTTATTTACACAGGTAAGACAAAAAATGTATTTGCTTTGGAGAACGGCAACTATCTTCTTAAATTTAAGGATGATTGCACAGGTAAAGACGGCGTGTTTGACCCGGGCGAAAATTCCGTAGGTCTTACTATTGACGGCGTAGGTGATGTAAACCTGAGAATGAGTATTTATTTCTTTGAAAAAATCAATGCCGCAGGTATTCGCACACACTATGTAAGTGCAGATTTGGCAAACACAACAATGGAAGTTTTACCGGCAAAGGTATTCGGCAAAGGCCTTGAAGTTATCTGCCGTGACCGTGCAGTGGGCAGCTTTTACCGCAGATACAAGGATTATGTAAAACTTGGCGCAGCTCTTCCTTCCTATGTTGAAATGACATTTAAAAACGACCGGTTAGGGGACCCTCTTGTTACAAAAGACGGCCTTATCGACCTTGGGGTTATGACAGACAAGCAGTATGAGGACATCAAGGCTATGACGAAGCAAATTACAAAAATTGTTTCCGACGAGATGAAAAAGAGAGGCCTTGACCTTTACGATATTAAATTTGAATACGGTTATGCTCCGGACGGCAGCGTAATGCTTATTGACGAAATCGCATCAGGCAATATGCGTGTTTACAAAGACGGGGAATATGTTGACCCGATGACACTTTCAAGACTTTTCTTTGAGGCTGAATAATGGGTGGATTTTTTGGGGCGGTTTCAAACCGCGATATGGTTTTAAATATTTTCTTCGGCACCGACTATCACTCTCATCTCGGCACACGCCGTGGCGGCATGGTAATGTACAGCCGGGAGGAGGGCTTTAAAAAGAAAATCCACAGCATAGAAAACACCCCTTTCAGAACAAAATTTGAAAGGGAGCTGGAGGATTTTCACGGCACAAGCGGCATAGGCTGTATATCGGATTCCGACCCGCAGCCGCTGCTTATACGCTCTCACCTGGGTATGTATTCCATATCCACGGTGGGTATCGTGAATAACACCGACGATATTATAGCAAAATATTTTACCGAAACAGGCCATCAGTTTTTGCCTATGAACAACGGCAAAATCAATGCCACCGAGCTGGTTGCCTCGATTATCAATCAGAAAAAAGACTTCGTCAGCGGAATTAAATACGCACAGGAGATAATCGACGGCTCTATGACCATTCTCATCTTAAATGACAAAGGTGAAATCATCGCAGCCAGAGACAAGGTGGGAAGATTGCCTATACATGTGGGATTTTCCGAAGATGACGGCTACTGCGTATCCTTTGAAACCTTTGCATACCAAAAGCTGGGTTACAAAGACCAGTACGAGCTTGGCCCAGGTGAAATAGTTAAAATCAAAAAAGACGGAATAGACATTTTGTCACCGTCAAACGGAAATTTGAAAATCTGCGCTTTTCTTTGGACATATTACGGCTATCCAAACTCAAATTACGAGGGCAAAAATGTTGAGATTATGCGCTATCGTGACGGGGAAATTTTAGCCGCAAACGAGATTAAAAACGGCACATTGCCGGATGTGGACTATGTGGCAGGTATGCCGGATTCGGGTTTGCCCCACGCCATAGGATATGCCAATAAATCGGGAAAGCCCTTTGCAAGACCTTTTGTTAAATACACACCTACCTGGCCCCGTTCATTTATGCCGGAAAACCAGGATGTGCGCAATCAGGTTGCAAAAATGAAGCAGATACCTGTAAACGAGCTTATAAAAGACAAAAAATTGCTGTTTGTGGACGATTCAATCGTAAGAGGCACCCAGCTTAGGGAAACGGTGGAATTTTTGTACGAATCAGGCGCCAAGGAAGTGCATATGCGCTCTGCCTGTCCGCCTTTGATGTACCCTTGCAAGTATCTTAACTTTTCAAGGGGCAACGGCGAAATGGATTTGCTGGCAAGGCGAATTATACAGGAACTTGAAGGTGACGAAGGACAAAACCACATTGAAGAATATGCCGACGGCAACAGCGAGAGAGGCAAGTGCCTGCTTAAACGAATATGCGAAAAATTCGGCTTTGACTCTCTGGGCTATCAGTCCTTGGAGGGCTTGCTTGAATCAATCGGAATAGACAAATCACAAATATGCACTTACTGTTGGACAGGAAAGGAATAAGAGTAAGAGGACATGGAAAAATCTTTTTCAAAATCCTACGCCGAAGCCGGCGTAAATATCGAGGCCGGCTATAAAGGCGTTCAGCTTATGAAAAAACACATTGCCCGCACGGTTATCCCGGGGGTTATGTCGGATATCGGCGGTTTTGGCGGTATGTTCAGCCTTGCCGGTGAAGAAATGAAAGAGCCTGTGCTGGTTTCCGGCACTGACGGCGTAGGCACAAAACAGCGTGTGGCACAGCTTTTGGGCAAGAGCAACACGGTGGGCATCGACTGTGTTGCCATGTGTGTAAACGATATTATTTGCAGTGGCGCAAAGCCGATATTCTTCTTGGACTATATCGCAATCGGCAAAAATGACCCTGAAAAGGTTGCAAGCCTTGTAAGCGGCGTTGCCGAGGGCTGTGTTCAGGCAGGCTGTGCGCTTATAGGCGGCGAAACAGCCGAGCACCCGGGCACAATGCAACCGGAGGACTACGACCTTGCAGGCTTTACCGTAGGTATTGTTGACAGAGAAAAAATCATAGACAACAACAAAATGCAGGCGGGAGATGTTATTATCGCACTGCCCTCATCGGGTATTCACTCAAATGGCTACTCTTTGGTGAGAAAGGTTTTTGATGTGGAAAATGCCGATTTGACGGTTTATGAGGAAAGCCTTGGCAAAACCCTGGGCGAAGAACTTTTAACACCTACAAAAATTTATGTAAAACCTGTTTTGCAGGCAATTAAAAATGCCGAAATCCACGGCATAAGCCACATAACAGGGGGCGGTTTCTACGAAAATATACCCCGTTCGATTCCCGATGGTCTCTGTGCGGAAATTGACAAAAAGCGGATAAAAATTCCGCCAATTTTCACTCTTATTCGGCAGAGGGGCAACATTCCGGAAAGAGATATGTTCAACACATTCAATATGGGTGTGGGTATGGCGGTTATCGCAAGTGAAAAAACAGCCCAAAAGGCTATGGATACATTAAAAGCTGCCGGTGAAAACCCATACATAATAGGTAATATAGTAACCGGAGAAGAAAAAATTAAATTTATTTAAAGGAAATACAGGAATGAAACAGGTCAATATTGCGGTTTTCGTGTCCGGGGGCGGTACAAATTTACAGGCTCTTATAGACAGCGAAAAAAACGGAGTTCTTAAAAGCGGAAAAATAAAGCTGGTGGTGTCCTCACAGCCGGGGGCTTATGCTTTGGAAAGAGCCGCCAAGGCCGGCATACCGTCGGTTGTGGTAAACAAAAAGGCAGCCGGCACAAGTGAGGCATTTGAGGCACAGCTGGAAAGAAATCTCAAAGAGTATGATATTGACCTGATTATTCTTGCAGGATTTTTAAGCATATTAAGCGGGGACTTTACCGCAAAATATCGGGACAGAATTTTAAATGTCCACCCGTCACTTATACCGTCTTTTTGCGGCAAGGGTATGTACGGGTTAAAGGTACATGAGGCCGCCTTGGAAAAGGGTGTCAAGGTTACAGGTGCAACGGTGCATTTTGTCAATCGGGTGCCGGACGGCGGTAAAATTTTACTGCAAAAGGCAGTGGAGGTACAGGACGGCGATACCCCCGAAATTTTGCAAAGACGAGTTATGGAACAAGCCGAATGGGTTTTGTTGCCAAGGGCGGCGGAGCTTGTAAGCCGTACAATACAGGAAGAAAAGGAAAATTTAAAATGACAGACTTTATAGAATTTCTTAAAAACACATCATATCCCGGCAGGGGAATTGTTGTAGGCGACGGCAGTGTCTATTATTTTATAATGGGCAGAAGTGAAAACAGCCGCAACAGAATTTTCACCCTCACCGATGACGGCATAAGAACACAGGCATTTGACGAAAGCAAAATGCAGGACCCAAGCCTTATAATCTATCACCCTGTGCGCAAAATGGGGGAGGATTTAGTTGTTACAAACGGCGACCAGACAGATACTATTGTAAAGCGGAATGACTTTACAAAAGGCCTTATGGAAAGAGAGTACGAACCGGACCAGCCTAACTACACACCGAGAATTTCCGCTGTTATTCACAAGGACGGCTCCTTTGAAATGTCGATTTTAAAGCGCAGAGACGGCAGATGCCGGAGAGAATTTTTCCGCTTTGAGGGAGTAAGCCGGGGCAAGGGCTATTTTATAAGCACCTACCGGGGAGACGGCAACCCGTTGCCCAGCTTTGCCGGGGAGCCTATGGAAATTGATATGCCCACACCGGAGCAGGTATGGGATGCTTTAAACAGTGACAATAAAGTTTCTCTTTACGCAAATGTAAAGGGAGAAGTTAAAATTTTCAATAAAAATTTAGGAGATTAAAAGATGAACGAACTTGAGCTTAAATACGGCTGTAACCCAAATCAAAAGCCGGCAAAGGTATTTATGAAGGACGGTTCCGATCTGCCGATTACGGTTTTAAACGGCCGCCCCGGTTACATCAATCTTTTGGATGCATTTAACTCATGGCAGCTTGTTAAGGAGCTTAAAGAGGCAACGGGTCTTTGTGCCGCAGCCAGCTTTAAGCATGTAAGCCCGGCAGGGGCCGCAGTAGGCCACCCTCTCAGCGAAATCGAAAAGAAGATTTATTTTGCCGACCCGGACAAGGAATATTCTCCTATCGCAAGCGCTTATATCCGTGCAAGAGGTGCAGACAGGCTCAGCTCTTACGGTGACTGGGCGGCACTTTCGGATATTTGCGACCGGGATGTTGCAAGATATTTGAAAGGTGAGGTTTCCGACGGTATTATCGCCCCGGGCTTCACAGATGAGGCATTGGAAATTTTAAGAGCAAAGAAAAAGGGCGGTTATTGCGTAATTCAAATCGACCCGGATTACACACCGGCCGAGACAGAATGTAAGGATGTGTTCGGCGTAACATTCAGCCAGGGACACAACAACTGCAAAATCGACGAAAATCTGCTTACAAATCTTGTAACCGAAAACAAAACTTTGCCCGATAACGCAAAAATTGATATGATAGTTTCTCTTATCACCCTTAAATACACACAGTCAAATTCCGTTTGCTATGTTAAAAACGGACAGGCCATCGGTATCGGCGCAGGCCAGCAAAGCCGTATTCACTGCACAAGACTTGCAGGCAACAAGGCGGACAACTGGTATTTAAGGCAGAACCCAAAGGTTTTGAACCTGCCCTTTATAGACGGTATTCGCCGCCGGGACAGAGACAACGCCATTGATGTTTATATTTCCGACGAGTATGAAGATGTTTTGGCTGATGGCGTATGGCAAAAGACCTTTAAGGTTAAGCCGGAGGTTTTGACAAGAGAAGAGCGCAAGGCTTGGATTGCCACACAGACAGGTGTTACCGTAGGCAGCGACGCATTTTTCCCCTTTGGCGACAATGTGGAAAGAGCGAGAAAATCCGGCGTTGAATACATCGTTCAGCCGGGTGGCTCGGTAAGAGATGACAATGTAATAGAAACACGGGATAAATACGGTATAGCCATGTGCTTTACAGGTTTGAGATTGTTCCACCATTAAAAGGAGAAAAATTCAATGAAACTTCTTGTTGTAGGCGGCGGCGGCAGAGAACACGCCATAATCAAAAAATTAAAGGAAAACCCCACAGTAGAAAAAATATACGCAATCCCCGGCAACGGGGGCATTGCACGGGATGCTGTTTGCGTGCCGGAAATCGGGGTTAAGGATATAGAAAAGCAGGTGGAATTTGCCATTGTAAACGGCATTGACTACCGGGTAATCGCACCGGACGACCCATTGGCATTAGGTGCCGTAGACGCCTTTGAAAAGGCGGGCATACCGGCATTTGGCCCAAGAGCAAACCGGGCGATTATCGAGGCAAGTAAGATTTTCTCCAAAAATCTTATGAAAAAATATCACATTCCCACTGCAAAATATGAAACATTTGACAGCATGGATAAGGCTCTTGCCTATTTGGACTGCCAAAAAGCCCCTATTGTTGTAAAAGCAGACGGTTTGGCATTGGGCAAAGGTGTAATTATCGCCGAAACCATTGCACAGGCAAAGGACGCAGTTAAAATGATGATGGAGGACGGGGCTTTCGGCGCATCCGGTTCAAAAATAGTAATCGAAGAATTTTTGACAGGGCCGGAGGTTTCTGTTTTGGCGTTTACCGACGGCAAAGTGGTTAAGCCTATGGTTTCTTCCATGGATCACAAGCGCAGCGGCGACAATGACACCGGCCTTAACACCGGGGGCATGGGCACAATAGCTCCAAATCCCTTTTATACACAGGAAATAGCCGATCGCTGTATGCAGGAAATTTTTATTCCCACTATCGCCGCAATGAATGCCGAGGGCAGAACTTTTAAGGGCTGTTTGTACTTCGGCCTTATGCTCACTGTCGACGGACCAAAGGTAATTGAGTACAACTGTCGTTTCGGCGACCCGGAAACACAGGTTGTTTTGCCCCTTTTAAAAAGCGATTTGCTCACGATTATGCAGGCAACAACAAAGGGAACTTTGGCAGACACCCCTGTGGAATTTTGTGAAGATAGCGCTTGCTGTGTTGTTTTGGCTTCCGACGGATACCCTGTAAAATACGAAAAGGGATTTGAAATAACAATCGGCGAAAGGGCTTTAAAAACAACCTATGTTGCCGGCGCAAAATTGAAAGACGGCAAGCTCTATACAGACGGCGGCCGTGTTATGGGTGTAACTGCCACAGGCAAAAATCTCAAAGAGGCAGTTAAAAAGGCTTATGAACTCTGCGACGAAGTAGAGTTTGAAAATAAATATTACCGCCATGACATAGGCGGCAGGGCGTTAAAAGCATTGGAGGACTGAAATGGTTTATCGTGTATTTGTTGAAAAGAAACCGGGAGTTTCAAACGAAAATGTCAATCTCTTGTCAGACTTTAAAGACTTTTTAGGCGTAAAGGGTCTTACCGACATAAAAATTTGGAACAGATATGACGCTGAAAATATTGACGGCGAACTTTTTGAATATGCAAAAAACACTGTATTTTCCGAGCCTATGGTTGACAATGTAAGCCGGCAGGCAGACACAGAGGGTGCAAGCCGTGTTTTTGCGGTGCGGCCCTTGCCTGGACAGTTTGACCAAAGAGCCGACTCTGCGGCACAGTGTATTCAGATGCTCAGCCGGGGTGAGCGCCCCACAGTTGTAACCGCAAAGGTCTACGCCCTTTACGGCAATATCACCGACACAGAATACCGGGAAATTAAAAAGTATCTTATCAACCCTGTTGAAAGCTGTGAAGTAAGCCTTGAAAAACCGGAAACTTTAATTTCCGCCCATGATGAGCCAAAATCAGTTGCAAAGGTAGATGGCTTTACAGAGATGAGCCGGCAGGAACTTTCGGAGCTTTGTGAAAAAATGGGTCTTGCAATGGACGCCGACGATTTAAAATGTTTGCAGGACTATTTTAAAAATACCGAAAAAAGACAACCAACCGTTACGGAAATAAAGGTTGTTGATACATATTGGTCGGATCACTGCCGCCACACAACATTTTCAACTCATCTTGAAAATATTGATATTGAAAGAGAAGATGTAAAATCCGCTTATGAAAACTATCTCGCTTTGAGAGAAGAAGTCTACGGCAAGGAAAAGGCGGCCGCAAGACCGAAAACCCTTATGGACATTGCCACAATCGGCGCAAAGGTTTTGAAAAAGAGAGGCCTTTTGCCGGAGCTTGACGAAAGCGAAGAAATCAACGCCTGTTCAATTCATGTGCCTACAAATGTAGACGGCGAAACACAGGACTGGCTGTTGATGTTTAAAAACGAAACCCACAACCACCCTACCGAAATCGAGCCATTCGGCGGCGCCGCAACCTGTATCGGCGGCTGTATTCGTGACCCATTGTCCGGCCGTGCATATGTACACCAGGCAATGAGAATTTCAGGCACAGGGGACCCAAGACGGGAACTTTCCACAACATTGCCGGGCAAATTGCCACAGAGAAAGCTGGCGCAGATATCTGCCGCAGGTAACTCATCTTACGGCAATCAAATAGGCCTTGCAACAGGCCATGTTGCGGAAATTTACCACCAGGGCTATATTGCAAAACATTTGGAGTGCGGTGCCGTTGTTGCGGCTGCTCCAAGTGAAAATGTAATTCGCAAGCGCCCGCAGCCGGGGGATGTTGTCATTCTTTTGGGCGGCAGAACAGGCCGTGACGGTATCGGCGGCGCAACAGGCTCATCAAAGAGCCACAACCTGAAATCACTTACCACAATGGCAAGTGAGGTTCAAAAGGGCAACGCCCCGGAGGAGAGAAAAATTCAGCGTTTGTTCCGTGACGGGGAAGTTACAAAAATGATAAAGAGATGTAACGACTTCGGCGCAGGGGGTGTTTCTGTTGCCATAGGGGAGCTTGCAGACGGACTTATGATAAATCTTGATCTTGTAAGAAAGAAGTACGACGGCCTTGACGGCACCGAAATCGCAATAAGCGAATCTCAGGAGAGAATGGCTGTTGTTGTAGCAAAAGAAGACCGGGAAAAATTTATCGCCCGGGCGGAAAAGGAAAACTTGGAGGCATATCCTGTTGCAACCGTAACCGAAAGCCCCAGAATGGTTATGACATGGAGAGGGGAGACAATCGCCGACCTTTCCAGAGAATTTTTGAACACAAACGGCAGTGTAAAACACGCCGATGTACTTGTTGAAAAAAATGCCAAACCGGCGGAAAAATCACAAATTCGGGATTTAAAATCAATGGCCGGCTCTTTGCAGTCTACCTCCCGTGGGGGTCTTACCGAAAGATTTGACAGCACCGTAGGCCGGGGCACGGTTATAATGCCTTTCGGCGGCAAAACACAGTCCACACCTTCCCAGGCAATGGCTGCTCTTATGCCTGTTTTGCCGGGGCATGAAACCGACACCGCAAGCCTTATGGCTTGGGGCTGCGACCCTCAGCGGCTTTCCGCCGACTGCTTTAATGGGGCATACGGTGCGGTTTACACATCGGTTGCAAAAATTGTGGCCTCCGGCGCAGACTATAAAAAGGCATATCTCACCTTGCAGGAATTTTTCGAGAAATTAAGAAAAGAACCGGGCAGATGGGGCAAGCCTTTCCGGGCGCTTTTAGGTGCTTTGCAGGCACAGACGGAGCTTTCCGCAGCCGCAATAGGCGGTAAGGACTCTATGTCCGGCACATTCCTTGATATGGATGTTCCTCCTACGGTTATTTCATTTGCCGTTGCGCCGATAAACGCAAAAGATATTATCACAACGGAATTTAAGCAGGCCGGCAACAATGTATATCTCTTTGGCGGAGAAAACGGCCGGGAAATTAAAAAATCTTGGGAAATTCTTCACGCTCTTATGGCAAAAGGCGGGGTAAAATCCGCATGGGCTGTTGAAAACGGCCTTGCCGAAGCTGTTATGAAGATGTCATTCGGCAACGAAATAGGCTTTAAATCGGATTTGGATATTGATTGGTACAAGTCTATGCCGGGCTACATAGTTGCAGAGGTTGCAGGGGATCGGGAAGCCGTAAAACTTGGCGAAACAACAGCCGAGGCTGTTATCTCTCTCGGCGGCGAAAAGGCAACAGTTAAGGAGCTTAAAACTATTAACGAAAGTGTTTTGGAGGGCGTTTACCCCACAAAGCGGAAAAACAGCGGCGACGGACAGCCTGTAAAATACACATACAACAGCAGACAAACGGTTAAGCCTAAGATTAAGGTGGAAAAACCAAAGGCGTTGATACCTGTATTCCCGGGTACAAACTGTGAGTATGACACACAGAGAGCCTTGTTAAAGGCAGGGGCCGACGCAGAAATTTATGTAATACGCAACCTTACCGCAAGTGATGTTGCAAACAGCGTCAAGGAATTGGCTGAGAAAATCAGACAGTCTAACATAGTGGTTATCCCCGGCGGTTTCTCCGGCGGCGACGAGCCGGACGGTTCGGCTAAGTTTATCACCGCATTCTTCCGCAACCCGGAGGTTAAACGGCGGGTAAGCGACCTTTTGGACAACCGTGACGGCCTTATGCTCGGCATTTGCAACGGCTTCCAGGCTCTTATCAAATTGGGTCTTGTGCCTTACGGCAAAATCATCGACACAGATGAAAATTGCCCTACACTTACATTTAACAAAATCGGCAGACACCAGTCTAAGATTGTCCGTGTAAGAGTTGCCTCAAATAAGTCCCCATGGCTTAAAAATGTAAATACAGACCGGGTTTACAGCGTGCCGATTTCTCACGGCGAGGGCAGATTCCTTGCAAGTGACGAATTGGTTAAACAGTTGGCAGAAAACGGCCAAATTGCAACCCAGTATGTTGATTTGCAGGGCAATGTTTCCTTTGACGAGAAGTTTAACCCTAACGGTTCCGTTGAGGGTATCGAGGGTATTTTGTCACCTGACGGCAGAGTGTTCGGTAAAATGGGTCACGCAGAGAGAATCGGTGACAACCTTTACAAGAATGTTATCGGCGAATACGATATGCAGCTGTTTAAATCGGCGGTAGAATACTTTACAAAATAACCGATAATATCGGTTAAATAAAGATTTACGGGCAGCCCGAAAACTCCTCACCTCCGGGTTGTCTGCAAATAAAAAAGCCGGGGCAACCCGGCTTTTACTTTTGTATAAATATAATAAGTTGTTTATACGGCATTACTGCTCAAATGTCTTGGCAAAACCTAAAAATCCATAGGCGATAACAAGGGGGTGAACAGTTGAAAGATACATTACATATGTGCCTATGGCAAAGCTGGATACTTCCATAAATCCGATCATGGCACACCTTAAAAACGCCATGCCTATAAGGCCTAAAAGTATTATGTTCAACATACTTGACCTGTCGAATTTCTTTTCCTTAATATCGCAAATAAGGGTTTTTATTTGCCATGCAAGGGTGATTACAAGCATTATGGGCATACATACTTTGTATATCGAAATCATAACTCTCATAAATTTGTGAGTAAGCCGGCGAATAGGGGGAAGATAGGGTATATCCGTATTTTCAACACAGACCACAGCTCCCTCCCGGTTTATAAAATCCCGAACCTGGGCTATTTCGTAATCCTTGCCCACAGCATGCTCAGCCAATGGGTCACACTGACCGAATGTTATAACCGTGCCAAAGCCCCTAAAGGTTTCTGCCAAAACAGGCAAAACATACTCTCCTTTTATAGGCGGCGTAACCGAAACACGGAGTTTATTTTTCCCGTTTGCGGTTTTAAGCTCTCCGCTGTCAACACACCTTTGTATCTCTGCCGTTAAATTCTCATAGTATTCTTTTGCGGTTTGGGCGTCTTTGTAATATCCAAGCTGCCGAACAGCTTTTCTCAACACCCAATAGAAAGAACCGCTGTTGTAATCGTCGGTTTTGCCGCTGTAATAACAGCCGTCGGTGTCCAGCAAAAGCCGATTTACATCGGCAAAAGAGGGAACAACCTGCCGAACATCGGCTCGCACATCTTTCGGCACCGCAACAAGGGGTTTCCAATTGTCCTGTTCAAGGCTTGTAAGTGCGCCGTAGGCAGATTTAAATTCTTTGCTTTGGAAATCGCTTACAATAAATCTGCCGTAAAATCTGTAATTCATATAGCAGTAACCGCTTATCACAGCCCCGGAAAGGGCAACGGGCAACAACAAGGAAATAAGTTTTAGTAAAATTTTCTTGTCTTTTTCCAAAAGCAAAAGTATAAAAATCAAGATAAAAGCAATGGCGAAAAAGGGCAAAACCCAAACGCCGTCCTCCCTTGTGAGATATACAAGACCGAAAGAAACCCCACCGAGGAAAAGCCAGGGCAGCCACTTTTTTACGCTTTCTTTATATCTTAAACCTATCCGGCACACAGCCCGGAAGAACAAAAAACAAAAGGCGGGAAAAACAGAATCCCTGTAAACCCTTGTGGCGTAGCTTGCACAGGCGGCAGGGTTGTAAACCAGCCCCAAAAAGCAGAATAATTTAAGCCAATTCTTTTTTATGGCAGGATTTAAGGCTTTTATAAATATCATACAAGAAAAAATCCACAAAGACATATTGCCCACCAAAAATGGAATATTAAATTTATGCAAAAACGCAAGCCAAACAGCAAAAAATGCGTGTTTTGAAATTGTAAGCCATGTGTAATCCCCAAGCCACTTGCCCTGAACTATACTTTGTGCGGCTTTAAACATTAAATCATCGTCCAATGGCGCCAAGGGAGGGTAAATCGTGGCATACTGGGTGTAACTTAAAAACAGCCTAAAAAGGCAGGCTAAAACTGCCAAGGCAATGGCAAAACTCTTTTTTATATCATCTTTTTCAAAAATCAAATTTTTCATTTATAACCTCTGTGTTTTCGGCGCAAATTGCCGACATCACTTTAATTTTAACATAACCGGCACGGCTTTTCAATACAAACAGCGGTTAAGAGAAAAAAAGCGGAGCTTTCGCTCCGCCTTTTGTTTTACTCGCCTTTTGCAGGGGTTTCTCCCTTTTTGTAAGAAAATTCTTCGTTGTATGTATAGCCCTCCTCGCCGGAAATCCAAACATAACGGGCTTTTTCCCCGTCCTCAAATTCAAAATCGGCTGTTATTGTGATAATCTCCTTTTTCTTACCGTCTTTATCTGCGGTAACTGTCAAAGTTTTAAGTTTGCCGTCGGTCTTTTCGGGATAATTTAGTTTTGCTATAATATCCGGGGCTTTGTCCTCGGTGTAGAATGTAACGCTCTCTTTTGTATATACGGCATAGGCAGGTATGTCCTGGCCTTTATCGTTTTTAAATGTAAAACTCTTATCTACAATTTCCGGGGTTTCCTCCGGCATTTCGCTTATCCGGGAGGACCGAGAGGAACTCGTCACCTGTGAAGATGAACTTTCAGAAGAACTTGAAGAACTGTTTTCGCCCTGTGAACAAGCCGTAAAAGCCATTGCGGCAACAAGTGCAAGAGCCAAAAGTGTAATTTTTTTCATTATAAGTTGCCTCCTTTTCTATTTATCTGCATTATAGCTTATATTTTTGTATAAACGGTGATAAAGTTTTATACATACTGTTACAAAACTTATTCGTCTTTCACATTGCCTTTTTTTATGTGCTTTTGTATTATATCGTCGGTTACTTTGTATAGTGTCTCCGAGCCAAGTTTTGTTTTTCGATGCCTTTTATATATCCGTGAGGCCTTTGCGCCGTGGTCTTTCCAGTCGCCGCCCTCATTGCTGTTGTTCAGGATAAGGGGTTGAAGATTGTCCATGGCCTTTGCAAATCGTGCCTCAGGTGTTTGGCAGGCTTCAAATTCATCAAACAGGGCGATAAGTTCCGCCTTTTGATCTTCCGGCAAAATAGAAAAAATCCTCTCTTTTGCCTTGTCCTCACGCCGCTTTTGGGTTTTTAAATTCTCCTCGTCATAGGCATAGGTGTCGCCGGCATCAATTTCCACCACATCATGTATAAGGCACATTATCATCACTTTGGCAATGTCAACTTCCCGGTTGGAATATTCTTTTAAAATATATGCCATAACCGCCATGTGCCAGGCGTGCTCTGCGTCGTTTTCTCGTCTGCCGTTGCCGGAAAGGTGAGTTTGTCTTAAAATATTTTTCTCTTTGTCGATTTCAAGGGCAAAATCAAGTTGTTTTTGTAATCTTTCCTCCACAGTAAATTACCTCCGTCCTAAATATGTAAACAGTATAATATATAAATGTGTTTTTTACAAGCAGACATCTGTGCTTTATGCAAAATGATAATGAACAGATGTTTTTAGCAGTGCCTTTTGACTTTTTGCACAAAATTTTAAAATTTAACAGAAAAGTTATTTACAATCGGCTTAAAGAGTGATAGAATGTGAAACAAAGGAAGGCTATTGACTTATGAGAAACGCAAACATGACAGTTTCATATTATTACGGCTTTGGTTATTATTATGCCAAGGCTTATATGTGCTGCCATGATTTACCGTAAACTTACAATAGTTTTTAAAGAAAATTAGACGGGTAAACAGCAGTGCATTCACTGCTGTTTTTTGTTTTAAAATGCTTTTTAAAAAGTGCCGCAGTTCACGGTTGCGGAAAACAAAACCGCCAAAAAACAATTTATTAAATATTTGCCCGGCGGACAGGGCACAGACACGGAGGAAAAAATTATGTCTATTTTAGAACAGGCACAGGCCATTCAGGAAGAAATCGTTGCAAACCGCAGAACAATCCACAAAAACCCGGAATTGGGTTTGGATTTGCCAAAAACAGTTGCTTTTGTAAAAGAAAAGCTGATTGAAATGGGCTACACACCTATTGACTGCGGCAAAAGCGGCGTAGTTGCAACAATAGGTAAGCCCGGCAAAACCTTTATGATCAGAGGCGATATGGACGCTTTGCCTATGAAAGAATGTACCGACCTTGAATTTAAGTCTACAAACGATTGGATGCACAGCTGCGGCCACGATACCCACGCCGCAATGCTGTTGGGTGCCGCAAAACTTTTGAAAGAAAACGAGGATAAATTAAACGGCACAGTTAAACTTATGTTCCAGCCGGGTGAAGAAATTCTTGCAGGGGCAAAAGAGATGATCGACCACGGTCTTTTAGAAAATCCCCATGTAGACGCCGCAATGGCAATTCACATTTCATCAACCGTTCCAAAGGGACATCTTGCATACTCCGACAGATTTTGTAATGCCTCTGCCGACAAATTCGTTATCAAAATCAAAGGCAAAGGCGGCCACGGTGCCTCACCGGAAGACAGCTTTGACCCGGTAAACACCGCCGCACACATTCTTATTTCTTTGCAGGAAATAAACGCAAGAGAAATTTCCGGCAGAGATTTGGCAATACTCACAGTAGGTCACTTAGAGGCAGGTGACAAAGAAAATATTATCCCGGATACAGCTTGGATGGAAGGCACAATCCGCACATACTCAAATTCCGTTCGTGAATTTATGAAGAAGAGAATTGAAGAAATCAGCAGTGCAATCGCACAGGCATTCAGATGTACGGCAGTTGTGGAATGGCCTTTCGGCTGTGTTCCAAACGAAAACAACCCGGAATTACAGACAGAGCTTGTTAAAATAGCAGGTGAACTTTTGGGCGAAGACAAGGTGGATCTTGTTCCATCATCAATGGGCAGCGAGGACTTCTCGTGGGTTTCACAGGCTGTGCCGTCAATGTTCTTCTCATTGGGTGCAAGAGTTAAGGACGACGAAAAGGTATTCCCACAGCATTCACCATTCGTTCTCTTTGACGAAAGCGTATTTTCAACAGGTGCGGCTGTTTACGCCAATGCCGCTATCCAGTGGCTTAAAAATCACGGCTAATCACGGCTAATGGGATTTAAAGGGCTTTTTGCAAAAAAGGACAGATTGCATAAAAGCCGGTAAATCAAAAATTAAATTTAAAATTATCACGCCCCTTTTACGTCAGGGGCGTGATTTGTTGTTTTATATATAATAATGTATTATATAATAGGGCTGTTGACAGCTTAATATTTTCTCAAATCTATGCCAAATCGGTGAAAAAAATGAATTTTTAAAAGAAAAATGTAAATTTTATTTGCATATATGGGATTTATAGTGTAAAATAGAATTGCACGCTGTGCAAATCAAATTTTGGCAAGTCGGATATATTTTATAAAATACCGACGCCATATAAACAATTATAAATAAAATCGAGGGATTTATCATGAGAACTGTCGGAACGGTTGCGCGCGGTATAAGAGCGCCTATCATTCGCCAAGGAGACAATATTGCGGCTATTGCAGCTAAGGCTGTTATTGACGCATGGGAAGAGGCCGGTATCCAGCCAAAGGACAAAGATGTAGTTGCGGTAACAGAATCTGTTGTTGCAAGAGCCCAGGGCAACTACGCAAGCGTTGAACAAATTGCAAAAGATGTAAAAGCTAAAACAGGCGGCGAAACAGTTGCCGTTGCTTTTCCGATTTTAAGCCGTAACCGTTTTTCACTGTTGCTTAAAGGTATGGCGGCAGGTTGCAAAAAGGTTGTTTTGTTCCTTTCATACCCATCAGATGAGGTTGGTAACGGCCTTGTAGACTGGGATCTTTTGGACGAAGCAGGGGTTGACCCATACACAGATGTTTTGACTTTGGAAGATTTCAGAGCAAAATTCGGTCACATTCCACACCCATTTACAGGTGTTGACTATATTGATTTTTATTCGGATATTATCCGCAAGACAGGTGCGGAAGTTGAAGTTTACTTCGGCAACAGAATTCAAGATGTTTTAAAATATACAGATACAGTTATTACCTGTGATATTCATACAAGAAACAGAAGTAAAAAACTTCTCCGTCAAGCAGGGGCAAAGGTTGTTTTGGGTCTTGATGACATTATGACACAGCCTGTTGACGGCTCCGGCTACAACGAAAAGTACGGTTTGCTGGGCTCTAACAAGGCAACAGAGGACACAGTTAAGCTGTTCCCAAGAAATTGCGATGCAGTTGCCGAAGAATTGAGCAAAATTTTGTGTGAAAAATCCGGCAAGCAAATTGAAGCCATGGTTTACGGCGACGGTGCTTTTAAAGACCCGGTAGGTAAAATTTGGGAACTTGCAGACCCGGTTGTTTCCCCTGGTTATACAAAAGGTCTTGTAGGTACTCCTAACGAACTTAAACTCAAATACCTTGCAGATAACGACTTTGGCGATTTGTCAGGTGACGAATTGAAAGAGGCAATCTCCGGAAGAATTAAAGCTAAAACAGGTGACAGCCTTGTAGGCAATATGGTTTCCGAGGGTACAACACCGAGACAGCTTACCGACCTTATCGGTTCTCTCTGCGACTTAACCTCCGGCTCCGGTGATAAAGGCACACCTATTGTGTATATCCAGGGTTATTTTGATAACTACACAAACGAATAATATATCAAAAATATAATACGGAAAAGAGCACATAATTTTGTGCTCTTTTTTGTGTTGTTATATTAAATTTATCAAAGGGCTTTGTCTTTTACAGATACTCGGCAGAAATTATCAGATTTATTTTTTTAAAAACCCGAAAAATTTTCCATTTAATTTCATTCAATTTTAATTTCATTCAATTTAAAGGATATTGTCTATGCCGATAATTTAAAGTTTAGAGAAAGAAACAGAGATAGAAATGGGGAAGTGTTTTTTAAAATGCTATTTCGCTAAATAAAGCTTATACGCAATATCGGAGAATAAAATATTTTATCCGATTTGCTCTAACAATTATCAAAATATCATATCAGATTAAATCTGTCAAGGTAATTTGACAGTAAAAATCCGATATGATAATATTTTTGTAAAATAAAAACAAAAGAGGAGTAAATAAGTTGGTTAAAAAAACAATTATATTTGACGAAGAAACAGCAAACAAAATAGAACAACTTGCAAGAGAAAATCAAAGAGATTTTTCAAAACAAATAAGATTTATCATAGACGAATATTTAAAACTAATTCAAAAAAAATAGGGCAGTGCTAAGGCACTGCCTTTTCTCTGCTCTGCTACGCAGGCAGAAACAGCGTTCGAGAGTTGGCGCAAGCTGGCCAACTCTCACGCCGCTGTCCGTCTATATGCGGTCTTACAGACTTTCTAATTGATACCAAACATAGGTATCTTACGCAATACCCACATAACAATCTTGTAAGTATGTACAACCGTATAAACAGCAACAAAAAGCCGTAGCCGAGGCTTTATGCTGTCAATAGGACAAAAGAAGTTAATTATCCGCATACCTTGCTTAATATAATCAAACAAGTAATTTACAGCCGTTACAAGCCCAGCAGGAACGGCAGGAAAATCAAGAACACTAAAAATAGCACTTGTTACAGTTTCCCACAAACCTGAAAGAAAATTAAAAAAAATCTTAACCATTACTAAAAAACACCTCAAACTGTTTGATAATATAATTTAAACAGGCAATCCAAACAATACAGGACAAAACCCGTCGGACTACTGACATAAACGAACCAAACCAACCATCAAGCCGATTAAGATTAAATGTTTGATTACCCCAAACTTGATAATCAACATTAGCAACATTTATAGTAAATGCCGGGAATGTTAATTCGGTTGAACCAGTTACGGTCCATAAGTCTACAAAATCAGAAAGAACAGTCTCACCAAAACTAAGAACGCCCATTTTATCCTGAATACTATCTACTTGACCGTTTATTTTATCACTTGAAAACTGCGAATTATCAGGCTCCTGAAGTAATGTATCAGTTTGATTATTTATTGCACCGATAATAGTATCAGCATCGGAAACATCATCAGCAATTATATAAGACGATAAAACAACACCATAATAATGAAAATTATAAGTTCCCGTAGCTTTTTCAGTTGAAAACAGTCTAATACCAACTGAATTAAGCATTGAAGCATTAGGATACGAAGTTAAATCATAATCAATAACAGCAATAATACGATAAGCGTCAAGATATTTAAAAGTAGTAGTATGAGAGGTGTAATAATAACCTGTTTCGGAATAAAATTTAACATCAATTTGACTAAAATCACCCCCATAATTATTAACAGAAACACGGTTACTATTATCACGAGAAAGCGTAGCAAAACCACCAACAATAACTAATTTGCCCTTTTTAGGAACATTAGAACAAGAAAAATTCGCCTCTGTAAATTTATACTTAACTGACGAATCAGTAGGAATAGCACCACCATTATTTAAACTGCAATAAACAGAATGACCAGTTAAATTTTCATTTATAACCATACCATTTAAAGAAGTTTCATTCCAGGCACCAGTATAAGTATAATTAAAATTAACAAGTCCATATTGTGGAAACTTAACCGGCGTACCTATATCAGTAACCCAATAAACATTATCATTATTTACAGTATCAGCACTAACGGACAAAAATCCACTTGATAAAACTAAAAGCAAGCAAGACAACAAGCAAGATACCCGATAGGTATAAAATTTTCGCTGTTTGAACTTCTGTAAAACTTCCATACATATCCCCCAAATTAGAATAACAAAAACCATTGCCAACTGAAATATTTAAATCGCTTGAATCGTAAGTAACTATGTTATATTCAGTATCCGTATTATAACTACAATGTTTAAGCCCAGAACCTGAAAAACGACCATTTTCAAACTTTAAGCCGTCACCATAAAACAACTCATAAACATACCTGGACGAACGAAAAGCCACATAATCAGAGCTTACATTATTCATAAGAACCGACTGGAAATAATTATAAGCAGTTGTATTAAAACTGCCATTATAAATTGAACCAGGAACAGACCGCAAAGCGGTTTCATAATCTTCAGGTTTAACGGCTATAACTTCAACTGGGCTATCAATGACAGCAGTGTATTCAACAGTCGAACTATTCTGCGTATCAGTCGGAACATCTTCAGTAACCTCACTTTCAATATTTTGTATAGGCGTATCTATTGTCTGTTCCTCATCTGCAAAAACGGACAAAGAACAAAGAAACAAAAGAGATAAAATCAAACATAATTTTTTCAAAACTTAACTTCACCACCTAACCGCATTCTCAAAAATGATTTAACAATCTTTCCACCTAAACCAAAAACAAGAGCAATTTGAAAAGCTGGAATTGCTAATTCTTGAAAAAGATTTAATAAATCTTGTGTCATAATAAAACCTCCTAATCCCAAGTATAATTAAAATTCGTTCTATCTATTGTCCGATATGTATCATATCTTTGATACAATTCGGGAGAATGAAAGAATAAACGACGATAAACCTTGTCAGTTTTCATTTTTCCGTTATCGTCAATGGTGACATCTTCACCCTTTACAACTTTGTTATATTGCAAAATACCCCGATTAAAAACATTTGTACAAAGTACACAATATTTAAATTGTTCTCTGAAACCCTTTGAAATTCTTTGAAATACCTGTGAAGTACCAACAATATGTTTTCTTTGCTTACGCTGTTGACAAATAGTCGTAAACAAATTTAAATCAAGATTTTTACTTTCAAGAGAATTAAATAACAACTGTATCTCGTCAATAAAGTAAATAACACCGTATTCACCATTAGAAACCGTTTTAAACTTGTCTACACCGTCAAAGAATATAAAACGGTCATCATAGCCCGAAATTAATACATTACTGCATAAAATCCGTTTAGGGTAATGTTCCATAAGATTTATAATATATTTAACAGCGGAAAGCGTTTTACCTGAACCTTGAGCACCTGAAAAAACAAGAATACCGTCCGGATAAAACCAATCAGGGTGATCCTTTTTAAACTGTCTTTTAAATTTAAAAACCTTTGGAACATCTTCCAAATTAAAATTACCACTTAATGCGGACAAACTATCATAAATCATAAAATCACCTTAGATACAAAAGGGGGACGGTTGAAACCGCCCCCGATTGATTAAAAAGATATACGACCTTTGCGGAAACTGTCCATCAAAGAACTTACCGCCTTGCGTACGCCCCACCACATAAACACGAGACCGATACCAGCTGTCATAAGTGTAGCAAGAACACCGACAACAGTAGAAACTGATATTTGACCTGTCATAGCAGTGATAACACTTGACCAATCAGCAGCCGTTACAGCAGTAGCAGCAGGACCTTCAAGCAAAATAATATCAGGCATTTTTCAAAACTCCTTTCTTAAAATCTTAGGTAAATCCTCTATAAACAATCTTATATTATAAGATTTATCTACATCACAAACTAAATCATAATCTAACAAGCTATCTAAACTCCTACAAGAATTCTTTAAGTAAAGAAAACACTCTTGCAAACTATCAGACTTTTTTAAAACAACATCACAATATTTCAAATAATACATACAATCAGCCCTTTCTATTTTCATTCTGTCTTTCCGACCAGTCCAAACTAACTAAAAATTCTTTCATAACAAGTGTAGAACTATCACACAAGCAACGAAACCAACTTTCATTATTTGTACTCCGATACATTAACAAATGAGCATAACTGTAAACTTGATTTTCTACACACCAAGCCATCATATCACGGATACATTGATACTTGTCTGACTGTAAACCTATTTGAAGCCTATAATCAGCACCCGAAAAACACTTAACATCTTCGATAGGATATTGATATTTATCAGGATTATCCAAATGGCACAAATACCTTGCTTGACCCCTTAAAGAGCTAACCTTTTCACAACCGACACCACCTAACCTTTTAAAAAACTCTTGTGCTTGTTCGACAGACTTTACACCGTCATACATAACTAAAAAGTGGTAGTGTGCTTTTTTAGGTTGACCGTCTGCATTAACATCTTTATCGTGAAGAGGGGATAAGAAAGCAGGAACGGCCTCTTTTTGAATAATATCCAAATAGTCAGGGGACATACTATCAGGATAAAGAATTGTAACATAATTACGAGTACGACCAGCGCCGTAAGATTTAGCCACAAAATACCTCCAAACTTAAACCCTGAACAATGAACAATGAACACAAGGGGGAGTGTCGTAGTGCTCCCCCTTGAAATTAAACAAATTCAAAAGAAGAGACTTTACCAAAACGATTATAAAAGGGGCGAATAGTAACCGTAGAAAAATGAGAAATTCCATTCTCATTAAAAGATTTTAAATTAGTTTGTAAAAAGTCAATAAGGTCGTTATATCGCTCAGTAATATTAGATTTAGAAATTGAAAACTTGACAGGGTATAAACGACTGTCAAAACCGTTAAAGGTAACACCAGTAACACGACTTCCAGTATTTTTATCTACAAAGTCGAATTCCTTACAAGAATAAAGATAAATTAAATCGTCCATTTTTTGACCTCCATTATTTCGCTAAATAAAACTTTAACGAAATTGAGAAGTAGAAATGTTTATATAAATCTTGTTTTAGTTCAGTAAATATAGCGAAAATATATACACAAATTTCATTTTAGCTCAATAGATTTTTGAATAATTTGTTACGGTTGAAATGAATAATAAATAGTTGTATAATCATAAAAAGATGAGCTTCTACGGAATTCAGATCATTTAAATTTTTAGCCGTGTAAAAAGAAGAAAGTATAACAAGATTATTTGGAAGAAAACAAGCCCTTTAAGCAGAGGTACAACGGCATTTAAACAGGAATTGGAAAAATTGTTGCAGGAGGATAAGTAAAATTTATGAGTGATAAATTCAGAATAAAAAAAGAACAGGTTGTTCCCCTTTTGGAAACTAAATTTATAAAAGTATATGACTTACAGTACGCCCCGGGGAAACACTATTATGACGCCACAAGGCGAGATTTGCAAGACTTAACTGCCATAAAAACCGACCGGGAAGTTAAGGCAATGTTGCCGGATGCGGTAAGCTGTGTTGTTGTAATAAAAGAAAAAAATCAGCCGGAGAAAATATTGTTTTCAATGGAATTTCGCTACCCGGCAGGGCAATATCTTTTGTCTGTGCCACGGGGGTTAATTGACAAAGAGGACATGGGGAAAGATGAGGCAATAATCAAAACGGCTGTAAGAGAATTGCAGGAAGAAACCGGGCTGAAAGTCAACCCAAATGACACCGTTAAAATAATAAATCCGTTTTTGTACTCAACACCCGGTATGACCGACGAGAGCAATGCCCTTGTTTACATAAAATTGAATGTTGATATTTTATCAAATTTAACCCAAGTCGGCGCAAGGGGCAGTGAAAAATTTGACGGCTTTGTTCTGCTTACAAAAGAACAGGCAAAAGAAATCCTTAAAACCGGCCGTGACCCATACGGTAATTTTTACTCTGTGTACACGCAAGCGGCCCTTATGTACTTTGTTGCCGGACTGGGTGAGGATTGATATTTATAACTACCTTTGCCATTGTGTATTTATGTACAGTTTTTGGTTTAACTATATTTTGCCATTAAAAACCGACCTCCATTTCGTTAGATTTTTGGTCTGACTTTTTGGGGGTCGGTTTAAAATTGAGCCTTTTAAAAACCTATCTATCTGCAAAAGCCGATAGATATTTTTAATTTTAGTGTATTATATGATTTAAAGTTAAAAAAATTTATTGTGGAATATCCTTGCCGGCAGTGTTTAAATAGTTTATGGCATCATCTTTATCTGCACCGTCAAGGTATTTTTCGATATGCTCAATATATAAGCTGTCTTTTTCGTTGCGTATGCCTATCCAAAATACATCTTGCCCGGACAAAACCATAACTCCCTTTAATATTGATGTATTATCTGCCATTTCGTCAACCCAATCTATTCCCGTAGGTGCGTAATAATCGTTTGCACTGTACTTTTTAAAATCACCGTAGCCCAGTTCCGACAGTTTTTCCGTTGCGGCCTTTATGGCTCTCTCCTCATTTTCTGCCGTAAGTGGTATATTTTCTTTTTCTTCCTTTTCATTACAGTTTAAAAGCTTTATCACTTTTCCGGTGTAAGCGTCAATTTGACACTGAGAATATTTTCGCCCTTTTTCACAGCTGTCATAAAAGGCAAAATAGGTCGGATTACTCCTTTCTTCCTGTATAAGACCAATCAGGATTTCGCTGTTTTTTATGGGAGTATCGGGAAAAGAGCTTTCCATCATTGTTCCGCAAATGTTTGTTGCCCGGGGCAATGTCAACATTCCGTTCTGCCAAGAAATTCCATAGTGCAGTAAGTATTCGCCGGGGTACTCATAGTAGGCTTGCCGGTTCTTGTCAAGATTATTTATATCAATGTTTCCATACTCCTTATACTCCTGCTCCACCCGGTCAACAGGTGAGCTTGTTATCGGCTTTATATCGTCCTGCCGAGGCTTTTTCCAACTGTCCGCAACGCCTTTTGCGCCGATTTTTAATACAATGCCAAAGCAAACCAACATGGCTATTGTGATAATAACTGTTTTTTTCATTTTTATACCGCCTTTTCCGCCGCCTGCCAGGCGACTTTTATTTTTGTAACTTTATTTTACGGAATATTGTTTTCAGGCTTTTATCAAAGTTATTTCAAAGTTGTAAAAGTTATCTGGGCTTTTGTTCCCTGCCCCGGCGTGGAAAAATATTGCAGCTTTGCCCGGTGTAAATCCACAATTTTTTGTATTATACTTCCCCCTAATCCGGCGCCGCCGTTTTTGCGGCTTCTGGCAACATCCCGGCGGTAAAAAGGTCTGCTCACATTTGCCAAAGTTTCCCGATTCATACCTACGCCGTTATCCTCTACCGACAAAACTACATATCCGTTTATGCTTTTGGCCTCAACGGTAACTCTGTGATTTTCCTTACAGTCAGCCTTACAAGCGTTAAACCGATTGTTTACAAGATTTATAACAAGGCTTTCTATAAGGGTTTCGTTGCCGAAAATAAAAATATCTCCCGGACATTTTATATCAAAGCCGATATTTTCCATTTTCGGAAAGGGTATATTTTCCAAAAGATTTTTTAAATTTATCTTCTCAAATTCTATCTTGTTATTTTGCATAAGTGTTAAGTTGAGCATACTGTCTGCCAGGTTTAAAAGCCTTTTCGCCTGGCCGGAAATAATCCGCAAAGCGGAATAATACTCCTCATCGGTTACCGGGGCGGAAAGCATATACTGTGCGTAACCGCTTATAGCCGTAAGTGGGGTGCGCATTTCATGGGAAAAATTATCAATGAAATTTTGTTTTTCCTTTGCCGCATTTTCAAGGGTTTCCATTTGCGAGCAAATTTTCCCTGCCATAACATTAAAGTTTTCCGCCGTTTGCCCCACTTCGTCATCTGTGATATGCTCTACCCTTGCCTGTAAATTCCCTTTGCCGAATTCTATGGTGGCTCGGTTAAGTTCTTCTATGGGTTTTGTAATTCTGTTCAAAAGCAGATAAAGAACCGCCGCCACGATTAAGGAAACACCCCGGCACACCGCCATAATAACGGTTACTGTGTCATTCCATTCTTTATAAAATTCGTACAAAGGAAAGGCGATAACCGTTTTATACCGCCGAAAATCCCCGGTCAAGGCAGATTTCACCCGAAAATACTTTTTCCCGTTTATATCCGTTATGAAAGATACTCTTTTCTCTGAAAAATCAGTAAAAAGTGTTTCATCTGCCGGGTTTTCCACCGAGGAATAAACCACGCTGTCCCCATTTGCAACCCACATAAGTATTCCCCTTGCGGCGTGGCGGCTTCCGTACCGGCTGATTATATAAGGAATTCCCAATGGGCGGCTTTGATAAACTGCGGACATATCGTCTACCACCTGCTGAATAATATATTCCTGTTGTGCCAAAAGATTTTCTTTTTGCCTTGCCAAATTTTTTGAATTTTGCACTGCCCGCAGGGTGAAAATCACCGTGTTGAAAAACAACAAAAATACAAATAAAACCCAAAGGTATATTTTTTGCCGAAATTTAATTTTCACCCTTTAACCTCCAAGCGGTAGCCGTATTTGTAAACGGTTGCGATTTCCCGGTACAAACCCAGCTTTTTCCTTAATCTTTGTATATGCACATCAACGGTGCGGGTGTCTCCGCTGTAATCATAGCCCCAAGCCAGTTGTAAAAGTTTTTCTCTTGAAAGAGCAAAGTTTCTGTTTAAAACAAGAGCCTCCAAAAGATTATACTCCTGCAAAGCCAAATCAACTCTCTCGCCGTTTTTGTAAACCGTTCGCATTGACAAATCAATAACGCAATCTTTAATCGTAAAAACCGCATCATTTTTCTTTGTTCGGCGCAAGACATTTTCCACCCTGGCGATCAGCACAAGAGTGTCAAATGGTTTGGTGATATAGTCCTCCGCCCCTAAGTTAAGCCCGGTAAGTTGATCCGACACCGAAGTTTTTGCAGTTACAAATATCACCGGCAAATCTTTCGGCAGTTTTGTTTTAACCTGAAAACCCGACATACCCGGCAACATTACATCAAGGAGCACAAGGTCAAAATTTTCTTTTTCCGCAAGCCCCAACGCCCGGGGGCCGTCAAAAGCCTGAGCTGTTTTATAGCCCAGAAGTTTTAAGTTTTTACAAATTAAATCGTTAATGGGAATTTCGTCCTCCGCAACCAATATACACGCCATAACAAACCTCCTGCCGATACTATATATCCATAATATAAAACAAAGATATTACCAAGTTGTAAACTGCCCTAAAACAAACAAGCCTGCCTCGGCAGGCTTGTCAGTTATTTAAAGAAAAATCACTTTAAAAGTTTTTCGACGGTAAACTTTCCGTCTTTTAATGTGACTTTTGCAACATCTACGGTTTCTTTTTCCGATAAGGTTTTATTGTACTTAAAATTATAAACTTTGCCCAATGCCTCGATTTGCGCTTTAAAACCGCCTTTGCCGTTTCTTTTTGCAAAACAACTAACCGAAAGAAGATATGTCCCCTCCTGCATTTCGTCCTTTTCTTTATAAATAATGCTTTCTATGGCGAGATTTTCGCCCGGTATGCGTGTATCAATATCAAGAAATCCGCCGGATGGGGACACACTGTTTAAATTCAAATAAGAAACCCCGTAGCCGCCCGGCTCTGTACACACTGCGTCAAAATCATCATCATTTTTGCCGTTCTCATTCCATTGGATGCTAAATCTAAAATCCCGGTCAACGGTGCCGCCATTCTTTTTTACATTTCGCTCTAAATCGTCGGTTGTTGAAAAAATATTTACGGCAGCAATAACCGAAACCACTAAGTAAGACATTTTCCTAAGCAATTTCCTGTGGTTTTGCCGGTTTTCTTCCCTTTTATCGGCTTTTTGGCCGATATTTTCTTCAAAAAATTCTTGATTTGTCCCCTGAAATTCCGACTGCCGAAAGCCGGCAAATTCTTTATCCGACCGGTTAAATTCAAGATCTTTTTTTATTTCGTCATTTTTCATAGGCCTTATCACCTATTGCGCACTTGGATTTGTGGGAAGGGTATTGACACATTGTGCCTGTCAAATGCGGTTTTCAGCTCTTTATTTAACAAACGCCTTGTGGCAAAAACCTTGTTTTCTTCTGCCTCGGCCGCAAAACGCAGTGTTATGCTAAAATCTCCCAATTCCTGTACACCTAAGTATTTTATGCCGGATTTAAAGGCTTCCGGGTTTCTGTCGATTATTTCATCTATGATTTTTATAACAAGTTTGTCAAATTCTTCAAGGTCTGTTTCGTAAGCAACACCGATGTCACACACAGCCGTGGATTTTTGGTTTGAACGGTTGATAATATTTTTTAAATCGGAATTATTTATGATTTTTATATTACCGCCGGAATCCTGTACGCTGACCGTGCGTATGCCTATTTCTGTCACCGTGCCTCTGAAACCGTCAACTTCTATAATGTCTCCGATATTATATTCATTTTCAAACAGGACAAAAACTCCGGTTACAATATCCGCCACAAGACTTTCGGCCCCAAAGCCGATTATCAGTGCCAAAATTCCTATACTTGCAAAAATTGTGCTGACATTAACCCCGATTATGGTCAAAACCCAGCAAAATCCTATTATCCGCATAGAATATTTTATAATACTTATTAAAACGGTTGACATTGTGCCCACTCTGCCGCTTTTACTTTTAAACAAACTTAATGCAACAATAAGCACACCGCCTACAACCTGTATAAAAGCTACCGCTATTATAATTTTTAAAATTGTGTCAAAACTTATGTCTATTAAACTGCCCACACCCGGGAATATACCGGTTTTAACGCACATATAGGTAAGAACCACAAGAACCCCGGAAGCCAAAATTATTTTTAATATCTCTCGGCCGGTACCTTTCTTTTTCATTATATACCCTCCTTTTGTATTTATATAAAATACACCTGTTTTTATTATTATACATATTTTTACATTATATGTCAATTTATTTTATAACATATGATAAATCCTATATTTTGCCCCAAGTATTCGATAATAATTTAGCCACTTTTTTATACTTGTACGCAAATTAAACATATTAAAAATTTTGTATATTTAATTAGTTTTGCAAATATTATAGAATACGGGCAAGGTTAAAAACGGAGGTTATTATTATGAAAGATATAAAACAGTTGGGTCTTGAAAAAATATATGATTATATTGAAAACGACCCGGAAAAGAATTTAAAAACAATTATGAAGTGGGTTGACAATTTTGCCGGCACAGGTGAGGACACCTTTGAAGTTCAGCGTAAATATATCCGTGACATTTTGGACGACCCGAATTCAAACTGGTACAAACTTATAATGCGTGTTATCAAGGACACCGACAGAGAGGTTGTAAAAACAGTATTTACAAACTTTTTCCTTAATGCCGCCCTTATCGGCTGGAAAAAGCAGGAAGAAAACCGTAAAAAGTACAACTGCAATATTCCATGGCGGATTTTGCTTGACCCTACTTCGGCTTGCAATCTTCACTGTGTAGGCTGTTGGGCGGCAGAGTACGGCAACAAACTGAACCTTTCTTTTGATGAAATTGACGATATTATCACACAGGGCAAAGAACTGGGTGTTTATATGTACATCTACACCGGCGGCGAGCCGATGGTCAGAAAAAACGACTTAATCTCTCTTTGCAACAAACACTCGGATTGCATTTTCCTTTGCTTTACAAACGCAACCCTTATTGACCAGGCTTTTGCAGAGGATATGCTGAGAGTTAAAAACTTTATACCGGCTATTTCCGTTGAGGGTGACGAATTGAGCCACGACGGCAGACGAGGTGACGGCTCTTTCCATGCAGTTACAAAAGCCATGGATATTTTGAAGAAAAACCGCTTGCCTTTCGGTATTTCCTGTTGTTACACATCCGCAAATATGGATATGATTACAAGTGAAGAATTTTATGACCAGATGATTAACTGGGGGGCAAGCTTTGTTTGGAACTTCCACTATATGCCTGTGGGAAATGACGCAGTGCCGGAACTTATGCCTACACCGGAACAGAGAGAATACATTTATCATAAAATAAGAGAATACCGCAACACAAAGGATATTTTCTCAATCGACTTCCAAAATGATGCGGAATATGTAGGCGGCTGTATTGCCGGCGGCAAGAGATACCTGCACATTAACGCCAACGGCGATGTTGACCCCTGTGTATTTATTCACTATTCCGATTCAAATATCAGAGAAAAAACATTGCTTGACTGCCTGCGTTCCCCGTTGTTTATGGCATACCATGACAATATGCCATTTAACAAAAATATGTTAAAGCCATGCCCCATGCTTGAAAACCCGGAAAAGATTGTAAAAATGGTTCACGATACCGGGGCAAAATCCACAGATATGCAAAGCCCGGAATCTGTTGAACATTTAACGGAAAAAACAATTCCCTATGCGGCAAACTGGAACCGGACTGCCGAAAAACTTTGGGGTTGTGCCGGCTGCACAAAGAATTGCCGGGGCAAAAAATAATTTCAAGCTAAGATTATTTTAAATTTCCTTTAAGAGATCAAAAATATCGGTTTACATAATATCATATACTTACCCCTAACCCCCTGCCGACTGCCGCCGACAGGGGTGTTTTCTGTGTAAAATTCACTCCGCAGATGAAAAAACTTCCCCTTTTGGGGGAAGTAATGTTTTGCAATCAGTGTATTAAGTCGGTTTATAAAAAGCGATAAAACCAATGAGAAAATCACATCTCTGCAATGGCATTCATAAGGTTTGGTATCATTTGCTTTTTGCGGGAAACCACACCCGGCAAGTTCCGCCGATACACGCCGTTTTCCTCTGTTACATCTTTGCCGAAGCCCTTTTCAAGAGCTTTTTGGGCACCTGCACCCCGGCATATAACCGCGGAGGATTCTTCCATAATGTTTGTAAGCATAAAAAACAGCATATCGCACTTTTGCTCTGTGAGATATTTTTCCATCTCTCCCGAAACTTTGTCTTTTGCTTTGTTTAATTCTTCCCGGCTCATTGCGCTTATTTGTCCAACGCCGAATGTAAGATTTCCGCCGGCAAATTTTTTGAAATCCGCAAAGAAAATTTCTTCCGCCGTCTTGTTCCGCAGATTGCTGCCGGCTGTGAACATCTCGGTTGCATACCCTTCAATATCCCTTATGCCTGCAATCTTTGCAAGGTTTTCAGCGGCGTTTTTGTCAACATTTGTACATGTAGGCGAACGGAAAGCCAAAGTGTCCGACAAAATGGCGGACAGCATGATGCCGGCAATATCCGCCGGAATTTCAACGGCATTTTCCATGTACATACTGTAAATTATAGTGGCCGTGCAGCCTACCGGCTGATTGCGGAAGAAAGCAGGTGCGGCAGTTTCGATATTGCCTATTCTGTGGTGGTCTATAATTTCAAGGATTTCCGCCTGTTCCAAGCCCCGAACAGCCTGTGCTTTTTCGTTGTGGTCAACTAAAATCAGCTTATTTTTTCTTGAATTCAACAAATTATGGCGTGATATCATACCCACATAGTCGCCGTTTTCATCAACAACCGGGAAATTTCTATATCTCTTTTCCCGCATTGTCTCTTTTACATCGTCCAAAAAGTCGTTTGTTGTAAAGTAGTCAATATTGCCTTTTGTCATAAATCTGCCCACAGGCATACTTTGGTTCATAAGTCTTGCAAGGGTGTAGCTGTCATAAGGGGATTCTATAACCCGGCAGCCGTTTCCCTCTGCCAACTTTTTGATAAGGCCGGAAACCTTTGCCCCGGATGAGATAATAATACATGAAGCACCTAATTCAATGGCACCTATTTGCGCCTCGTATCTGTCACCCATTATGACAATGTCGCCCCTTTGAATATAGTGCCGCATAATATCCGTGCCGGAGGCGGCTATAACCACCTTGCCGTTTTCAACCGACCGATTTTCGTCCCCTACAACCATAACGCCGTTGATTGTTTCGGTTATGTTTTTATAGGGTGTTTTGGCGTCGGCAATAACATTGCTGTCATAAATTTCCATATATGAGGATGTAATATCCCCCATTGTTATAATGCCTTTCAGCTTTTTACCGTCCAAAACAGCCAAACTTACGGCTTTGCAGGCGTGCATATACTCGTAGGCCTTTTTCATAGATGTAAATTCGCCGACGCCCCGAATTTTGTCAATTTCGGTATCTTTTACTCTGACACGAACATCATCGGTAAAAATCGGAGCTTTTATCTTAAAATAATTCAGTGCAAATTCTGTTTCCGGGTTTACATTGCCTGCACGGCAGGGAATGTATGAATTGTCGGAAATTTTGGATTTTAAATATGAATAGGCAACGGCCGAACAAATTGAATCCGTATCCGGATTTTTGTGGCCGATAACATAGATTGGGGCGATAGATGACATATAGACCTCCTGATTTTTACATAATTTTTATCATTATAACATTATATGGGTAAATAATCAATATTTCACACAATAGTTATGATTTTAACGAACAAAGGGCATTTATCCTATTATTACCTATTATTATATGGATTTAAAATTTCGGCTTTCCGATAATAAAACCGCCTTGCCACGGTGCAGGGCGGCTGTATTTATATTTTTTTACAGGCTCTATTGGAATTTATCCGATTTTATGATAAAATTTACAGAAAAGGCTTTTCAGTCTTTACTTTTTAAACGAGGATTATTTATGAAAAAAAGAAAAATTAAAATAACATTAAATGCCCCTGCCACCCTTTTGTTTGTAACATTCTGCCTTGTGGCACTTATTTTGGGCATGGTTACAGGGGGCGCAACAACAAAAAAATATTTTATGACCTACCACGGCTCTTTCGCCGACCCCCTTACAATTTTAAGGCTTTTTACCCATGTTTTCGGCCACGCTAACCTTGACCATTTTATGGGCAATATGGGCTATATTTTACTGCTTGGCCCCCTTTTGGAAGAAAAATACGGCTCTCGCAAAATATGGCTTATTATATTTTTAACGGCGGTAACTACCGGCTTGGTAAATTACTTTTTCTTCCCCGGCACTGCCCTTTTAGGCCGGAGCGGCGTGGTTTTTGCCTTTATAATTCTCTCCTCCATTACCGGCATCGGCAAAGGTGAAATACCCATGACATTTATACTTGTTGCGGTAATTTACATAGGCCAGCAGATTTATCAAGGCTTATTTGTGGCGGACAATATAGCAAACTTTGCCCATATAATCGGCGGCGGGGTAGGTGCGATTATAGGCTTTAATTTAAACGGAAGAAGATAAGAAAAACTTATATTCCTATTTAATACCCTTTAAAACAGATAAAAGGCGGTGAATTACCGCCTTTTGTTTTTTAAAAATACAACCATTTACGCCTTTTTATAGACAATAACCCCGAATTCGGTTTCGGTTTCAAGTTTGTCAAGGTTTGCAAAACGCTCCTGCTCCCTCTTGCCGGTTTTGTAGTAATATGGGGTCATTTTGAACAAATTGTCCATATCCTGCCTGCTGTCCAAAAATATTTTGGTTTTAAGCTCTCTCACTTCTTGGATTTTAAAGCCCTCAAGGGCAAAATCCAAAACTTTATTCGGGTAAGGGGTATCATAAATTGCCTTTTTAAGCCCCATAAGATGATTTTCCAAAGGTATTGCCCTTATGTAAACTCCACCCGGTTTCAACACACGCCGAAATTCTTTCTCACTGTGGGGGGCAAAAATGTTAAGTATCAAATCCCGGCTGTTATCTGCCAAAGGCAGGCGATAAATTGACCCTACCCGGAGAGAGAAATCTTTTCTTCTGGCTGCTGCGGCGGTCAATGCGCTTTTTGAAATATCAATGCCGCAAACCGTGACTTTTTTGCCAAAATTTTCAAGATAATCCGCCACATACCGTGTGTAAAAACACTCTCCGCAGCCCACATCTAAGATGTTTACGGTTTTTCCCGTGTATTTGCCGGCCAGTTCGGCTATCCGGTCACGGAGATTGTTATAATACCCTTTTTCCAAAAATTCCGTTCTTGTTTTTACCATAAGTTTGTCGTCGCCGTGGCGCTTGGCAGAGCTTTTTTGATTTTGCAACAAGTTTACATATCCGCTTTTGGCTCTGTCAAAACTGTGTCCCTTGGGGCAAAAATATCTTTTTTCCCCTGCAAAAAGGGTTTGCCCGCACACCGGGCATACAAAAGGGGATTTTATAAAACCGTCATTGTTCATTTTTCTATCTCCTTGTCAAATGTCAATTTGGCGGCAAACACAACCGTATCTTCCAATTTGCCGTTTATCGTCATTTCACTGCCTCTGAAAGTGTAATTTAAGTTTAAATTTTTATCCAAGGGGGCTTGGGCGTGATAGCTTATTTCCAAAGTTTTTATGCTGTTTTTGCCCCAAAAATCCACAGGCAGAATATCAACTGCCCAGTTTATGTATTTGCAGTTGTTCAAATGGCCGTTGCCGTCTGCGTCACTGTATAAAACACGGCGCACAAGGGAATTTTCTTCTTCCGCCGCTCTCACCGGGCGGGGGCTGTCCGGCTGATTTTCCAAAACAACCGCCGGGAACTCAAAAGCCTTGCCCCCGGGGTTCATGGCCTTATTTTGGGCAAAATTATAAATGCTCCAAATACTGCCGCCCTCCATAAAAACTTTGCCCTTTTCGTCGCAAAACCTGTAAAATCTGGGATACAAGGCATGGCGGCAGGGGTTTACCCATGTTTCTACGGTAAATTTTTCGCCAAAAGCAGGCATTTCATAAAAACTGTACTTTGCCCTTACCAAAACCCAGGCGGAATTTTCCCGGCGCAAGTCGTCATATCCGGCGCCCCACATTTCCCCGTGGAGTGTGGCGGCCTCCTGTGCCAAAACAACTGTTGCCGGCACGGTCAATTTGCCGGTTAAATCTATATCTTCAAATCTAACTTTGTGTTCTGTTTTTAAAATTTTATCTTCCATGGAAATCACCTTCATTTAATATGTATAAATTATATACTTTTTGGCAGATTATAACAAGTGACAAATCCGAAAAAATGCACAAAATAAAGTTAAAAAATTATCTAATAGCACGAAAAAGCTGTTTATCTGTTGTATAAAATATAAAATTGTGTTACACTGTTTACAAAAAAGCAGGAGTATATACAATGAACAAGAAAGATTTTGATAATTGCAGTACCATTATCGTGGGCAAAAACGCCAGCCGGACAGGCCGTGTTTTAATGAGCCACAACGAGGACGATATGAATTGTGTTGTGCAAATACACCACGTACCGAGAATGAACCATAAAGAGGACGAGTTTTTGGTTTTTGACGATGCCGATGGGGCTATTCCAAAGGTTAGTGAAACCCTTGCCTACACATGGTCAGAGTTCAGATCTCCCAATGGGGAGTCTTTTGCCGACGGTTTTATGAATGAATGTGGCGTTGCGGTGGTTTCAAACGGCTGCGGCGGCTCAAAAATCAGTGAAAACGAACCGGTTTTAAAGGGTGTCGGCGCAGGCTTCCGCCGCATTATTGCGGAAAGAGCCACAAGTGCAAGACACGGTGTTGAAATAGCCGCCGAACTTATGGAAAAATACGGTTACAGAAGTTCCCGTTCATACGCCATTGTTGACAAAGACGAAGGTTGGTTTTTACAGGTTACTACCGGCAGCAACTTTGCCGCACGCCGTGTAGACGACGATTGTGTATCTTATATTCCAAACTGGTACACAATCCACCAAATTGATTTTTCCGACACAGAACACAAGAACTTCTATTGGTCAAAGGATTTAGTGTCTTACGCAGAGAGAAACGGTTGGTACACCCCTGCAAAAGCAGGTGATTATTCCGACTTTGACTTTGCAAAAGTTTACCAGGACGGCGGCGTAGAGGTTAAGTCTAACTTTGACCGTTCGGATTTGGCTTGGTCACAGTTGCGGGCAAAACAGCCTTACACCACATTCCAAATCAAGGCAGAGAAAAAGTACACAGTGGCCGATTTGAAAAAGATTATGCGTTCCCACTATATGGAATATGAGGAAGATTTAAAAACCGACAGCAGAATGAGCCCTCACAGATACGGCCTTTGCCGTGACACAACGGTAGAGAGCATAGTTGTTGAGTTTAACGATGTTCCACGGCTTACCTGCGTATGGCGTGCATTCCCTCGCCCTTGCGCAAACATATACACACCTTGGTACGCCGGAATTGACAGAGTAAACCCGACTTACGAGTGGGTTGACGGGGTAAATGCACAGCGTTCTCACCTGTCACCTGACAAAGCCGATTTTGAATACAAAGATAATAAGGCTTATTGGGCATTTTTCACCTTGCAGAACATAATGGAATATGATTATCAGTTCTGCCGGCCTATCGTTGCCGCCGAAATAGCCAAAGTAGAACGGCAGCTTGAAGTAAGCAAAGCAGAAGTTGACAAAGTTTACGCCGACTTGGCAAAAATCAACGAGAGATACGCCGTTGATATGTTAACCGACTACACCGCACAGCAGGCGGAAAAGACATTCAGATGGGCACAGAAAACCGCACAAAAACTTTTGACTGAAAAAGATAAGCGGAATATGGACTTCTGGCGCAGCAAATTATAATAATTATCTAATCCTTTCATTTATTTGATTTGTAAAACACCTCATCGATTTATTTCGGTGGGGTGTTTTACTTATGTTTTATACGGGACTGTATCGAAAAAAATAGCGCAGGGGTCATAAAACCACTGCGCTATATAAAGCAAGACTTTTGGGGTCACATCATTTTATTATTTTCTTTTAAGCCGAAATTTAGCTTTCTTGCTGTGTTTCTTTCTGTGTTTCTTCGCCTTTTTTGCCCACAAACTTAACAAGGATATTTTCAAGCATAAGCACATTTATCGGCTTTGAAATATGGGCGTTCATACCCCGTGCAAGAGAGCGTTTTTTGTCCTCATCAAAAGCATTTGCGCTCATTGCTACTATCGGCACAGTCTTGCTGTCGGCTCTGGGCAGGTTGCGGATTTTCCGGGTTGCGTCAAGGCCGTTTAACTTAGGCATCATAATATCCATCAGAACAAGGCTAAAGTAGCCCTCCGGTGACCGGGCAAATTTTTCCACGCCGTCCCGGCCGTTTTCGGCGGTTATAACATTTATCTTGTAATCCCTCAGTATGGTTGACACAATTTCGGCGTTCAATTCGTTGTCCTCACAGACAAGAACATTAACCCCGGGGAACTGCAAATCATCATCACGGCCGCTGTCGTTTTCCCCATGGGGGTCGGCAGGCATAAGCATAAGGGTAAATTCAAATGTACTGCCCTTGCCCGGCTGGCTGGTAAGCAAAATCTCGCTGTCCATCATGTGTACAAGTCGCCTGCTTATTGCAAGGCCTAAACCTGTGCCCTGCCTTGAACCGGCCGTATCCTCCACCTGTTCAAAGTTTTGGAAAATACGCTGCCTGTTGCTTTCGCTTATACCGATACCCTGGTCTTTAACCGCAAAATAGATTTGAGATTTGCCCCCTTCAAAAGCCGTTTCCTTTACGATAAGGCTTATGTTTTTGCCCGGGTCGGTAAATTTTATGGCGTTGCCCAAAAGATTTATAAGAATTTGGTTTATTCTGATAGGGTCCCCCATGAATGATGAGTGAACCAAGGTAATATCGCTGATAAACTTTTGGTTTTTCTCCGCAAATTTTGCGTCAAGCAAAGCGTGCAAATCTTCCAGCAGTTTTTCCAAGTTAAAATCACGCTCTACAAGCTGCATCTTATCGCTTTCAATCTTAGACATATCCAAAATATCGTTAAGCAAACTTAACAAATAGTTTGAAGAACGCTGTACTTTTTGCAGACAGTCCAAAATCTTTTCCTGAGATTGACCCTCTTTCAAGGCGATTTCCGTCATACCGATAATGCCGTTCATCGGTGTTCTTATTTCGTGGGACATTCGTGCCAAAAATTCCGATTTTGCATTTGCCGCCCGGTCGTGTTTGTCTTGGTTTGCTCTGTTTTGTATAACATTACCCAGTTTCTTTGCCGTATCAACAAAATCTTTGTCATCCGCAAGTTTGTCGGATATGCCTACTATCAAAATAGAACCGGAGTACACCCCGTTGTCGGTCATAGTGATAACCAAAGTGGTTTCATCCGGCGGAATAAGTTTCGCAATGCGGACATCCTTCATTGAACCGTTAATTTTTTCCACCGGTGAATATTTTACCCTATTCAAGAATGCCTCAAACTCCGCCTGTGTGTAGCGAAATGCTTTCTTTTTAATATTGTTTTCCGGGTCTTGCCAGCAATAATCAATGCTTACCGACATATACTCACGGTGAAAAGCAGTTATAATAAGATTTTTTACGCCGTATTTTTCAGCAAGTTTAAGGGCAAGCAAATCCAAAACCGGCTCTTTGCTGTTGTTGTGGTTAAACATATCCATTGCAAGAGTTGAAAGTTCAACTCCGTCCGCCACACCCACAGGTACAGCCTTGCCGAAGCTTGTATCGGTATTTATATCCGGCAAATCATCGTTGTAAATTACCACAGGCACTTCCGCATATTTTGCATGGCCGACAACTCTTTGCAGGTGATTGACTACCTTTGCATCGTCATAGGTATCGTCACAGTGGATTATGCCGGCATGGAAATGCAAATCAACGGCGCCGGAGGGCAAAACTGCAGAAAATTCCTTTTCCAGTTCTTCTAACTTTTTCTCTGCCACCGCCGGTAAAACTCCCGGTAGCCAGCCTATAATTTCATCAATGCCGGAACGGAGAAAAACGGTGCCCCGGCAATCGGCAAATTTATCGGCTATCTGTTTTGACAATTCTTTCAGAATCAAGTCGCCGAAAGTCGAACCGTATTTTGTATTTATGTTGTCTAAGTTGTCTACATCTATATTGAACATAGCTCCATTTGGTGCAACATTTCTCCGTTTTTGGATTTTTGCTCTGCCGGCTTTTAAGGTGTAGAAAGATGTAACCGGGTCGGTTTCCTCCTTGTGCTGTCTTTCAATTTCAAGGAGCTTTTCATCGTTGATATTCCTGAAACTGCCGATAAACATACCCTTATTGGCCCGCTCCCCTTTAACAAGTCTGCCGGATACACGGTACCATTGGTACTCTCCCTCATCATCAAGTTTTAAGCGAAGATCCCGGTTAAATTCGCCGGGGGTTTTCCTATAAAAATCTTCCAGGATATTTAGGTCATCCGGGTGGATGCTATTCATAATCTTTGGTTTTAAATCATTCTCAAAGTTCCATCTTCCGTCACATTTATGGCTGTTTACAATATCCATTTCATCGGTATCAATAAGATATGAGAAAAATGCGTCCTCTGAACTTTCAACGGCTATACGGTATTTTTCTTTTTCTTCCATAAGCTGTGAGGCGGTGTTTATCTCTGCCCGGGCAAGCCCCTTAAATCTGTCATGCAATTCGTCGATTTCGTAAATATTTGAAGGCCGGAAAGAATTAAGGCCTTTCATACCGCCGTTTACGCTGGAAATAAGCCTGTAAATCGGCCGTGTAATACGGTGGGTTAAAATAACAGTAAATACAACCGCAATAAAAATACAAATTACGATTATCATAAAAAAGTGGTTGTAAAGTTGGTTGCCTGCTTCATATATGGAATTTTCACTCACAAAACCGATAAATGTCCAAGCTGTGTTATCGTAGGGAACATTGTTGCTGTAAAGGGAAAGTGGTTCGGCTATGCAGTAAATATTCTGCTCTCCCACTTTACTGCCAACAACACGGTTAAGGCCTTTATTTTTTGCGGTTTCTGTTTTAAAGGTATCGCCGTTTTGGGTTACGGTATCGTACAAAACACCGATGCCCGAAATGCTTGTATATGTTCCGTCGCCTATGTCTATTGCAAGCATACAGCCGGCATTGAGATTTTTGTCCAAATCTTTAACCGTAGCTTGGCCTAAAATATAGGTTGTTGAAAGTTCGGTACCCAAAATGCCGTAAACTCTGCCGTTATAAACCAAAGGCATGGAATAAGTTATCATCTTATGGCTGTCTTGGTAGTTATCGTGTAGTATAAAAGGCGTTGACCAATAGCCTAAGTTGACCATATCCGTGTCAATATTTGCCAATGCGGCTGTGTATGGGGTGTAGAAGAATTTGTCGGCTTCTCTGTTGCCCACCCCCTCAAAGGAAAATTTTGTGCGCCAGGGAGAGTCAAGAGCTATATTTTCACCTCTGGCTAAGTTTTTATCGCCACATTCCATCAAAAGGTCGGTGTTTTTGGCTGTTGACGTCTGCGGGTCGGAGTCACGGACAAAAAATCCGTTGTAGGTAGAGGGCCGATCTATGGGGTTGTCATTTGCCATAATGAGAAAAATACCGGATGTTTTCCTGTGCTGAATATCTTCTACCATATATGAAAACACATCTGACAAAAGGCGGTTTTGCATTTCGTCACTGGATATAAAATCATCTATGTCGGCATCATATTCCGCAAGGAGGTTTTCCAAATTTTTTGCCACCACATTGCTTTCTTCTTGAAGTTTACCCCAGTCACCCACCATATTGTTTTCAAGAGTGTACCGCCTGTTTTCCACAATATGTCTGTCCACATTTATGGCGTTGTTTTCCAAGGTTGCCTTTACATTGCCCGCAACGAGCATTAAAAAAGGAAAAACTCCCTGAAAAATTGCCAAAAACAAAAGCGGAATAAGAAACATGGAGAGGATAGTCTTTTTTCGTTTCAATGGTTTACCTCCTTAGAAATTGCCGACAAGACGCCTGATAACAAGCCCCCGCCGAAAAATTGAAACTGCTTTTGCCCCATATACGGGGCTGATTTTTACCCCATATGCGGGGCAGATTAAAAATTTAATTTTTAAATAATATTAAAAATATTAAATAAATTAAAGATATTAAATACATTAAAAATTATTTTGTAAATAATTAGTTGCCTGCAAGCGACAACAGTAAATCACAAATAGCCCGTAGGGGCGACCATTGGTCGCCTTTATTGCAGATTATTTGAACAGATTTCCCGCTATAAATCAGCAACTTCAACAAATCGCAAGACAGGCTCTCTTTGATAAAGAGAGCTGTCAGCGTAGCTGACTGAGAGATTGGAAAACATTTTGTTTATATCTTGTATTCGGTAACAAGTTCGGTTGAAAGTTCTCTTGCAAACCAGATTTTCGTACCAAGGTCAATCCCTCCGGTTTTTCTAACGAAAAACCACCTCCCTTTACACAAGGGCGGCAAAATTGCGGAATTTTTGGGCTTGTTGTTTGTAACCAAGATTTGATGTAAACAGGTCGCTTGACAACCCCTCAGACGGCTAACGCCGCCAGCTCCCCTTGCACAGTGGAGCCAAGATGTTGCTAACCTTTGGGAATGTTATTTTGTATTCGACATTTATTTACAAATTATATTGTTTAAAATGGTTTCCCGCTATAAATAACAAGCCGAGCAGATAGTAAGGCTTGCCCTCCCTGTGCAAGGGAGGGTGGTGTGAGCGCTTAGCGAACACCGGGAGGGTTGATTAAAAATCTGTAAGCCTATAATTTTCAATAAAACAGGCTCTTTGGTGCACTTATTCTGTTGTAAATCAACACTTTAAACCTAACGAGTGGCAAGGCTCTCTTTGGTAAAGAGAGCTGTCAGCGTAGCTGACTGAGAGATTGGTAAACATTTTGTTTATATGCGATATTCGGTAACAAGTTTGCTTGCAAATTAGGTTATCTTACCAAGGTCAATCCCTCCGGTTTTTCTAACGAAAAACCACCTCCCTTTACCAAAGGGCGGCAAAATTACAGATTTTTTATAAATATATTTATCTATCCCCGTAATTCGTTCTACCAAATTACAAATCTAAAATATTATTTACCGGCCTATCCGTGTGTTCAATGCGGATACAAAATCTTCATACCACCGGTCAAAAGCCTCGTCGGTAATGTATGGGGCAACTGCCTTTTCCCTTGTCCGTCCTGCCGCAACTTTGGCGTTAATTTCTTCCAAATCCGCCTTTGCTTTATCGGAAAGGTTGTAGTCCAAAACTTTTCTTGCAGCCATGCCGTTTGCAAATGCAGAGGCTGTATAATATTCACAACCTTCGTCATGGGAAATAACCATCTTCAAACAGTCATAAGCCTTTTGGTTTATTTCAAGGTTGTTATCATTCAAAGCCTTGTCCAAAGCCTCAACAGAATGAGAGTCCTTTGTAACCGGCATATATGAAGATTCGCAGACAAACTTGTAGTTATTTTCTGTCTCGGTAAACCATTTAAGGAAAACGCAAGCGGCGTATTCGTGGGCTGTGTCTGACTTTGTAACAGCCATACCTGCCCCCTGCTGAACCTTGACATTTTCTCCCCCGTCAAAAATCGGCGCATTTAAAATATCATAATCAATACTTTCACTGCCCTTTGCTGTCTCCATACAGTCCGGGAAGTACATAGAAGATGAAGAAGAACCTGTGTATGCGATAATATCACCTGTTTTAACATCATCGGAGCGAAATCTGCCGTAACTGGCAAACCAGCCCTTTACGGTAGGCACATACCAATTATCCCAAAGGCGGCGGATTTTTTCTTTGTCGGCATTTAATTTAACGCCGTCCCCTGTGACTTCAAAAATTTCGGTGCCCTGCTGTTTCATGCCTATTACAAAGTAGTTAGCCATGGAATCTCTGCCGTAGAAAGCCTTGCCCCCTGACCATTCGTAATATTTTTTCGCAACTTCCACAATTCCCTCGTCGGTTAAAAGCATATCCTTTGTAACGCCCGTCTGCTCGGCAAAAGGCTCCCAGGCGGTTTCGTTAATCATTGTGATTTCCGTTGACTTTGCCGTAGGGAAAAGATAAAGTGCCTCACCGTTGTTAAGATAGCCTTCACGAATATAGCCCTCAACATATTTGTCGATGTCGTCCTGTGTAAAATATCTGGTCAAATCCGCAAGACCTACCGTGTTCAATGCCGTATAGGCCAAATCGGAATAGGAGGCAAAAATATTCGGCACATCTTCCGCACCTACTTTGCCCTCAATGGCATCTGTAACGGCCTGTTCCAAATCGGAAACGGAGCCTTGACTTTTGCCCTCAACATAAATGCCCTGTTCCTTGCCTACCGTGGCATTAAATTCCGACACAAGCCGGTCAAAAGCCGCCTGCTGTGCGCCGTTGTAATAGTGCCAAACGGTTATTGCTATTGGGTTGTTAGGGTCAAGTTTTACAACTTCCACATTTTTGGTGTCACTCCGACAGCCTGTAAGGACCCCTAAAAGCAAAACCGCTGCCATAAGGAAAGTTAAAATTTTCTTTTTCATTTTTCCTCCTATTTGCTGAACTGCCTTTATAAAGATACCGTCGGCAGTGAAATAAATATAAATAACATAACTTTATGTTATGATATTTGGTTGTAAGTTTGGTTGAAAATTAACTTGCTAATTAGTTTATCGTACCAAGGTCAATCCATCATCAAAGTTAATTCCTCTTTAAGGTCAATCCCTCCGGTTTTCCCAGGAAAACCACCTCCCTTTGCATGTTATGCCCCGTGGGTACAAGGGAGGCAAAGTTGTGGATTTTGGGGGTTGTTATTTACAGCCGAAATTTGGTGTAAACAAATTGCAAGACAACCCCTCAGACGGCTAACGCCGCCAGCTCCCCTTGCACAGTGGAGCCAAGATGTTGCTAACCTTTGGGAATGTTATTTTGTATTCGACATTTATTTATAAATTATATTGTTTAAAATGGTTTTCTGCTGTAATAAAGTATCTAAACAGACAGTAAACCTGCCCTCCTTGTGCAAGGGAGGGTGGTGTGAGCGTTTAGCGAACACCGGGAGGGTTGCTCAAAACAACTTTTCGCTATAAAACCGTCATCGGTTCAAATTTGCAAGACAACCCCTCAGTCGGCTATCGCCGCCAGCTCCCCTTGCACAGTGGAGCCAAGATTGATGTGAAGCTCAGAGATATTTATTTGTAGCCGAAATTCGATGTAAACAGGTTGTTTATGTGCAAACCTGCGGTTTGCATAGGCGTTCAATGAACGCCCCTACGATTTAACTTTGTAATTACTGTTTATGACCGGCAAGGCACTTAATTTTTTTGGGAATATTATTCTGCAACCGACGACAGTAAATCACAGATAGCCCGTAGGGGCGACCATCGGTCGCCTCATTGCAGATTATGTGAACCGATTTTCCGCTATAAAATAGCAAGCCGAGCAGACAGTAAACCTGCCCTCCTTGTGCAAGGGAGGGTGGTGTGAGCATTTAGCGAACACCGGGAGGGTTGATTGAAACAATTTTCCGCTGTAAAACTGTCATCGGTTCAAAATTGCAAGACAACCCCTCAGATGACTAACGCCGCCAGCTCCCCTTGCACAAGGGAGCCAAGGTGTTGCTAACCTTTGGGAATGTTATTTTGTATTTGACATTTATTTATGAATTATATTGCTTAAAATGGTTTTCCGCTATAAATAACAAGCCGAGCAGATAGCAAAACCTGCCCTCCTTGTGCAAGGGAGGGTGGTGTGAGCATTTAGCGAACACCGGGAGGGTTGTCAATGTGCAAACCTACGGTTTGCATAGGCGTTCAATGAACGCCCCTACGGATTTATTTTATAAATATGTTTATCTGTAAAACAATCCACAGAACAAGGCTCTCTTTGGTAAAATTGTTTGGTTGCAAATCAATACTTCAAACCGAACAAGTAGCAAGGCTCTCTTTGGTAAAGAGAGCTGTCAGCGACAGCTGACTGAGAGATTGGAAACATTTTGTTTATATTCGATATTCGGTTGAAAATCAAGTTATAGTACCAAGGTCAATCCCTCCGGTTTTCTTGCGAAAACCACCTCCCTTTGCACAAGGGAGGGCAGATTATAATAACAAGTGCAACAGTAAAAAATAGATTTCATATCGACCGAGGTGTAAAATAATGCTACCAACAAA
>CAKSZX010000012.1 GCA_934526065.1 uncultured Oscillospiraceae bacterium
GCGGCAAAATCTTTGCAGACGAAAAGGGTGAAACAGAAGTTACAAAAGAAGATCTTGTAATTTCAGCTCCGGGTCACGGCATGACAAAGCACGAAGAAGTAAAGCCAACCTGTACAGAAGCAGGTACAAAGGAATACTACGAGTGTGAAACATGCGGCAAAATCTTTGCAGACGAAAAGGGTGAAACAGAAGTTACAAAAGAAGATCTTGTAATTTCAGCTCCGGGTCACAGCATGACAAAGCACGAAGAAGTAAAGGCCACTTGCACAGAAAAGGGCGTAAAAGAGTATTATGAATGTTCTGTATGCGGCAAGATTTTCCTTGACAAAGACGGTAAAACAGAAACTACAAAAGACGGTGTGATTGTTGACGCTTTGGGTCACAAGACAAAATTTGTTGCCGGCGTATCCGCCGGTTGCGAAAAAGACGGCACAAGGGCACATTATGAATGTGAAGTGTGCGGTAAATTGTTTGACGACGCAAAAGCCGAAAACGAAGTAAGCGCATCTGCTCTTGTAATAAGTGCAACAGGCCACCACTGGGGTGAATGGAAAGTTGTAAAAGCCGCAACAACAAAAGAGGCAGGCATTGAGCAGGCTATTTGTGATTACTGCGGTGGCCCGTGGCAGAAAGAAATTTCTGTTAAGGCGGCCTCAACGATTTCGGCTCCTTTGTATCCTACAAAGGATAAGCGGAATTCCGATGTTTCTTCCGAAACAAAAGATGAAACTTCATCCGAAATCAAAGATGAAAACGACAGCACATCCAAGCCGGACACAAAGGCCGACAGCAGTGACAAAACTCAGGAAGTTGGCACTACACCGGATTCAAGCAGTGCGGCACAGACAGAGAACGGATCATCATTCCCGATTGTTCCTCTTGTTATTGCCGGTGCGGCATTGATTTTCTTACTTATTCTTTTGAAAAAGAGAAATAAAGAAGAATAAAACAATAGGCATTTGACAGCAAAACTTGGGACGCAATGTTTGCGGTGGCAAATTTTTTGCGGAGTTCATAAAAATCAAATACGGCAATTCGCACTTCAAATTGAAGTGCGAATTTTTTTTAAAAGAAAAGCAAAACCTGCAAAGTTGCGATAATATATGGCGATTTAAACAGGCTATATTGCAGTAATTGACAATCATCATATATTAAAACAAAACGGTTCTCCGTTTTACCGGAGAACCGTTTTGAATTGTATAAAATTACTTTATTTTTTGTCTTGTAAAATCATTTCAATCTTACTTGTAACCATGTCAAGGGCAACCTTGTTTTCTCCGCCCTCCGGCACAATAATGTTTGCATATTTTTTGCTTGGGGAAACAAAGCTGTCATGCATTGGTTTAACGGTTGTAAGGTACTGGTTTACAACACTGTCAACGGTTCTGCCTCTTTTAACCACATCACGCATCATACGGCGGATAAATCTTATATCGTCGTCGGCATCAACAAAAATTTTTATGTCCATAAGGTTGCGAAGTTCTTCGTTTTCAAAAATCAAAATGCCGTCAACAACTATAACTTTGGTAGGCTCAACTCTAACGGTGTCTTTAAGTCTTGTGAATTTTTCATAGGAATATGTAGGGCGATACACCGCTTTACCGGCTTTAAGAGCTTTTAAGTGTTTGATAAGCAGACCGGTGTCAAAACTTGACGGGTGGTCGTAGTTCTGCTTTGTTCTTTCTTCAAAGCTCATTTCTTTAAACGGCTTGTAGTAGTAATCATGGCAGAGAACCGATATAGGCTCGTTAAAATAATCAACTATCTTTTTGGCAAATGTGGATTTGCCGCTGGCACTGCCTCCGGCAATGCCTATAATTACAGGTGTGTTCATCTTAATTTCCTTATAAATACTATATAATATTATTCTTTAATCATCTGTACATAGCCCAGTTCGGTATAGCCAAGGCGTGTGTACAGTTTCATTGCGTTTACATTTTCATGTTCACATTCAAGGCGGTATCTTTTGGCTTTGCCGCTGTATTCGCCTTCGATAAAATCGAATACCTGCTTGCCTACGCCCTTGCCCTGAAAAGTCGGTTTAATGTAAAGTTCCTCTATTAAAACCACAAGGCCGTCTGCCTCGCTGGAATATGTAAATGAAAGCTGACAATAACCCAAAATTTCCCCCCGATGTAATATGGTAAGCCCACGAACCATAGGGTTACCCTTTATGATTTCGTCAAAACAGTGGGAAAAATTTTCAACCGGTATGGGGTGCAAAACCGCCGGGCCGTTGTAAAAATCCTCCGCCATCTTCATAAGTTCTTCTTTGTCCTGTGGTATAAAATCTCTTATCATTGTATAATTCCTCTAAAAATATAATTTTGTTTTGCCTTTGCCACGCTTGTAAATTTCCTTTGCACAGGCAGAGGCGTTTTTAATAATTTCTTTTTCGTCAAAGCAAAGTTTGCCGTCCTTTTTGGCAAATCTGCCGTTTACAATAACTGTTTTTATGTTGACGCTTGGCACAGATGAGTATATTATCGCCGCCAGTGGGTTATAAATCGGCGCAGTTGAAAGGGTGTTTAAATCCCAAATGTTCAAATCGGCGTCATAACCGGCTGCAAGAATTCCGCTGTTAAAGGGCAAAAATCTGTGGCCGTTTATAAGATACTGCCAAATTTCTTTAAGGGTAAAATCCTCGGCATTGTCATATAATTTACCCATAAGGGCAAACATACGCATTTGCTCCACAACATCTATGCTGTTACTGCTGGCGGCGCCGTCATTGCCGGCTGCGATATTTAACTTTTTGCGGTACTTCCACAAATTGCCCATACCCATTCCAAGCTTTGCATAGGTTTTTGGGGATACGGCAAAACACATATCGTCTTTTAAATATTGCAAATCGTCCTCTTGCAGCCACAGACCGTGACCGACTATGCAAGGCACATCGAAAACACCGTTTTCCCGGCAAAGGGCAAAAGGCGTTTTACCGTACTTTTCAAGGCTTTGCTTTACCTGCACATCGGTTTCGCTGATGTGAATATGTAAGCCGGTGCCAAGTTCCCTTGCCTTTGCGCTGATTTTTTGCAAAACTTCCGGGGAACACATATAAGGGGAGTGGGGGCCTAAACGGGGTTTTACCCATTGGTCATTTTGGTAATCTTTGCAAAATTTCTCCGCAAGAGCCAGCTCCTCCCGACAATCTCCGCCAAAGCCGAAAATCGTGTATGCTATATCGCCTTTTATACCGATTTCTTCGCAGGCCTTTGCTATTAAGTCACTTTTAAAATAGTGGTCGGCAAAGGCGGTTATGCCGTTGTTTATCATTTCCCGGCAGGCAAGTTTTGCACCCCAATAAATATCCTCGTCCTGCATTTTGCTCTCGTAAGGCCAAAGCTCTTTGTTAAACCAATCGTCTATGTTTACATCTTCCGCAATGCCTTTAAAGATGTTCATAGGGCTGTGGTTGTGCATAGATGCAAAACCCGGAGTGATAAATTTATCGGTGCAGTCTATGACCTCATCTGCCGGGTCGGTGATATTTTTTTCGATTTTTTCGATTACTTTGCCGTTTATCAGCAAGTCGGTGTCGTTTGAAATATCACCTTTTTCGTTGATAAGATTTCCGTGTTTAAGCAGAATTTTCATAGTAAATCTCCTTTTATTTTTCAAAAATCCATAAAGCCGTTACGGCTAAAATTTCTCTTACGGTTGCCGGAATAATAACAATCGGGTCGGTGGCAACGCTGATGGCCTTTACATTTTTAAAACCCGCCAGTTTTGCGTACTCACCGGATCGGTAGGCGTGGAAAGAATTTGTGATATAGGCTATATTAGTGGGTTCTATGCCTTTTTCCAGCAAAAATTCCTTTGCAAATACGAAGTTCTCTTTTGTGCTGACGGCTTTGTCCTCGCATATTATTTTGTCCTGGTCAATGCCATTGGCAACAAGATAATTTTTCATAGCCAGGGCTTCGGTAATATCCCGATTTTTCGCCTTGCCGCCGGTTACCACTATATAGGCGTCCGGGTTTGTTTTGGCATAGTCAATACAACCATCTAAGCGTTTTTGCAAAGTGCCTGAAGGTGTGCCGTCCCTGTTTAAACCGCAGCCTAAAACTATAACCGCCTTTTCACTGCCGTCGGCTGAGGTTTTTGCGTTGGCATATAAAAATGCAGAAAAGGCTAAAAGGCAAACAAGACCAAAAACAAAAAGATACTTTAAAAATTTGCCTAAACCGACAGCGCAAAAATCTTTTACTCTGCTGTAAAATATGGTGACGAAAACGAGAAAAACTGTGGTTAAAACCATTAAAAACAGCCCTAATGTGTAGCTTTTTCTCATAAAAATAAGTGCAGTGTCCACAAAAAATATTACGGACAAAAACGCAAAAACAAACCTGACGATAGAACTGCCCTCCCCAATGATAATTGTTAAACTTTTCTTAACATTATACCATATAGGTTGAATATTGTCATTGTTTATGATAGAATTTTATCAGATACTAAATTACTTTTTACAGGTGAACAAATGATAAAAGTTCAAAATTTGCGAAAGGTTTACAAGGTTGGCAATGAAAAGGTTGTGGCTCTTAACAATGTGAGCCTTGAAATACCGAGGGGTGAATTTTGCTGTATCGTCGGTACTTCCGGCAGCGGTAAATCAACTCTTTTAAATATGCTTGCAGGGCTTGAAAAACCTACAAAGGGCAAGGTTAAAATCAATGGGCTGATAGTAAGTAAAATGACGGAAAAAGAACTTGCCAAGTTCAGACAGAACAATATAGGCTTTATTTTTCAGTCATACAACCTTATGCCGACAATGACGGCGGTGGAAAATGTGGCTTTTCCCCTTGTTTTTAAAGGCGTAGACCGAAAAACAAGAGAAAAAAGAGCAAGGAAAATTTTAAAAGAGATGGAACTTGAGGGCAGAATGGACCACAAGCCGGGGGAAATGTCCGGCGGCCAGCAACAGCGTGTGGGCATTGCAAGGGCATTTGTGGATAAACCCAAGGTCATATTTGCCGACGAGCCTACCGGTAACTTGGACAGTGCCACAACGGAAAAAGTTATGAAGATGTTAATTGATATTTCGGAGAAAAACAACATCACATTTGTAATGGTTACCCATGATAACGAGCTTGCAAAGATGGCTCACAGAGTTATCACTTTAAAAGACGGCACAGTGATAAGCGATATGCGTGACGGTGTAAGCCTTATGGATGAGGACGCCGAAATTTCTCGGGGTGATTTTACCGACGATGCGGATAAAAATCCACGGCGGGAAGATGCGGCTTCGCCACAGGTGACGGAACAAAGTAATACAGCCGAAGAAAAACAGCGGCAGTGATATATATTTTACAGAAAAGGGAAATGATAATGAGCAAATCAAACAAATTTTTGGCAGTGTTGTTGGCAATGACCCTGTCTTTCGGTACATTGGGCAGCCTTGCCGTTTACGCAGAGGGGGAAAGCACTCCTGACGCAAACTCACAGCAGAATACTTCATCTGTTGTTTCTTCGGTAAGTAACGAGAACCAAGAAGCAATGCCGATGGCAGAGGGCGGCGGAAGCAGCAGTGGAAGCAGCAGTAGCGAAAATAGCGGTACAAGTACACCTGAAAACACAAATGGCGAACTCTATGTGTCAAACTATCGGGTTTTGGATTCTTTGGGCAACCCTCTTACAAAGGTAGTGCCGGGAGATAAAGTTATAGTTGTTGCATATATGGTTGACAGCAGAATTGATCGGTCGCTTTTTAATATCGGTGATGGTGTGATAACACCGAGAGTACATACAACCATGTCCCAAGGGGCATTTACAATCGGTTCAAATGACGATATTGTGGCAAGAGTAAAATCACCTGTTAACGGCAAATTTTGCTACGCTCTTGAATTCAGAAATGTAACCTATGTAGGCGGTTCGCAGGATTTTGGCTTTACCGTAAGCTACACAGGTTCCAATGATAACGGAAATACAGATAACAATATGCCGATCGGCGTTCCTCAGGTGACAAATACAATGACAATCAGCCAGGCAGTTGACGATGTTGCCGCACCTACAATTATTCTTAACAGCGCAAACTACGGCAAAACCGTTAACGCAGGGGATAAATTTACCCTTTCAACCTCTGCCGTAAATACATCTTCAAATCTTGATCTTGAAAATGTTTCGGTTAAAATTGTTTTGCCCACAGGTCTTTCAATGGCAAGCGGCAACACACAGGTTTTAATCGGCGGTGTAGGTAAAAACGGCACAATCAACCACAACTTCAGCCTTGTTGCCGACAATATCCAGGGAGAAAACGCAACACTTCCCGTTTCTCTTGTTTACACATTCGAGGCTTTTGTAGGCGGTAAAAGACAGCAGTTTACAAGCGAACAGCAGGTTTCCGTAAATGTACAGCAACCTATCAGATTTTCAATGAACGACTTTTCTGCCTCCGACAGTTTCTATCAGACAGAAACCGGCAATGTAAGTTTCAGTTTGGTAAACAAGGGCAAATCTGCGGTTTATAATGTTCAGGTTGAGCTTATAAGCGAAGACTTTACAGGTGCGGATGTTGAATTTATCGGCAATATAGACAGCGGTTCTTCAAAATCCGTTGATATTGACTATAACGCCACAAAAGTGGGAACAGGCAAGGGTAAAATCGTTGTTTCTTATGAAGATTCAGCGGGCAAGGTTACAACAATAGAAAAAGAGTTTACAAGTGAAGTGACTGAGTATGTTCAGCCGGATTACCCGGATGTTGACCCGGCAGCCCCGACAGAGGAAAAAACAAGCGTTGTGCCGTTTGTTATCGGCGGCGTTGTAATTGTCGGTGCAGTTGCCGCATTTGTGATTATTAAAAAGAAAAAGGCACGGAGAGCTGCCGAATTAGAGGACGAAGATGAAGATATCTGATCTTTTAACACTTTCACTCAATAATCTGAAAAGGCGAAAAGGCAGAACCATTCTTACGGTTTTAGGCGTGTTTATAGGCACATGCTCTATCATTATGATGCTTTCCATAGGCGTTGCTCTTAACAAGAGTATCGACGATATGATGCAAGGCATGGGAGATTTAACCCTTATTGAGGTTTACAACTGGGACGGAAGTATGGACGGCGGAAGCGTTGACCCTATGACCGATGAGGTTATAGACGGTTGGGACGCAATGCCCAATGTTGTTGTTGCAACGCCTGTGTATCAATTCAATTCTTTTTCGGTAAATCTTGTGAGCGGCAATAATGATAAATACCAAACCTATGCCAACATACAGGGTATAAGAAAAAAGGCCATGTCTATTTACGGATACGAACTTGAAGAAGGACGTTTTCCCAACGAAAAGGATAAAGAATACGCTGTTTTGGCCGGACAGTATTTAGGCTATCGGTTTACAAATACTTCTAAGCGCGATAACAATTATGTGGATCGCTATGATGTGGACGAAAACGGCAATCCGCCGAAACCTTTTGTGGATATTCAAAAAGACACCATAAAATTAAAGACAGACGGTTACGATAAAAGTGTCAAAAATATTGAAAAGGAAATCAATGTTGTAGGCGTTATGAAAGAGGACGGCAGTAAGTACGAAACATTGTACGGTCTTGTTATGGATATTGATGATGTTATTGCTCTTGAAGAAGAATACAACAAGGCTAACAACATTAAAAGTACAAATTCAAAAAAGCGTGCTTACACAAATGCTGTTGTAAAGGTGGACGATATAGACAATGTTGACCGGGTTGTAAAGTCCATAGAAGATATGGGATATTCAACCTTTTCTGCCACATCCTACCGCAACGAAATGAAAAAGCAGACACAGCTTATACAGCTTATTTTGGGCGGCTTGGGCAGTATAGCGATGGTGGTTTCCGCCATAAGTATTGCCAACACCATGACCATGGCCATTTACGAAAGAACAAAAGAAATCGGCGTTATGAAAGTTTTGGGCTGTGAACTTGGGGATATCAAAAAGATGTTCCTTACCGAGGCTGCGGGAATAGGATTTTTAGGCGGTGCAATAGGTTTGGTTGTATGTTACGCATTGTCACGGGCTATGAACTATTTTGCCGCAGGCTATATGGGCGGTGATTCAAAAATTTCAATCATAACCATACCGCTGGCGTTGTTTGGGCTTGCGTTCTCCACAATGGTGGGTATAATTTCCGGCTATGTACCGGCAGTTAAGGCCGTAAAGGTAACAGCTTTAAGCGCCATAAGGCATGAGTAAAAATAATGCAAACAAAGCGGCCTGTAATAGGTCGCTTTTTGCTTTAAAAAGAGGTTTGATTATGGATTTACAGGAAAAATTAAGCAAGTTACAAGAAATTGTTTATAATTCAAAGAATATTGTGTTTTTCGGCGGTGCAGGCGTAAGCACGGAATCGGGGCTGAAAGATTTTCGCTCACGGGACGGATTGTACAACGAGCATTATAAATATCCGCCGGAGGAAATATTGAGCCATGACTTCTTCTTTCGGCATACGGAAGAATTTTACAGGTTTTACAGGGATAAAATGCTTCTTACGCCGGATATAAAACCAAATGCCGCCCACTTGTGGCTTGCAAGGCGGGAAAAGGCAGGTAAATTGTCACGGGTTATAACTCAAAACATAGACGGCTTGCACCAAGCGGCAGGCAGTAAGCGTGTATTGGAACTGCACGGCACGGTACATAAAAATCACTGTTTGAAATGCGGCAAGTTCTACGATATGGATTATATAGCCCAAAGCAACGGCGTGCCCCATTGTGACTGCGGCGGCGTTATAAAGCCGGATGTGGTTTTGTACGGCGAAAGTCTTGACGAGTACACCGTATCACGGTCGGTAAGGGCAATAGAGAATGCGGATACACTTATTGTTGCAGGTACATCATTGACGGTTTATCCTGCCGCAGGGCTTATAAGATATTTCGGCGGGGATAACCTTGTTCTTATAAACAGGGACGCAACCGCGTACGACGGACAAGCCGATTTAATAATAAACCACAGTGTCGGACGGGTTTTGGAGCAAATTACAATTTGATTTGCACAAAATAATCAATAAAAAATATAATTTAGTAAGAGGGTGTATCGGTGAAAAAATTTATTAAACGGTTTACGGTCATTGTTTTGTTTTCGGCTGTGGCTGTTTGCGTGGTGTGTGGGCCTATGATAAAATCAGGTTATGAAATGTACAAACAGGCTGTTTTGCGGCAACCTATAGAAGAAAAGGTTCGGCAGATACGCCAAAGCCGGCGGTACACGGAATTTGATGAAATATCCCCGGAATTTATCGAGAGGCTTTTGGCATCGGAGGACAGAAGATTTTACTATCACCGAGCCATTGACCCCATAGCCCTTGCAAGAGCAGTTGTGGTTAATATCACAAAAGGCGAATACGAGCAAGGGGGCAGTACCATAACCCAGCAACTTGCAAAAAATATGTATTTTTCTTTTGAGAAAAAAGTTGAACGCAAAATAGCCGAGGTATTTGTGGCAAGCAAGCTGGAGGACGAGTATTCGAAAAATGATATTTTGGCGTTGTATTGCGCCATGGCGTATTTCGGCGAAAACTGCTATGGGGTAAAACAAGCAAGTTTACACTATTACGGTGTGGAGCCTGCCCGGCTTAATCGGGAACAGGCCGCCGAATTGGTTGCAACTTTAAAGGCCCCAAGCGTGTTTAATCCGTCGACAATGGGCTGAAAGATTTTTCTTTTAAAATTTAATTAAAAAGTTGATATTCCTAAATAAATATGATAAAATACTTAGCTGTATGTATTGAATTAAATGTTTTTATTGCTTAAACCAAATCGGAGGATTTTGTGAAGGACTTTTTAAATCAGATAGAAAAAAGGCGTACATTCGCCATAATTTCCCACCCTGACGCAGGTAAGACAACTCTTACCGAAAAATTACTTCTCTACGGAGGAGCAATTCAGCAGGCAGGTATTGTAAAGGGTAAAAAAGGCGCAAGAGCCGCCACATCGGACTGGATGGAAATTGAAAAACAGCGTGGTATTTCCGTTACAAGTTCCGTTTTGCAGTTTAACTATGACGGTTACTGTGTAAATATTTTGGACACACCGGGACACCAGGACTTTTCCGAGGATACTTACCGCACACTTATGGCTGCGGACAGCGCCGTAATGGTTATCGACTGTGCCAAAGGCGTTGAGGCGCAGACAATAAAACTTTTTAAAGTTTGCACATTGCGCCATATTCCTATATTTACATTTATAAATAAAATGGACAGAGATTCCCGTGACCCATTTGAACTTATGGAGGAAATCGAGAATATTTTGGGTATTCAGACATACCCGATGAACTGGCCTATCGGTTCAGGTAAAGAATTTAAGGGCGTTTATGACAGAAACCGCCACGAGATAATGGCTTTTAAGAGCGACGGCAAAGTCGGCGTGCATCAGGCACAGGCCATCAGCGCAAAGCTGGGTGACCCGGGTCTTGATGATTTGATTACGGCACCGTTACATGAAACTCTTGTAAATGACATCGAACTTTTGGACGGCGCTTCCTATGAGTTTGACAAGGAAAAAGTTGATAAAGGTCAGCTTACACCGGTATTCTTTGGTTCGGCTCTTACAAACTTCGGTGTTGAACCGTTTATAAAAGAATTTTTAAATCTCACACAAACCCCATTGCCGAGACATTCTTCAGCCGGTATGATTGACCCCATGAGCGATGATTTTTCCGCTTTTGTATTTAAAATACAGGCCAATATGAACAAGGCTCACCGAGACAGAATTGCGTTTATGCGTATTGTAAGCGGCAAGTTTGAAAGAGGCATGGATGTTTACCATGTGCAGGGCGGAAAAAAAGTAAGGCTGTCACAGAGTACACAGCTTATGGCCAGCGAGAGAGAAATTGTTGATGAGGCTTATGCCGGGGATATTATCGGTATTTTCGACCCGGGTATTTTTTCTATCGGCGACACCGTTACAACCGCAAAAGAACCTTTTACATTTGACAGTATTCCTACATTTGCCCCTGAGCATTTTGCGAGAATTACCCAGGTTGACACAATGAAGAGAAAACAATTTGTAAAGGGCATGGAGCAGATTGCACAAGAGGGCGCTATCCAGATATTCAGAGAAGTGGGCGCAGGTTTTGAGGAAGTTACCGTAGGCGTTGTAGGCGTTTTGCAGCTTGAAGTTTTGGAACACCGCCTTAAAACCGAATACGGCGTGGATATAAGAATGACAAATTTGCCCTATCAGTATATCAGATGGATTGAAAATGAAGAGGTGAACCCTCGTTCCTTGAATATCACAAGCGATACAAAACTTCTTGAAGATGCAAAGAACAGAAAACTTCTTCTTTTCACAAGCCGGTGGAATATCAACTGGGCAACGGAAAAGAACCCGGATTTAAAGCTTGTTGAAGTGGCACAGAACTAAAATTTAACAATTTAAGGGCAGACAACCGTGCAAAGGCAAAAATGTTTTTGCGGGGCGGTCTGCTTTTTTATATGTTATAAATTTTTGTTGTAAAATTTGGACAAGGTGCGCTATCGTGCTTTGGTAAAATAAGTGATATAATATAATAAATAAAATAAGGAGATTATAAAATGATTTTACAGAAAGAAAAAGATTGGTGGAAAAATGCCTCGGTGTACCAGATTTACCCAAAGAGTTTTTATGATTCCAACGGTGACGGCTACGGCGATTTGGAGGGCATAAGACAAAAATTACCCTACATAAAAAGCCTTGGAGTGGATGTTATTTGGATTTGCCCGTATTTTAAAAGCCCACAGGCAGATAACGGTTACGACATTTCCGATTACTACACCGTGGACAGCATTTTCGGCACAAATGAAGATTTAAGGCGACTTGTTGACGATTGCCATAATATGGGCCTTAAATTTGTAATGGACTTGGTGGCAAATCATACTTCCGACGAACACGAATGGTTCAAAAAAGCTCTTGCCGGCGATGAACATTATATGAATTACTACTATTTCAGAGACCCGAAGGACGGGGAAGAACCATGTAACTGGCGGAGCGTTTTCGGCGGCAGCGCTTGGGAGTATGTTCCCGGCTTAAACAAGTATTATCTCCACACCTTCCATAAAAAACAGCCTGATTTGAACTGGAACAACAAAGAAACGGTTGATAATATAATAAAAATAATGAAAGACTGGGCGGAATTCGGCGTTGACGGTTTCAGACTTGACGCCATAAATTACCTGGACAAAGATTTGACATTTCCTGATGTTGAGCCTATGCCAGGATCAAAATACGGCTTCGGCACGGAATTTTACGCCAACAGACCAAAGGTAAACGACCACTTTGCAAGATTGAACAAGGAAGTTTTTACCCCTTACAATATGATGACCGTTGCTGAGGTTGCATATATAGAACCGCAGGTGGCAAGGGAATACTGCGGTATTCACCGTCCGGAGCTTGATATGCTTTATATTTTCGACCTTTTGAATTTCGACCAAGAGGGCTATGATAAATTCAAACCCCTTCCATTTGATGTAAAGGCATTTAAGCAGGCAATTTTCCACTGGCAGGATGTGGTAAAGGATTTTGGCCATTTGGCACTGTTTTTCTCAAATCACGATCAGGCCAGAAGTGTAAGCCGTTTCGGCTGTGACAGTGAGGAATATCACGATTTGTCCTGCAAAATGCAGGGCAACGCCATGTATATGTTAAAGGGCACGCCCTATATTTACCAAGGCGAAGAAATAGGTATGACAAATCTTGATTACACCGATGTAAGGGACTTCCACGATGTTGAGGTTTTGGCAACATACGAAGAAAATGTAATTAAAAACGGCGAACCTGCCGAAAAGTGGCTTAAATTGTTTAACAGCCGCAGCCGTGACTGCGGCAGAAGCCCTATGCAGTGGGATGACAGCAAAAACGGCGGTTTTTCCCTGGGAACACCTTGGCAAAAGACAAACGGAAATTATAAGAGTATAAATGTTCGGGCTCAGGAAAATGATGAAAATTCACCTCTCAATTTCTACAAAGAGCTTTTAAAAGTAAGAAAAAATTTAAAGAGCGTACAAAATGGTGCGGTTGTACCTTTTGACATTGAAAGCGAAAACACAATGTGTTATGCCCGCACATTTGAGAACGAAACCGTTATAAGCGTAAACAACTTTAAAAACACAACCTGTAAGGTGGAACTGCCACAGGGCAAATTTAAAGTCTTGCTTACAAACTACGGGGATGCAAAGAAAATTGAAAAAGAAATCACCCTTCGCCCTTATGAGTGCATAACTGCAATAAAAGAATAAACCGTTTAATATTTTTAATCCTCCGCCTTTCGGGACGGAGGATTTTTTACCGGAATTTTACAAAACTTTGATACCCGATTTTATATCTGTTTGATATTATCATATCGTAAATTGAAATATAAGGAGAAAACATGACTATATTTGATTTTTTGAATATGATAGGCGGTTTGTGCCTATTTTTGTTCGGTATGAATTTAATGGGACAAGCACTTGAACGCCGGGCAGGCAGTAAACTGCGTACACTGCTTGCAAAAATGACGGATCGCAAGTGGGTGGGTTTACTTACAGGCTTGGGCATAACTGCGGTTATACAAAGCTCTTCTGCCACAACGGTTATGGTTGTGGGTTTTGTAAACTCCGGCCTTATGACTTTAAAGCAGTCAATAAATGTTATAATGGGCGCCAATATCGGCACAACCGTTACGGCATGGCTTTTAAGCCTTGCAGGGATTGACAGCGGCAATATTTTTATAAAACTTTTAAAACCCTCATCTTTTACACCTGTTCTTGCACTCATAGGTATTATCCTATATATGTTCGGCAAAAGCGACCGCAAAAAGGATGTAGGCCTTATCTTACTCAGCTTTGCAACCCTTATGTACGGCATGGAAACAATGTCCTCATCTGTGTCGGGGCTTAAAAATGTCCCGGAATTCCGGCAGATATTTTTGATGTTTTCAAACCCGATTTTAGGTGTTTTGGCAGGAGCCATACTCACAGGTATAATTCAATCCTCATCTGCTTCCGTGGGTATTTTGCAGGCTTTGGCGTCAACAGGTCGGGTTTCTTACGGGGCGGCAATACCTATCATAATGGGTCAAAATATAGGTACTTGCGTAACCGCTATGATTTCTTCGGTTGGAGCAAACAAAAACGCCAAGCGTGCGGCTCTTGTTCACCTGAGCTTTAATATTATAGGTACGGCTGTATGGCTTACGGTGTTCTGCATAGTAAAAGCGATTTTCGCCCCGGCTATTTTAAATCAATCGGCTTCGCTTTTGGGCATAGCTGTTTCACACTCTCTGTTTAATGTATTGTGTACTATTTTGCTTGTGCCTATGAGCGATGTTTTGGAAAAAATAGTTTGTAGGATTATCCCAGACGGCAAAAAGCCTCAGGAGGAGACCGAGCTTGATATCCGTCTTTTGGCAACCCCTGCCATCGCATTGGAAAGATGCAGCGATTTGATGAACACAATGGCGAAAACTTCACTTTTGGCCTTGACCGGCAGTCTTACCGCAATTTTTGACAAAGAGAAAAATGTGATAGATGAAATTAAGCGGCGGGAAAATAAAACCGACCATTACGAGGACCTTATCGGCACATATCTTGTAAAGCTAAGTGCACAAAAGATAAATGAAAACGACAGTATGACCGCCGCCGAATATTTAAGGCTTATAAGCGATTTTGAGAGAATAGCCGACCACAGTGTAAATATCATAAACTCTGTGACAGAGTTGAGAGAAAAGGAACTTGAATTTTCTCCTAAGGCTAAAAATGAGCTTGTTATTCTTACCGGCGCTGTTGAAGAAATTTGCAATCTTGCTTTTACCTCTTTTATAAACAGCGATATAAAAACAGCCGAAAAGGTAGAGCCTTTAAAACAAGTTATTTGCGATGCTAAGGAAGAGATCAGGGCAAAGCATATTTTGAGATTACAAAAAGGGGAGTGCAGTATTGAAACCGGTTTTGTCTTAGTGGATTTGCTTACAAATCTTGAAAGAGTAAGCGACCATTGTTCAAATATCGCCGCCTGTGTTATGGATACACGGCAGCACAACCTTAATTTGCACGAAAGTGTAAGCAATTACAGAAAACACAACGAAGAATACGAACAGAATTTGAAAGTATTTGAGAAAAAATATGCCGTTATAGGCTGATATAAGATTTCGCTAATGCGTATTTAGGGAAAAATATTCTAAAAATAAAAGACGGTGGGTCACCGTCTTTTATTTATTATAATGTAAAATTTATCCCAAAGCCACATCAAGTACCATCATAAGGGCAAAGCCCACGGCGGCGCCTATTGTGCCAAGGTTTGAATGTTCGCCGCTTTGACATTCGGGTATCAATTCTTCGATAACCACATACATCATTGCTCCTGCGGCAAATGATAAAAAATAGGGCAAAAGAGGCAAAATGTGGGATGTCAACAGCAAGGTTATTATCGCTCCCACCGGTTCCACCGCACCGGAGAGAACACCGTAGAAAAATGCCTTGCCTTTGCTCATGCCTTCACCTTTTAAAGGCATTGAGATAATTGCACCCTCTGGAAAATTTTGTATGGCTATGCCCACAGACAGCGCAAGTGCGCTTGTAAGGGTAATCCGTGGGTTTTCTCCTATTGCGCCGGCGCATGTAACCCCGACTGCCATGCCCTCCGGTATGTTATGTATCGTAACCGCAAAAAGCATCATGGCTGTTTTGGAAAACACGCCTTTGTCAACGCCCTCCGGCTTTGTGCTTTTTAAATGCAGATGGGGTACAATGCTGTCTATCAGCAAAAGAAAAACAATGCCCAAGGCAAAACCTATTAAAGCAGGCAACCAAGAAATTTTGCCCCGTTGCCGGGCTAAGTCAATAGACGGTATCAACAGCGACCAAACAGAGGCGGCTATCATAACCCCGGCGGCAAACCCCAAAAGAATTTTTTCAGTTTTGGAGTTTATCTTATCTTTCATAAAAAATACGGTAAAAGCACCTAAGCTTGTGCCGATAAACGGTATTGCAAGTATGGCAACTTCCATAATATATAATCTCCTTAAAAAGTTAGATTTTTGAAATTGAGTTAGCGAAAGCTAACCGCACTTATATTATATCACTTATTCTAAAAATGTAAACAAAAATATTAAAATAAAAAATTAGTTAGCCTAAGACAACTTTTTTGCGAAAAACTATTGACAAGATAATAAAGTTAGTGTATTATATTCACAGTTAGCAAGAGCTAATTAGCAAAGGCTAATCAGAGAAAAGTAAACTTTAAAAGAGGTGGGATTTTATGTTACCATTATCACTTGCCACAATGGGCAAGAAATATAAAGTTATCAGAATCAACGGTCGAGATGAACAAAAGCGACACCTTAATAACTTGGGCTTTGTAGAGGGAGAAACTGTACAGATTGCCAACGAGTTGGAAGGCAACTTGATAATTGCCGTTAAGGATAGCAGAATTGCTCTCAGCAAGGAAATGTCAAATCGTATCGTTGTTGAAGAAATAAATGAATAAGGAGAAAAATGATGAAAACATTAAGAGACACCAAACCGGGTGAAACCGTAAAGGTTGTAAAGCTCAACGGTTCAGGTGCGGTAAAACGCCGTATCATGGATATGGGTATTACCAAAGGCGTTGAGGTATATGTGAGAAAAATCGCTCCATTGGGTGACCCTGTTGAATTTACAGTCAGAGGTTACGAGCTTTCTTTGAGAAAAGAAGACGCCGAGATGGTAGAAGTGGAATAATTCTTATTTATACTCATCGGTTAGCACCCACTAATTAGCACACGCTAATTGATTGATGCTGATAAAAACAAATTCTTATTTTTTGTACATATTTCGGGAGGAAGAAAAATGTCATTTAAGATTGCCCTTGCGGGTAACCCAAACAGCGGTAAAACTACATTGTTTAACGCACTTACGGGTTCAAATCAGTTCGTCGGCAACTGGCCGGGCGTAACTGTTGAAAAGAAAGAGGGTCGTTACAAAGGCGACAAGGAAGTTATAATTACCGACTTACCGGGTATCTATTCACTTTCACCTTACACACTTGAAGAAGTTGTTGCAAGAAACTATATCATTGATGAAAAGCCGGACGGTATTTTGAACATTATCGACGGTACAAACCTTGAAAGAAACCTTTATTTGACAACACAGCTTGTTGAACTTGGTATTCCTATGGTTGTTGCCGTTAATATGTTGGATGTCTTGGAAAAGAACGGCGATAAGCTTAACATTGAAAATATGTCAAAGGCTTTGGGCTGCCCTGTTGTTGAAATTTCTGCTTTGAACGGCACAGGTGTTAAAGAGGCTGCCGAAAAGGTAATTGAAATTGCAAAAGCAAAAAAGGTTACAATTCCACAGCACAAATTTACAGGCAGCGTTGAACACGCTATCGCACATATCGAAGAAGCCGCTCTCCACGATATGCCTCAGGAAAGCCAGAGATGGTACGCCGTTAAGATTTTTGAAAGAGACGAAAAGCTCTGCGAAAAACTTGGCATTTCAAAAGAAGTTCTCGATCATATTGAACGGGACATCAAGAGATGCGAAGACGAACTTGACGATGATGCGGAATCAATTATCACAAACGAAAGATATACATATATCGCTTCTATTATCGGTTCTTGCTACATTAAGAAGTCTGCCGGCAAACTTTCTGCCACAGATCGTATTGATAGCATTGTGACTAACAAATGGTTGGGCTTGCCGATATTCGCTGTTGTTATGTGGGCTATTTACTACATCTCAATGGTTACGGTAGGTTCTGCCGCAACAGACTGGGCAAACGACGGTTTGTTCGGTGACGGTTATCATCTGTTCGGCATCGGCACATCGGCTTATGAAGATGATGCGGACGCATACACAGACGCAAGTCAGGCTTTACAGGCATTCATAGACCTTGGCGGCGAGGGCGCAGACGAATTGAGCGACGCTTTGGATACAGAGTCAGAGAGCTTTGATCCGGCAGAGGCCAAGAGCCTTGCGACTGCTTATCTTGAACAGTACAAGGATTACAAGGACGGTGCTACAACAGAAGTTGAAGATGAAGAAACATTGGAAGTTTCAGAATCCGATCCTTATTACATTGCAGATGCACAGGCCGCTGTTGAAACACTTGACGGTTTTGAATTTGCAGAACCGGATCCGGCAGATTACGGTGTTTGGGTTCCGGGTATTCCGGTGCTTATCGGCAATGCTCTTGATGCGATAGGTTGTTCCGAATGGCTTGAGGGTCTTATCCTTGACGGTATCGTTGCCGGTGTAGGCGCTGTTTTGGGCTTCGTTCCACAGATGCTTGTGTTGTTCTTCTTGCTTGCATTTGTTGAATCTTGCGGTTACATGGCTCGTATCGCATTCGTTTTGGATAGGGTATTCCGCAGATTCGGTCTTTCAGGTAAGTCATTTATTCCGATTCTTATCGGCACAGGTTGTGGTATTCCTGGCGTTATGGCATCAAGAACTATCGAAAGCGAAAAAGACAGAAGAATGACTGTTATGACAACAACATTCATTCCTTGCGGTGCTAAACAGCCGTTTATCGCCATGATAGCAGGCGCTATTTTCGGCGGATCACCTTATATTGCAACAGGTGCGTACTTCATGGGCATGGCTGCAATTATTATTTCAGGTATTATCCTTAAAAAGACAAAGATGTTTGCAGGTGATCCTACACCGTTTGTTATGGAACTTCCTGCATACCGTATGCCTACTTTGGACAGCTTGCTCCGTTCAATGTGGGAAAGAGGCTGGTCATTTATCAAGAAAGCCGGCACAATCATCTTGCTTTCAACAATCTTTGTATGGTTCACAACATACTTTGGTTTCACTCCGGATGGCTTCAGAATGCTCTCAGAAGACGAAATCAGCATGTCATTGTTGGCATCTATCGGCAGCGTTGTAGCTGTAATCTTTAGGCCTTTGGGCTGGGGCAACTGGCAGGCAGCTGTTGCATCTATCACAGGTCTTGTTGCAAAGGAAAACATCGTCGGTACTTTGGGTATCCTTTACGGCGGCGGCGAGTTGTCGGTATATGCCGAATTGGCACGCAGCTTTACAAAACTCAGCGGTATGTCATTCCTTATCTTTAACTTGCTCTGCGCACCTTGCTTTGCCGCTATGGGCGCTATTAAGAGAGAAATGAACAGCACAAAGTGGACGACATTTGCCATAGGTTACGAATGTATATTTGCTTATGCAATCGCACTTATAGTTTACCAGCTTGGCAGCTTGTTCACAGGACGGGGCTTTACAGTGGGCACCGTAGCAGGTATTGCTGTTTTGGCAGTATTGATTTATGCCCTTGTAAGACCTGAAAAGAAATATTCAGAATAAAGGAGAAGCGATTTAATATCGCAGGTGAAATATGGGCACTTTAATTGTTGGGGTTATACTTGGCTTAATCGTATTTGCGATAATCAGGTATTTGTTAAAAGAGTTGAAAAGCGGTAAAAGCCTTTGCGGCGGAGATTGCTCTGCTTGCGGCGGCGGATGCGGACATTGTTCGTCCCACAAACATCGGTGATGCACATGGAAAATACAAACAATACACGCATAACCGGTACGGCTCTTAAATATTTGTTTACCATATACGAAATAGGAGCCGGAGAAAGAGCGGTTAAATGCGTTGATATTTCAAACAGATTGAATGTTTCAAAACCAAGTGTTCACTCAATGGTAAATTCTCTTTCAAAACAGGGAATTATATCAAAGGCTCCTTACGGCAGGGTGAGTTTCACCCCCGAGGGTGTTAAGCTTGTGGAAACTTACAAAAAATATTATGAAAATGTAAATCCGTCTTTGCAGGGACTTTTTAGGGAACGACAGAATATACAAGACGCTGTATGCGCCTTTATAGCCGGCCTGCCTGCCGAGGCATTGGTACAGCTTTCGTAAAATAAAATAAATATACAGGCGATGTAACAGTCGCCTGTATTTTTGCTTTAAGAAAAGAACGGCAAAATTTTTCCGATTTTTAAAAATTTTTTCAAAAAAATGTTGACAAAATGCAATTTGTGGTGTATCATATAAAAGCTGTCAGATAAATGCCGGTGTGATGGAATTGGCAGACGTGCGGGACTCAAAATCCCGTGGTAGTGATACCGTGTCGGTTCGACCCCGACCACCGGCACCAAAAGCGATATTCAAGGAATTGAATATCGCTTTTTTATTTTATAATATGAATTTTATTTGAGCCGATTTTTATTTTATCTTGTTTTTGTATGAAATACTATATATAATATATATAATAAATTTAACACTGTATTGGAGGATAAAATGACATACGATGAGGCTTTGAACTATATTCATTCTCGTCCAAGGTTGAAAAACGCAGACGGCCATGCGGGAATGAGAAAACTAATGGACTATTTGGGAAATCCGCAGGATGATTTAAGGTATATTCATATTGCCGGCACAAACGGCAAAGGCAGCTGTGCCGCCATGTGCGCCAATGTTTTGAAAACCGCCGGTTATAAAACAGGGTTAAATATATCGCCTTTTGTTATTGATTTTACAGAGCGATTTTCCATAAACGGAAAATATATCCCGAATGATACACTGGCCGAGATTACCGAGAAAGTAAAATTCTATCGGGATAAAATAGAAAAAGAAAACGGACTTATAATTCTTGAATTTGAAATTGTAACAGCCATTGCATTTTATTGGTTTGCCGCAGAAAAATGTGATATAGTCTGCCTTGAAGTTGGAATAGGCGGCCTTATGGACAGTACAAATATTATAAAAACAAGCCTTGTAAGTTGTATTATGAATATAAGCTATGATCACCAAAATATTTTAGGCGATACATTGGAAGAAATAGCTTATCAAAAAGCGGGAATAATAAAACCCGGACAGGATGTTGTATGTTACCCGGCACAGGATAAAACTGCGTTAAACGTTATTAAAAAGGTGGCAGCGGAGAAAAACGCAACATTGATTGTGCCAAGCAAAAACGATATTATCCACATAAATGAAGGATTTATGCAAACAAAGCTGATTTATGAAAATTTTGAAATACATCAAAGCTTTACCGGTTTGCATCAAAGTTACAACGCCTCGGTAGTTATAGAGACAATGAAAGCCATAAGAAAATACGGTTTTAACATTACCGATGATAACATAGTTAAGGGAATAGAAAATACCAAGTTTCCTGCAAGGATTGAGGTTATAAGCCGAGATCCGCTTATTATATTGGATGGCGGACACAATACTGACGGCGTAAGTGCCCTTACAGCGGTGCTAAAAGAAAATAACATTAAAAATCTTACAGCTGTTTGGCGGACCTTGTCAGACAAACAACCGGAAAAAATAATAGAGATGATAGCGCCGTATGTAAAAACACTGTACACAGTTACTCTTGAGGGAAATAAAAGGGCTTTAACCGCCCGGCAGCTTGCGGAAATGGCAAAGGGAAAAATCAAAACAGTGCATATCGCTCAGAGTACGAAGCAAGCTGTGGATCTTGCAAAAGGAAATATTTCCGGAGGATTGCTTGTGTTTGGCTCGCTGTATCTGGCTTCGGAGGCAAGAGGATTGCTTTTAAAATAAATTTAATACAGATTGCTTAATATAAAAATACCTTGTGAAAATCAAGGTATTTTTCTTTTTGCGACAAAATATTTTTATGTTATATAGTATTATATTTTCAAAGAAAAAAGAAAGGGCGTGTATAATGACTTCCGTTGATTTTGAATACGAAAAATCTGTGCTGACGGCAAAGCTGTCCGGAGAGATAGACCACCACGGCGCAACAAAAATAAATCATATAATAGACGACAAATTGATTTCCTATATGCCAAAGGTTCTTGTTATAGATTTTACCGGGGTAACATTTATGGATTCGTCAGGCGTAGGTTTGGTACTTGCAAGAAATAAATTTTGCCGTGCTATGGATATTTCCGTTTATGTGCAATCGGTGGACAGGCAGTCCTCTAAAATATTGGCTCTTGCGGGAATAAAAACAATAAGAAAATAAAGGAGAAAATGTATGTTATCGGAAAACAAATTCAAACTGTCCTTTCCGTCAAAATCAATAAACGAATCATTTGCAAGAATGGCGGTGTCAGCTTTTTGTATGCAGTTTGACCCTACTATTGAGCAAATAAACGATATAAAGACGGCAGTGAGCGAAGCGGTTACCAACTGTGTTGTCCATGCCTATCCCGATCAAATAGGTACTATTTACATAACAGCCGATATTAAAGAAAATGCACTTATTATATCTGTAAAAGACAAAGGCGTCGGTATATCGGATGTAAAAAAGGCCATGGAGCCTATGTTTACTACTGATACTCAAAACGAGCGTGCAGGTTTGGGTTTTGCCGTTATGCAGGCATTTATGGATAAGGTAAAGGTATTTTCAAATCCCGGAAAGGGTACAAGGGTTGTTATGACTAAAATAATATCTAAGTGAGGTTTTTATGTCATCTGCTCTCAATGAGAAAACTATTTCCCGTGATGAATTTATCGAAAGCAACTTGGGACTTGTACATTCCTGCGCAAACAGATTTAGGGGTAAGGGTGTAGAATATGAAGAACTTTATGCCGCCGGCTGTGTAGGGCTTATAAAGGCCTATGATGCTTTTAATACCGACAGAGGAGTTAAGTTCAGCACATATGCCGTACCGGTTATTTTAGGTGAAATAAAGAAGTTGTTTCGAGATGGCGGAATTATTAAGGTTACAAGAAGCTTAAAAGAACTGTCTATAAAAGTGAACTATACAAAAGATGCGCTGCAAAGGAAAAACGGCACAGAACCAAGTTTAAAAGAAATTGCCGCCGAAATAGGTGTAAGTGTGGAAGATGTGTCGCAGGCTATTTCCGCCGCCACACCGCCAATGTCCCTTACATCGGCTTTTGAAGATGATGAGGGCCAAAATGAATTTGACGTACCTGTTGACAGTGAGGAAGAAAACTTGCTGAATATAATGGGATTGAAATATGCAATGTCGGATTTGACAGGGGAAGAAAAGAAAATTTTGTACTTGCGATTTTATAAAGACGAAACACAATCCTCTACCCGGGCAATTTTGAATAAAACCCAAGTGCAAATTTCAAGACAAGAAAGAAAAATAATTGAAAAATTAAGAAAAAGATTTATGGAATAAAAATCAACAAAAAGAGTGATAAATCGACAAAAATTGAAAGAAAAGGGCGAAAAAGGTTGCAAAAAGCCCAAAAAATGATGAAAAAGCTGTAAAAAAAGTAGAAAAAAGGTAAAAAGTCGAAAAAAGCGTTGACAATTAAAGGCAGATGAGCTATAATAACTAAGCTGTCAGCGAGAGAGGCTGACGCAGGACCTTGAAAATTGAACAATAGTAAGAACAAAA
>CAKSZX010000013.1 GCA_934526065.1 uncultured Oscillospiraceae bacterium
TCGTTTTTGACAACCCTCCTGTCGGCTTTGCCGACACCCTCCCTTACATGTTATGCCCTGTGGGTACAAGGAGGGCAAGTTTGCTGTATGTTTGGAATTATATTTTACAGCGGAAAACAGATTTGAATAGTTTGCTTAAACAATCTCTCAGTCAGCTACGCTGACAGCTCTCTTTACCAAAGAGAGCCTTACTGTTCGTTCGGTTTAAAATGCCAATTTACAGCCAAACAATTTTACCAAAGAGAGCCGGCTTTGCGATTAGTTTGGGTTGTTGATTTATAGAGGAAAAACAGTTTAAATAATTTGAAATGAGGCGACCAATGGTCGCCCCTACGGTGTATCCGTGATTTATTTTTATCTGTTACAAGTAAATGTATTTGTAAATTTGCATCGTAGGGGCGTTCATTGAACGCCTATGCAAACCGTAGGTTTGCACATAGACAACCCTCTGTCACTCGTAAAACTCGTGACATCTCCCTTAACAGGGAGAACAAGTTTTGTTATCTGCCGGGATTGCTATTTTATAGCGGAAAATAGAATAAAACAATTTGCTTACTCAATCTCTCAGTCAGCTACGCTGACAGCTCTCTTTACCAAAGAGAGCCGAGTTTGTGGTTTGTTTGAGTTGCTGATTTATAGTGGAAAAACAGTTTAAATAGTTTGAAATGAGGCGACCAATGGTCGCCCCTACGGTGTATCCGTGATTTATTTTTGCCTGTTACAAGTAAATGTATTTGTAAATTAGCATCGTAGGGGCGTTCATTGAACGCCTATGCAAACCTGTGGCTTGCACATTGACAACCCTCTGTCACTCGTAAAAATCGTGACATCTCCCCTAACATGGAGAACAGGTTTTGCGGTTTGTTGAAGTTGTGACTTATAGCGAAAAATCGTTTTTGACAACCCTCCCGGTGTTCGCTAAACGCTCACACCACCCTCCCTTGCACAGGGAGGGCAGGTTTGCAGTTTGTTTGATTGGCTATTTTACAACGGGCAGAGAATTTGAAATTTACTTTTTGACAGCCGAGGTTATGCTGATAAGAAGTATAATTATTTAAGAAATATCAAAAATTGTATAGCAAGATATAAATATTAGATATGATGCAGGCTGAGTGGCTCCGTTTTCCCGGTACTAAAATCGGTAACGGTAGGTTCCAAAGTGAGCAAATTGTACAGTTTACCGTTACATATTTCATAACCCCTGCCGCTTTGATATATAACCGGTGTTTCAATAATTTTGTTTTCGGCAATATCTATTAAATAATAGCTGTTATCGTCATGAAAATAAACATATTTTTCGTCATAATTTGAAAAATACACATTGTTATTAAATTCAGCTATTGTTTCAGTATTCTCACCGTTAAAGTCACATCTTTTTATTTGTAAATCTGCGGAAAAATCATTTTTTGTACCTGTTACATAGTAAATATAATTATCTGTTAAAATAAAATATAAACTTCCGTATATAATGTCATTTTGCGGTGCGTAAATATCGCTGTCGATTAAGTGAAGTTTACCGTCGCCCAATTCCGTATTATCCAGATATTCGTATTCTTTTCCGTCAGTAGTACAATATAATCTTTTTACACTATCCGAAATTGACATATCAGGCTCGAAAGATAAAAGTTTAACTGTATTTTTATCTAAATCTTCAAGATGAATTTCATTTTTGTAAATATAAAAATCTGTCCAATTTATACCATTATCGAGGTCGGTGAGCTGAGCCAAATATGTGAGATTTTCACCGTTTTTATCAATGCTGTACAGGCGGTTTACAGAGGAAAAGAAAATTTTATCATCTGTAACTGCGATTTTGTACATATTTATATTTTCATCTGTAAAAATTTCTTCATAATCATTTGAACCCACAGTTCCACGGTAGATAGAGTGATAATTCGCAAGATATGTATATTCTCCGTCCGCTTGAATAAGATAGTTGGTTATATTGTTGTAGTTGGAACTTACGGATTTTTGCGGTTCTGAACTGTTGTTTTGTGTTTGGCTGCTTGATTCTGCCGGGCTGACACACCCGGACAAAATAACTGTAAATAACATAATTGCGGATAAAAATTTTTTGTAAAACATAGTATTTACCTCCTATGATATAAAAATTATATCAAATTTAGGCTTTAAATACAATAGAGTAAGGTGAGATTGGATTATATTTTATTCTGTAATATGGATTTTTCATTGCGCACCTAAGTTACTGCTTTTATTAAATCACATCTATTTACAACACAGAGATTTTTGAAAACAATTATATGAATTTTATCTTGACAAAATACAATTTTAAAGGTATAATAATAAAGCTTTAAACGCAATGGAGAGATGTCTGAGCGGTTGAAGGTGCTCGCCTGGAACGCGGGTGTACGGTTAACGCTGTACCGGGGGTTCGAATCCCCCTCTCTCCGCCAAAACATAAAAAGTCCGCTAAATTAGCGGACTTTTTCTTTTGTAGTACGATTTTAGTACGATTTTTAATTTTTTGTTTTTTAAATCTGTCAAAGTTCTATTTCTTCTTGTGTTCGCTCAAACAGTCTATAAGCTGTTTGGGCATTTTTATTGTGCGAACATAACTTTTATTTTTGGGTAGTGTACTCCCTTAAAAGATTGCTTTCCAAATCCTTCGTCAAGTGGTGCGTTTGAGTTGCTTATCGCCAATATTGACTTTAACAATATACTGTGTCAAGCCGTCCTTGTTTTTCTTGTCTTGCTTGTAGTATGGCATAGTTATGCCTCATTTCTTTTTGACCTTGTAATTTTTACCGACACACACCGAACACGGCGTTTTGTGTCCGAGGCGCTGTGCCTTTGTCAATGTACCGGAACTTACCGTTGTACAGTTGCGCAATGCCAAGCACATACGGTTTGAGTGAAAAGATTTTCCGTTTGCCGTCCAGTAAACATGTTTAGGGTCAACCGGCATAATATGCGATTGTGTGTGATAATGGTATATTTTGCGTGTAGGTTCAATGGTTTGTTTGGATTCTTCCTGCGCAACTTCCTCGGGTGGTTGTTCCTCTTTTTCGACTGTTTCTTCAACTATTTCAGGCGTTTGTTCTGTTTCTTTGGCGGTAATGGTTGGATTTTTGCGCTCTTGCTCAATAATGTTGGTATATTCCTGCTCCCTCTTTTGAGCTTGTTCCTCTAGTTTCTCTCTTAAAATTATCCGAACTAAGTCATTTACAGTTGTTTGAGGAGCTTTTTGAATTTGGGACTTGCGTTTTATTTCCTCTTTTTGAGTTTTTTTCTGACTAATCATGGTTTGCATAATGATTATTAGTTGCAAAACTAACCATATATTACGATAGATAGCAAACCGTTTTGTCGTATCAATATCAAAGTTATAAAAGTATTGCATAACAAGTGAAAAAACAAAAAAGGTATCTATTATAGGCTCACAATATATTAAAGTGTCATTTGCATAATCTGTATTTATTTTAAAAATATTCAAAATAACAGAACGAAAACAAGTAACCAAAATCCGAAAATAAAAACCGACAAGGACACCTGCGAATAGTGAGCACACAAAATTCAATATATGCCCTATAACGGTATACCTGACCGGTTTATCTTTTATTTCTTTCTCATAATTATAGTTGTCTGCCGGTTCTTCATAGTCATAATCGTAATTATAATCATAGTCATAATCATAGTTATAACCTCCGCCGTGGTTGCTATGGTCTGTTTGGTCGTCATAATCGTAAGGACAATAGCCGTCAATGTGTTGGTGCGCAGGGTAGCCGTGGTGGTAGTGGTATTCACCGGTTTTCCAGTCATAATGTCCGCCGTATTCGTCGGTTTTGCCCGGGTGAGCGAAAGCTATAATCGGTATGGAAAATATTGCAACAGCGCAAAGGATAAGTGAGAGTAATTTGTTCGTTTTCATTTTTTTATTCCATTCCACAAAAATTATAAAAAGTTACAAAATTGTTACAATGGTGTAACTTTTTATGTCGGTATCAGCTATAAAATATTCAATAAAAGAGAGGATAATCTTATTTCGTTTCGGTTTGCAACCTTTACGGTTGCAACTCAAAAAGTTATAGGAGGTAATCTCAAATGAAGACACAGGCTACTAACAACAAACAGCAAGGCAATAACAATAGCATTGATGCCAGAGAAGAGTTATTGGAAGAAGTTATGGAAATTTTTCGAGGTTTAAGCAACCGGGAATTGAAAAAGATTATATCCATAATCGAAAAGCCGTCTGATTAAGCTTATTCGTCTTTAAGTATCTTAATCAACCGGCGGAGTTTGTCCGTCGGCATACTGCTTGCAAGCTCGGCAACGGTTTTTATTAACTGCCGGTGCTCGGCTTCCTCCTGACCGTTAATGTCTTTGACATCGGCGGTCTTTTCTTTTGTGTCCGCTGCATTATCGGATAATAATTCGTCAACGGATACGCCGAAGTAGTCGGCTATTTTTTGTAATGTTTTATAGGAGGGGTGGGCTGTTCCTTGTTTCCAGCGGGTAGCAGTGCCCGAAGAAAAGCCTAAGTCGTGCATAACCTTAGCAACTGAGATATTTTTAGACACACAAAGTGTACAAAGATTATTATAAAACATTAAAATTACCCCTTAATTTTTATGCAACTAAACAAAACTAAAAATCATGTATTAACAAGCGGTTGGTTTTGATTAGAACAAGCTTGTCAACAGGTTAAGGATTGTATCAAAAAATAAACCTTATATTTGTTTAAATAGTAACATTTATTCCACTATTTTGCAAGCAAAAAGAAAGGCGGTGAGTGAGGCCTAAGTGGGTACTAAAAGCCCAGAGGGAAATGTACAAGTGGCGCATTACACAACATGACTTGCGGTGCAAGTTGGGAGTTTCGGACGCCCGAATATCGGGTATCTTTTCCGGCAGGCACACACCCCCCCGGAAATCAAAGGCAGAATATTACAAGCTATACAAGAGCTTATAGCAGAAAGGAAAGAGGAATGACAGAGTTACATGTATTTGAAAGCCCTGACTTCAGGGCGATGAGAACAACAGAAATTGACGGCAAACCGTATTTTTGCGGTGCCGATGCTGCTAATGCGTTATGGTATGCCAAGCCCATAAGAGCCTTTGTAAATGAGGACGGTAAAATTGTCTGCGTAATGCGAGATGTAACAAATATGGTCCCCGGTGAAGAAACACTTATTGACGAAAACGGCAATAAGCATTTCGAAAAATACGAAGCGTTTGTTAAGCTTCCTATTGTGGGCAGGCTTTGGGAATTTTATGACGAAGCACAAACAAAAGAAGCCCCGACAAAAGTCGAGAGCGTGAATATAGAGAGTACCGCCGTAAACGATAACCCTAAAATCCATACAGCCCGGGAAATGAAAGTTATCAACGAGTATAAAAATGCGGTTGACGAAAATTTTGTGAGCTACATAAACAAAGTAAAATCGGGTGAGTACGCCGGAGAGTATGCTGTAACTGAAACCAATCGGCGAACAGCACAGGCTATGCGTGAATTGACCGGGTTATCCAAGGTTGGCGAAAAAATTGTTGCAAACAAAGATACAATTACACATATAGAAAAACGACGTGGAGCAAATGGCAAAGCTAATAAAACCATGGCAGACATAAATGATATTGCAAGATTGAAATATGTCATAGATAACTTTGATAACGCTTATTTATCATGCGAAACAACAACAGCTAAAAGGCTTTCCGACGGTGCCCGGGCACCTAAGGTTATATTTTCTAAAAAGGTAAATGGTACATACCTTGTTGTTGAAGCTGTTTCTAATAGTAAATCAAATACAAACCTTATTGTAACAGCATATTTTGTCAACAATGAAAGTGAAATAGGCAAAATAAAAAAGAATGGGATATGTCTAAGGCTAAAAGTGATAATTCACAGTTGGCAGACAGACGGCTAAAACCGTTGGATCCCTATTCTTCTACCTCAACAATACCACATTCAACCCCGGAAAGTCAAGAGAAAAGGGTAGAAAATAGCGAAATCAATGTATCGGAAAGAGAAAATGAGGTTGAAAAGCTCAAAAAGCTGGAAAGCGAAGAAAGCATACAGGCGGATATTGAACGGATTGACGCCGAGAACAAGAACCTTGAAAAAGAGCTTGAAAACAACACCGACGAACCTGACACTGATGAGAGCATAACAGTGCCGATGACCACAAGAGCGGCAAGGTATGAAATTGATGAAAAAACCGCAAAGACTGTAAGAGATATGCGCTCAATGCGAGAGTACAAGGCGGGCGAGGCCACAAGAGAAAATCAACGAGATTTGCGACAATTTCGTACGGCAGTTTATCTAAACTTCCAAACCGGTGTAAGACAAAACTACACAGTATGGAGGCCAATTTTATGGCAAAAAGAAATGCAGATATGGACAGAGCCGGGAAAAATCGATTCTGCCCATTCGTAACCGTTAAAAATCTTATAGTCTGTGCCCTAATTTTATTTGCTAAGTTGCATAATCTTTGGGACAGTGCCGTCAAATAGAATCTTTTATATTTTTTCATACTCATAATTTTAAGAATATTACTAATATCATCACCGTCAATAGGCTTCTCGTTATTATTGTTTTAGTCATAACTTATTTTATTATAATGAGGATATTGGCAAATTTATTCGACGGCAAATCACATAATATTATGTATAAAAATCCCACGCAATGCTGATTTGCGTGGGATAGTATTTTTAATTTTGTTATTTGTTTAAAGCGTATCTATCAACAAGTTCTTGTAATATTTCGGCTTTTTTCGGGTCAAGTGAGAACTTTTCTTCTTCCTTGTCGCAAACGGCTTTTACATTCTCTTTGTATTTTGCCCAAGCGGCAGTTTTAAGTTCTTCGTTTTCCGGTTCTTTGGCCGAGGCCGCAAATGCGGATTGAACTTCCGCCCATGCTTCGTCACTTACAGGGTATGTATTGTAGCTGTTTGGAGAAAGACCCTTTACACTTTCACCGAAAATTGCCGCATAAGCAGCCATTGCAATGGCGTAAGAGCCGTAAGGCGATGCGTGTTCGCCGTCACGCCAGTACATATCAATTTCAGGGTGATTGTAAAATACATCTTCAAAAACATTGCCGGCAACAGTGAGCTTTACGCCGAATTTTTCGCTTAAAGTGTTGTAAATGTCATACATACCTTTTTGATGAGCAGGGTCTCTCTTTTCTGCCCATGGCATTGTTTGAATAGGCGTAACCCCGAATTTTTTTGCAAGGGCAATTATCTTTTCCGCATCTGCAAGTGTTTCTTCTTTTGACGGACAGGGTGAGTGTGCAGCCTGTTGCATTACAATGTAGTCAAATCCGCCGTGCATAAGGGCAAATCTCAATTCAACAAGCTGTGAGTAATGCCAGCCGTAAGTAACGCCCGGGTGTGCCTGCATGGCAACTTCAACATCTTTGCCTTTTTCTTTACAGATATTCGCAAAAATCTGCGGCATATCATTGTAGAATGTGTGGCTGTTGCCTAAAAATAAAACTTTCATAAAAGCCTCCTATGTAAATTATTCATGTCTGAATATTATTTCATTTTCGTTCATACTTTCAACTATTGCCAAGCTGTGCAGGTTATAGCCCATATCACGGAGTCTTTGTCCGCCGGGCTGGAAACCTTTTTCTATGGCTATACCTATTCCCTCAACAGTAGCGCCGGATTGTTTTACAACATCAAGCAAGCCTATCATAGCGTTGCCCAAGGCCATAAAGTCATCTACTATCAAAATGTGATCATCGGGAGATAAAAACTTCTTTGCTACGGTAATTGTGTAGTCTTTACCGTAGGTATATGAGTGAACAACGCTTGTGTAAAGGTCGTTATCTATGTTCCGGCTCTTTGCTTTCTTTGCAAAAACAACCGGGGCGTTGTCAAAATGTAAAGCAGCCATAGTGGCTATTGCTATTCCGGAAGCCTCAATGGTCAAAATTTTGTTAATAGGCTTGTCCGCAAACAGGCGTTTAAACTCTTTGCCCATTTCATTAAGGGTTACAACATCTATTTGGTGATTTAAAAAATTGTCAACCTTTAAAATATTTCCCGGTTTAACAATGCCGTCTTTGATGATTTTTTCCTCTAAATACTTCATAAAATCTCCCTCTTGCTACTTTCAAATTCATTTTTAATATTATACAATATTTATTTCAAGTTGAAAATACTAATTGAATAAAATTTTCATATAAAGAATAAATTTAATTGAGGTGATTTGGTGAAAAAACAAAAGAAGGCATATATTTCATATGTAATTGTATTTTTTGCTTGTCTTTGGTCATGCGCAAATATTGCCGACAGCCGAGGGGAAAATGAGTATGAAAAAGCCATAGAGAAATATAAATATCAAATATCATATGCGGATACATATTCTCCGGAATTTACAGATAAAAATCGGATAAAAGAAGCTGCCGCAGGCGTTGGCGACGAAGAACAGGACCGGCCAAGACTTATTTACTTAACATTCGATGACGGACCAAGTCCGAGAACTCCGGAAATTTTGCGGATTTTGGATAAGCACAATATCAAAGCAACATTTTTTATAGTTGAAAACGAAGAAAATTACACCGATTATTTAAAGCAGGAGGTAGAGGCAGGTCATAGCGTTGGGGTTCATTCGGCAAGCCATAAATATGGCGAAATATACAGCAGTGTTGACGCATATCTTAAAGACTTTACAAAGTGCTACGAATATATTTATAAAAACACCGGCTATGAACCTACATTATTGCGCTTTCCCGGTGGCAGTGTAAATAAATACAATAAGAATATATGCAGAGATTTAGTAGATGAAATGACAAGGCGTGGGTTTGCCTATTTTGATTGGAATGTGGACAGCGGTGACGGCACGGGAAGTTTAACTTCACGGCAAATTTACAACAATGTGATAAACGGCTGTAAGGGTAAAAAGAGAGCTGTTGTTCTTATGCACGACGCAGTTAATAAAAAATCCACCGCAGAAGCGTTGGACGATATAATTACAGAGCTTAAAAATCAGGGCTTTGAATTTGCACCTCTTGATAATCAAGTAAAACCTATGGTGTTTAGAATAAAATGATTGATGTATCGCCTTGAATATGTTATTATAATTGTAATAAATATTTGGAGGGCGCTATGATTAGAACAGCGGTTTTGGGCTACGGTGTTGTAGGCAAGGGCACAGTAGATATTATAAATGCAAAGAGAGAACAACTTAAAAGCAAAACAGGTCAAGACATTGATGTAAAATATATTCTTGTCCGCCATGATTATGACAGCGATTACAAAGAAAAATTTGTATATGACTTTGACACAATTTTAAACGACAGTGATGTAAATATTGTAATCGAGGCCATTGGCGGTAAACACCCGGCCTATGAATATATTAAGTCTGCATTGTCGGCAGGTAAAAGCGTTGTAACAAGCAATAAAGAGCTTGTGGCGGCTTACGGCGCAGAACTTATGGCCGTTGCAAAAGAAAAAAATGTAAACTTTATGTTTGAGGCTGCCGTAGGCGGCGCAGTGCCGATTATTCACGGTGTGAGAAACTGCTTTGAGGCAAGTGAAATAAACGGAATTTATGGTATTTTAAACGGAACCACAAACTATATTCTTACAAAAATGATACAAGAAAATCTTTCCTTTGACATTGCTTTAAAGCAGGCACAGGAACTCGGCTATGCCGAGGCCGACCCGTCCGGGGATGTTGACGGCATAGACACCTGCCGCAAAATCTGCATTTTGACGGATATAGTTACAAAACAGAGAATTTTACCGGAAAATGTTCACACCGAGGGCATAAGAGGTATAAGGAAAGAAGATGTTGCAATCCTTGCCCCTTTGGGCTACGGAATAAAACTTTTAGGCTGTTATAAAAAGCTCACAGACGGTAAAATTTCGGTTATAACTGCGCCTTTTGCGGTTAGCAACGATTGTATTTTGTCATCGGCCAATGATGTATTTAATCGGGTTTTGCTTGACACAGACAATGCCGGACAGTCGGCATTTTACGGCAGGGGAGCAGGCAGTTTGCCCACCGGCAATGCAGTAGTAAACGATGTTGCGGAATGTGTTAAGGCTAACGGTACAATTTATGACGGCTGGCGGGAAAAAGATATAAAAATTATAAACTATAATGAGATGGTATATGATTTTTATGTTAACATTGACGGAAAAGAAGATATTTCATCTCACTTCGCCGATGCCGAACAAGTGTATAGCGGCACGGAAAAGGCATATATTGTAAAATCCGTTACCGAAAAAGAATTAAGCGATAAACTTAAAGGAGTAAAAGTTAATTCATATTTGAGAATTTTGGAATGTAAAAATTAAAGGAACTATAAATGGTACAAATCGAAAAATCAAATGACAGGGAAAAATCTTTTGCAATATTCATAATACTTGTTGCCATCGGATTTTTAGGGGCAAATTTGCTGTTTAAGCCGGAACTTATGTGGGGGGACGATGTGATTTTTCACATAGAGCGATTACAAAATCTTTCCAATGCGCTAAAAAATGGCCAATTGAGACTTTATGTGACGCCGGATCAGTACAACAATTTTGGTTATGGTATAAGCATGTTTTATTGCGATGCCATGCTGTATCCCTTTGCTGTTTTGGTATGCTTAGGTGTTCCGCTTTTTAAATCATACAAGCTGTTACTTCGGTTTATCTTCTTTGCGGTTGCTTTTACATCTTATTGTATGGGGTACGAGATAAGCAGGGACAGAGTTATTTCCGTGCTTTTCAGCTTGTCGGTTGTTTGCAGTCAATATTTTATGACGGATGTATATATTCGAGGTGCCGTCGGCGAATGTTTTGGTTTTGTTTTTATACCCCTTGTAATTGCAGGAACATATAACTTGTTTTACGGCGATAAAAATAAGTTGTGGATGCTTATAGCCGGATTTTCCGGGTTAGCAATGTCCCATGTGCTGAGTTTTGTACTTACATGTTTTGTTTTTGCGGTATATCTTTTAATTTTTTTTATTCGTGCCGTTGCACATAAAAAGCGGGCTAAAAATGCTGTTGATAAAGTATTTACAAAAACTGTTGTTGCTGCAATAATATCATTTTTGTTAAGCCGGTGGTTTTTACTGCCGATGGCAGAACAATTTGCAACAACCAAATTCTTGCGGAGTGTAATGGCCAAATATGATGACCTTATGTTATCAACCGTAAGAGTTCGCCATTTATTCTCGCCGTCGTTTGATATTTCTGATTTTTCACCGGCTCTCGGTGTTATTGTTTTGATATATATGATTTTGCGGATAATTTATATTTGCAAATTTAAATCGGATTTTATTGACAACCCAAATCAAAAATTGTTTTTTAGGGACAGTTTATTAGTTTCACTTATTTGCATATTTATGTCAACAAGTTTATTTCCATGGAATTTGTTTGCACCGTATATAAATATCATTCAATTCCCATGGAGATTACATATATTTTCAACTATATTGTTGTGCTTTACGGGTAGTGTTGCCTTTGTAAAAATAGGTAGAGCCCTGCTTAAAAATAAGTATGTAATTTCATTGACAGCTGTGTCGGTTTTCATTATCGGAATGTTTTTGTTGCAATGTAATTATGTTTATAATTACAATATGACTAACGAGGGTAGATTGGTATATGAAGATTTTGAGCCTGGTACAGATCAAAACTATTTGCAGGCAAATACAAAGCAGGAATACTTTTTAAACAGAGAAAAGTATTCAGGCAAAATTTACACCGTTGTAAATGATTTACAGGGAAGTTGCGAATTATCCGATTATGGTGTTCATACCGTGTCATTTTACGATAACAACGGCCGGGGAAACATACTTGAAATGCCTATAAACTATTATTACGGATACAAGGTAACCGATGAAGCCGGCAATGTTTTGGATAATTTCCCAAGTGTTGACAGGGGTTGGCTGTCGGTGGATATAACCGGGTATGACAGCCAAAATTTAACCGTTGTATATGAAGGCACAATGTTGCAAAAGGTATCATTGTTAACAAGTGTGATTACAGCGCTGGCGTTGGCAATATTTTGGATAGGGAAATTCGTTGTAAATAAAACCCACCAAGTACCGTTATACAACAAACACAATTAAATCTATATAATAAATAACCATCGAATTTTTAAAATTCGATGGTCTTTTTATGTTAATATGTAAATTATTTTATATGTTAAATTTTTAAAAATTCAGTGTTGTCTTTTGCATTTATTATAAATTATTTTACACAAAAAGAATATCAAAATTCCCACAAGGGCACCGGTGCTGTCGATTAAAACATCTCTTGTCATACACCGGCGGCCGGGCACAAAGTACTGGTGTATTTCGTCGCTTGCGGCATAAGCCACCGAAAGGCAAAAGGCTTTTGCCTCTATATTATCTCCGCTAAAACTGTTAGCAGATAAAAACCCAAGTGCGGTATATTCGGTAAAATGGGCGGTTTTGCGGACAATAAAATCTAAAAGTTCAATATTTAAATTGCTAAAAAAGGGGATAGCCGCTAAAATTCGGTCAATTCTTCCACTGCCTGCGGCAGACGCAACGCCGTTTTGGGCAGACATATAAAATATAAAACACATCCATAAAAGGGTTAAAACTTTAAAAATCTTATTTTTCATATAAATCTCTTTCTGTGGTAATTAACTAAAATTATATTTATTTTAAAATTGTTCATATTACAGACATAATTGTATGCTATAATCATAAAAAAATCAATGAGGTGTTTTATTATGGATTCAAGAAAAAAAGATTGGTGTTTCGTTGGCTTTGGTATAGCGACAATTATTTTGCAGATTGCAACTTTGGTTTTGCGTGTGGTTTATCTGGCTAAAACCGGCAAAAGGAGATAAGAATGAAAATCGCATTTGCTATTTGGTCTGCCCTTAGTGTGTTGTACCTGTTTATAGGTATTTTTTCAATGAGGAGCAAAAAGGCAGTAAATTTTTTTGCAAATGTGGAAACCGCAAAGAATATTTCAGATGTGGCGGCTTATAATAAGGCGGTAGGCAAATTATGGATTGCTTTTGCCATTGGTTTTGAAGTTTTTGCGTTGCCGTTTTTATCTACGGAGCAAAATTCTCCGTTTGTTTTATTATCGGTTTTAGGCGTTGTATTTTTAATTATTGCTCTTGTTTATTCATATATGAGAATTTTAAGCAAGTACCAAAATAAAGTAAAATAGACGAAAAAGGCAGGGTTTATAATGCCCTGTCTTTTTTATATATTTTTGTATCAAATTCGGCTACAAATAAATATATTTATAAAATAAGTCCGTAGGGGCGTTCATTGAACGCCTATGCAAACCGCAGGTTTGCACATAAACAACCTGTTTACATCGAATTTCGGCAACAGATAAACATATCAAAAAATCCGCAATTTCGCCGCCCTTTGGTAAAGGGAGGTGGTTTTTCCCAAGAAAAACCGGAGGGATTGACCTTAGTAAAACAACCTGATTTTCAACCGAACTTGTAACCGAATATCGTATGTAAACAAAATGTTTTCCAATCTCTCAGTCAGCTACCGCTGACAGCTCTCTTTACCAAAGAGAGCCTTGCAATTCGTTCGGTTTAAAATAATGATTGTTTTACAGCGGAAAGTTGAACAACCCTCCCGGTGTTCGCTGAACGCTCACACCACCCTCCCTTGCACAAGGAGGGCAAGTTTGTTGTCTGTTCGGCTTATTATTTTATAGCGGAAAATCATCTTAAACAATCTGCAATTTATTTACATCAAGTTACGGCTGCAAATAAATATCTTTGATCCTCACATCAACTTAGGCTCCACTGTGCAAGGGGAGCTGGCGGCGTTAGCCGTCTGAGGGGTTGTCAAACAACCTGTTTACATCAAATTTCGGCTACAAACAAATATATTTATAAAATAAATCCGTAGGGGCGTTCATTGAACGCCTATGCAAACCGCAGGTTTGCACATAAACAATCCGTTTATATCAAATTTCGGCAACAGATAAACATATCAAAAAATCCGTAGCCTTGCCGCCCTTTGGTAAAGGGAGGTGATTTTTCGTAAGAAAAATCGGAGGGATTGACCTTGGCAAGACAACCTAATTTGTACTCGAACTTACAAGCGAATATCGTATGTAAATAAAATGTTCTTCAATCTCTCAGTCAGCTACCGCTGACAGCTCTCTTTACCAAAGAGAGCCGAGTTTGCGGTTTGTTTGGGTTGTTGTTTTATAATGGAAAACCAGCTTAAATAGTTTGAAATGAGGCGACCAATGGTCGCCCCTACAGGCTATTTGTGATTTACCGCTGTCGGTTGCAGAATAATATTTCAAAAAAAATTAAGTGCCTTGCCGGTCATAAACAGTAATTATAAAGTTAAATCGTAGGGGCGTTCATTGAACGCCTATGCAAACCGTAGGTTTGCACATAAACAACCTGCTTATATCAAATTATGGCTACAAATAACAACCCCAAAAATCCACAACACAGCCGCCCTTTGGTAAAGGGAGGTGATTTTTCGTAAGAAAAATCGGAGGGATTGTCTTTGATAAGACACTCGATTTACAGCCAATCATCGTATGTAAATAAAATGTTTTACAATCTCTCAGTCAGCTACGCTGACAGCTCTCTTTACCAAAGAGAGCCTATTTTATGGGTCGGTAACATAAAAATTTCGGCTACAAATAGCTATATTTAAAGCCCAAAATGACGGGATTGATAAAAAAATATCAATCTTAGGGGCGATTTACCCCGGCAGAGTGGCTCTTGGGTTGAAACATGTACAATTGGCTTGATTTTTATATCTTTTTTGCCGTCAAAAAGATAAAAAAATTCGGGCAAATTCGGCAAAAGCAGACAAAATTACCACTCCCACTTGACAGGTTGATAGTTGGTGTATATTATAATAAGTAAGGTATATAAGTGTCATTATTTACCATATGCCCATTTATGGGCAGTCGGGTAAAGTGCAAATTTTGACATCTAAAACCATAAAAATCAAAAAAAGGAGAAGTGTCAATGAAAAGAAAAATTTTGGCAAGCATTCTGGCTTTAAGCATGATTTTCTCGATGGTTCCTACCGCCGCATTTGCGGACGGCGAGACCGGTTCCGACAACCAAACTCAAATAGTTGAAACCAAAAAAGACGAGGCTGTTGATGAACAAAAGTCTGATGAACAAAAGACCGACGAACAGAAGTCTGACGAACAAAAGTCTGATGAACAGAAGTCTGATGAACAGAAGTCTGACGAACAAAAGGCTGATGTACAGAAGTCTGACGAACAGAAGTCCAATGAACAGAAGTCCAATGAACAGAAGACTGATGAACCTCGGTCACAGGGCGATGAGAACAGCGAAGGTCGGATGATGAGACAGGCACGATTACCAGAGCCAACAGATGGGTCGATGCCGACGCCTGAGCCTAATGTTGCTATGATAGATAGTATTGCTTATTCATCTCTTCAAAAAGCCATTGATGCAGCTACGGCCGGTCAGATTGTTAATCTTAGAGAAGATACAACAGAAGACATCACCATTGACAAGAATATTACTCTTGATCTTGGCGGTAAGACTTTGACAAATACCGGTGCCGGTAAAGCTACAATAACCGTTGAAAATGGTGCTACCGTTACAATTAAGAACGGTTCGGTTATGGGCGGTGCATCATATTACAACATTGAAATCAAAGGTACAGCTACTCTGGAAAATGTTACCGCAACAGCCGGTAATGACGGTTCGTCAATGATCAGGGTTCTGGGCAATTTGAAAATATACAGCGGTACTTATACCGGTGGTATGAATGTTGTTAAAACAGAGCCTAATTCAACCATGGAAATTAACGGCGGTGAATTTGAACTTAATTGGGCAAAGGCATGGAATTATAACGCTGTAATACTCACTTATGGTAAAACAACCATAAACGGTGGTATATTTACACAGGCCGCAACTGCGCCGTATAATGGATGCCCACAGGTGTTAATGACAGGTGAAGATGGCGGTGTTATTGGTGAATTATCTGTTTATGACGGTACATTCATAAATAATCACACGAATTCAAGTGCTAAAATAGCACATTGGTTAGGAAAAGCAACACCTGATAAGATAAACATCTATGGCGGTACTTTCAACAAAAAGGTGAGCGACTATTGTATGGCTCCCGGTTTGGAAACATTTAAAGATAGTGATGGTTCATATCATGTCAGAGAAGAAGTTATCGCAACCATAGGTAGTACAAACTATAAAACTTTACAAGATGCTGTTGATGCCGCCAATAATGGTGATACAATAAAAATTGCTAAGAGTTTTACACTTAATAGTGGTATCAAAATCGAAAAAGACTTAACTTTGGATTTGAATAGGCAAACTATTACAAGAGCTGATGGTTATGCCTTTGATGTTTACAGCAATTTTAATGTAAAGAATGGTAAACTTACTATAACAAATAAATCAGGCAAATCTATTGCTCTTATTTGGGTAAACGGTACTGCTAATGCAACATTTGAGAAAAATGTTACGATCAATACAGCTGCAAACACATTCGGTATTGCATTTGATCCAAGCTGTACAGCTGCAAGTGTGACATATAAAGGCACAATAAAGGGTAGCGGTTCAGGTATCACAATGAACGGTCTTATTGCAGCTGATAGTCAAAACAAACTTGTTGTTGACGGAGCAAATATAAATGTCAGTGAATACGGCATATATCAAGCCGGTGATTCTGCAACGGAATTTACTCTTAAAAACAGTACAATTACAGGTAAAACTACGGGTATTGAAATCCGTGCCGGTAAATTGAATGTTGAAAATTGTAAAATTACAGGTAACGGTAAGTTTTCTGTTAGTGCTAATCCGGGTGGTACAACAACCAAGGGTGCAGGTATTGCTATTGCACAGCACACAACAAAGTTGCCTATCGAAGTTAAAATTTCCGGTGGTTCAATCAAAGGCGAATATGCTTTGTATGAATCCAATCCGCAGGGCAATAGTGCCGATGACATTGCAAAAGTTAAAATAGAAGTAACAGGCGGTGAACTCACGGGCAAAATTTACAGCGAAGATGTTGAGAAATTTATTTCCGGTGGTAAGTTCAGTATTGAACCTGATGCAAAATACCTTGCAGAAAACTTTGAGGCGGTTAAGAATGCCGAAACAAATATGTACGAAGTAGGCAAACATGATCCTGCATCTGAAAAAGTTGCCGATAAGGTAGAACCTACCTGCACAGAAACAGGTAAAAAGGAACACTACAAGTGCAACACTTGCGGTAAGCTCTATCTTCTTAATGAGGACGGAACATACACAGAAGTTACAAAGGCTGACGACCTTGTTATCCCTGCTCTCGGTCACAAGATGACAAAACATGAAGAAGTTAAGGCTACTTGCACCGAAAAGGGCATGAAAGCATACTACGAATGTTCAACATGTGGCAAGCTCTATGAGGACGAAGCAGGCACAAAAGAGGTTACAGATAAGAATACTCTTGTAATCGACATTGACGCCACAAACCACAAGACAAAGTTTGTTGCAGAAGTAGCCGCCGGTTGTGAAAAAGACGGCGTTAAGGCTCATTACGAATGTGAAAGATGCGGTAAGCTGTTTACAGACGCAGAGGGCAAGAACGAAGTTAAGGCGGCAGACCTTGTAATAGGCGCAACAGGACACCACTGGGGCGAATGGAAAGTTGTAAAAGCCGCAACAACAAGAGAAGCAGGCATTGAGCAGGCTATTTGCGATTACTGCGGCGGCCCGTGGCAGAAAGAAATTCCTGTTAGAGCCACAGCAAGCACAGGTACAGCAACAAGACCGTCTAACAGCGGTTCAACAGCCACAAAGGATAATTCTTCATCTTCAACATCTTCAACAAAAGAAAATGCCAACCCAACAAAGGCTGACACATCTGTTGCCGATGTAAAGCGGAGCGAGGAAGTTGTAAGCGCAGTTAAGGAAAATGTAAAGGTTGCTGACGAAAAGGCAACAGTTGACAAAGACCTTATCAACAAAGTTAAAGGTGAAAAGGGCGCAGCGGTTGTATTGCCGATTGCAAGCGCAACAGGCGAGAGCGTAACAAGCACCGAAATTGCAAAAGACGCAGTTAAGGCTGTTATGGACAACGGTTCCGACTTGATTGTTGAACTTACAGACGCCACTGTTAAACTTGACAACGAAACACTTAAAGCCGTTTATGCACAGGCCGAGGGTGACAGCATTGAAATTCGTGCTGTTAAAACAGAGCTTACAAACCTTACAGAGGCACAAAAGAAAGCCTTGGATAACTACGATACAGCTGTTGTTGTAGAGTTGCAGATTTATTCAAACGGCAAGTACATAGCAAACTTTAACGGCGGTATTGCAACGATTAAAATTCCGTTTACACCTGCCGAAGGCGTATCAGCCGACGAATACACAGTTTACTATGTAGGCGGCGACGGCAAACTTACAGCGGTTGCCTCAGAATATGTTGACGGTTATATGATAATCTCAACAGGTCACTTCTCAAGCTACGCTATCGTGCGCACGGCAGAAAAAGTTGCGGATTCAAGTTCTGCATCTTCACAGCCACGGGAACAGACAGGTTCTTCATTCCCGGTTGTTCCGGTTGTTATAGCCGTTGTTGCATTGATTTGCTTGTTTGTTCTTTTGAGAAAAAAGAATAAAGAGGACTAATTAAGCGATTTTTAAAATTGCATAATTTGTAATTGACTGAATTACACCCCCGGACTTACCCGACGGTCCGGGGGTGTTTTGTTGTAAAATTTTACTTTTAACCGTATATTTTGTGCTTTTAAGGGCAATATACTAACAAATAAATTTTAGAGGTGTTAATATGTGCAATTATGAAAAAGAAGAAACAGTAAGAAATATGGCTTTGGGTGCAATTTTGGGTGCCGCCGCCGTTACCATAGGTGCAGTTTGTCTTGCGGACAACCGCAAAGCCACACGAATGATGAAAAATGCCAAGAAAACCGGCGAGAAAGTTTTGCATGCCGGGGAAGAATATGTGAAAGATATTATAGATTAAGTTGTTTTTAATTTGTTGATTTTGGGGTTGTAGTGAAATTTTGGGGTTGTTATTTGTAGCTGAAATTTGATGTAAACAGGTTGTTTATGTGCAAACCTGTGGTTTGCATAGGCGTTCAATGAACGCCCCTACGGATAAATATATTTGTTTGTGGCCGAAGTTTGATGCAAACAGGTTGATTGACAACCCTTTTGTCACGCCTATGGCGTGACATTTTCCCTTGTACAGGGACAACAAGGTGTTATTGATTTTTTGGGTTATTGCTTTGTTGCCAAAGCTCGAAGTAAAATCTATAAATCTATAATTTTCAATAAAACCGGCTCTCTTTGATATACTTGTTTAATTGCAAATCAGCATTTTAAAGCGAACGAGTAGCAAGGTTCTCTTTGGTAAAGAGAGCTGTCAGCGTAGCTGACTGAGAGATTGGGGATATTTGATTTGTTTTAATGTTGGGCTGTAAATGGCTTGTCGTATCAAGGTCAATCCCTCCGGTTTTTCTTAGGAAAAACCACCTCCCTTTACCAAAGGGCGGCAGTGTTGCAGATTTTTGAGGCTGTTGTCTTATAGCCGGTATGGATAAATTAAAATCAATCCACAATGAACAATCAAATATAAACAATCAATATTAAAAGCAAACTAAAAGGCGACTGCCGTTTAAAGCAGTCGCCATATTTTATATAGCGTTTATTAAATTACAAATATCGGATCAATCCAATGCTCTTATGGCGTTAAGTACAGCCAAAAGCATAACACCTACATCACCGAATATGGCAATCATCATATTATCCGTTACACCGAAACCGGCCAAAGCAAGGATAAGAACCTTTACCGCAATAGAGAACACAATGTTAAATTTAACAATGCCTCTTGTCTTTTTAGCGCCCTTAACCGCCTCTGCTATAAGCGTTAAGTCGTCATTCATAATAACGATATCGGCCGCCTCAATGGCTGCATCACTGCCCAAACCTCCCATTGCAAAGCCTACATTAGCCATTGCAAGAACAGGTGCGTCGTTAATGCCGTCGCCTACATAAGCACAGTTGCCTGTTTTGCTTATCTTGTCAAATTCGCTTACTTTGTCCTGTGGCAAAAGATCGCTGTGAACTTCCGTAATACCACATTCTTCTGCAATAGCGTCGGCAACTTTCTTGTTATCACCTGTAAGCATAACCGTATTTCTTATACCGTTGGCTTTGAGAGCCGCCATAGCCCGTTTGCTTGTGGACTTGATTGTGTCGGCAACTGTGATATAACCGGCGTAAGCTTTATCAACCGCAATATACACAACCGTACCGATAGTGTCAACTTCAGGAATTTCAATGCCGTTTGTAGCCATAAGTTTTGCATTACCTGCCAAAACTTCTTTATCATCAATAACAGCCTTTACTCCGTGACCGGCTATTTCATCAACCTTGCCTATAAGTGCAGGATTGATATTTTCTTTGCCGTAAGATGTAACAATAGCTGCGGAGATAGGGTGTGTTGAGTTGTACTCGGCATAAGCCGCAAGTTTGATAAGTTCTTTTTCGTCAATCTTGCTGTCAATCTTTGTTATAGAGAACTGTCCTTTTGTGATTGTACCTGTTTTATCAAATACAACTGTGTCAACCATTGTCAAGGCGTCAAGATAGTTACTTCCTTTAACCAAAACACCTTTCTTTGAAAGACCGCCGATACCTGAGAAGTATGTAAGCGGAACACTGATAACAATAGCGCAAGGGCAGGAAACAACAAGGAACATAAGACCACGATGGAAGAAGTCAGGCAAAAGTGAAAGATAACTGCCGTTGCCCAACAGAGCCATAATACCCGGAACAACAAATGATACAAACAAAGCAAGGTAAACAACGGTAGGTGTGTAGTATCTTGCAAAAGCGGAAATAAAGTTTTCTGTATTCCGCTTGCGGTTTGATGAATTTTCCATCAAATCCAAAATCTTTGCAACGGTTGATTCGGAAGCCGGCTTTGTAACTCTTACTTCCAAAAGTCCCTGCACATTTACACAACCGCTGATTACTTCGTCGCCGACTTGCACATCTCTCGGCAAGCTTTCACCTGTAAGGGCAGATGTGTTAAGGCTTGAAGAACCGCTTAAAACAATGCCGTCAAGAGGTACTTTTTCACCGGGGCGAATAACGATAATATCGTTAACATAAACATCTTCAACCGGAACTTTCTTAATATTGCCGTTTACTTTAATGTTGGCCTCGTCGGCTCTGATATCCATAAGTTCGGATATTGATTGTCTTGAATTTTCAACGGCAATAGCCTGGAACAATTCGCCGATTTGGTACAAAAGCATTACGAAAACGCCCTCTTGGAATTCACCTGTACCGATAGCGCCAACGGTGGCGATTGCCATAAGGAACTGTTCGTCCATCCACTGACCCTTTTTAAGGTTGCGTAAAGCCGATTTCAAAACAGGTGCGCCTACAATAAAGTAGGAAATCATAAATACAATACCGCTGACAATAAAGTTTGTGGTGCCTTCCGGCATTATATTTTTGAGAACTATTGCCAAAACAAGAAGAATTGCAGAGCAAAGAATCATCTTCTTTTCTTTTTTGTGTTCAGGCTTTTTGATTATTTTCTTTTCTCTTTCCTGTGTGAACTTTTCTATTGTCACACCCGGTTCTCTGTCGTCGATAACCCGACGAATTTCTTTTACAGCGTCATCCTCGCTGCCTTCGGTTACATTAAATGACAAGGTCTCGTTCATAAAAGTAAGTGTTACATCGGAGATGCAGTCAACCTGTTCCGAAATCCGTCTTTCAAGAGCGGCGGCACAGTTAGCGCAATCAAGACCTTTTATTATATATTTGCAGGAACCTGTGTGCTGCTTTGCGCTTTCGTCTATAGCGCCTTCGCCATCATGGTGATGATGTTCGTGTTCGACTTCGTCCTCGCCCAGAACCGCATCCGGTTCATATTTGTCGATACATTTCTTGATTTCTTCCAAGAGGGCAGGGAACTTATCCGGGTCGCAGTCGAACATCAATTTTTCCTGCATAAAGTT
>CAKSZX010000014.1 GCA_934526065.1 uncultured Oscillospiraceae bacterium
GCTGTTATTTTTTTCGAGAAAGGAGGAAACCGATGGCTGATATAAAAACAAGAGATACAAGCAAAGGTACAATCAAGGCCATAAATAAGGCAGCAGTTGCTACAGAGCGAATGAAGAAAGCCTATGTGATGACGGAAGATAAGGCAGAACATTCCGCCAATGCTTCGAATGAGGGGAATTCGTCAGACTCTTGCAGAACTAAAACATATCCCGTGGGTAGTTCTGTTATTTACGGTTACGGTATTCCCGCATATTAAAAAAGATGGCTGCTCGGTTGAGTAGCCATCGAGTACATTATTAGTTCTGATATAAATTGAATTTATGAAAACATTTACAATTCAGAGTGTGAATTCAAATATATTTCTTTAATATTTTCCGGCAGGTTATTGGGAATTATTGCTGACAATCGGTTTTCATTTCCGTCTTTGATAGCCTCACTGTAATACCAACATTTGAAATTTAACATAATGCGATTTTATAATAACAAAACAGGTTTGCCCTAAAATTTTGGACAAACCTGTTTTGTTTGATAAGTTGAATATTTCTAATTTAAGGTACCCTTGGGCCAAGATTTTTTTAGCTCTGCATAAGAAATGATAAAGTTTGCAAGCCAGCCTGCCGGTACGGCAAGCCAAACAAAGGCAATACCGAAACGGGGCGCAAAAATCAATGCTACGGACAAACGAATTGCAAGATTAACCATATTTGCAATTAAAAACGGTCGCATATTTCCGATTCCACGAAGAACACCGTCTGTTGCCATTTTGATGCCCATAAACATGAAAAATTCTACCTGCTGTATATTTCTTAAACAGAATAGGTGTTTTTCTGCTTTTTCACAATTAAGTTTGCCCTTTCGGAAGGGTTACAAGTATAACTGTGCCGTCATCTGAGCTTTCTTCAACTTTTACAGCGCCTTTGTGAAGCAGCACAATTTCCCAAACAAGGGATAATCCAAGGCCGACACCGCCGTGGGCTCGGCTGCGAGATTTATCAATGCGAAAGAAAGGTTGAAATATGCTTTCTCTGTATTTTTCGGGTATGCCGTGGCCGTTATCACCCACACGGATTAAAATATCGTCGCCCTCATCGCAAACAGAAATATGCACCTGCCCATTTGTGCGGTTATATTGTATGGCATTTTCCGTAAGATTAAATATCAATCTGTAAATCAGCGTGTCGCTGCCAATCATCATGCCGTTGCCGTCATAATTAAGGGCAATTCCTTTTTTCTCCGCAATCGGTTCAAGGTCGGTTATGATTTCTTCTATCATTGGGGCAAGCTCAATTCTGTCGTTGCAAGGCACAGAACGCAACTCGCTCATTTCAAGCAATGTTTTGGTCATTTGAGACATTCGCTCGGTTTGTTCCAACAAAAGTTTTAAAAACTCTGCCGTTTCCGGCTGTGCATCGGGATGCTCTGCGGCAAAAAGTTCGATTTGCGCCTGGGTCAGCGCAAGGGGAGTTCGCAATTCATGGGCTGCATTTCCCGTAAATTGGCGCTGTGCTGAAAAGCCTTCATCAAGTCTTTTGATCATGCTGTTGAATGATTTGCTGAATTGCTTAAATTCCGGAAGCACATCCTCGCTGATTTCCATATCTGCAAGATTGTTCGGCTGCACATTTTCGATCTGGGCGGCAAAGCTGCAAAGGGGCTTTAATGCACGGCCGCTTACAAAATATGCAAGCACGCCGCCAAGCAGAGTAACCGCCGCTGTTATATACCAATTTGTTGTGCCGAAAGATTCTTGTGCTCCGCTTATGATAATAGTAACCTCGTTATCTAAATTTTCGCTTTGGGGGTCAAATGCTCCGGGCCGGCCGATGTCAATATCGCCGAAAGCCGAAATGCCGTTTCCTATTGAATTCATATAATGTTTGCCGGAATATCCTATCAAGCAGTTCATCAGCACACATGTTATACATATTAAAATGGCGGTCATTATTGTTATGCGCCATTGCAAAGATAGTTTTTTCATTTTCTTTTCTCCATAACATAGCCCTCGCCTATGCGGTTGTGTACGGCGTCATACCCCATGGCGGCACGCAGTTTCTTTCGCAATGCCGAAATATGCACCCTTATTGAATTGCTGAAATAATCAGCGTTGCTGTCCCAAACATGTTCAAGAAGTTCCTCTTGGCTTACCGGGCGCCCTTGGTTAAGCATAAGATATTCAAGTATTCCGGTTTCTTTTCTGGTTAAAGACAGGGCTTTTCCGTCTACGGCCCCTTTACGGGTTTTAGTGTTAAATGTAAGTTCTCCGCAGGTTAAAACAACATCATTTTGAATAAAGTTTCTCAGCGTCAAGCTGCGAATTCTTGCGGCAAGCTCATCTAAGTGAAAAGGTTTTGTTAAATAATCGTTTGCGCCGGCATCCAATCCGTCCACCTTATCCGCAACTTCACAGCGTGCCGACAAGATAAGCACCTTTGTTTCGCAATCTGTTTCTCTCAGAGATTTAAGCACTGTCATTCCGTCTGTATCCGGAAGGTTAAGATCAAGCACAACAAGGTCAAAATTTTCAACGGCAAGCATTTCCGTTGCGGTTTTTCCGTCATAACAATAATCAACGCTGTATGCAAGGCGTTTTAGGCTGCGAACAATCGTGTCGCAAAGATTTTTTTCATCCTCTACAACTAAAATGTGCATCATGTTCCTCCTAACGTTTTTTTAGTGTTTATATTACAGCATAAAGCAGGGCTTACACCTGCATAAGTTATAAATACTGGGCCACAAAGGGTTATCGGCCGCCGTTTGCAAGCCGAAAATTCGCTTTGTAATAGTATTATATCATAAAGAGATAAAATCTTTGTTAAATTTCTTTTCTTAACGAAGATTTTACATCTGTTGTGGTAAGATATGTGTGTCAAAGAAAATTGAAGGGAGCGATCATGTTGTTCAAAACAAATAAAGCTTTATCTCAGGGCGTATTGCTGGTTGTGGGTGTAGCTATGATTTGCTACGGCGCAATGAGAGGCGAGGTTGAATCTGTGTTAAGTAAGGCAATAAGATTATGCTTGGAGTGTGTAGGAATTGGATAAGAAAAACAAAAAGGTATCAAGGCTTATAAGCCGTTTCAGAGGGTTGATACAAGGGTGTGCAACTCTTGCGACAAACATACATTTGCCTAATTTCTTTAAAGGCGGAATATATCAAGGTAAAGGCAAGGCCGTTTGTGTGCCGGGTTTAAACTGTTATTCTTGCCCGGCTGCCTCCGGTGCCTGCCCTATAGGCTCATTTCAAGCGGTAGTGGGCTCATCAAAATTCGGCTTTTCATATTATATAACCGGATTCCTGATTTTGATAGGTGTGTTGCTGGGTCGTTTTGTTTGCGGTTTTTTATGTCCATTTGGTTGGTTGCAGGATTTGCTACATAAAATTCCAAGCAAAAAGTTTTCAACAAAAAAGCTCAAGCCACTCAGATATCTGAAATATGCTGTTCTGCTTTTTGCCGTTATTTTGCTTCCGGCGTTTGTTGTAAATGACTTGGGAATGGGCGACCCGTTCTTTTGCAAATATATTTGCCCCCGGGGTGTGCTTGAAGGAGCAATTCCCTTATCTGTGGTTAATCAGGGAATACGCTCTGCATTAGGCCCTTTATTTACACAAAAACTTATAATTTTGATTGTTGTGGTTGTTTTGGGCATTTTATTTTACCGCCCGTTTTGCAAATGGATTTGTCCGCTGGGTGCCTTTTATGCACTTATGAACAAGGTTTCTCTGCTTGGAATAAAGGTTGATGAGAACAAATGCGTTTCCTGCGGAAAATGTGCAAAGGCTTGCAAAATGGATGTTGATGTTACAAAATCGCCAAATCACGCCGAATGTATACGCTGTGGCAAGTGTATAACCGCCTGCCCAACCGATGCTATAAGCTTTCATTACGGCTTTGGAATACCGTCAAAAAACAGCGACGGAAATTCATCGTCCTGTGAGAAAAACAAATTAAATAACAAAATGGAGGAATAATTATGAAAATCTCAAAAATATTTAAAGTCTTAACCGTTATAACGGCGTTTGCCCTTGTGCTTGGCCTTACCGCTTGCTCGTCAAGCAAGGCTGACAAGGGTGACAAGGATAACGAGGGCGGCAATTCCGACATTGCCTCTTTAATTGCAACGGAACCCGGCAGTGCCGATGAGGCAACAGAGCTTTATAACAAGCTCATGGAAAAGGAAAACAATATTCTCACTAGCAATTCACAGCTTTGGGAAAAAGTGTTTGCTTCGGCAAATAAAAATAATCCTATGATAGAAGACGGTAATAATTACGGCGATTTTCTGCTTTCAACAATCGAAAGTGCAAAAGACAATTTTACCGCCGAAGAACTTAAAACACTTAAAGCAGATGCAGAGCAAATTAAGGAAATTGAAAGTAAGCTTACGGCTTTGGAGGAAGAATATCCCGATTGCGGAAGCCAACCCGGTGCAAACGAAAGCGTAGATGCTGAAACTGCAGGAATGACAGGCGGCAATACCGGCAATCTGGAAAAGTTCCCGAGCTTTAAGGGAAAAGACCTTGACGGTAATGATGTTGACAGCAGCGAGCTTTTTGCAAACAATACTGTAACCGTTGTAAACTTTTGGTTTACAACCTGCAAGCCTTGTATCGGTGAGCTTGGCGATTTGGAAGCGTTAAACAGTGAACTTGCCGAAAAGGGCGGTTCTGTTGTGGGTGTCAATTCCTTCACCCTTGACGGTGACAGTAAGGCTATTTCCGAAGCAAAGGAAGTTTTGGATAAAAAGGGAATAACCTATAAAAATCTTTGGTTTGATTCAAGCAGCGAAGCAGGCAAATTAGCATCGAATCTTTACGCTTTCCCGACAACTTATGTTATTGATAAGAACGGAAATATCGTCGGACAGGTTGTTGGCTCAATCTCATCGGAAGAGCAGACAAAAACCCTTAATGCACTGATTGACCAGGCAATCGCAAACAGCGCAAACTAATGGTAATAATGAAAAATGCCCTGTGTTGAAATTTCAAACATTTAAACTTGGTATTTTAAGGCTTTCGCTTCAAAAGGGCGAAAGCCTTTGTTTTTATGGCCAAGCTGTGGCAAGGGCAAAGCCGGCAATCTATAATGTTTGTGGGGTATTTTGGCTGCTGCGGTGATTTGAGTATCATTTTATCACAGGTTATAATAGAATAAATCGAGGTGATAATATGATTTTTCCGGATTTCGACGGAATTGACATTCGGCGTGGTGAAGAAAAAGAAGAAGTAACCATGATAAAGGACTGTATGAATATTATACTGGCGGTTTATCCCATAAGTGATATGATATATGACGAAAAGGGCTACGGCGCAAAAACCGAAAGGGCAGTAAAACGGTTTCAGGCCATAATGAACCTTGACGAAACCGGCACAGTTGACAATAAAACTTGGGACGCAATGTTTGCGGTGGCAAATTTACTGCGGAATTCATAAAAATCAAATACGGCAATTCGCACTTCAATTTGAGGTGCGAATTTTTTATATAAATTTCACTTTCGGAATTCACAATTCGGTTGTAAGGGTATGTAAATTACATTGAAAAATCAGCCCCAAATTCGGCAAAAGTAGACAAAATTACCATTTGCTCTTGACAATACGGGGGGGGTATATTCTATTAACAGGTAGGATTTTGTACCATTGCCGATTATTAAGAATTTTTGCTGTCATATAAATATCGGTACGATGTCCTCCGAAAATAATAGAAGGAGAAACGCAAATGAAGAAGAAAATTTTGGCTGGTATTCTCTCTGTGAGTATGATGCTGTCAATGTTTCCGACCGGCGCATTTGCTGCGACAGATCACACCCATCACTGGGTTGATGTTCCGGCAAAGGCTGCAACTTGCACAGACGACGGTTATATTGAACACGCAGAGTGCGATGTTGAAGGCTGTGACGCCGTTGCATTGAAAAATGCGACGAGTGGTTACAGAGAAACGCAGGCAGAAGAAATTGTAAGAAAAGCCGCAGGCCATGATTACAAACAAGTAGCCGAAAAGCCGGCTACATGCAGCGAAAAAGGCATTAAAGCACACCTTGAATGTAAAGTATGCGGTGAATGGGCAGTCGAAAACGGCACAATAACAGAGCCGGTTACTGACAAATCATCACTTGAAATTAAAATGCTTGACCACGATTTAGAAAAGGTTGCCGTAAAAGAGGCAACTTGCACAGAAGAAGGCGTAGACTTTGAATATTCAAAATGTAAAGTTTGCGGCGGTGCTTTTGTAGAAAATGCCTTGGGTCTTGAAAAAATAAATGAAAGTGATTACATATCACCGAAAAAAGCTCATGATTACAAACAAGTAGCCGAAAAGCCGGCTACATGTAGCGGAAAAGGCATCAAAGCACACCTTGAATGCAAGGTATGCGGTGAATGGGCAGTTGAAAACGGCACAATAACAGAGCCGGTTACTGACAAATCATCACTTGAAATTAAAATGCTTGACCATGATTTAGAAAAGGTTGCCGCAAAAGAGGCAACTTGCACAGAGAAAGGCAACATTGAATACTCAAAGTGCAAAGACTGCGGAAAATATTTCGTAGAAGAAGGTACAATTACTGTTGAGGTAAAAGCAAAAGATGTTGTTATACCTGCCAAGGGTCACGCATATAAAGATGTTGAAGAAGTATCTGCAACTTGCACGTCAACAGGTGTTAAAGCACATAAGGAGTGCACCGAATGCGGTAAGCTCTTTGTAGAAGAAGGTACAATACTTGTTGAAAAAACAGCAGCAGAACTTGTTATACCGGCACAGGAACATAAATTGACAGATGTACCGGCAAAGGATGCCACATGTGAAGAACGGGGTAACATTGCATATTCTAAGTGTGAATTATGCGGTGGTTTGTTTAAAGTAACCGCAGCAGGCGATGTTGTTGCCATTGAGGAAAAGGATACCGTAAAACCGGCTACCGACCATTTTACAAGAGTTATTGCAGAAGTTGAGCCTACATCATGCGACAAGCCCGGTGTAAAAGAACATTTGGTATGTGAAAACTGCGGCAAACTCTTTTTGGAGAATGCAACAGGCGGCATGAGAGAGGTAACCAAAGAAGAGCTTGTTTATAATACATTTAAACATTCAATGGTTGCTCACGAAAAAGTAGAACCTACATGTACCGAATACGGCACAAAGGCCTACTATGAATGTACATCATGCCATAAGCTGTTTGCAGACGCAGAGGGAACGGAAGCTGTTTATACAACAGATCTTACACTTGCACCTCTGGGTCACAGCATGATAAAGCACGAAAAAGTAGAACCTACATGTACCGAATACGGCACAAAGGCCTACTATGAATGTACATCATGCCACAAGCTGTTTGCAGATGCAGAGGGCAAGGAGGCTGTTTATACAACAGATCTTACACTTGCACCTCTGGGTCACAGTATGACAAAGCACGAAGAAGTAAAACCTACATGTACCGAATACGGCACAAAGGCCTACTATGAATGTACATCATGCCACAAGCTGTTTGCAGATACAGAGGGCAAGGAAGCTGTTTATACAACAGATCTTACACTTGCACCTCTGGGTCACAGCATGATAAAGCACGAAAAAGTAGAACCTACATGTACCGAATACGGCACAAAGGCCTACTATGAATGTACATCATGCCACAAGCTGTTTGCGGATGCAGAGGGCAAGGAGGCTGTTTATACAACAGCTCTTACACTTGCACCTCTCGGTCACAGCATGGCAAAACATGAAGAAGTAAAGCCGACCTGTACAGAAGCAGGTACAAAGGAATATTACGAGTGTGAAACATGCGGCAAAATCTTTGCAGACGAAAAGGGTGAAACAGAAGTTACAAAAGAAGATCTTGTAAT
>CAKSZX010000015.1 GCA_934526065.1 uncultured Oscillospiraceae bacterium
TTTGTTGGTAGCATTATTTTACACCTCGGTCGATATGAAATCTATTTTTTACTGTTGCACTTGTTATTATAATCTGCTCTCCCTTGTGCAAAGGGAGGTGGTTTTCGCAAGAAAACCGGAGGGATTGATTTTGATGAGGGATTGACCTTGGTATGATAAACTGTTTTGCTACCAAACTTTCAACCGAACTTGCTACCAAATACAAGATGTAAACAAAATGTTCCCAATCTCTCAGTCAGCTACGCTGACAGCTCTCTTTATCAAAGAGAGCCTTGCCATTCGTTCGGTTTAAAATGCTGATTTACAGCCAAACAAGCGTGCTTTTTAGGACAAACAATCCGCAAAAAAATATGCCTTTAAACCAAAACAACCGAGAGGGTTGCCCCTCTCGGTTGTCTGTGTAATTTACAAATTATTCGCCGTAAACTTCTTTAATTGTATTGTAATCTTTCATATTTTCAAGGAGCGTTCTGTAATCCGGCAATCTGTTAAGCCCCTTAACATCCGGGCCGTTCTTTAAAAATTCTATGGCATAGGTGGCGGCGGCTGCCCGTCCCTTTGACAAAACCGCCTCGTCAATATCAAAATTCTGGTTGTGGTGTGCTGCGCCTACACCCTTTGCATCGTTCTTCATACCCAAGAAACCGAAGCAGCCCGGCCACTGCATAAGGTAGTTAGAAAAGCTCTCGGATGCCATCCACGGCTCCGCATTGTCTATAACGCTGTCGGTGCCGATTTCCTTTCCGATAACTTCCCTTGCAAATTTAGCGCAAACAGGCTCGTTCACAACGGCGTACCCCGGCATCGGGTAAGCCTCGTAAGTGGCTGTGCAGTTGTAAGCCCGGCAGGTGTTGTCAATAAGCTTTTTAAATTCGTCATGGAATACCATGCCCCGTCCGTCACGGTCAAATGTTCTCATTGTGCCGGCAAATGTAACTGTCTGTGGTATAACATTTGCCACCGCACCGCCGTTTACCGCACCTACGGAGTAAGTCAGTGTCTTGTAGGGGTCAACTCTTGTAAGACGAAGAGCGTTCATACCCCGGTAAATAGCCGTGAATGCGTCAATAGGGTTAATTGACTGGTCAGGGCGTGAACCGTGGCCGCCTCTGCCCTCGATTTTAACCATAAAGAACATTGCCCCTGCCATCATATTTGTATCGTTTATTGCCAATTTGCCCGATTCAAGGGTTGAAAGCAGATGCATACCGTAAACGGTATCCGGCTTTATGCCGTTCTTTTCCATATATGCAAAAATATATCTTACGCCGGCATTGCTTGCCCCCTCCTCGCTTCTCTCAAAGCAAAGGTAAACGGTGCCCCGGATTTCGTCCTGTTTGTCCTTTAAAATTTTAGCCGCCCCCAGGAGCATTGACATATGTCCGTCATGGCCGCAGGCGTGCATAACACCGGGGTTTTTACTTACGCAGGTTCTCTTGCAGGAAAGATTGATTTCTTTTTCCTCTACCGGCAGTGCGTCGCAGTCTGCACGGAGAAGAACAGTTCTGCCCGGCTTCGACCCTGTAATTTTTCCGAGAATACCGCCGTTTTCCACTTCGGTGTATTCAACGCCGATTTTTGAAAGCTCCTCTTTGATAACTTTCATTGTGTTTATCTCTTTGCCGGAAAGCTCCGGGTTTTCGTGGAAGTATCTTCTCATGGAAATGATATAATCTTCATATTTTTTTGCCAACTCATAATTAGTCATAATAACACCTCATTAAAAATATAGAGTATCAAAATAAGCAACAGTAAAAGTAGTTGCACGGGTTTAATATTTACCGTAAAATGATTTCCCAAAAAAGGAAAATTTACTGTTTGTCATGGGCTTTATTTACACCGCCGGGGCTTTGTTCCTTAACCCGGAAATGTAGTTGTCATAAACTTCCTTTGCCCTTTCCATGGCTTTTTCCCGATTTTCGCAATATGTGTAGTCAAGCAGCAAGCCGAAGCATATTAACCGTAATTGCCCTGCGATTTTCTCGGCATCTGTGCATTTGCCGAAAAATCCCTCGTCAATACATTTCTGTACACGGCCGGTGAGCATTTTTATAAAGTATCCGCCCTCCGGGTTATAGGATAAAAACAAATTTTTGTTCATAACATAATATACATAAAATGTTCTGGCGTAATTTACACCCCTGGATATAACTCTCTTGCCGTAGGCCTGTAAAATTTGTTCCAGCTGTCGGAGACTGTCACCTGTAAGATAGGGGAAAATCTCCTTTTCGTAATAATTCTTCATACCGTCCATCAGGCGGACTATCAACCGATCCTTTGTGGGGTAGTAGCTGTAAAATGTGCCTGTGGAAATTCCCACGGTATTGCAGACTTTACGAACAGAAATCTTTTCAATTCCCTCATTTTCCAAAATATCCACAGCCCGGCTGTAAATGTCAGCCAAGACTTTTTCGTCATCAAGTTCCTTTTTTCGTGCCATAATTCTTACCTTTTGCATACTGTATTTATAATTACATAACAGACCCTTTGACACTGAAAATCAATCACAGGAGAGGGAAGTTCCCCCCTCCCCCTCTTTTTGATTGTCAATTATCTTATTCGCCGTAAAGCTCCGGTATTTCGTTCTCTCTTTCAAGGAACTTCAAAAGGTCTTTAAAATCCTTGTATCTTGCCATACCCTTTGTGTCCGGGCCCTGCTTTAAAAATTCTATGGCGTAGGTGGCGCTTGCCGCCCGTCCTTTGAACAAAACATCTTCGTCTATGTCAAAATTCTGATTGTGATGAGCCGCACCGATGCCCTTTTCCGGGTTTTTCATACCCAAGAATGCGAACACACCCGGCCACATGGAAATATACTGGCCAAAGCTCTCCGATGCCATCCAAGGCTCGTACTGGCAAACATTTTCCCGTCCTATTTCCTTGCCTATAACCTCTCTTGCGAATTTTGCCATTACAGGGTAGTTGACTACCGGCAAATTAGGCTTTGTATAGCGGTTGTAAGTAGGGGTGCAGTTGTAAGCCCGGCAGGTGTTATCCACAATCTTTTTAAATTCGTCGTGGAATACCATGCCCCGGCCTGCAACATCAAAAGTTCTCATAGTTCCCGCAAATCTTACAGTTTGGGGTATAACATTGGCAACGGCGCCGCCCTCCAAAACACCTACGGAATAAGTAAGGGTTTTATAAGGGTCAACTCTTGTAAGGCGCAAAGCGTTCATGCCCTGATAAATAGCCGTGAAAGCGTCGATTGGGTTAATTGACTGGTCAGGGCGTGAACCGTGGCCGCCTCTGCCCTCGATAGTAATATCAAATGGGAGAACGCCTGCCATCATACCCTCGTCATTGATTGCCAGCTTGCCGGTTTCCATTGTGGAAAGCAGATGAGTGCCGTAGGCGGAATCAATGTGAATACCGTTTTTCTCTATGTAGGCAAAAAGGTACTTGGCGTTTGCGTTGCTGGCGCCCTCCTCGCTTCTTTCAAAGCAAAGATACACCGTGCCTTCGATTTCCTCCTGTTTGTCCTTTAAAATCTTTGCGGTACCCAAAAGCATTGCCATATGGCCGTCGTGGCCGCAGGCGTGCATAACACCGGGGTTTTTACTTACACAGGTTCTCTTGCAGGATAGATTAACATCCTTTTCCTGTACCGGCAATGCATCACAGTCTGCACGGAGAAGAACCGTTCTGCCCGGCTTCGGCCCTGTGATTTTTGCAAGAATACCGCCGTTTTCAACTTCCACATAATCAATTCCGATTTTGGAAAGCTCCTCTCCGATAACTTTCATTGTATTTATTTCCTTGCCGGAAAGCTCCGGGTTTTCGTGGAAATATCTTCTCATTGATATAATATAATCATTATATCTTTTTGCGTCTTCATAGATTGTCATATAAGCACCTCATAAATTTGTGTTTCAAAAATTTATATAGCCTGTAAATTATTGTATAAATATACTAAAAATATACAATAGTCGCAAACTTGAAAAGCGTTGTGAGGGCAAACGCAAATCTCATTTCGTCTATATCATATTACACATTTTTCTTTATGTCAATAGAAAATTTTTGTTAATAAGTTTTAACGAACAAGTTCGATATTTTAAAAACTTTATTTGATAAACTTCTATCGAAATTATCGAACCTGTTCGATAATTTATTTAACTTGCCTAATTTCGACAAATAAATGTTGTATATATTGAATATTTACAAATTAACACCAAGCGGTTAAAATAAAATAAACATTGAGAGCATATAATTTACCGTACACTTTTGGAGCAATTTGCTTTCCGTGGGGGATTGTGTACACTTGATTATATGCCGAAAGGTCTTCGTTTAAAATTAAAAAGGAGAAAATTATTATGGCAGGTACACAGAAAACTGCTGAAAAGCAGAAAAAAGGCTTTAAAATGCCGCACTTGTTCTGGATTATGATGGGCTTGTTGCTTATAACATCCCTTTTGACGTACATAATCCCGGCCGGGCAGTTTGCAACAGACCCGGAAACAGGCAAGATTTTAGGCGACCAATTTAATTATTTAGGCTACCAAACCCCGGTAAGCCCTATACAGATGATGCTTACAATGCTTGAAGGTTTGACATCGTCCTCACTTATCGGCTGGGCGGTTATGGTATCCGGCGCATCCGTAGGTATAGTTATGGGTACCGGTGCATTTGACAGATTCCTCAACTGGGCTATTTACAAACTTAAAGATAAAGACGATTCCGTTTTGATTGTGGTTATGTTTGTCCTGATGGTTTACTTAGGGGCTTTCGGCGGTTCCGACGCTCTTATTGCCATTGTTCCGCTGGGTGTTATGTTTGCCAAGAAACTTAGACTTGACCCTATTTGCGCTATCGGCGTATCAACTTATGCAACGCTTTTGGGCTTCGGCACAGGGCCTAATAAACAGGCCACCACACAGATGCTTATGGGTGTGCAAATCTACGGCACATTCGGTACAATGTTTATCTCTATGAACATATTTATGATTTTGGGTCTTATAATGCTTTTGAGATATGTTAAAAAGATTAAACGGGACCCTACAAAATCACTTATGTGGGATGACGGTTGGAGACCGGAGGCAACAGTTGTTGACACATCCTCATTGAAAGAGGAAAAATTGGATTGGAGAACAGTTACAGTTCTTCTTATCTACCTTGGCCAGTATGTTATTTTGGTTGGCTACCCGCTTATCACAGGGAACACATCAATCACATTTAAACTTATGATTGCGGTAAGCATTGTTGTTGCGGTTCTCTGCGGTATTATAGGACAGTTCTCTTTTGACAAAATCGGCAACGAATTTGCAAAAGGTCTTGCCTCAATGGCATTCGTAGCATTTGTAATCGGTCTTGCAAAGGTTATGTCTATTGTTATGACAAACGGCAATATTTTGCACACAATTGTTTTTGTGCTTACAAGACCTCTTATGAGTCTTCCAAGATCCGTTGCTTCAATCGGTATGACGGCGGTTATCTCTATTGTAAACCTGTTTATACCATCAGCATCATCTAAATCGGCTATTCTTGTTCCGATTTTGCAGCCTATTACCGAAACATTGGGTATGAAAGGCGAACTTGCCGTTCAGGCTTTCCAGTACGGCGACGGCTTTACAAATATGGTAAGCCCGTTCTTAGGTTGGACAGTGGGCTCTTGCGTAACTGCCGGAGTTCCGTTCCCTAAATGGGTTAAATGGGTATTCCCTAAGGTTATAGTGTTTATGCTTGTATCCTTTGTTGCCATGTTTGTGCTTACCGAAACAGGCTGGCAGCCGTTCTGATATTCGCATCCTTTTTAACTTAAAAAAGGAAAACCTCTGAAAATGATATGCACCCCAAAAGTCCGACACTTTTGGCGGTGCATATTTTTATGGGAAAGACAGGAAGAAGTATTATAATAAGAAACCGAGAGTCTAATGAAAGACGAAGCATAACTTGCTTTATCGCCGGAATAAAAAGGCAAACCACCTAGATCAGATAAAAAGCCTGAGAAAATTTAATTGCCGAAAAACGATGCAAAACAGCAAATCAGACGAACCGCAAACCTGCCCTCCTTGAGCAAGGGAGGGTGGTGTGAGCGTTTAGCGAACACCGAGAGGGTTGTCAATGTGCAAACCTGCGGTTTGCATAGGCGTTCAATGAACGCCCCTACGATTTAACTTTATAATTACTGTTTATGACCGGCAAGGCACTTAATTTTTTTGAAGTATTATTCTGCAACCGACAACAGTAAATTACAAATAGCCCGTAGGGGCGACCATTGGTCGCCTCTTTTTAAATTATTTAAACTTTTTTCCTCTATAAATCAACAACCCAAACAAACCGCAAAATCGGCTCTCTTTGATACACTTGTTTAATTGTAAATCAGCACTTCAAGCCAAACGAATTGCAAGGCTCTCTTTGGTAAAGAGAGCTGTCAGCGCAGCTGACTGAGAGATTAGTTAAGCATATCGTTTTATCTTATTTCCCGCTATAAATCAGCAAATTAAACAAACCGCAAACCTGCCCTCCTTGAGCAAGGGAGGGTGTCGGCGTAGCCGACGGGAGGGTTGTAAAAAATAATTTTCTGCTACAAATCATAACTTCAACAAACAGCAAAACTTGTTCTCCCTATTAAGGGAGATGTCACGAGGTTTACGAGTGACAGATGGTTGTCAATGTGCAAGCAGCAGGTTTGCATAGGCGTTCAATGAACGCCCCTACAATGCTAATTTACAAATACATTTACTTGTAACAGACAAAAATAAATCACGGACACACCGTAGGGGCGACCATTGGTCGCCTAATTTCAAATTATTTAAACTGTTTTTCCTCTATAAACCAACAACCCAAACTAATCGCAAAACCGGCTCTCTTTGGTAAAGAGAGCTGTCAGCGTAGCTGACTGAGAGATTGAATAAGCAAATTGTTTTATCATATTTTCCGCTATAAAATGCCAACTCAAACAAACTGCAAACCTGCCCTCCTTGTACCCACAGGGCATAACATGTAAGGGAGGGTGTCGGCAAAGCCGACAGGAGGGTTGTCAAAAACGA
>CAKSZX010000016.1 GCA_934526065.1 uncultured Oscillospiraceae bacterium
GAATAAATGCGACTTTCTTATTTTCAATTTCTTCCTTTATCAGACTTCCTACACTTGAAAAATGCGAACATAAAAACAGTTTCATCAATATTCTCCTTTATAAATTCCGATTTGTCCGGCTGTTTCATTATTTGTATAGACGGAAAAGCCGACAAATTGTTCCGATTTTTCTGTATCATACAATATTTTTGTGATACTTGCAGGGTATATTTCAACCTTGCTCCTATCAGTCGGTATTTAGTTCAACAAATTGGAATTTGCACTTCCTTACTCGTTTTCTTTTTTATTGTTTCTACTAATATTCGAGCTTAACGATACAATTCCACTGCATAAAAATATTACCCAAATTCTAATATTTTCTTGATTTATCGCACTATAAATCAAGCATATTATGCTTAATATAATCTGTACAATTGAACAAATCACTCCTATTTTTTGTGTCTTTTTATCCATCATTGTCTCCTCCACAAATTCCGATTTGTCCGGCTGTTTCATTATTTGTATAGACGGAAAAGCTGACAAATTGTTCCAACTTTTCTGTATCATACAATATTTTTGCGATACTTGCAAGGTATGAAAAGATGCAGAAGTTGCCTTCGACTATTTCCGTGGAAATGTCTGTATCATTAGTGAGCTTTCCGTCAGCCATTTGTGAAATCAACGAAATTTATTTCATCAACACTTAGGTAAAAAGGAAGGTACCACACAGCAACTTTACAATTTTAAAAAATCTTGTTATAATAGTGTGCTTTAATAAGGAATTATCACCTTGTTTTTGCTTTGTTTATTTTTTACACACATAATTTTAACAGTCATAATGCTATAATTACACTTGTATGTTTAGCATTGAGGCATTGCCTCATGAATTTTACATTTATATACAGAGGATAAATATGAAAGTTAAAGTCGGTATTGATATAGGCAGTACAACGGTAAAGGTTGTTGTACTGGACGAAAATGATAAATCATTATATGAAAGTTATGAAAGGCACTTTGCCAAAGTTCGTGAAAAGGCAGTTGAACAGCTTAAAGCCGCAAGCGAATTTTTAAAGGGAAACGAAATAAAGGTTTCCATCACAGGCAGTGCCGGTTTAGGGGTTGCCAAGGCGGCGGATATCCCGTTTGTACAGGAAGTTTACGCCACTGCTCGGGCGGTAAATAAATACATACCTCAGGCAGACGCCGTAATCGAACTGGGCGGTGAGGACGCAAAGATTATCTTCTTCCGTGGCTCTTTGGAGGAGAGAATGAACGGTTCCTGTGCCGGTGGCACAGGCGCCTTTATAGACCAAATGGCAACACTTTTGAATGTGGACGCAGACGAGCTGGACAGGCTCAGTTTAAAACACGAAAAAATCTACCCTATCGCCTCTCGCTGCGGCGTTTTCGCAAAAAGCGACATTCAGCCTATTCTCAACCAGGGCGGCAGAAAAGAAGATGTTGCCGCATCTATTTTCCAAGCTGTTGTTGACCAGACAATCGCAGGCCTTACACAGGGCCGTGATTTGGACGGCACAATAGTTTTCCTGGGCGGCCCTTTGCACTTCTTAAAGGGTTTGCGCCAAAGATTTACAGAGACATTGAAACTTGACGAAGAACACGGTATCTTCCCGGAAAACGCACAGGTTTTTGCCGCTATCGGCGCCGCTTTGTGTGCTCGGCAGTATGACACAACCGATTATGAAACACTTATTTCAAAATTGGAAAATGCCGTAACTGCATCTTCCATACAGAACCCGATGCCGCCGCTTTTTAAAAATGAAGAAGAATATCGGGAATTTTCAAACCGCCATGCACAGGCAAAGCCTGCTCTTGTAAACATAAATGATTACACAGGCAAGGCTTATTTGGGTATCGACGCCGGTTCAACCACAACAAAAATCGTTCTCATGGCGGAAAACGGCGGTATTCTTTACAGCTACTACAATTCAAACAAGGGCAACCCTGTTTCCATAGTAAAAGAACAGCTTGAAAAAATTTACGATATGTGCGGCGACAAAATCAAAATTTGTAAAAGCGGCGTAACAGGCTACGGCGAGGATCTTATTAAAAATGCTTTCGGCGTGGACTACGGCCTTGTTGAAACCGTTGCCCACCTTCGTGCAGCCAAACACTTCCGGCCGGATGTTGACTTTATCATAGACATCGGCGGCCAGGATATGAAGTGCTTTAAAATAAGAAACGGCGCAGTTGACAGCATTATGCTAAACGAGGCATGTTCCTCCGGCTGCGGTTCGTTTATCGAAACATTTGCAAAGGCTTTGGGCTATTCCATTGCGGATTTTGCAAGAATAGGTCTTTTTGCAAAAACCCCGGTAAACCTGGGTTCAAGATGCACCGTGTTTATGAACTCCTCCGTTAAGCAGGCCCAGAAAGACGGCGCAACCGTTGAGGATATTTCCGCCGGTCTTTCCATATCGGTAGTTAAAAATGCCATTTATAAGGTTTTGCGTGCCTCAAATGCAGACGATTTGGGCAAACACATTGTTGTTCAGGGCGGCACATTCTTAAATGACGCCGTGCTTCGCAGCTTTGAACAGGAAATCGGCAGAAATGTAACCCGTCCTGTTATCGCAGGTCTTATGGGCGCTTACGGTGCGGCTCTTTACGCACAGGATTCAAAGGGGGAAAACACAACTCTCCTCACAAAAGAACAGCTTTCTCACTTTGAACACAGCGCAAAGCCGGTTACATGCAATCTTTGTACAAATCACTGCTCACTTACGGTAAACACATTTGACGGCGGCAGAAGATTTATCTCCGGCAACCGTTGTTCACGCCCCTTGGGCAAGGAAAAATCCACAACCCCGAATATGTATCAGTATAAACTGAAAAAACTTTTGGCCATGGAGGGCAAAGGACAGGGAGACGGCAGCAGAGGCAAAATGGGTATTCCGTTAGGTCTTAATATGTATGAAAACCTGCCTTTGTGGTACACGATATTCACACAGCTTAATTTTGAAGTTGTGCTCTCCGGCGTTGCCGACAGAAAGACGTATCTTTTAGGTCAGCGCACCATTCCGTCGGACACGGTTTGCTACCCGGCAAAACTTATGCACGGCCATGTACAAAAGCTTGTAAATGCCGGCGTTGAAAATATCTTCTACCCTTGTATGTCTTACAACTTTGACGAGGGCAAAGGCGATAACCACTACAACTGCCCTGTTGTGGCATATTACCCGGAACTTTTGGCGGCAAATATGCCGAGCCTTAAAGATGTAAACTTTATGGATTTCTATGTGGGACTTTCAAGACCGAAAGATTTTGAAAAGAAGTTCAGCGAAAAAATGTTTGAAATCTTCGGTATTCCTAAGCATGAAACCGCAAAGGCCGTTCGCAAAGGTTACGAGGCTTACCACGCCTACAAGGCAGATGTTGTAAAAACCACAAACGAATACATAGAATACGCCCGTGAGAAGGGCTTGCCTATTATAGTAATGGCAGGCAGACCTTACCACATAGACCCGGAAATCAACCACGGTATCGACGAGTTGATAGCAGGTTTTGACTTGGTTGTAATCGGCGAGGACGGAATATCCGACATTATGGAAAAACAACCAAGAAAAGTCCTTAACCAGTGGACATATCAGGCTCGTATGTACCAGGCCGCAAGGTATGTTTGCACACAGCCGGATATGCAGCTTGTGCAGCTTGTAAGTTTCGGCTGCGGCACAGACGCTATAACCACCGACGAAATGAGAGACATTTTAGAGGGCGGCGGCAAACTTTATACACAGCTTAAAATAGATGATATTTCTAACCTTGGCGCAGTTAAGATAAGAATAAGAAGCCTTATTGCCGCCATGGACGCCCAAAAACGGCGGAAAGAAAACAGTGAAAGGAGCTCTTTGTAATGGCAGAATTGAAATATGACGAAACCGGCCGTCTTCTCTTTACCGAGGAGATGAAAAAGGAATATACCATACTTATTCCGCAAATGTTACCTGTTCACTTTACCATAATGCGCCAGATTTTTGAAAGTCAGGGCTATAAGTGCGAAACCTTAGGCGGTGACCCACGAGAAATTGTGGATACAGGCCTTAAATATGTACATAACGACACATGTTACCCTGCTCTTTTGGTTATCGGTCAGCTTTTGACGGCGGTAAACAGCGGCAAGTATGACAAGGACAAAATCGCACTTTTGATAACTCAAACAGGCGGCGGCTGCCGTGCCTCAAATTACATCCACCTTTTGAGAAAGGCTTTAAAAAAGGCAGGCTATGAAAATATCCCGGTTATCTCATTAAACCTTTCCGGTATGGAAAAGAATCCTGGCTTTAAACTTTCGGTAAGCCTTATAATAAAAATGGCTTTTGCCATGGTTTACGGGGATTTGATTATTCTTTTGGCTAACCAGACAAAGCCTTACGAAATAAATAAAGGCGAAACCGATGCCCTTGTGGAAAAATGGGAAAAACTTCTTGTGGAAAAGTTCAAAGAAGGGGTAAAAATCAGCCGTAAGGATTTGCGCCTTACAATGGATAAAATTTGCGCCGACTTTGCAAAAATTCAAACAACCGAAAAGAATAAGACAAGAGTAGGAGTCGTAGGGGAAATTTATGTAAAATATTCTCCTTTGGGCAATAACAACCTTGAAGAATTTTTGTTTAATGAAGGCTGCGAGGTTGTAGTACCGGGTCTTATGGACTTTATCATATTTAAAATCTATAATCGTGAGGTTGATGTTGAACTTTACGGCGGCAGCAAGCTGAAAAAGGCTGTGGCACACTACTTTAAAAAGTTTGTGGAGGCAATACAGCAGGATATGATAGACGTTATAAACAAGTACCCCACATACCGTGCCCCCGGCACATTCAGTCATTTGGAACATTTGGCTATGGAATATCTGGGCCCGGGCAACAAGATGGGTGAAGGCTGGCTTTTGACAGGGGAAATGTTGGAGCTTATCAACGACGGCACAAGCAATATAGTTTGTACACAGCCATTCGGTTGCTTGCCTAACCACATTGTAGGCAAGGGTATGGTAAGAAAAATAAAGGACGATTACCCGGACAGCAATATTGTTGCCATCGACTATGACCCCAGCGCAACAAAAATTAACCAGGAAAACAGAATTAAACTTATGCTCAGCAACACCGGCAAGATGAAACAGTTTGTAAAGCCGGATATTAAAGGGGAATAATTTAATAATGTGACTAAGTCACCAAAGCACGCAGAATAAAATGCGTGCTTTTTTACTTATAAAAATATATTTATTCGTTAATTTACACTTATTTTACACTCTTGATTATACATCTTGCACAATCAATAAAATTTATTTAGGCATTTTAACGAAATATTTAACAAATGTTTGTGCAATGTGACTAAGTCACTGAATTATACTCATTTAGGTGATATACTATAATCACACTAAGGGAAAGGAAATCCCAAGGTGATAAAACAAAAGAGAAGGTACAGTAAAATGACATTCACAAGATTTTTAAAAGAAGCCGCACAGAGCTACTCAAACAAGGTTGAAAATAACTAATTGAGTTTAAGATAGAAAATTAAAGAAAGGGGAAAGTCAAAATGACAGTTTCAAAGTTTTTCAAAGAAGCCGCACACAGCTTTGCAAATAAAGTTGTAAATAACTAATTGAGTTTAAAATAGAAAATTAAAGAAAGGGGAAAATCAAAATGACAGTTTCAAAGTTTTTCAAAGAAGCAGCACACAGCTTTGCAAATAAAGTTGTAAATAACTAATTGAGTTTAAGATAGAAAATCAAAGAAAGGGGAAAATCAA
>CAKSZX010000017.1 GCA_934526065.1 uncultured Oscillospiraceae bacterium
TAAATATTTTAAAAATTCATATTATCCTTGGCTCCACTGTGCAAGGGGAGCTGGCGGCGTCAGCCGTCTGAGGGGTTGTTTTGCAATCTGTTTACATCAAATTTCGGTTACAAATAAATATATTTATAAAATAAATCCGTAGGGGCGTTCATTGAACGCCTATGCAAACCACAGGTTTGCACTTTGGGATTGCTATAACAACCCTCTGTCACTCGCAAGCTCGTGCCATCTCCCTTAACAGGGCGAACAAGTTTTGCGATTTGTTTGGGTTGTTGTTTTACAGCGGAAAGCTGTTTTGGTCAACCCTCCTGTCGGCTGCGCCGACACCCTCCCTTAACAAGGAGGGCAGGTTTGCTGTTCGTTTGGATTGATGTTTTAAAGCAGAACACAGGAGAAATTGGTATTTACAAAACTGCTTAACTTGAACCGAATATCGGACATAAACAGAATATTTTCCAATCTCTCAGTCAGCTATCGCTGACAGCTCTCTTTACCAAAGAGAGCCTTTTTGTAAATTGTTGTTTGTATTAAATTTTAGCTGTAATTAAATATAACTTACAAATTGACATCGTAGGGGCGGTCATCGCCCACCTATGCAAACCGTATATTATAACGGCAACATAAAACACCGGCTTTTAAGGTCGGTGTTTTACTGTAATATCTTTATATTCCGTTGTAATATTTATTGATTTAATAAGATTTTAGAAGATTATCTGATGTTTAAAATCATCGGCGTGTGGGGGATACCGTCCTCCAAAAATTCTTCACCCCGGATTTTAAAACCGAACTTTGCGTAAAAACCCGTGGCATAGGTTTGCGCCTCAATAAAAATTTTACTTTCCGGCAGGTTGTTTTTTATGTAATCAAGAGCCGCCGGTATAATCACATTGCCAAGGCCGGTTTTGCGGGCAACGGTCAGCACTCTGCCCATTTGCAAAGTGTCCCGGTCTTTTTTGTAAAATCTTAAATAGGCTTTAATTTCCCCATTTTCCTGTGCCAAAAGGTGATAAGCCTCGTAATCGGCCCCGTCCGGGTCAAGGTAGGGGCAAGTCTGCTCCACAACAAAAACCCGGCAGCGGGCTTTTAACACCTCGTAAAGTTCCCTTTTTGTAAGTTCCTCAAACTTTTTAACAGAAATTTCCATTCTTACTCCTTTGATTGCAATTCAATAAGTTTTGAAATCAATTTGTGGTCGTGGTTTTTAACAAACTTTGTATTTCCGCCAAACAAAGCGGTGTTTTCTTCCTCTCCGTTGCAGGGCAGCCAGCCGCCGTAAGTTTCCGTGTTTGGGTTGCCGGTGCGCATAAAGGCCATAAATCGCCGAAAAATTTCATCTTCAATCTTTTTGTCAATATCTCTTTGATAAGCCGGTAAAAGTTCACAGTTGGCGAAGAAGTAAGGAATGTCCGAACAATGCCATGGCACGCACTTGCCCTTAACATCAAAATCTTCATTGAGAATATAAGCGTAGGTACTGCCGTTCAATTTTGAGCGCAGTTTGGCATACTCAATATCCCCCGGGCGGAATGTGGTGTCCAAATTTAAAATGTCAACAGGGTTTCTCTCCGGGTAAGCGGCCTTAAACAGCCCTATAATCTCATCTGCCTTTTGGCCGTAAACCTTTTTTACTTCATTTTCGCCCTGGGCAATGCTCATTTCTTCTTTGTCAAATTTCGGGTCTGCAAATCCCAAAAATTCACCGAAAACACTGCCGTATATGGCCGGAATATTGGCGGTTTCTTTCCTGAAACCGTTTTTTGCCGGGGCGCCTGTATAGTGGCTGTTTGGGAAAAGGCAACAGCCGGTATATCTGCCCCGAACTTTAAAATCTTTTTCCGCAGAAAGATACGCCTTTTGAAGAACAGAAAGCCGAACTTTTTCAAGCTCTTTAACATCTTTTACATCGGCATACTTCATAACCCGCAGGGCAAAGTCCCTGCCGCTTTCATCGGCGTCGGCGATTAACCCCTCTACAACACCGGACATATTTATCACTTTGTGATATAAACCGTCGGCCTCCGGGCATTGGAGCAATGCGGTTGTTTTAACACCGCCGCCGGACTGGCCCATTATTGTGATATTTCCCCGGTCGCCGCCGAATTTTTCTATATTTTCATTTACCCATTTCAGGGCGGCCAAGGTGTCCGCCGTGCCGTTGTTGCCGGAATTTTCATACTCCCGGCCAAAGGCGGAAAGGTCAAAGTAACCCAACACATTCAGCCTGTGGTTTACGCTTACAACCACAATATCGCCTTTTTTGGCGGCGTTGTAGCCCTCATAGGCAAGCTGTTCGATTGAGGAACCGTCTCGCAAACCGCCGCCGTGGAGCCAAACCAAAACAGGGCGTTTTTTGCCGTCAAGGGCAGGTGTCCAAATGTTTAAATTTAGGCAATCCTCGTTTTCAACCCAAAGTCTGTGGGGGATTTTCAGCTCTGTGGTAGGCTTCGGCACACTTAAAACAGGGCATACGGCGCCGTAGTTTGTGGCGTCAAAAACCTCCTCCGTATAAGTCACCGGCTTCGGTGAGTGAAATCTTTCCGCCACCCGGTAAGGCGCCCCTTTAAAATTGAAAACATCATTGTAAAAATAGCCTTGAATTTTACCCCCGGTTGTCTCGACAATCCGGGAATTTCTGTTGCATACAAATTGGGACATAATAGAAAATCCTTTCGTTTTTATTGGTATCATCATATCATTTAGGGGCAAAATAATCAATATGTACCGAAAAATTAACGAAAAATCCCCATTTTGTACTTAACTGAGCGAAAACCGAGCAAAATTTTAAAAAAATCCCGTCTTTTTCTTTAAAAAAGGGCAAAAATCCCTTTTCTTTCCCCAAGGGATAATTTTCCCGGTCTTTCGTTGTAATTTTCCTTATATAATGATATACTTACATCTATAAATACGATTTAAAGGAGAGTTTTTGTGGATACATTTTTACAAAAATCCGAACTCTTTGCAAAAAAGAGTAAACATATAACCGCTACGGCCGTGTTTTTGCTGTACGGCATTTTAACCGTGTACGGCGGCGGTTCTCTGTGGGAGATGTGCCGCTTTTGTTTCTTTGTGCAGATTTTTGTGTATTTGCCCGGCAGATTTTGCAATTTATTGCTCAAAACAAAGGAAAAAGTAAAGGAAATGGACTTCGCCCTTGATTTGTTGGCGGGTATGGGTCTGTTTTTGGTTTTGTACTGCTTTGCCATGAGGCTGCAGGTTAAACCCCTGCTTTTCTTTGTGCCGCCGGTTATTTCCATTATTTATTGCCTGTTGTATACGAAAAACGAAAAAGATAAGAACAAAGCCGAACCCTATGGGAAAAATCTTAAATTTTTGTTGTTTTTGGCTCTCTTGCTCTTGTTTACATTTACAACGGTTATAAAAAGCGCACTGCCGGAAAATGTGGGGGACACCCTTATAAACCAAGATCTTCTTTGGAATGTGGGCAATGCAAACTCATTTACAATAAGGTTTTTGCCGGAGGACATACGCTATTCCGGGGTGCAGCTCCACTATCATTACTTAACCGAGATGTTCCGGGGTGCTTTAAGCCTGGTAAGCGGAATTTCCGCTTATAACATAATCGCATTTTACATTGCCCCCTACACTTTGTATCGGGTTGTGGAGTGCCTTTACATATTCGGCAAGAAGTATTTGAATGAGGATAAAAAAGCATTGATTTTTACATTTTCAATGTTTGTTTTCGGCTGCCGGGGTATGTGGACCTGTTTTACAACAGGCAGAAGCGTATTTTTTAACGACAACGCCCTGCATATCATAACAAATATAAATTCACAGGCAACGGCAGTTATATTTTTAAGTATATTCGGGGGGATATTCAGCGATATTTCCGATAAAGATTTCAAGGTAAGCTTATTTGAATACTTCCTTTGGGTGGCGTCGTTTTTTATGCTGTGCTTTGCAAAGGGGCCGATAGCCGCCGTTGCGGTAATCGGCGTTGTCATATCTGTTGTTTGGAAGTTTGTTCAAAAGCAGGCAAACTTTAAAGGCTTGATTTTTGCCGGGGTTTTAGGGGGAATTTTCCTTGTGATATACAAATTTTTCTTCTCCTCCGGTGCAGGGACAAGTATGATGTTTTCACTTTCCGCCACTGCGGAGCGCACAATTTTCGGCAATCGGCTGGGCAACCTGTATTATGGGGGTAAAATCACCCTTTGGCGAGCAGGCTGTTTTGCGGTGGCGGTAATAACGGTGTTTGCCGCTTTGCCTTTGCAGGGGTTTACATACGCTGTCGGGGTTGTAAAAAATTATCTGCCTAATCTGTTTAAATTAAGCGGTAAACAACTGTGGGTAAACAGCCAGATAGCGGGGGGAATTTTGGCCTTTTTCCTGTTTGAACACTACGCCTTTTCACAGGTTTACTTCTTCTTTGGGGCAATATTCTTTTTGCACTTGGCGTCGGTGGAAAACGCCCGGCTTGTTTTAAATAAAAAGCCCTTAAAAACCGCCGCAGGTATTTTTGCCGCCATTCGGGTTGTAACCCAGTGCTTTATGTATCTTAACTTTGTAGGTTCCGGGGCAAGATTTTTGGCAAGAAACCTGGGAATTATAGAAAAATATCCATATTCTGCGGTTATTAAGGCAGATGACCAAAAGGCCATGGAATATTTAAAAGAAAATACCGATGATAATATCCTTTTTGCCACAAACAGGATTGATACCTCTCCGGCAAAGGGAGACGGCATTTCAAATATTTACACCGCCTTTTCTTCAAGACAGAGTTATATGGAAGGCTGGGCTTATGCACTTACAAATATGGGTGTGCCGTATTATGTGGTTGAGCAAAGGAGAAATATCGACAATCGGCTTTTCGCCGAAGATACCGACGGGCGGACTTTGCAGTATCTCTGCCGGGAAACCGGCATAACACACCTGGTGTTTTCTCGGCAGTTCCCGGGCAGTGAAGATGTGATTAGCCAAACATTTGAATGTGTTTATTCCTCCGATGGGGTGAGAATTTACGCCACCGGCGTTGCGCCTATGGAAAACCACCCACTTTACCAAGAACAATTAAGCCGGTACGGCCGGCCAAAGAGGGAAGAATAAGAAGAATAAGAAGAATAAGTTTTATTATAATAATCCACCCCAAAAGCTGTTACAAAGGCTTTTGGGGTGTTGTTTTATAGCGGAATGTCGCCTCCCTTGTGTAAAGGGAGGTGATTTTTCGCAAGAAAAATCGGAGGGATTGACCTTGGTATGATAATCTGATTTTCAAGCGAATTTTTAACTAAACTCACAACCGAATATCGTATATAAACAAAATATTTTCAATCTCTCAGTCAGCTGCGCTGACAGCTCTCTTTACCAAAGAGAGCCTTGCTGTTCGTTCGGTTTGAAATGTTGATTTATAACCAAACAATTTTACCAAAGAGAGCCGGGTTTGTGGTTTGTTTGGGTTGTTGATTTACAGAGGAAAAACAGTTTAAATAGTTTGAAATGAGGCGACCGATGGTCGCCCCTACGGGCTATTTGTGATTTACCGCTGTCGGTTGCAGAATAATATTTCAAAAAAGTTAAGCGCCTTGCCGGTGATAAACAGTAATTATAAAGTTAAATCGTAGGGGCGTTCATTGAACGCCTATGCAAACCGCAGGTTTGCACATAAACAACCTGTTTACATCAA
>CAKSZX010000018.1 GCA_934526065.1 uncultured Oscillospiraceae bacterium
GGTTTCATATTGACCTCCGTGTCTGTTTTTGTTGGTAGCATTATTTTACACCTTGGTCGATATGAAATCTATTTTTTACTGTTGCACTTGTTATTATAATCTGCCCGCCCTTTGGTAAAGGGAGGTGATTTTTCGTAAGAAAAATCGGAGGGATTGACCTTGATAAGATAAACTGATTTGCAAGGGAATTTTCAGCCAAACTTACAAGCGAATATCGTATGTAAACAAAATGTTTTTCAATCTCTCAGTCAGCTACGCTGACAGCTCTCTTTACCAAAGAGAGCCTTGCTATTCGTTCGGTTTGAAATGCTGATTTACAACCAAACAAGTGCAGGAAAGAGAGCCTGTTTTATTGAAAATTATGAGTTTATAGATTTTCAACCAACCATCCCGGTGTTCGCTGACCGCTCACACCACCCTCCCTTGCTCAAGGAGGGCAGGTTTGTAGTTTGTTCGATTTGATATTTCATAGCGGAAATATAGTCAAACAATTTGCTCAGTCAATCTCTCAGTCAGCTACGCTGACAGCTCTCTTTACCAAAGAGAGCCGGTTTTACGGTTTGTTTGGGTTGTTGATTTATAGTGAAAAATTGCTCTAAATAATTTGTTATATGGCTGTAAGTGACTGCTGCTACGGCGGATTTTATAATTCTTTGTATATAATCGGAACTTGCGGCAAGCTTACGATTTCACTTTGCGGTGCCGTATGCCGACTGCCGATAATTCGCCTTAAATCTATTGACATTCAGTACTAATATGTTGATTTTTCAACTTTCACGGTGTAAAATGTGAACAAGTACAGTCGGCATAATTTCGGTGCCGTCTTGGATTGCACATCAAAGTATTTATAATTTATTTAGGACATATTTTGTTGCGTTAAAAGAAATCGAGGAATAACAATGATTTTTAACACAAAAGAAGATTTCAAAAGGGCGCTTGTTGATTACAAAAAAGTTTTCTCTCTTGTGAGAGTGCTGGACGATGATTGTATCCATCAGTGCCATGCCGATGAAAAAGGCAATTTGCAACGCAAAAAAGAACCTTGTTTTTCTATTTGGGACAGGGAGAAAAGATGCGAAAACTGCACCTCTAAAAAAGCCTTGGAAGGCAAATGTCAAAAGAAAAAGTTTGAATTTTTCAATAATAAAATCTATATGATAACCTCTGTTTATGCCAATGTTCGGGGAGAGGACAAAGTCATTGAACTTGTAAACACCATAGACAAGAAAGATATACAATGTTTTAAGGATGACCCTGCTCTTATTGACTTTTTAAATGACATTACCGACACTGCATATATTGACCCGCTGACAGGTGTGTTCAATCGTCGTTTTTATGACAATAAGGTAGACGCCCTGCCGAATGTTACGGCAGTTGCCATGCTGGATCTTGACCATTTCAAGGACATAAACGATTCCTACGGACACGACGCCGGGGACAGTGTTATTTTACAGGCGGCCAATGCAATTAAAAACTGCATAAGAAAAAGCGATGCGGTTATCAGATACGGCGGCGATGAATTTGTTATTGTCTTTCAGGGAATGAAAGCGGAAAACCTTAACAAAAAGCTGGAAGAAATTCGTGTATCTATTACAAATATCAGAGTAAGCGATTATCCCGGATTGCGTGAAACCGCAACGATAGGCGGGTACTACTGCGGCAAATTTGACAAAGAGGCTTTGAAAGAGGCCGACCGTGCCATGTATGAGGCCAAAAAGCAGAGAAACTGCGTTGTGGTTGCGTATAAAGAAATGTATGCACCGAAGGAGGTTGCCGAAGCCGCACCGGTAGAATTTACCGCCGAACAGTCAACTAAAACCGAGGAGGAAATAGCAAATCAAAAGAGGAAAGTTCTCGTTGTAGAGGACAATCGGCTTAACCGTGAAATTATGGCGGCGATTTTAAGCGATGAGTACGAAGTTTTACAGGCGAAAGACGGAAAAGAGGGTCTTGAAATTTTGTCGAAAAACTACCGCAATCTTTCAATAGTTCTTCTTGATGTTTATATGCCTGTTTGCAACGGTTTTGAATTTTTAAGCAAAGTAAAAAACGACGCCTTGCTGTCCAGCGTGCCGGTTATTGTTACCACCGGCAGCGAACACCCGGAGGACGAGGAAAAATGCCTTGACCTTGGGGCTTCGGACTTTGTAAGAAAACCTTATAATCCAAAGGTTGTTTTGGGCAGAGTACACAGCATTATCAAATTGAAAGAAAGCGTTTCGACCCTTTCGGTTGTGGAGTTTGACTCACTTACAGGCCTTTACACAATGCCGGCTTTTTACCACCATGCGGAACAGCTTATAACCCAAAATGCCAATACGGTTTACAATCTTATAGTTGCGGATTTGCGAGACTTTAAGTTAATAAACAGCTTTTTCGGTGTGAAAAAGGGAAACGAAGTTTTGGTTTACCTTGGCAGAACCTATCGCTCATATTTAAATACCGCAGTTGCGGCAAGAAACGGAGATAAATTTTTCTTCCTTTTGAGAGCCGATAAAATGCCGTCAAAGGAAGATTTCCATTCCTGTTTAAACAAACGGAGCAATCACGGCCCTATTCAAAATATAAACATCAAATACGGCTTTTACAGAAATATCGACAAAAACCAGTCGGTTTCAATTCTTTGCGACCGTGCCACAATGGCGGCAACGAGCATAAAAAACGATTATAATGATGTGCTTGCCTATTACACCGATGAAATCGGCAATCAGCTTGTTAAAAACCAAAGACTTGAAAATGACTTTGACACTGCCATAAAGACAAATGAATTTATCCCTTATTTTCAGCCCCAGGTGGACAGTCGAACAGGCGAAATTATATCTGCCGAAGCTCTTGTCCGCTGGGTAAAAGCAGACGGAACTATGATAATACCCGGTGATTTTGTGCCGTTGTTTGAGCAAGACGGACTTATCGGCAGGCTTGATGAGCATATATTTACAAAGGTTTGTATGTACCAGAAAGACAGACTGGAAAAAGGTCTTAAAGTTGTGCCTATATCCGTAAACCTTTCCAGAAACAGCGTTTACCGCCACAGAACTCTTGAAACATATATGAATATTGTCGAAAAAACAGGGGTTCCCATTAAACTTGTGCCTATTGAGTTGACGGAATCCGCATCTACCGGAAGTAAGCGATTGACGGAAACAGTTGTGTCTTTTGCAAAGGCAGGTTTTTTAATCTATATGGATGATTTTGGCACAGGATATTCTTCACTTATGTCTTTAAGCGAGTTGCCTTTCTCCGAGTTAAAGTTGGATAAAAGCCTTATTGACCGGATAGGTACGCCTAAGGGTGAGATAATTTTAAAGCACACTATCGGCACAGCCAAAGATTTGGGTTTGATTATAGTTGCCGAGGGCGTTGAAGACAGAGCACAGATAGAATTTTTGCAGTCCCAAGGTTGTTTTGTTATACAAGGGTATTACTATTCTGCCCCAAGAAGCCGGGCGGAATTTACCGAAATGCTTAATAAAGGCAATTTGTGATATTTGCATTTTGCGTGTAACAAAACGGCGCTAATATATGTTCTAATAATTGTTGCATTTCAGGGGGCTTCTCTTTGAGATAAATTTAATTTTAGGGAACACAGGCTCGGCATTGCCGGGCTTGTGTTTTTGTGTTTTTGAATTGGCTTAGTAAAGTGAGAGTTGCTGACTTTTAGCGGAAATTGGGCTTATGGCGCTTGCTCAGTCAATCTCTCAGTCAGCTGCGCTGACAGGTCTTCTGCTAAAGAGAGTCTGTTTTGCGGTTTGTTTGGGGTGTTGATTTATAGAGGAAAATTGTTTTTGTCAACCCTCCTGTCGGCTTTGCCGACACCCTCCCTTGCACAGGGAGGGCAAGTTTGCTGTATGTTTGGGATTATATTTTACAGCGGAAAACAGATTTGGAAAATTTGTTTAAACAATCTCTCAGTCAGCTGACACTGACAGCTCTCTTTACCAAAGAGAGCCGGCTTTGCGGTTTGTTTAGGTTGCTGTTTTATAAGGGAAAACAGTTTAAATAATTTGAAAAGAGGCGACCAATGGTCGCCCCTACGGGCTATTTGTAATTTACCGCTGTCGGTTGCAGAATAATATTTCAAAAAAATTA
>CAKSZX010000019.1 GCA_934526065.1 uncultured Oscillospiraceae bacterium
CTTGCTACTTTTTATTAATCTCTCTTGAAAATATCTCTTGTGTATACTTTGTCTTTTACATCGTCAAGACAGGAATCGTAGCGGTTTGCAATGATCGCCTGGCTGTTCTTTTTGAATTTCTTTAAGTCATTTACTACTTCAGAACCATAGAATGTTTCGCCATTCTTTAAAGTTGGTTCATAGATGATTACTTTGGCACCTTTTGCCTTGATTCGTTTCATAACGCCCTGGATAGAAGACTGACGGAAGTTATCGGAATTACTCTTCATGGTAAGGCGGAATACACCGATGACTTTTTCGCCTTCTTTACTCGGATCCCAGGAGCTGTTTGCTTCATATGCACCCGCCATATTCAGTACCTGGTCAGCAATAAAGTCTTTTCTTGTGCGGTTACTTTCTACGATGGCAGAAATCATATTCTGTGGTACATCATTGAAGTTCGCTAAAAGCTGCTTGGTATCTTTTGGTAAACAATATCCGCCGTATCCAAAGCTTGGGTTGTTGTAGTGAGTACCGATTCGTGGGTCAAGACATACACCATTAATGATTTCCTGTGTATTTAAGCCTTTTGATTCTGCATATGTATCAAGTTCGTTGAAGTAAGATACACGAAGTGCAAGATAAGTGTTGGCAAAAAGTTTAACGGCTTCTGCTTCTGTGAATCCCATGAAAAGAGTGTCGATGTTTTCTTTGATGGCACCCTGCTGAAGAAGTTTGGCAAATGTTTCAGCCTTTTCTCTTGATTCCTCATCACAGGATACGATGATTCTTGATGGATAGAGGTTATCGTAAAGTGCTTTTGATTCGCGTAAGAATTCTGGGCTGAAGATGATGTTCTTTGTGTTATATTTTTCTCTTACAGATGCAGTGTATCCAACTGGAATTGTTGATTTAATAATCATAGTTGCATTTGGATTCACTTTTAATACAAGTTCAATAACAGCTTTTACAGCAGAACAGTCAAAGAAGTTTTTCTTGCTGTCATAGTTGGTCGGTGCAGAAATGACAACAAAGTCAGCATTTTTGTATGCTTCTTCACCATCAAGTGTAGCAGTAAGGTCAAGATCTTTTTCTGCGAGATACATTTCAATATAATCGTCCTGGATAGGAGACTTTCTGTTATTGATAAGGTCTACTTTTTCAGGAATGATATCGACTGCTGTTACGTGGTTATGCTGTGAAAGGAGAGTAGCAATGGAAAGACCTACATAACCGGTACCGGCAACAGTGATATTGTATTTTTTATCAACAACAGGCTTGTTGGATACTGCTTTGTCATTTTCGAACAAATCAACTACTTCAAAGTTAAGCACTTCAGCAATAGATTGAAGCTGGTCGATAGATGGTGTGTAGTCACAGCTTTCTAAACGGCTGATCATACCCCTGTTGATACCGGTCATTTCTGCAAGCTGTGCCTGAGTAAGTTTCTGCTCTTTTCTCTTGGCGATAATGGTATCTGCCATTTTGGTAATAGATAATTTTTTCATGTTTTTCTCCTAACAATATTAATGTGCCCACAAAATCAGGAATAGAAAGACTTTGAGAGTATATATTTATGAAAAAAATGACAAGAAAATAGGTTTAAATTTAAAAAATGTAATTTATAGGGAAAATAAATAAAAAATGGTTGAAACAAGAAGGGAAAAATGATAAGATAAGATGAAAAGTAATTTGATGTACAGATTGGAGCGTTTTCAAATATGTTTTAGGAAAAGGGTTATTATAAGAGAGTGGTTGGATATAATAAGGTGGTAAGGGAGAGTATATATG